>JAFXFO010000042.1 GCA_017520425.1 Lachnospiraceae bacterium | reverse complement strand
CTTCATCTTCATCCTCTTCGTCATCATCGTCCTTGTCCTTATCCTTTTTGTCAGACTTTTCCTCCTTGGAAATCTTGGAAGTCTCTCTCTCTTCGTTTTCTCCGCAAGCTGTCATGGATAAGCTGAGCATCAATACCAGGCATATCAGTTCCAGTCTCTTTAACAATCTCTTCATTCGCATCCTCTTCCTTCATAAAAAAATAATAGCAACACCGTCTCTCTCCCAATAATAATACGGCATTGCTATTATTTTACATATATTTTCAATATTCGTCAAGTTTTGCTTATTACACCCTCTTCAATATACTCTGCAAAGATGCATGAGCCAGTGCAAAAGCCTCTTCACCGCTTAGAACCTTTGCCGGCCCGCCGCCGATGTCTGCATTCCCCTTTTCCAATCCGGCAAATCCCGTGAAGTTAAATAAATGCGGCTCCAATGATAAGTAACCCGCAAAACCGTCTGTGTACAGCTTTCTAAGTATTACTTCCACATTACCGTCTCCCATGCCGGCCGGCACCACCTGACCGGTAGCCTTCATTGCATCCTTTACATGAATATAAGCGATATCCTCCTTCAAAAGCTCATAAGCCTCCAGGGTATCCTGTTCTGCCTGCACAAAATTAGCAAAGTCAAATATGGCTTTGAAATGCTCCCCACGAAAAGCATCCATAATCTCCTTACACTCTAATGCCTTTTCTCCGTAGATGCCCTTTTCATTTTCGTGAAGAAGAACCACATTGTTTGCCTTAGCATAGTCTGCAAACAGTCCCAGACGTTCAAACACCTTTCCCTTATACTCCTTAGCACGGCCTTCCGGGATATAGAAACTGAACATACGGATATTCTTGCATTCCATCGTATGTGCAATCTCTACGGCACCCTTAAAATCCTCAAAATGCTTCTCAAAAGCATCCTCTATTCCTATTTTACCCAGTGGTGAACCCAGCGCAGACAAGGAAATTCCTGCATCATCCAGTCTTTTTTTGATTTCCTTCACCTTTTCCGGAGTGTGGAAAATCAGATTGTTACCGTCCACACCTCGCATCTCCATGTAATGCATATCCAGCTTTTTCAGATTCTCCAGCTGTGTAGTCAAATCCTGTGCTATCTCATCGGCAAAGCCTGATATTAAATATTTCATTCTCTCTTATCCTCCCTGCTTAATAGGTTCCTGTGGTATCAAAAACCACGCCTTTATCTTCCTTCTTCTTTGACAGTGCTCTCTTTTTATTCAACTCCTGCAAAAACAGTTCCTCATCAAAAGGCAGCTCAATGGTTTTATCCAACCATGATGACAAATGCATGGCATTGGATAAGGTCAATCCCCTGATGCCTTCTACACCTTCTGCCACCAGCTTGCCGCCATGCAGAATCCTGTCTGCAAAGGCCTTTAACACTCCGATATGCTGTTCATTCTGACCATCCGTCTCTACCTCTATTCTGGTCATTTCCGGCTTCTTAAAGCCGTTGGGCTCCGTAGCGCAGAAGGTTCTTTCGTTCTCTGCCAGCTTATATAAAATAAGCTTATCATGTTCACAAATCACCTTACCCATTTCAAAGGTCAGCTCCAAACGATTGGTTCCGGGAGCATCTCCGGTAGTAGTTACAAATACACCGGTAGCACCGTTTTCATACTCCAGATATGCAGTTACATCATCTTCCACCTCAATATCATGCCACTTTGCTTCATGACAAAAAGCTCTTACCTTAACCGGCAATCCGCAAAGCCACTGCAGTAAATCCAGCTGATGGGGGCTTTGATTCAAAAGTACACCACCGCCCTCTCCGTCCCATGTAGCCTTCCAGCCGGCCGCATCATAATAGCTCTGGGTACGATACCAGTCCGTGATAATCCAGTTTACTCTCTTCATTGCTCCCAACTCACCGCTCTCTATCATCTCATGAAGCTTCCGATACACACAATTGGTCCGCTGATTCAGCATGATGGCAAATACCGCATCACTTTTTTCAGCCACTTCATTCATTTCTCTCACCTGCTTGGTATACACACCGGCAGGCTTTTCGCTGATGGCATGTACTCCGTGCTCTAATGCGTAAATCACAAACTCGGGATGTAAATAATGAGGGGTTGCGATTAGCACCGCATCACAAGCACCTGACTCTATCAATTCCCTGCCGTTTCCAAATACCTTTACACTCTTCGGGAATTTTTCTTTGGCAAAGTCCAAGCGGCTTTGGCGATTATCCGCTACTGCCGTTAGTACCATTTCAGGTACTTTGCCCTCAATAATGCTGAACGCATGATTGGTGCCCATTCCACCGATTCCGATAATTCCTAATCTTACCTGTTCCATCTTTCTTCTCCTTTTCTTATTTTCCACCTGCTGCTTCGTATATTTTCATCATGGTATCAAATGTATTTTCCACACCGGCTATATTTCCTTGAAAGGTTTCTTTCTGTTCCAAACAACGATAGAAGTCATTGATACAAGCTTCATGGCCACAGCCCCAATATCCTTTGCCGATACCGTCCTTCTGCTCACAAAGAATATGTCTGATTCCTTCATCAGGTGTCCATACGGCCACCTCCGGCCCATTCATGGTAATCCGTCCCCCCGTACCCTGTAGTTCTAAAATCACCGGCGCATCTGTCACATAGCCGTTGGAAGCATAGAAACAGGCCCTTTTTCCGTCCTTAAACTCCATCCATGCTTCTACCGTATCCTCCACACTTATTTTCCCCTTTAAATGATGGTTGGACATAGTAGCTTGAACCTGTTTCGGCACTCCCAGAAAATGCAGTAGCAAGTCCAGGGTATGTATGGATTGATTAATCAGTGCGCCTCCGCCTTCTGTACAGGGCTTCCCTTTCCAATCACTGCCCTCATAATATGCCTCATCTCTTCGCCAAGTCACAAAAGCTCTGCCGCCTGTCAACTCACCGATTACGCCCTGTGAGACCAAATCATTCATTAATAATGTGGTGTCGTTATAGCGGTTTTGAAAGCAAAATCCCAGTTTCCCCGGCTTACGGCTTGCCATCTCCTTCAACTGTTCAAATTCTTCCCGGCTAATAGCACAGGGCTTTTCCATAAGCACAGCCTTTCCCTGTTTTAATGCCTCCAGTGCCATGGGAACATGCAAATGATGAGGCGTACAAATATGGACCACGTCCACTTCTGTTAGGCATAGCTCTCGCCAATCTGTAAAAACCATAGCCTTACCAGCCGTCCACTTTTGCGACAATTCATGTGCTTTGGCGATATCTGTATCACATACAGCCACCAGTTCTGCATCCTTTATATCCTGTAACACCCAAGCATGAACCTGCGCTATATTCCCACAACCGATAATACCTACCCTTTTCATTACAATTACCTCACTCTCACCGGCTTTATCCTCATGGTACAATTCCTACCCAAATATTAACTAATCCTATTGTAAAAAATATCCAGATGAAATAATATGTATATATAATACTTGATTTATGTATTTTTCCGACTCTAATTGAGGTGATTGTAGAATGCAAGAACACTTGAAAAATTCTAAAAATGTTTTAACATTTCCTGTTCCGGCCCCCTTTGATATGGTCTATCGAAACAGCTATACAGATTCCCCGGTAGGCCCTCACTCCCACGATGCTGTGGAGCTTTATTTTACACTCTCAGATCTGCCGGATGTGCTGCTAAATGATACCGTCTCTGCAGTTCCTGCCGGTACCTTAATCATTATCCCTCCATTTTGTGTACACCAGCTTTATCACGAAGCAGGCAAGGTTTATGAACGTTATATTTTGAGTATCAATATGCAATGGCTGGAGGAAGTATTTTGCCATAAGGATGATTCTTTTTCTTATCTTAGAAAAAGTGCTTCTCCCATATTTTTGACACCGGATCATGCCAAGCGTCAAAAATGGGTACAGGAATTGGACCGACTCCTGTCCTTCTCTTCCAATACTGCTCCGGAAGCTTTATCCTGTTTTTTTGATTTGCTTTCTACCTTAAACAATATGATAAATGAAATTTCACCCGAGACCAATAAACAACCACCTATTTCCGCTACACAGCACAGAATCAACGAAATCATTTCCTACATACAGGAACATATATATGAAAATCTGACCGTCAGCGACTTGGCGACACATTTTTATTTGCACCCTGACTACCTATCCAGATTGTTTAAGAAACATGCCCATATTTCTGTCAGCAGATATATTACCCTACAAAAAACTGCCACTGCCCAATCCTTACTTCGAGAAGGTTACACAGTAGCACAGGTACAGGATAAACTGGGATACTCCAGCTATGCCCACTTTTTCAAAACCTTTCAGAAAAATACCGGTTTGTCTCCCAGTAAGTATAGGGAACAGTATTTGGGGCAATAAAAAAGCGGATACCCGCGTATCCGCTTGGGAGAATTGCTTCGCAATCTCCTTAATCTCCACTACTGTACTCGCACAATTTTTATCTATTCCAATGCTAAAAACATTGCAGGTGCAGGGCTGTCCTGCAAATCATATCCTGCCTGAAACAAACCATTTTCATAGGCATTCCAAACAACCAACATAGGAAATTTACTACAGCATTCCATATATCTTTGCCAATCCGGCACGGATTTCAGATGCCCGGGTAATTTGATTGCTCCCTTCATCAATCCCCTTATCTGTTCGCCAAAACATTCCCGAATCATTTCATCATATTTTTCAGAGAGATTGTAGAAGCTGAAACGATCATTCCAACCGATAATCGGCACATCCACTACTGTTTTTCCCGTTGCATCTTCAGCTAAAATCCCAAGCTTCTTAAGTTTCGGAATACTTTCAAAACATTTGGGGTTGATTATTTTCAAATCTTCTTCACTTTCCGAATGGATGGCAAACAACATATTTAACATATCATCCGTAGAAAGGGGCTGATATCCCATTTGTGACAAACCTAATAAAGAATCATATTCACATATACAAACATGTTTGCAGCCCCGATAATCATTTTGACCATTGATACGTTCTCCGCTAATGTAATATTTAGTATAATCGGAATGTTCCATATCTTCTTTAGAATATTGGTTTCCCATAGCATACCATTTTCCGCCATTGGGTCTGTCCGGATAAGTTTCAAAAGGTTGCATTCCGCCACAAACCTCATCCCGAATATGATTAACGGCTCTTTGCAGTGTACGGGTAACGAAAAAGCTATCTAACTTCCTCTTTTGGGAATTATTTTGCTTTTGATAATACTCCTGTTCCTGTAATTCCATTAATCCCTGTTCTACAATCTTCCAAATATCCTTATATAACTTCTCGGCCAGTTTCTTCTCTGCCTCAAAATTTCTTACTCTATCTTCTTGCGTATAAATAATAAAATCCGTATAGACCTTATCTGCCACCAGTTTCATTAACTCGCCCTTTACCAGTTTCTCCACTATGGGCTCAATATAAGTGGTTGAAATACCGATGGCCTTGGCCAGTTCCGGAATCGTAACCGGCTTCTCATATGCTAAAATCAGTAAATTCATGGTGATTCTGTCATCTCCCACCAGTGAAAAAGGTTCATTATCCGTTCCAAGATGTCCGCTATTCGACATCCATAAATATTCCGGCTCATAACTTTGCTTTTCAAAACTATTCATATCAAAATCCTTTCTAACATGCTTTCTCCCTACATCCAGACGACTCTTTATGGTATTCTCCGGTACGTTTAAGTCATGGGAAATCTGTTTTACGGATTGACCGTACATATAATATTTCACCATAACCTCACGATAAATTTGCGTCAGATTTGCCAGACATCGTCGAATACTCTCTGCATCTATTGATTGTTCCAATGCTTCTAACCCTTGGTCAACATACGGAATATCCGCCACGATATCCATACTTACCACAGGCATTCGATATTTTTTACGAAGTCTGTCATAGAATTTGCGGTTCAGAATAGTCATTAGAAAACTTTCAGGGTTTATAATCTCCTTCCCCTGTGCTATTGCCAGTAAACCTCCTAACAAAGTATCCTGTACCAACTCCTCCGCCTCCGTTATATTTTGTGTTTTGCCCAGTGCTGCCTTTAGCAGGTAATCTGCATATTCTACCAATTCTTCTTTTATCATTTGTTTCTCCGAAAGCTTTCTTTTTAACATGTCAATTATATAGTCGTCATAAAAATCAATTGGTTCGACGGATTTTAAATATTTTAAAAAAACCCTTTTCGATTTTATACCGAAAAGGGTTTTCCATTTATAACTTAAACTTTGCCACTTCTAAAGACAAATCTCTACTCATATCTGCCAAAGAATCCACTTCTACAACACACTCCTCAATGCTTGCCTTTAAGGTCTGCATGGATGCGGAAGTTTCTTCCGTAGCCGCGGCATTTTCTTCTGATACCGCCGACAGATTGCTGGCTGTTGAAGCAATACCGTCCTTCGCATCAACCAGGGTATCCATCTGTGCTGCAATATCAAGAGTTGCACGGGAAACCGTCTCTGCTTCTTCCTTCAACTGTCGGAACACTTCCTTGGTTGCTACAAGACTCTTTTCCTCTTCTTCCGAATTCTTTGTAACATCCTTCATCTTCACCACAGTATCATTGGAATTCTCCAACAATTCCACAATTATCTCTTCAATAGCGCTCGCACTGCTGGCAGAACTGTCAGCCAACTGTCTGATTTCTTCCGCAACTACCGCAAATCCTCTACCGGCTTCTCCTGCTCTTGCCGCTTCTATGGAAGCATTCAGAGAAAGTAAATTGGTCTGTCCGGCTATGGACTGAATCATATTTACAGCTTCTTTAATCTTATCAACGGAAACATTGGTAGCCTGGGTCTTTTCACTTACTACCTTAATAGCATCCTGGGTTTTACCGTTCAGTTTAGACAAACCTTCCAGTAACTCGTTTGCCTTTTCGGAAACAGCATTCATATTATCAACCACGTTCTCCAGATTAATAATACTGTTGTTATTGCTGTCAATCGCATCACCCATATCCGATACGCGACCGGTCATACCAATGGCATCATCTGCCAATGCACTTGCACTCTGGGCAATCTCGTCAATAGCTGTATTCACATCTTCCACTGTAGTATTGATGATTGAAAAATGTTCCTTGAACTGATCACTGCTGTTATCCAAACGAACCGCGCCTTCCTTAATGGCCTCTACCATACTACGCAAAGACTCCCTTAAAGATGCAGCATCATTACAGATTACATTGGTTTCTTCCTTTGCACCGGGATAGGTCTTGATTTCCTTCGTCAAATCACCTTCTGCCAAGGACTTGATAATGTCACTTGCACGATTTACTCTGCCTACAATAAGTCCAGTAATCAACCACAATGCCACACCGCAAATAACGGTTACCATGGCGGAAATTCCCACAAACAGCTTAACAAAGTCCATCAGCTTATCCGAAATATAAACATTGGATTCTATTGCTAATACCATTCCGTCGTCAGTAGACATATATAGTCCGCAATATTCCTGCCCTCCGACTAACATTTCTTTTACAAAATGAGTTTTTTTCTCATTCTGCACTGACTGCAGAACCTCTGCATCTGCTTTCATTCCGTTCAAGGCTGTCAAAGAAGCTTCCTTCACCGTATCACCTTCAAATACAGCGATTTCTACCGCATTTTGGGCTCCCTTTAAATAACTCACATCCCCGTCAAAGCCAATTGCCGCCATTTGCAAGGTATCCTCTGCATCCGCATACATCGTATTCTTTACTGCATTAATACCGGCCACTGATAATAAAATAGATAATACACAAATAACATAAACCTGAATTACTAATAACTTTACTTTTAGTTTCATGCTTACCCCCTCGACGTTTTATCACGTCTTTCTCCTTTTGTTATTTTGCCCTTTTACCTTCAATAACCCTTCTCACAATCATATAATAAAACTATTTTATCACAAAAACAAAATTGTCACAATACTTCTTGTATTTTTTTGTAAATTACTATCCTAAAATAGTTGCAATCTATTCTTCTACACGGATACAGATTGCTTTATTCAGATTCTGTATATCCACTTCAAAATGAATTCCTCCGTTTTCTCCATCCACAGTCCAGGCCACCGCTTCTTTCGATTCGCAAACCAATCTTCCGGTCCGGAAAAAGTACATATCATCCGCATCAAACTCCCTGTTTACAAGAGACCATATCAAATCATTCAATGCCTTGATGGTTTTGGGCCGTTTGATCAAGGTCACTTCAAATACTCCGTCATCCAACTTAATATGCTTGCCGGTAATCCCCTTAAAACCACCAACAGATACCGCATTGGTAATCATCCCAAACATAAAATCATCTTCTATCACTTTATCCTTATATGTAATCTTCATACGATAGGAAGGTATGCTGGCAAGACTCTTCATTCCCTCTAATACATATGCCATATGTCCCAAGACATTTTTCACATCCTGGTCGGTCTCATAGGTTACATTGGTAAACAAACCAAATGCCGCCACATAAACAAATGTATTCTTATTAAACTTTCCCACGTCACAGGCAAAATCCTTGCCTTCCACTGCGATATGGGCTGCCTTCAGCATATTCTTGGGCAATTTATAGCTTTGTGCGAAATCATTGGTACTGCCTGCAGGAATATATCCAATGGGAATATGCAATTCCCTCTTCATGACACCGCTCACCACTTCCTTGAGGGTACCATCACCACCACTACACACCAGCAAATCGTACTCATCTTCTCCCTGCGCTATCACCTGTGTCGCTTCTCCGGCTCTCTGAGTGGGATGTATGGTAATCTCATAATCAGCCTTTGCAAAAATATCCAGTATATCGGCAAGCTTATTTCGAATCAATGCTTTCCCCGCTTTAGGATTATAGATAAATAACATTCTTTTTTTCATGCCTGTTACTCCTGACATCTCATAAAATCATACCTTCATTATAACGAAAAAGAGTCTTTTCGAAAAGACTCTTTTTGTTCCGTTTTATTCAATTCCGTATACACCGTCACATTTCGGAATGGTAGTGATACTTCCGTCCTTATTGTAGGTAAATTCAGCTACACATACACTTCTGTGGAACAGGCTTCCTCCCGGAAGTTCGCCTGTATGATAAAACAGGTAGGAATGTCCCTTAAAATCAGCCACACCGGGATGATTGGTAAACACACCACCTTCTTCCGTCATAAGTACACCACCGTATACCCAAGGGCCGATAGGTGATTCGGATGTGGAATATGCCAGATGCTCATCCTTCTTACCCTCGCCAAATGCTGCATAAACCATGTAGTAAAGACCGTTTCTCTTATAGAACCAAGGTCCTTCGCCATAAGTAGTTCCGGTAAAATGACTACCTTTTGCAAAGGATTCTACCGTCATTGGAATCTTAACCACTCCCACTTCCTGATTGTAGGAAATCATATCCTCATTTAAAAGCACATAACGAAGCTCCGGATTACCAAAATACAAATATGCCTGACCGTCATCATCGATAAATACGGTAGGGTCGATATCATTCCAGTCGCCCTCATCCACCAAAGGATATCCCAAATCCGTAAAAGGTCCGGTAGGGCTGTCTGAAACACCTACTGCAATGGCCATACCACCATTTGTTTTATGTACCGGACAATACAAATAGAACTTACCGTTACGTTCCACTGCCTGAGGTGCCCAAGCTCTGTCATCCGCCCATTCGATATCATCCAAAGAGAAAATCTTGCCATGGTCGGTCCAATTCACCATATCCTTGGTAGAGTAGCATCTCCAGTCAAACATGGTATAAAAGTCATTAATCAACTCATCTTCATCGTGAGTTACATAAAGATACAAGGTATCTCCGTACACCATGGGTGCAGGGTCCGCTGTGTAAATATTCTTAATAATCGGATTGGTGCAAAAATTCTTGTTTTCCATAAAAAATCTCCTTCCTTATTCCGGGTATACATCGCGACAGTCATATTGCATTATGAAATTCGACCTATACTTGCCGGTTTCTTCATCAATTGCAAAATGGATACAGCATGTTCCTTCACAATATCTTGTTCCTTCTGCATTATAGTTTTGTCTGAAATTATAATCTACACAAATATCATTTTCTTCTTCCCCATAATAAATCCTGATAATTCTTGCATAATTCTTATCCTCTTGAACCCCTGAAGCCGGCACAAGTGTTAATATATTTTCAGGCCAAGGGCAGGTAGCCCCCTCGGGAAGAACCTCATCCACAATCCAGAATGTTGTAATCACTGAATAAATACGATTCAAATGCTCTGCATCATAGGAATACTTTGTACCCTTCAAGGGACTGTATACGCCCGCAATCTCCGGTTCATAACACATGATTTCCAATGCATTTTTAATGGTATCCTGACTTTGCTTCATACGTGAATAATCCCTAACTCTGATAGCATACTGTAACTCCTCAAAAGTCACTTCACCATTAAATAAATTGGGGACTTCATCCGCCGCAATCATTTTTTCAGGGTCTACCGGTTCCAGCTCGAATATAGGCTCTGCACTCAGTTCAAAAGTATCCGAAACTACAATTTCTTCAGGTTCTGTCACTTCAGGCTCTGCCTCAGGGATAGATACTTCTACATCCCCTTTCGGTGCCTCTGATTCCGAACCGGAACTTGCTGAACTTTCCGTCTTCGGCTCTTCTACTCCTTCCGGCAAACCTAAGAAGAAATAGCAATCATTGGTCAATGGTAAATAGTCTTCCTTATCCTTTGTACCCACTACTTTAGGACGTTCTAAGGAGAATACATTGATATAGACATACATATCATTGGGCAATTCCTTATAATAGCGGTAAGATACATTTAAATCTCCATCCGCATCCTTCGATCCGCTTAACGCATACAAAACCTCATCCCCATCGTCATTGGTCAGAGTCTCTCTGCTCATTAAGTAACCGGCTTCCTCTAAGTATTCCAGATTATCTTCCGTTTCTTCCTTCGATTCTACTAAATAACGAATTCGGATTCCGTCCTTAACCATCTCGTCTATGATCGTACCGTTAATCTCAGACACTTCATACTTCCAATCCTTCAATTCCTTCATGTAAACATCATAGATTTTACCGTTTTCGGAATGCCCAATCTGAAATGCAGGTACGTTGTTGTACATAAATTCCTTATACGCAACTACGATACCCTCTTCTGAAACATTTACAATCTGACCGGCTTTCACCTTCTGCTTCTCGTCACCGACTTTTACTTCTACCACACCATCGGTAACCTCTACTATGGTATTCTCTTCTTCCTCAGAGTAGCTTACTTCAAAAGTAGTACCTCTTACACTAAGACTGGCATTGGGTGTTTCCACCTCCACGGATGAATTCTCATTTAACTTATTCTCAATCTCAACCAAAGAAGAACCATATGCCAGCTTAATCTTCAGTTTACCCTTCTTCTCGTTACCGCTGGAAACAATCTCAAAACAGGTATTCTGCTTTGCCAGAATATGCTTATCCGTATCTACCAGCAACTCCAACAAACCATCCTCACCTGTGGTAATCATATCTTTGGACTTCAGATTCATGCCTTCTACAATATCTTTTTCTGCAGACCCTCTTTCCAAAGTCACCTAACCGTCCATGTCATCTACTTTAATCACACGATGTCCGCCCATCAGCAGAACAGTGGTGATTACAGCAGCTACAACCAGTATTACTGCAATAATTGCTATCAGTAGTACTTTTTTCCCTTTTTTCTTTTCCATTTCTTCACTCCTGTGTGTATATTAATTTACAATTATGCATTTTATCATTAACTGTAATAATGCACAACTATATTCTGTCACATACCCAGTCTCATTCGAAACTCTTTTATGTAAGCACGCGACACCCGCACTGACATCTGTGGTGTCAGAATTACCTTGCAGCTCCTGTCCTCCTCCAGCTTAACACTGCTGATTCTGTCCAGATTCAGGACTACAGATTTGGATATTCGCATAAATCGTTTGTCGGCACAGAGTTCCTCTATTTCAAACAGTCTCTGGTTCACCTCGTATGTTTCATTTTTCGTAATGGCATAAACCTTTTTATCCAGCGCTTCAAAATACAGAATATTTTCCAGCTTCAGCTTATGCATCAGATTATTCTTCTTACCAAAAACCACATCTGTCGTTTTAGACGCTTCCGATTTTATACCAAGTGCTTCCCGGTTGAATAAGGTTTGTGACTTTTCTTCTTCAGAACTTACATCAACCAGACCGCTTCCCATCACCTTGCACCAAAGTGCCAGGCAATGGCAAAAGCTCCTCAAATGCTTATTATATACTAATGGTTCCGTATATCCTACTATCACATATCCGTAGTTTACTCCATTATAAACCAAGGGTACAACATGCAAATTGTTAATGCTGTCCGGCGGCAGATTATTTTCCGGAAACAGCTTTCCCTTCTTGACCCGTTCCGCGCCTCCGGTCACTATATTACCAGACATATACTGACACCAGATTTCTCCGTTGTTATTTAACAGATTCACTGATAACAGATTTCTATAGGGAATCAGATATTCCCTGTCACGCACAATATCCCGCATTTGCTCCACTGTTTTGGCATCCATGATAGCCTCCTCCAGTTTGCCGTTGCGGAAATACATCTCCTGCTGTTCTTCCCTCTCAGCCTCTAACAGGCGGAATTTCAAATTGGCCGGACTTTGTGTACCGCATCCGCAACTCTTTCCCGTAATAAGGGAGGATGGGGGGCGCATTTTCATCGTCTCTTTCTTGCCTGTAATCAATTCATGAAGACGATTTACTGCCTTCGCACCGCACTCCTTTGCCCGAACCGGAAAGGTCGTCACGGAAATCAAACTATTAAAAGCACAGGGATGAGCATTGTAGCCGCAAACGCGGATGTCCTCCGGCACACGGATTCCCTGTCGGAACAACGCCTTTATCAATGCAAATGCCACAATATCCGTAATACAAACCACAGCTTCCGGAATCTCCACATCACCACTGGCAATGTCTCTTGCCAGCTTTTCTGCACAATCCGTCCAATATCCTCCGTACAGGCTTATACACTCTTCCTCGCACAATCCATGGGTAATAACCGCATTCTTAAACCCTTGGATACGACGTCCTCTGTCTGACTTATTTCCACCCAGGAAATAGATTCTCCTGCAACCATGCACCAGTATCAGATGCTCTGTGATTGCCTCAAAATCCCTCATGCTATCCAGCACAAAACAATCCTCGGATACATTGGACTGTCCCAGTGTTACCACCGGCACCTTGCACTGTTTTTTAATCTGTCCTTCCACACTGCGTGCCAGGTGCTTATGTGCCGAAAAGGAATGCTCATTGAATATCACTCCTGCGTAATCATCAAAATTTATGTAGGAGTATATGCATTCTTCTTTATTGGTATCAACAGTTCCTTGGGAAAGCATGGAAAAGGTGACTGTCTGATATTCCAGCTCATTGGCACGGGACTCTGCTCCCAACATATAATCATCATTATAATCCCCCTTCATTTCACCGGAAATAATACAGATTTTCTTACGTTCCATAGCTGTTCCTTTCCCTGTTTTAATGTCAAATACACAAACAACTTCTCTTAACTTAACCTTAGCTTAACAGCATTGCTTTGTCAACACTAAGTTGGCATATTTGACTACCAAGATGCCATGTTTTTGTTTCAAAACAGAAAATGGCAACTTACTCCCTTTATCATACCGCTTATTCCTTCATACGACGCCTTATCCTCCTAAACGGTCTGTCATTCCGCAATCCTTGTTTCTGTATTTTTTCTTATCTATAATTACCTATGTAACAATTCGTACAAACGGAGGATAATTATTATGAAACGAATGAAACGCCTTATTCCTTCCCTGCTTTTGACATTGGCGCTACTCTTAACCATGAGTACCCCGGTTCATGCCGGTGAAGGTGCAAAAACAGACGTGATAGACGCCGCTGTGGTATTTGCGGACTTTCACGTAAACCAGCCACCCGCAAACGCTTCTGAGCAACAACTTAACGAAGCATACAAGACCGATTTTCTTCGCTCTGTGATGACCGGTATTAAAAATTCCGGGCTTCCCATCAGCACTGTTACCAGTTCCGGAGACGCCTTCTCCGTATGTGAAGATAGCGGCGATAAGCCAAAGTATTTTTGCGAAACCGCACCAATCACTGATACCATTCAATCTGTATTTGGTAATATCCCTGTGAACTATGTATGGTCCGACCATGACCGTTATTCGGACAAATTCAATACCCGGGACCAAAATGGTAATATCCATCCCATAGTAACAACGGAAGACAAAAAAAATATAGAAGGCGGTAAAACCAGCGGATTTGTATATGGTTTGGATGGTAAATCCAATTATTATATTTACAATTTGAGCATGGCGGATTTATCAACCGATGACCGCTACTCTTCAGGCTTCAATAGTGATGAAGCTGTTACTGCAACCATTAAAGCATTTGAAACACAAGCAGCTAAATTAGATCCAAGCAAGCCCCTCTTTATTATGTCACACCAGCCTTTATTTGACCGCCGCAATGACAACGGACATGCTTTAGAATGGTGTGACGCGATTAACAGCGTCGCCGAAAATATGGATGTAGCGTTTTTCTTTGGTCATAACCATAACCATGACGAAGTGGGTGATTATACCTACCAGAAAGGCTCTACCATGCCTGTAGCATGCAACCCCCATATGGTTAATGGTAAACCTGAATGCGACAGTACTAACGTCAAACTCAACTTTACGCATCTGTGTGCCGGTTATTTAAATCCCGGTTCTCACACTGCAAAGAAAAATACCCGTATTGATACCGCCATGGTTATCACCATTTATCCGGACAGAATTAATTACTCAACCTACAATAAAGATGGTATTTATAAAGATGGATTCCGAGTAGACCTTGATGTTTACAGACAAGCAGTTCCTCATGTGAGAAGAATAGAATTAGCCGACCATCGTGACCATTACATAGCAGCTTCCGGTGCATTAAATGATTATACCGGATATCATGTGAATTTACCTTCCGATGGAAAAGCACGCACGGCAAACATTTCACTTCCCAGACCCAGACCAAATTCAACCTTAATTTTAGGAGTGTATCAGCTTTCTGAGGATGGCAAGAAACTGACTAAGATTGCTGCCACACCGAATGAAGATAATACTACCCTTTCATTTACTACCTCTTCCAGCGGTATTTACTTCATCGGAACGGATTTGAATCCCGGTGCTACTGCAGGTACTACCTTCAATGCGGGTAGCTTACCTACAAATACGGGAACGGTTTATCAGAAAGCAGATTCCTTTGAAAATGGCGGCAAATATCTTCTGATAGGCGAACTTGGACGTTATGGGGAACCCATTGCTTATGTAAACAATAATGGTAACGAAGGAACCGAAAATGTTTCTGTGAACTACTCCCAGATTTACCTCAATAACCCCAATGCGGTATGGACCGCTACCGGTGATGACCAAAACGGTTATAAGTTAAGTAATAACGGCCGTTATATCGGCGGAGAAACCGGCAATACCGTGAAAGGTTCTTCCTCAGAGGCTGCTTACCTGTTTTACAATGCAGCAGATGTAAGACTTCATACCAATTCTTCCACGATTAAGTACTTATACTACTCTACCAGTGGAACGGAACAGTGGAAATTTATTGATTCCAAGTATAGCGAAACCAGCTCCAGACAAATGTGGATTTATAGAGAAGTCCCTGTTTGCAGCCATCATGCTTTTGCATGTGCAACCACACAGCCCACTTCGGATTCTGTAGGCTGGACGAAAAGAACCTGTGCAATCTGCGGTTACAGTGACACAGCAGGCAATTTTACAGCTCCCGGTTCTTCCAATCCGGAAGCAACCATAAAAATAACAGCTATGAAGGAGATTACTACCGGTAGCATTACGCAAGAATCTACCAGCTCATCTTCTTCCACCACAAGTAGTAATAAGACACCTGCTAATCCTACCCCAAATGCACCTGTGGTTTACGAAGAAAAGACCATCTATGTACCGGTAGACAATTTTGAAAACAGCGGTAAATATTTGTTAATCGGCGAAGAAACCATTGGTGGGGCTCCTCTTGCTCACCTGAACAACAACGGAGATGAAGGTGCCCAAAAAGTCACCATCAACACGACTCCTCTGGTAACCGATACTACTACTTACCAGAACGGTTATATTGAATTAAGTAATGCTAACGCAGTTTGGACGGCATCCGGTGATACGAAAAATGGTTTTATCTTAAGCAATAACGGTAAATATATCGGTACCAAATCAGACAATGCCGGTGACACCATCCGCAGTTCATCTTCTAACGCTGCAAAGGTTATCTATGATGCATCCGCAGACAGATTGAAGACAGTTTCCGGCACCACTAAGTATTTGTACTACACCACTTATTCCGGAGAATACTGGAAATGGGCCACCTCAGCAAATAGCTCTACCAGCTCCAGAAACATGCAGATTTTCAAGGAAGTTACCGTAAAGGTGGCAAAATAGGCATTTTGTCCTTAACGGCAACTTAGCAGACTTATTTGGCAACTTATCCCTTAATACAGCCACTTATACACCTATTCGGTATGTTGTCTGCGAAACCTTGTTTCTGTAATATTTGTTTACTATAATGTATTTAATAATTGAAATACACATACCTTCCGATGCACGCAATATAGTGCCTCTCTCCCAAGGCCGCTACCCGTATCTATATACGGTTATCGGTTGCAGGCTTTTGATATTGCTAAGACCTTTCCGGAATCAATACCTCCTTGAATGAGACGAGTACTACTCTCTCTTTCACCACTGATTCAAACGGCATATATCATCGGAACGGATTGACATTGAAAATGCCCGGTTGCATAACCGGGCATTTTTGTCTCTACTATTTCATAAATACAAACTGCTTCAAATCAAACAGAGGCCGCCTACTGATTTCTCCGCATTGCCATCCTTGATAATCTGTTGTTACTTTTAGGAATACGGCATGTCGTCCTGTCACCGCTTTTACAATAGTAGTCAATACACCACTATCCGGCCCTACATGGACACTACCGATTTCTTCCCCATCTTCTCCGTCCAAAAGAATATGCACATCGCAATCACATCCCAATCCGTATACCTGCATAGCAAATTCCATGGTCTTGCTGGAGTAATCTTTCCCAAAATCATAATATTTGTAACCTATGATACAGCCTTCTTTGATTTGTGTTATGACTCTTTCAAATACGTTCTTTTCGGTTACAATGGCTCCGCCTTTTAGTACACAGGCGATTTCTGCCGGTGTTATCTCGTAAGGATTTAGTGCATCCTGAAAGCCCAGGGAAGTCATTTCCACAGCAGGTATGGTACCATCCTCCAAAATCTCTATCCGTTCCACACAGGCTCTTCTGGACATAATGGTTCCGTTAGTCATTCGATGATAAAAGATGTACCATTGACCATTGATGCAGGCAATGGACCCATGGTCATTTCCTCCCGGATAATCCACTCCGTTGTCAACGATATATCCGCGATACTTATAGGGACCGGTAGGCTTATCCGATGTAGCATAGGCCAACCTACTACCTTGTTTGGGAGAATAAATCATGTAATAAGTATCTCCCACTTTGCGGGGCGAACAGGCCTCAAAGAACCAAGTCTCCCTTCCCACAAAGCCATCCTCCGGGCGGTCTTCTACCGGGATAAAATGCTCGATACAGGTACCATCGAGTACCTCATACATATTATCACTGTTTATTTCTGCCAGGAAGGATCGTTCGAACCCACAATAAATATAGGTACGTCCGTCATCATCCACCAATACTCCCGGATCGATAAACCAACCGTTGCAGGTAATTTCCTCCGAAATATTGTATTTATACTTGGAAAGCAATCGATAGGGGCCCTCCGGTCTGTCACTGACCGCCACGCAGCCTCTGCCGTTCATAATATAGGCATATAAATAGTACTTTCCATCCTTTTCCACCACATCCGGCGCATACAAATCATTGATTTCCGTTGTCCAGTCCGTATCCGACTTGTGATCCCGGTCATCAGCCACGTGGAAAATATCTCCGTGACAAATCCAATCATTCAGATTATCTACGGACGCACTCCAGCATTTCAGCACCTTATCACAAAAAGTAATAGAACCTGCCCTGTCATGGGAACCGTAAATATACACTCTGTCACCAAATACTCTGGGTTCACCATCCGGTATATACTCCCACTTAGGTAAATATGGATTTGCCATGCTACTATCCTCCTGCAATTTATGTTTTAACGCATACTTCGTTTTTCTACATACTACTATTTTAACATAAGAAACAGGCACTTTCCATACTTATCTTTTCCGCACTAACACTTGCCAATCCCCTTTTTCAATGGTATGATATACCCATTGATACTTGAAAGAAAAGAGGCCAATACGATGGTTCAAATCATGACTTCTGATGAAGCAATCAATTTAATAAACGATGGTGATGTAATCTGCCTGAATTCCTTCCTTGGAATAGAGAATCCGGTAGCATTACACGAAGCCATTTATCGCAAATATAAAGCAACCGGTTCTCCAAAGCATCTGACCATGGTTTCCAGTGCCGGTTTTGGAGTGTGGGATGATACAAGCAATGCAGAAATGTACATAAAAGAAGGTGCCGTAGACAAAATCATCTGCGGACATTTCGGTGCCATGTTTAGCACCAAAAAGCTTGTGTTGGAAGACCGTTTTGAAGCCTATAACCTTCCCTTGGGCTGTATTTCCCATGCCATTCGTGCACAAGCCGGCGGTATCCCCGGTGCACTGTCCAAGGTGGGTTTGGATATTTTTGTAGACCCCCTGGTAGACGGTCCCGGTATCAATACCATTTCCCATGATGATTCTTTGGTAAAGCGAGTGGATGTGGACGGGGAAGAATTCTTATATTACAAGCTCCCCAAATTTGATGTGGCTTTATTGAAAGGAACCGTTTCTGATTATAAAGGCAATATTACCTTTGATGATATGTTTATGTCCGGTGATGCCCTTTCCATCGCGCAGGCTACGAAAGCCAATGGTGGTAAGGTCATCGTACAGGTGGACCGTATTGTAAACGGTCCCTCCAGACCCCGTAATACCATTATCCCCGGCTGTCTGGTAGATGCTATCGTTATGGTAAAGCCCCAGCCCAGACATGCAGCTTTCGAATCCCTGACCGGTAGTTTTGAAATCCCCTATTCCCAGTGGACGGACTGGAGTGAAATGCTAGAAAGCCGCACCTCCACCAAGAGTGTGGTAAATATCGCGGGTAATATCATCGGTAAGCGTGCCGCTATGGAATTAAAGGAAGATGACATCGTAAACATCGGCGTAGGTATCCCCGAAACCGTTACCAAATATGCCCGTGAAAGCGGTATCTTGGACAAAGTAACCTTAACCGTAGAATCCGGCGGCGTAGGCGGTTTCCCCGCCTCCGGCAAGGTATTCGGTGCAGTCATCGGTGCGGATGCTGTGTACGATATGGCCAACCAGTTCGACTTATATAATAACGGCGGTTTGGAC
Organism: Lachnospiraceae bacterium; assembly: GCA_017520425.1. Classification (GTDB taxonomy): domain Bacteria; phylum Bacillota; class Clostridia; order Lachnospirales; family Lachnospiraceae; genus Acetatifactor. Next base: position 21,739 of record JAFXFO010000042.1, on the reverse strand, counting down.
ATCTGCTTTATGGGCGGTATCGAAGTGGACAAGCATGGCAATGTAAATGCCCATCGCAGCCCCGGCACCTATGCAGGTATTGGCGGTTTCGCCAACATTACTGCCAAAACCGGCACTGTAGTCTTCTGTCTTACCTTTAACACCAAGGGATTGGATGTGGATGAAAACGACGGAAAGGTTACCATCAAAAACAATGGATCCTTACCCAAATTTGTAGATAAAGTAGCCGGCATCAGCTTTTCCGCAAAGCGTGCCCGTGCCAATGGTCAAAAGGTACTCTATGTTACCGAACGTTGTGTATTTGAGTTGGGAGAAAAAGGTCTCAGACTGATAGAAGTCTATCCCGGTGTGAATATGCATGCTGATATTTTAGATTTGCTGCCTTTCGAGGTGGAGGTTGATTCGTTGTTGCAGTATTAAATAGTTTCGAAAATACTAATCCCCTTCAGATGAACTGAAGGGGATTGTTTTATCTTACCGTAATTTCTTCACCGGTCTCACATATTTCCAGAAACGTTTACAATCATGATAAAAATAGAACACTCTGCCCTGTGTGGTGTCTAATTCATACCCCGAAGAAGCATAATCAAAATTCTTCATAGCATCTTCAATCTTTTGCTCCACCATCTGGTTCTGTGTCTCGAAATCAAAGGGTCCATGCTCAAATACAATGTATGTACCTTCTTCCACATCCATAAGTTGCATCTGCTTGGGCACATCTTTGCTATAATCAGCCGGCAGTCTCACGCCATAACCTTCCGCTAAAGGAATCCCCCAACTGCAAATTCTTCCTGTAGGCTCATTGATATAAGCCATCACCTGACCGCTACCGCTATCCGGCTCATCGCCTCCCATATCATCCAGCTTACCCGGTATACTGTTCAATAATCCACAAATCGTCTCGCAATCCTGCCCCGGAATCACACTTTGCTTTTGCCAAAAGTCCCAATATCCAATACTTTCGTAATTTCTGATATGCAGAAATTTGTGCGCCGGTATAGTCACAAAATAAACCTTAACATCACTTGTTGTATTTTCCATACTTACACCTCCGTTAGCCATTAAGTAGCAATCAAAAGGTTTTAGCACAGTACGAAGCACGACCGGTACCGGATTCCTTCTGTATTCTCCCGGAGATACTCCATATGCCTTCTTAAAGGCTCTGGAAAATGCTTCATGAGAAGAAAATCCATAATCCAACGCAATGGCCAGCAAACCTCTGTCCGTATCCCTGACTTCCTTCAAGGCCAGCGCCAGACTTCTCTGCCTCATATACTCTCGCAGGCTCATCCCGGACACTTCCCGAAACTTTCTCGATACATAAAACTCAGAAAAACCAAGCTTCTTCGCAAGGGCCGAAAGCGTTAAATTCTCATCCTCTTTTCTCTTAATACAATTATCAATTTCCTGTATCAAAACCTGTATCTGCTTCTGCCATTCGTCCATTTGACTGCCACCTTTCCTTTGCTCTGAAATTAGTATCGCACAGTTTACGTAAGTCTGCTTGATTTCAGTTGCGAATCTCCTTATAGCCCATGAGAATCACATACCAAGTCATTTCTTCCACACTTCCTCAAGCAGCGACTTAGACCAATGATACAGCCCATCATCTTCGTACTCCCGATAAAACCCTTCTGTCATCATGGTAAGATACAACAACACATCATACCAGAAAATTCTTCCAAGTTCCTCCCCAGACAGTTCACTTACACCAAAACCTTCCAAAAGCTGAGGATTTCTCTTATGATGTCTGAAGGGTTCATCCATAAAGGATTCTCCCCACATGGCTCTTTCCCAATCGATAATGCCTGTGATGGCACCGCCCTTGATAAAAATATTACCTTCCCACATATCCCAGTGTACCAGAGTCGGTGTTTTCACTGCATCAAAATACTCCCTGTCTTTTGCCAGCCGCTCCAACATCACTTCTTTGGATATGCCTATTTCCACATTTTTTCGTTCTGCATCCTGCAATACATTGCTGATCAGGTAATGTATAAATTCATACAAGGTATCAAATGTATGCTCCGTATCGCCCAGCATTCCAAACTTTTCACCGGAAACTAAAGTCAACTTCTTCTGTACCTTGCCCACTTCCTTACGAAGTCCCGCAAGCACTTCCTCACCAAGACTGTCATACACTGTAATCCAGTTTTCTCCTTCCATACATTCCATGAAGAAATAATCCCCTTGGCACAGTAATTTCGTAGTGTCATAGGTATATACTTCCGGCACCTTGATATCCGTATATTTTCCAACCAACTGCATCGCCTTCACTTCTGCATCCATCAGATGGCATTCATTGGTCATAAAACCTTCTTTGATAGGCGAGGCAATCTTCAGAATGGTCCGAAAACCATCCTCATAGGTAAGCTTATAGGCCACATTACACATGCCTTCCGTCAGCTCCTCTATCTGAGGTATTCCTTTCTCAGGAAACGTTGCCTTCGCCATGCGGATAATATTCTCTTTTGTCTGTAAACATTTTGTAACCGTCATGTGCATCCTCCTATTTTAACTTACGTTCTTTTACAGTTTTCCGGTCTCCAGCATGGACTTCACTTCCTCCATGGTGGGTGGATTTAAAGGAAGGGGGAATCTGGAAATCGCAATAGCTGAACAAGCACTTGCGAAACGTACGATTTCTTCATCCGTCATCCCCTTTAACAAACCATACACGCAGCCAGCCTTAAAGGTATCACCTGCACCCAGTGTACTTTTCACCTCTACATAAAAAGGTTTCATACGCTTCATGGGCTGCCCTTTTCGTCCGTACAACATGTCCTTTTCGCCGATGGTAATCACTACCAATCCATCCGATGTTTCTACCAGCTTCTCAAAGATTTCCTCCATGCTATAACCTTCTTCCAAATACGCATGGGTACATTCCTTAGATACTACATTAACAGCACAGTTCTGATGAAGGAAGCTGTCATGTCTGCTGTCGATAGTTACGTAGGGCTTTCCGTACTTTACACACAACTCTGCCACAGCCTGGGTTTCCTCCTGAAAATAAGGGTCGATACCCACCACCTTACAGCCTGCAATATCCTCTTCCTTCGGCATATTCCAGCGTTTCTCTCCACTTTCATAAAGTGCCTGAAAAAATCCCATGGGCGAACGCACCAGCCCCGCAATCACCACATAATCCATCAATCCTTCATACTCCGGATCAAAATATAAAGATGACAAATCTACCGACTTATCCTTATAAAATTCCTTTAACAGCGGTGCCACCTGTGTACCGATATGGGTACCGTCCATCTTTACCTGCGCACCTAAAGAAGCCAAAACCGTAGCTGCGGTACCGGTCTCTCCACCGGGTAGGAAATACTTCTGCTTAATCTCCGCATACTCATCCGGCTGCACAAATTCACCCTTCAATAAAAAAGAATGTGTTCCTAAAATCTGGCCGTGTAAATAAACCTCGTATCCCACAAAAACCTCCTAATTATCCTCTGTTCTTCGTCGTTTTTATTGTTACACATAATACCCTACCACATTCCGATTAGAACCTTCTTCCAGTCGCAGTGTTACCTCTGAATTGATTGTCCGCATTTCACCATCAATATATAAGAGAATAAAGTGACTGCAATAAATCATATCCTTCAACCGAAACATATTCATGGGATCATAGCCACAGATAATACCCTTGCACGCTATATACTCTGCTGCCTTCATATGTGCCTGAAGTATAGCTTCTTTCTCCAGCATACGTTTCCTTTGATTGTCAGCAATAAAATCGTAAGTTATCACCTCTGCCACACAACCGTCACTATCAATAGGATTCTGCTCATATATGGTCTGTTCACTATTCCATTCAAAACTTACCGGTCTGCCAAGCTTTTCCATGCACAAGAAATAAATCGCTCCCACAAAATAAGAAATCCGTCTCACATCAAATAGAAGATTACTCTCCTCTCTCAACTTCCCAAGATAATCCCCAACCACATTCTCAAACCGTACCGGATTGATACACTCCAAAGCCTTCAGTCCTATGTATTCAGCCATGCCTTCCAAGCCTTCCACCTTCCATTCCTGGGAAAGACTGGCAGGATATTGTTTGAAACGCTTCGCTCTGATATACGCAAACTTACGAAGCGATTCCTCATCCTTATTTTCATAAGCCTCTGCCAAATAACGGTTTTCATTATACTTCCTTATAAAGTTCCCCACATCCTCCGGATAATTCAGTAAGTCAAGGTCATTAGGATATCCCTCTTTCTTATGGGTATACTGATGGCAATGAAACATCTCATGCACCAGACAGTAAGCCAGTCGCTCCACATCCTCTACCGGGTCAAACCCAACATCCCAGATGGCAATATACTCTCCTTCATACTCTTTAGCCGTGTTGCCACGAAAGTCCTCCCGGTAAGACATTACCTTACCATCTAAGATAATTTCTTCTCTGTTATAAAGTGCAAACCGATACTTATAGAAGCCTTGAAATAATATATCAAAATCAAGGGTATTTAGTATCTCATCCACTTCCCCATATAGCTGTAATAAATCCATAACAAACCTCTCCTCCTATTTTTACCAGTATCTAACTTAAATGATAGTACTCATTCAGAATTTCCATTACCAAATCCGCAGGTCCTCTTAAAATCACTCTCAAATAAGCACCATTTCTCTCGCAGGTAACTTTTATTCTCTCCTCATTTCTCTTTCCCACTTTCTCACAGAAAAATCCGGAAATCTCTTTTGCCTCTCTTTGTTCTATGTACAAGTCAATAATCGTACATATTTCATTATGCTGCTTCTTATTCTGTGCCAGGAAATCAAACACTATGGCTCGATTCTTTGCTTGTACACCGGATATCACATAGGGGTTATCAAAAAACTCTGCGATTTCCTCTTCTGTAAAATTCCAGATGCCGTCAATTCTTTCGCCCCTAAGTATACCCATTTTCAAATAATTTCTAAGTGTTCTGGTGGTTAATCCGGTCATCAATGCCAAATCGTTCAGAGTATAATACTTATCCATATTTTCATCCCCCTGTTTCCTGCTATCTCTAGTATATCTTATTACCGGGTGGTGTTCAATTGGAAATCACCCCACATTTTCATAGCACTATTACATCAAAACAGCCCGAAACCATTAAATTCCGGGCTGCTTTTCTTTTCACTTTAACACACTATATCTCAAACGTTTTTTCTAACGAATCCACACCCATTACTTCAAAAGGTCCCGGTGTTACATTTCCGGCAGGACGTTTCTTGCCAAAGAAGTCCGTATCAAATACAATATTGCTTCCGTCCGGATTCTCATAAGCCATTTCTGCATGATAGGCCTCACCTAAGGTATCCGCAGACAGAAGTTCAGAACCTTCCCCGCCAAGAAGCTCAGCATCCTTGATACACACTATCACCTTATCCTTCTTTTCGGAAAGTTCTATGGTGATACCTGCTTCAGCGCAAACCTTTGCATCCGGCTCGTGTGCACTGCCAATGGCACCTCCGAAGTAAGCATTGCCTTTTATTTTCACAGGAATCGCCCAACGTCCTAAAGGATAGATACTGCCGTACTTTTCAATACGCTCTTTACGCTCTTCCTCCGTATATTCCCAAGGACTCTTCTCGGTACCGTTAGGATATTTGTCATAAGAGGAAAGTCCTGAAGGATACAGGTAACAAACCGAATCATCCGGCACACCATCCATAATCTGTCCCTTTTCCTTGTTCTCTGTACGAGGCGGCAAGGGCAAATGTTCAAAGAAAGTCATGGGCTTTACAGTAGTATCCTCATCCCCGTCAAACAGAAACAGGTTGTTCACATAACGGTCATCACCACCGGTAAAATTGTTGTAACCGGCTACTGCTGTCTCGTGTGCAAAGTGATAAGGGGTCCATCTGGACAACTCCTCACGAAGCACCATTCTTCCTGCAAACAAATTATGTACAAAAGCACCACCCTGTGATAAATTTCTAAAGTTCATCTTGGACAGGAACAGATTGTGGTCTACCAGATAAGGACCGTGACATACTTCCACAAAGAAGTCCTCTGACTTATTGTCAAAAAATACATTTCTGCTGATTCTGGTACCCTGTGCCTGCCAATCCAACCAAACCGCACGATAGCATCCGTAAATCTTATTGTTGATAATCTGGGTATCCAAAGAAGCATGCAACTTGATACCTGCCACTTCTGCCCCGTGGAATATCATCTTATGGTGAACATGGTAAATGGTATTGCCTTCAATGGTACTGAAAGCACCACCCAAATGACCTACCACACCGGCCTGCTCACAATCGTGAATCACATTATTACGTACGATGTGGCTACCGATATTGTCCTTGTGCCAGTTGCCCTGCAGCGCATGGAAAATCACTTCCTGCTCTCTCTGGGTACCAAATTTACCCTTTCCTTTAGGACCTCTGTCATGTCCTGCATCCAAATCCTTACCCAAACTGATACCTACACATTTGGTACCAAATACTTCATTGTCTTCAATAATCCATCCCTTACTCCAGTGCGGTCCGATCATACCCTCCTGTAATGCTGTAGGAGGTGCCCACTGAGGTGCCGCCATACAAATGGTAAAGCCTTTTACGGTAATGTAGTTCAAACCTGTCTTCTTAGGCCAGAAACAGAAAGGACGCACCACAATTTCGATATTTTCCTCTCTGGGATCCGTATCTCCAAAATTTGCCCAAAACTTGGTAGTCTTTTCTCCTGCTTCCGCATACCATACCAGCTTGGACTCTTCTGCATATTTAGCCTGTGGCCAAACTTCCGGATTCTGCACCTTCTCTACGGATGCCGCCTCATACAGGGACTTACCATTTAAGTACACATCACCCAAGTGAGGTACAAATTCTCCCTTAAAAAGCCAATCCCCGGCCAAATCCTCCTTGAAAGGATTTCTCTCTGTAAAAATACTGTTATCTACTTCCGCAGTCCATACCTGACCGCCCATATTTTCCCATCCGGTCAACGGCTCAGCACCGGAAATCACTACCTCTCCGTCACCTGCAGACTGATATATGATTCTGGCGTCCTCTGTACCGCCATTTGCCGGACTAACCCACTCTCGGTACACACCTGCATGTACCGTAACCACATCACCTGCCACTGCCACTTCAGCCGCATGTGAAATCGTCAAAAAGGGCTGTTCCTTGGTACCTAACGCTCCATCGTTTCCTGTTTTTGCTACATGATACTCCATAAAATCCTCCTAACATTTCCTTCCGCTCATAATACTCTAATAACTTTTTTATTATACCACAAAAAAACTGAAAACGATACTCCCCAACTATAATTTTATTGTATTTATTAACACTTTATCCAAGCAACTTTCTTGCCATCTTTTCCAGCTCTCGACGCTCATTTACATCATCATAAGAACTCAGTTTATCATCAATTCCTTTCACCACATTCAAGGAAAATAGGCCATCCCTATTGCAATAAAATAAAATCTTTTTTACCCCGCGTATCTTAAATCTTGCTTCCGAATTTCCTTCCGGATATAGCTTAATCATTTGTATTTTATCCGAAGACAATGCTGCCACAAAGGAAATATAGTGTTCCTTCGTCATATCGTGTTCTATACGTACATAATACTCATCCTCAATGCATTCAATAAAAATCATATGCTTCTCATCGGTCTCTTCTGCCTGACATGGTGTAAGTAATATTCCATGGCACTGTACTACCGCCTCTCCCATGCTGTGAATGACATTCCCGCAGATAGGACATACATAAATTTTTGAACGCAACATATTTGCCGAAACATTCACATTTTGTACGGTATTTCCAGAAATCAGTTCTGTAACAGATATTCCGAAAACCCTCGCAATAGGTTCCAGCAAAGAAATATCCGGATAACCCTTTGCAGTTTCCCACTTAGATATGGTTTTGGCCGAAACACACAGTTTCTCTGCCAGTTCTGCCTGAGTCATATTCTTCTTTTCACGTAACTCTTTGATAACTGCACCGGTAACGTATTGATTCATACCTTTCACCTCCATGCCCCTATCATAACTTAATGAGGCATATTTTACTACCTACGGAAAGTAGACTTATGAAATCTCCACATATTTTGAGAAACCGTTCTATACATGATTCCCCTCCGCTCACTACCGAAACTTAAACAAGAATGTCAACAGGGCCGGCATGTGGGAAAAAGCTCCATCCAGACGATATAATAGATTACCGTTGTCCTCCTTCGCAGTTAATGGCAGCTTCTTCAAGGCCTGTTTCGTCTCTTCCGGTTGCAAATTCGCCTTGGAAGCAATATCTTCTAATGCTACATAAAGGTCAAAATCCCTAATTGTCAATTCCTGTATTGCATACATGGTTTTCAGCACAGCCAGATCCGAAAAGCATTCCATGCTCAAAGATAATTCGTACAACTGTGAGATATTCGGTGTATGAAATTCCTTACCATAGGAGAAAAATACACTGTCCGCAATTCGACCGGTACTGCCCTCCGGCTCTGAACAGACCGAAAGTCCCCAATTGGAAATACTATCTGTAGAATAATCCTTTTTCTGCCATGGTGTAAACTTCTTATATCCATCCGTAACTGCGATTTCGTGCAACAAGGCTGCCAGACGAAAAACATTTTCAAAGGATTCCCTTTCCGGCAATGCGGCAAAATAATCCTTCAGATTCAAGCAAATATCACCTAAGCCTTTTTCGGAATTGCAACCAAGAAGCTCATCCACAGAAACCTCAAAAAGTTCTGCCATATCCGGCAATAATTGGATGTCCGGAAAGTTCTGTCCCGATTCCCATTTGGATACCGCCTGATTGGTGACTCCCAATGCCTTCGCCAGTTCTTCTTGGGTAAGACCTTTTTGCTTTCTCAAAAATGCTATTTGTTCTTTCATATTTATCGTGTTCATAATTATTCTCCTTTCCGATGTAGTGTAGCTACAACTTTAGTATAGAGGCTCATGACACCTAAAACAATAACGCATTCGTTTGATGACAAAAGCTTGCATCCAACCTAGGGTTGGATACAAGCTTTTATTTTCTCTTCCGGCAGATTCTCCCTGATTATCTCAAGCAAATCTTCATATGCAACCGGTTTTGACAAATATCCGTTAAAGCCTTGTTCCAGGTATTTCTCCTTTGAACCGATAACAGCATTTGCCGTCAGTACAATGATTGGTGTATCTGCACATAGCCCATTCTTATCAGCCTTTATCTTCTCCATGGCTTCAACACCATCCATCTCGGGCATCATGTGGTCCATGAAAATAATATCAAACTCCTGTGCCTTTGCTAATTCGATGGCTTTGTATCCGCTATCTGCTTCTGTAATTTGCATCTGTGTTTGTTTTAATAATTGCTTAAACACTTTTCGGTTAATCATATTATCATCAACAAGCAGCACCTGTGCATCCGGCACTATGAAGGTCTCGTTATATGTGTATTCTTCTGATTTGATATCTCTTATCTTATCCTCAAAAGCGCCCATCGGCGTCTCATCAACCATCACCTGTTTCAAATCAAAAGAAAATACTGTGCCCTTACCATACTCACTTTCCACCTTAAGTTCAGAACCCATCAAAGAAAGCAATTTATATGTAATGGACATTCCCAATCCGGTCCCCTCTATGCTTCTGTTTCTTTCCACTTCTATTCTCTCAAATTCCAGGAATAGCTTATCCAAATCTTCCGTTTTGATACCGGTTCCGGTATCTTCCACTTCGAAGTGAAGGAGTGTCTCTGAACCACTTTGGCATTTCGTTTCCGACTTTAATGATACTCTCAGCCACACATCACCGCTTGGAGTATACTTGACTGCATTTGTAAGTAAATTCATCAGTATCTGTCGGATTTTCACATCATCTCCGCACAATCTCATGGGGATATCCGGAGATACACTTACATGGAAGGACAAGTTCTTATCCTTTGCCCTAACCTTTGTCATATTAGACACATCATATATCATACTGGAAACATCATACTCTACCGGTATGATTTCCATCTTACCTGATTCTATCTTATTTAAATCAAGTATATTATTGATTATGGTAAGCAATGTGTTTCCTGCCGCCTGAATATCAGTAGCATATTCTTTGATGGTACTGTCTTTACATTCTCTAAGAATCATCTCATCCATTCCCAGTACTGCATTTATGGGTGTTCTGATTTCATGAGACATATTTGCCAGGAACTCACTTTTGGCTTTATTGGCAGCATCCGCTATCTGCTTTTCCTGTTCCAGCTCCTTTAAATGCTGATAATGCTTTGTGGAGTCAATCATTACATACAGTTTACTTTTATCTGAGGAATTTCGAACCAGCTTTCTTTCTTCAAAATTGTATACCTTGTCCTGAACGGTAATGGGTTCTCCTGTTTCAATAGATTTCGTAATCCTTGCTATGACTTCACGGTCATCACCAATAATATCGGGAAAAACCTGTAGAATCGTCTTGTTATAATATGCCACCATTCCATCCCTGCCCATGGCAATCACGCCGGCTGACAATTCATCAATTACGTAATCTTTAGCCATGGTTTCCGTATCCATGAAATTGCCGCGGAAAATAGCAAACATAACAATTATGATACAAACAGAAAATCCCAACTGATTAAAATCATAGTATCTTCCCATTGGCAGTTTCATAAGAAATCCAATTGCCATTTCTATCAGCAAAGCTATCAATATCACTATATATCGATTTCTTTTCTGCTTATTTTTTTCCTCAACCAAAGCCTTCATTATCATTGTCAAACAGGTAATAAGAACAATTACAACTATAATTGGCCACATTGCTCGCCAAGGACCCGGCTCGCATTCTATAATCGTCAAACCTTTCTCTTTTACCAAATGGTATCCTTTGTAAAACAACCCGGTTTTATTAGTTGTTACAATGATAACACAAGCAATCGTCGCCAGTCCGCTCTCTATTGCCGTAATAACTACCGGAAGTTTATTATCGCAAATCTTTACACAAAATAATAGTGTGGTTACTACGGCTCCCACTTTTCCTACCCAGGAAAACATAAAAAATATATAATATGACTCTTCCGACTCTACGTAATGCATCAATATCGAACCCACACTATATATAAGTGTCGCAATACCATTCAAAAATAAGTAGTAGTGCGTCTTTTTTCTCATATTTATGAAAACCGCCCAAAGCTCGATTATGACTAAAGAAAAGTTTATCCATTGAGTTATCATTACGATTTGTCTCATCTATATATACCTCCAAACTCTTTGCCGGAAAGCAGATGTTCCTTCATCTCAGGCATCTCTCTTAAATAAAACTTTTGCACTAGTAAGGATGTCTGTATGTTAGTTTCTCATTATTATTGTAAATACCACATGGAATTGAAATATTAATCTGATCTACATCGAAGGATTTGAATGTAATACGAATCCCTTCCTTCTGATAAAGTACAACCAAATCCTCCATTACCACATCCTGATATCCGATAATAATCTCTTCAAACTCCCCTCTGTTAGCAGCATAACTATCATTCATAGCCGTATTCAGATTACATGCAATATAATCATGTCCCTTGCAGGAATACATATATACAAGATAATTCAACCGGGTATCCACCTTTTTTGTCACAATGTACTCTTTGATTTCTTCAATATCAGCACATTTTACTACTTTATCCGAATAATCCCAATACTTATGGTACTGTCCGTTTTCAAAACTCTTAGACCATGCATTATCCGAAATCACTTGTGTGAAATCAAAAATGTAATAGTAACCATCTTCAAAGAACCAATTGAAAATATGTCCCTGCTCTCCTTCTACCAGGACCACTCCCCAGTCCTCATAATCCTCTGCCAACATAGCTAATGCCAGCTGTGCCACCTCAATACATACACCACCGCTCATATCAAAAATAGTTTCTGCATGAGCTGTCCAGTTCCAAACCTCTTCCGGATTATCCGTATGTTCAATCACACCAAATGCCGGTTCTTTATAAAAGTCATATACAAAATGTCTTGCCTGAAGCATAAAACTCATATCCATAATGGTATGTACGGACTTCTTCCAATACTCAAAATCTCTGGCATTGATAAAATCTGCTGTCATTCCGTCGGAACCAACCTTTATGGTCATCAACGCTTCTTTGTCCGTCTTAGAATCATTAAAGGTGGTACATACATACTTCTTCTCTTCGATAAGTGTTTTGTTCTCATCATAAGTCGAAAGTACAAATACGCCTTGCTGAAGGCCTATCAGTTCATTGTTTTCCACTTTTGCTACGTTTTCATCGGATACAGTTACATAACAAGTATCTTTACTTACCTTGTTCGGCAAATACAGAGGCAACCCCAAATATACAAAACCATCTTCGGCTGTCTTATGATTCATCATGTAATCAATATTTGCTTCATAATTGTCACGTCCGATATAATAAGGATGGCCATTTACTTCCTTTGAATAGACATCGATTGTATCCAACCTCTCATAATGCTGCATACTAATCTGCTTCTCCACATCAGAGATTTCCTGTAATCCTTCGATTTCTTCTGTATCCTCAACTATTTCCGGAACCGGTGTGGGCTGAACCTCTTCAGCTTCGTGTTTCGATATCGAAACACTACTTTCCGTTATGCTTTCCTCGCCCACTACATCCGCCTTCTGTCCGCATCCCATAGCACCTAACATTATAATCAGAGACACAACCAAACATATCCCTTTGTTCATCCGTTTCTTCATATTCGCGTCCTCCTAATATGTTTCTGTATACAGTATATCACATCACTACAAATTGCGACACTATAACTGCAATATTTCCAATATAAAAGAGCGAAGTTATTACACTTCACTCTTTTTATACTCTATTCAAAGGGATCAAATTGCATTTCTTCCACATCAATCGGATATAGTACAAGCCTATTGTCCGCGGTATTCACACATCCAAGATAAATTTCCCCGATACCACAGATACCAAATATGCACTAATACCATAAACCAGCATGGCCGCCAATGAATGTTCCGGATTCTCAAGCTCCGTATAAAACTCTGCGGCAATGCATCTGCCGGTACAATGTATTGACAAACGTCGTGCTTTTCCTCGGTGCCGAGTCCTTCCTTTTTCTGTTTCCTTGCTTCCTGCTTTCTTTCCTTTCCCATATACGCACTCATTTTCTTATGTTCTCTTCAATTATTCTAACTCTTTTTTCAAGTGCATGATATTGTTTTCAATTTCCGCAATAACCAATCTGTAAGCCTCATCTGCTTTTCCGGTTGGATCCTCTAATCCCCAATTATCATCAAATGCTCTACCGATAAACGGACACCCCACATGCCACAAATAGCTCCCGGCATTTGCAGTCCCCTTTTCATAAGTTCCTGTAAACTATTCTGTAAAATCAACCTCCCCACCGGCATTGTAAAAAGCTGTTAATAGGGCAGCTCCGTCTAACACATGATGTTCGGGTCCGTGTATTCCGACAAAATCCATATGGGCAATATGATTAAAAATATCTATGGGACTTTTACTCACCTCATGCAAACAGGCTTCAATAATCATATTTGCTCGCTCTTCCATATCTGCTTATCCTTCCTGTTAAGTAAGCTTTATATCGGTATGCAACTCTCCTGCTAAGTCCACCTTATGCCTCTTATTATTTATGGTATCATTGAATCATATATGTTTACGCGTATCAATTGATTTAATGGCACAAACATTAAAAGAGTGAAGCACTTTCATACTCCACTCTTCCTTCATCTTATTTCAAAGAAACATTCAAAGGAGAATTTTTTTCACCCCCACTTACACTCTTTAACAATAATATCCCCTTAATCACTAACAATAAAAATGCAATCACTATGGCATATACCTCTCTTGCAAGTGCTAAGAACAAAACCGTAAATATGCCTAGCAACATAGAAATATCCGTCACCTTCTTTTGATTATTCTTTACTTGTTTTTTCACCAACAATATTTTGACCAGACCTAACGCAATAAGCACCAGAAACAGAATCCAGTAAACAAATTTTTTCCACATCATAGCTTCTGTGTACTGTAACAGATTTACAGAATAAATATGCGCATCTGCCATATTCGGATACAGCGGTAAAACAATCAACAAAAAAGTGCATACGTCCACGATTCCAAATAATAAGTAGCAAACACTTCGAATATTTGCCCTATTTTCCTGTTCCGCTATAGAAAGTAATTGCTCCCCGGACAACAATTCATCAATGGTTACTGAAAAATAGGAAGCAATTGCCTTTAAGGAATCGATGCTTGGATATCCCCTTCCCGATTCCCATTTTGAAACAGCCGTTCTGGATACATACAAGACTTCTGCCAATTCTTCCTGAGTAAGCCCTCTGCTCTTTCTTAATTCCTGAAGTTTTTCATGTAATTCCATAAGAAGGACCTCCCTACTAATTTTTATCTTTCTTCACCAACAAAACAACCGCTTTATAGATAGTAAACAAGCTTGTACTAAGAAGAATCGAACCTACAATGTCTGTAACCCAATGCACTCCCGAGAGCAACCTCCCCCATACCATGAATGCCGAAAAACAAATTACAAACACACGAAGTACCCGCTTAATCCGCCAACTCCCCACTCTACGTTCTGCCTGTTCCATAAGTGTCGGCATGACACATAGTACCAATAATGTGGTTGAGGATGGATAGGAAGCTTCCATAAATCCGTCTATGAGTACCGGTCTGTAATTGATAGGAAACATCTCGAAAATCAAATAACAAAATATCACTATGATATAATATATCCCCAAACAAAGAATATCATAATCCACTTTGAGAAGACTCCTTCTCTTTACTAATTGCCCAAAGCCGATTCCGGCAAATATCATACATACAAATATGGCCACAAGTCCCAACCAATCCGTAATAATATAAATCGGCATATGCACACCGATCCATTGATGCAACCAATTGTTTATTGTTGCAAGACCAATATCCGTTCCATTTTGTCCTATGGGTTGTACATCCACTATCTGTATCAGTAGCGTCCAATTCACGAAAGCTGCAAGCAGCATCCCCCCCAAAAACAGGTGGCTCTTTCCATTTCTTTTCATTCTTATATGTCCTTTCTTTCTATTTCGCCATATGGCTAATTTAGAAATAGCAAAAAACATAACCTCTGAAAAGAGACGTACTCTCACATTTATGATACGAATGGTATCATTCGCTAATAGCTCAGAATCCTAAGGATTCTGAGCCACCGCATACTCAAACATACCTATTCCATTGCTTTTTCCAGGCAACCTGCCTTATATTGCAGTTTCTGTATCAATCCCTTCATCCAATCAGGCATTTCCCCAATCGGCTCACTCAGCACATGCCTTATCGTCATATATTCCTGCAAACGAACCAAGCGCCTCATAAGGAAAAAAGATTCTATCTGCTCAGCTGTCAGGTCTGTTTCTTCTTGATAACCCTCTAAAAAAACACGTTCCGCATGTTCCATATCACAGCCATTCATCACATCATCCAGTGAATCCAAGGCTCTGACAATATCCAACGCATACCAGCAACAAATAGCATCATCAAAATCGATTACACTAAAGGAATCTCTCTTGGCATCATAAAATACATTGTCCGGTTCAAAATCATAGTGAATCACACCATAATTTGCCGATGAAATTGCTAACTGCTCCAATTCCCTGCAAACAGCCCGGTATTCTGCGCAAACTGTCTCCGGGGCACCATACGTTTGAAGTCTGTCTTCAATCTCCTTCAACAAATCTTTGTGACTCTGATGCTCTTCAGAATAGGGATACTCCTTCATCAATCTGTGAAATTGCCCCAATATACGCCCATAGCCTCTTACAACATCAGGATACCCTTCTGTATCTTCTAAGCTATTCCCCGGCACTTTGGCAAAACAGGATACATTATAGGTTCCCCACTCTGTACAGACCTCCTTTGCAAATTCACCATGTTTCATTGTTACCGGTCGCATTACCGGGAAGCCCTTATCCATCAACCACTGAATCAAATGTATCTCAGTAATCACACTTAAAAATGTCTTTTCTTCCGAAGGCGAAAGTCTTAAAAAACAAACTTCATTCTTATCCATTTTATTGCGAAACGGATAAATAGCATTGGAAGAAATTCGAAAAAAGGAAAGCATCTGCTCCAAGGATTCTTCATCGTAATCGTATAATGCAAGACATTCTCTTGCTAAATCATAATTCTCAAATAAATATTTTAGTTTCAGCATAGTACCCTTTCTGCAGGCACTTCATGCCTGCCTGTTACTGTTTTTTGTCCACCTTATTTCTCATTTCTTTTTTAGCACGGCTCATTGTTCTCATGCCAATCGCCTCCTCTCAAATTCATTTTATTTTAGTACTTAATCAACCGAAAAACCTGCTCCACGGCAGAAACCATATTTTTCTTTGCAAGTTCACTATCCATAGCTTCCTGCAATGTACAAACACCACGAACAATCGGAAAGAAAGCATCTATACCATGCGCGTTACACATCCTTGCATCTTCCGTCACACTCCCTGCAAATGCCAAAACTCTTTTTCCATGCTTTTTGGCAAGCTTGGCCACTCCAATGGGGGCTTTGCCGAAAATGGTTTGTCCATCCAGCCTTCCTTCTCCGGTAATTACTATGTCCGCATTCAAAATGTGTTCTTCCAGCTTGGTTTCATCAAGGATAATTTTCACACCGGATTCCAGTACCGCATTCGTATAGGCTAAGAAAGCAAAACCAATACCCCCTGCGGCTCCGGTTCCCGGATAGCTTGCATTTGCATTTTTACATTTTACAGCTGTTAGGTTAGCATACGCTTTAAGCCACCGGTCCATCTGTGCAATCATCGCAGGCGTAGCTCCTTTTTGCGGTCCGAAAACAGCACTACAACCATTCTCTCCGCATAGAGGATTCACCACGTCACAGGCTATACGGAAATCACACTCCTTCAGTTCCTCAATCACACCCTCATCGCCAATGGTTACCAATTGCTCCAGACCTTTGGCGCCGAAGGCAACCTGCTTACCATTCCTATCCAGCATATCATAACCCAACGCTTGAAGCATACCAATACCACCATCGTTGGTGGCACTGCCGCCGATACCTACAATAAAATGGCGGCATCCTTTTCTGATTGCATCTTTTATAACTTCACCCACACCATATGTTGTTGTATTTAAGGGATTGCGATTCTTCTCAGGTACCAGCGTGATTCCTGCCGCCCCGGCCATTTCAATAACCGCAGTTCCTGTAGCCTCCAATATACCGTATGTACACTCCACCGGTTCTCCTAAAGGACCCGTAACCATTACTTTTTCCAACTTACCATTTAGTCCCAATACCAGTGCCTCCACGGTACCCTCGCCACCATCAGCCAGGGGATACACGCCCACATTAGCTTCCGGTATTGCCTTTAGTATACCTTCCTTTACCCCGTTTCCGGCCTCCAGACCGGATAGGCTGCCTTTAAAAGAATCCATAGCTACTACAACATTCATCTGATAATTATCTCCTATTTTCGCTTACTTGATGTAATCAGCTTGCTTAAGTAAATCTAACTGGTTTTATTATAACACAAAGCCACAAAAAACGCTTCAGAACATTTACAGATTCTGAAGCGTTTTGTTGCTTTTATAGTTTAGCGATATACTACTTATTATTCAAAGCAGCCTGTGCTGCACTCGCACAAGGGGTTAGCTATCTCGGGTGTAAGAGAGCCCCTTTCTTGATGGAACTATATAAGTTAATATTCTTTACACAACTTTTCCAGCAGTTCAAAATCATTTGTTCGACTGGAAAGTGGTGTTGTAATACCATTATGTTTTTTATGGCTATATACAATTTCGGCGTTCTTTTTTATTCTATTCCTTTGTTTATTAATTTCGCGGCTCTCAGCCTGCAATAAGTATCTATAACTTGAATCTTTTTCCTTATTTATATCAATATCCATAACCTGACTTGCCGGAACAGGTATCATATTGTTAAGATTAATAACTGCATAATCTTTTATTTTAATAATGTCTACGCTTTCCTTCATCTTCTTATGCTTGTCCTTGTAGGATGATAAAGGTGCAAAATACTTCATACCCTTTATTTCAAATACAACACCGATATATTTACGATTATCCTTTTCTGCATCCTGTGTAAAAATATGTTTCTGATACATACTTAAATACTTGATATACTCACTTTTCACCTTGTATATGCGAATATTATCTTTCATCCATATTCCTCTCTATGAAAAAAGACAGAGACCAAATAGTCTCTGCCTTCTGTTAACTCGCTCACTTTAGGGCTGTGCATCACCCACTCATAACTCGCTCATTTATTAGGCTGTGCATCACCTTCTACAGATAGTATACTATTAGGTGGTTGTGTTCGTCAATTCTTTTTTATTTGTTGCAGTTCGTCATAATACGCCTTATACCGATACGCTGTTCTCCTGCTAATCTCTCCCTGGTTCACAATCTCCATAATACTCATACCACCTTCGTATTTCACCACAAAATCATTATAAGACGCCTGCCATGTATCGTCATGCTTCTTACGTCCGGCACGATTCCTGGAACGATAATGCGCTAATTCCTCACGCAATGCTTTGTTCTCTGCTTCCAATTCTGCTATGTAATTTAATGCTTCTTCTAATGTTTTTATCATATATTTTCCTTGTGCCTTATTTCATTTGTGACACTATTGTATCATGTCATTCAGTTTGTGTCAATTTTATTTTTGGCATTGTTTGCAAATAAAAAGAGTGAAATATACACATACCTCACTCTCTATCAATAACACTACAACTAAAATTCACTATTATACATATTGGAGTTTATCTCTTACTTGCTGAGAGTAAACTCATGCGCCACTTTCATATTCGTAATCAGCTGCCGGCACTCTTCAAGACTTTCTCCGTTTGCAAGCTCCTCTCTGAAAAGCCAAATGACCGTTTCAATATACAAACAACGCAATAAAATCTCACATGAAATACCTACACCGTCACCAAGCTTTTGTACGAAATCAATTACTACATCCTTTGGCTCTGAGGTCAAATCATCTCTAAATTCATCAAGTATAAATCTCGATAAATCAAATACCGGATCGCCTATTACGCCTTTCGGATCAATAACAGTATAGCCTCCATTTTCGTTTTTAAGTATATTTTCATGGTGTAAATCACCGTGTAGCAAGAAATTGCGAGAATACTTTTGACATATATCTATAAGCATTTGTTCTGCACTGTCAAGATACTGATACAATTCTTCACAATCCTTACGATTTTTTGTACCTTCTTTGCCGGCTTCAAACCATTCGGTGTATGTGGGGAATGTACTATCAGACGAGTCCGTCTTATGCAGTCCTTTAAATATTTCACTTACAATTTTAATACGTTCATTGCGGGGTTCACTTTCATATAAAGTATGGGCGGGCACAATTCGTTCCATTAAGTATACCTTATCTTCAAATGAATACTCGTAAAGCTCACAGAAACTCTCACCTTGAAACAATTTTAGTGCCAGCATTTCCTTATAGTCTTCGTCAAACTCACTGTTGATAAGAATTTTGAGAATAACCTCCCCATATCGCTTTGAAACTGCATAGAAAATCAAGTTGTTAATAGAAAGTTCTGACTTAAATTCTATTTCAGACAGCACCCATTGTTTTTTGTATTTCTCTACCATACTGATTCGTTCGTTAAAGATTTCTTTATCTAACTTTTTCATAAAGCGTTCCGCTATAATATCAGTCAGCAATTTAAAATCCGCCTCTCTATAATTTGTTACCCACATAATCTTCTCTAAGCATACCATAAATATTATAATCGCAATAAACAGAAACCATTTTCCCTTGACGAACAGTTCCCTCTTTTATAAAACCACATTTCTCCATGACTTTATTTGATGCAATGTTTCTTACATCCGCACGCCCATTCAAGCGGTCTATTTCCGTGTTCTCAAATATAAACCGTACCACTTCCTTTAAAGCTTCTGTAGTAATTCCCATATTCCAGTACTCAGGATTAATTCTGTATGCTATATCACCCATTCTGGCATTTTGGATATCAAATACCGCAATCATGCCTACCACTTTATGGGATTCTTTCAATACAATTCCCCAATCAAAATCAGGAGAAGGTTTTCTTTTTACCCAAGGGCGGGGATCAATAAACATGAGTTCTGGATTTTTCTCACTCTTACTTGCTTTTCTCCCCCAATATGTATAGATTTCATCTCTCCCAAGCCACTCTTTTAAATCTGGTACATCATTTTCGTTAAGCACACGAATAATCAATCTGTCCGTTTCAAGAATTGGTTTATCTATTTCATAATCTTTTAACATAATATCCTCCGTCAATTGCAAAGTTTGTCTAACAGTTTTAATGATTGGAATTTGCTTACTTAACTACCAATTTACCTCGTCTAACTTCTCTATCAATTCACACAAAATAGCGAAATATTCTAATGGTAACGGATACTGTTCATTAAAAACTTTTAAAAGGTCAATAATGCTATTCCTGTATCTTGCTTTATCAATGCAGATATTACATTTATTAAATATAGCCACTTCATTTGCTACACTTACACCTATATCTTGTTTACCTGATAAAAACTTAATCAAACTCCGATGAAACAACCGAGATATTTGATATTGCATATCATCTCTTAAAGCAAAATCTTTACATAATTTTTCATTTCTACTATAATCGTATAACTTAATATCATCAGTATGGAAGAATTCAGTATCTGTTATTACTATTCTTTCAATTATTTCCAAATCTACAGCCACGCCATCTTCATAGATAACTATAAGTATACCCAATGGTTTATGTGTAAATGATATATACACCGGTTTTCCATAACCATAAATCAGTTCTTTCAAACTTTCAATGTCACAAAAAGCACTTATATCTACATCAGAAAATACTGTAGCTGTTCCATTCAAAAACGAACCACCTAACCAAATGTGGCTTTTGTTTTCTTCCGCAAATCGCTTAACATATTCAATATACTTTTGCTGATTGCTCTTCATACAATAATTTTCCTCGTTAATTTCTTGTTTGTACATTTCTCATTATAACACAGGAACGCTCCTACTAACAATCAGTATCTTCACTACACTACTTTTTCAAACTAAGTTTTCTTCTCAAAAACCAATTGCTTTTTCACAACAACTCCATACCCCACATCACTTTCTGCCCCTTTTCGCCACAACGCAAAAACACCTCCGAACTGTTACATTCGGAGGTGTAATTTGTTTCATTTTATTAAGTTTCAACAACCGTTATCCCAACGATTACCCTACTTATTATTGAGTGCAGCCTGTGCCGTTTTGAGTTGTTGGTGATATACCAAGGCAGTCTTAGACCCCTCAACTTTGAAAAAACACGAAAACACGTTGTTTTTTATTGATAGAAAAATTTACATGTTATTTAGCAAGATACTACCCACACATGTTCTTCGTTCATATTTTTGAATGCAGATTCCTGATTATCATCACAAACAACATTCATTCTCCAAAAATCTGCTTTCTTTGGATTACCTTTTACTTCAAGCACTCGTAACTCACTGTCAAATACACTTCCTTTTCCATCTCCACTTATTATGCAAAGGATCAGGAAAGACTCAGCGCTTCTTTATCCCCCGAGAAAGCCGAACTGTTTGAGAAATACGAATCGGCGGTAAAGGAAATGCACTCAGTTGCAGAGGTCGAAGCGTTCTCCTACGGATTCCGGCTAGGCGTCAAATTGATGATCGAGGCGGAGGCTACACCGTAAAATGATAAGATAAATGAAACCGGGCTGTCGCAGAATACGCTTTTGCGGCAGCCCTTTCATTTATTTG
>JAFXFO010000008.1 GCA_017520425.1 Lachnospiraceae bacterium | reverse complement strand
TTTATAAGTGATCATTAAAAATGAAGGAGGGAAAGTTTTATGAATTCATATGTGCTTAGTTTTCAGGAGATCGATAGACATAAGCTCATGGCAGTTGGGGGTAAAGGCGCCAACCTTGGAGAATTATCCAGAATTGAGGGAATACGAGTACCGGAGGGCTTTTGCATTACGACCGAAGCATACAAAAAAATAATCAACGAAACACCGGAATTAGACTCATTGTTGGAGCAATTGTCCCTGCTAAAGGCAGAAGACAGACAGAAAATCAGTGAAATCAGCGGAATGATTCGCAGGGTTATTGAAGGAATCATTATTTCAAAGGACATTGAGGAAGAAGTCCTTCATTATCTCGCAAGGTATGGTGAGAACAATGCTTATGCCGTGCGTTCCAGTGCCACAGCGGAGGATCTTCCTACCGCCTCCTTTGCAGGGCAGCAGGATACTTATTTGAATATCAAAGGAAAAGATTCGATTCTTAAGCATATCAGTATGTGCTGGGCATCACTGTTTACCGATCGTGCAGTTACCTATCGCATCCGCAATAACTTCGATCACCGTAAGGTCTATTTATCTGTCATTGTTCAGCGGATGGTATTCCCCCAGGCATCAGGGATTATGTTCACAGCAGATCCCGTCACCTCCAATCGGAAGGTATCATCAATAGATGCCAGTTTAGGGCTTGGTGAGGCTCTGGTCTCCGGCTTGGTAAATGCAGATATCTATAAAGTAAGAGAAGGCAGAATCGTCGATAAAAAGGTATCTACCAAGAAACTTGCTATCTACGCCATAGAAGAAGGCGGTACGGAAGAAAGAGAGATTGAGACTGAACACCAGAATATGCAGACCCTGACAGACGAACAGATTTTACAGCTGGAGCGCATGGGAAGAACCATTGAGTCCTATTTCGGGAATCCACAGGATATCGAATGGTGCCTTTACGAAAATAAGTTTTATATTGTTCAAAGCCGTCCCATCACCACTTTATATCCTGTATCGGAGGTAAAGGACGATAAGAACCATGTATATATATCCTTTGGTCATCGCCAGATGATGACTGAAGCCATGAAGCCATTAGGACGGACATTTTACCAGGAATTGATGAAGCGAATAACCGGTTCGGAGATGCCTGAAATGGGCGGAAGGCTTTATATGGATATGTCAAGGGAGCTTGCTTCCCCTTTCATGTCCAAATTTTATTTAAAAAGCCTCGTGACAGTGGATGTTTTGATGCAAAAGGCCTTATACAATTTGATGAAACGAAAGGATTTTGTCAAAAATTTATATCGTGGGAAGACTTCCAAATCGGACACTTCTATGTGGCTGAAATGGGGTATTGACACCATCAAGGTCTATCGACAAAATGACCCAGAGATTGTCAAAAGCCTGATTGCTCAAAACGAAGCCTTCATACAAAGCAGAGAAGTAAAATTTGCAAATTTATCAGGGGTGGAATTGTTTGACTTTATACTTAAAGATTTTGAAGAAAGAAAGAATACGCTCTTTAAAGGATATGGAGCGGTTTTTGCGGGAGCCTACGCATCGTCATGGATTAATAAGAATATGCAAAAGTGGCTGGGCGAAAAGAATGTAGCGGATACTCTCGCTCAGTCAGTAGCAAATAATGTTACATCCGAAATGGGGCTCGAACTTTTGGATGTAGCAGATGTCGTAAGACAGTATCCGGAGGTTATTGAATATTTTGAACAAGTCAATGACGATACCCTTTTTAATGACTTAATGAAATTGAAAGGTGGAAAAGCTGTCGCTGATTCAATTAAGTCGTACCTCAAAAAATACGGCATGCGCTGTTCTGCTGAAATTGATATAACCAGAACCCGGTGGAGTGAAAAGCCTACGATACTTGTTCCCATGATTCTTAATAATATCAAGGCATTTGGTCCCAATGCCCACAGCATGAAGTTTGAACAAGGACTGCAAGAAGCCAAGCAAAAGGAGCAAGAAATATTAAATCATCTGGAGAAACTGCCCGGCGGCAAAAGAAAAGTAAAGAAGACAAAGAAGATGATCAGTGTTTTGCGAAATTTTGCCGGTTACAGGGAATACAACAAGTATTCACTTGTAAGCTATTTTTGGATCATTAAGCAAGCCTTGCTGAAGGAAGCCGACAATCTGGTGCAAAAAGGTATTATTCATGAAAAGGAAGATATCTATTATCTGACATTTTTGGAGTTGCGGGATGTGGTCAAGACAAATCGGTTAGATTATAGCCTTATAACAAAAAGAAAAGAGGAACATGAGGTTTTTGAGAAGCTGACACCTCCACGTGTCATTACCTCCGAGGGTGAAGTGATATCCGGTGAATACGACACTGGCAATATTCCGCAAGGTGCTTTAGCTGGTGTGCCTGTCTCATCTGGAATCATTGAAGGCCGGGCACGAGTCATTTTAAGAATGGAGGATGCCGACATAGAGGAAGGTGATATTTTGGTCACCGCCTATACGGACCCCAGCTGGACGCCGGTATTTATATCCATTAAAGGTTTGGTGACGGAAGTGGGCGGTATGATGACTCATGGTGCTGTGGTTGCCAGAGAATACGGTTTGCCTGCAGTAGTAAGCGTAGAAAATGCCACCAAGTTGATTAAAGACGGACAAAAAATACGAATAAACGGGACAGAAGGATATGTGGAACTTCTGTAGGGTGCTGAGATGATGAATAGAAAAAAGAAACCTCTAAATACAAATTTTATATTCTTAATGCTGGGGAGAATGGTGTCCGATACTGGAACAGGAATACAGGCGATGATTATACCCCTGTACATTATCGACACCGGTGGATCGGCGGCTACGGTAGGATTATTTTCCTTCCTGTCTTTGATACCGATTCTATTGATTTATCCCTTTGCCGGCGTTGCCGGAGATAGACTGAATAGAAAGAGCATCATGGTGGGTACAGATTTAGCCAATGGCCTGATAATACTTGGTTTGGCTTTTGCTGCCTATTCAGGAAGAATGAGTTTGACTTTACTGTTTACTGTGCAGGTTCTGACATCCATATTATACGGTTTTTTTGATCCGGCCACCAAAGGCATGCTGCCACAAGTAGTGCCGAAGGAAGAATTGACAAAGGCTAACTCAACTGTCGCATCACTTAGGATTTTTTCCAGTTTACTAAGTCCTGTGATTGGTGCTGCTGTCTATGCAAGCCAAGGCATTGCGGTGCTGTTTTTAGTCA
>JAFXFO010000041.1 GCA_017520425.1 Lachnospiraceae bacterium | reverse complement strand
GTCCTGCAACCACTGGTTGCGTAATCTGATAAAATAGCACCAAGAAAATGGTAGCGGGCGATGGATTGTGTCTGTTACAATAAGACTTGCAACGCGTAGCAAATAAAAAAGGAGAAAATGAAATGAGTTTAGGAAAAAATCTTCAGTATTTACGACGTCTTAGCAAAGATATGACACAGGAAGCATTGGCAGAAAGGTTGAATGTCAGCCGTCAGACCATTTCCAAATGGGAAATGGATATAGCCCAACCGGAAATAGATAACGCAATTGAATTGTGTAAGATATTTAACTGTTCACTGGATAATCTGTTTATAGAGGAAATGGATAAGAGAAGTGATATCTATTCCAATCTGCGTATAGAAGAAGTAGATGGCTTCCGTTACATAACACATACCGTGGTCAGCTCTGATCCTGAAGGCGACGCCCTGGACCGCGTATTTAAATATGCGGCTGATCATGGTGTGACGGATCCCAGGGTAATCGGGTGGGATTTCCCCCATGTGTCCGTAGAACAAACCTCTGTTTACAATATGCACGGCTATACGGCAGCCTGGGTCCTTCCGGACGGCCTTACACCTGAGGGATACGAAATTAAGGAGCAGCCCAGGCACAGATATGTAGCCATCCATATCGACAGACCCTTTGATAATCCTTTCGTTACTATCCCCGGTGCATACCAGACCCTCAATGACTATATGAAAGTCAATGGGATTGTACATGTTCAGGATGGAGTAATCCCCTGCTTTGAAACAGATGGCGATACCATGGATATCTACATTGCCTGTTAATTAGCAGGCCCAAATGATATAAAAATTTAACCCACTACTCCATAAGGTAGTGGGTTTTAATCATCGTTTTTTCTTAACAATAAAATCTGCCGCGTAACACTTTCCTTTAAGAACGTACACATTGCAGGCATTTGTCACAATACGATACTCCATTTCCGTATCATATGGTGGCGTCACAAATTCTTTGTCTCCATCGTATCGAATCACCATCCGGTAATTGCGGGCACGCCCCTGCCCAAACCAATTTTTCACAGTAAATGTATTGATAATCTCCCCGGGATATTTTACTCCGTTTTGCAGAAAATCCTGTCGTTTCTTCATGTTGTATTTATACCTGAGGTAATATATTGCAGCCAACAATAACAAGAAAGCAACAATTAAGCTGATCATATTGAATGATGTAAACATTAGTACAAACAGCTGCAATCCGGTATCATTCTTCATACAGGTAAAGAAAGCAACCACCACATAGCCTGCTGAGATTATCAAAAACAGGAGGGCTTGTCTATAAAAAGTTTCTTTTACCAATCTGATTTTATCTGAATACAAAGTGTGCACCTCCAAATAAATTCTGTTTAAACGCTATTGTGTAATAACTACCACATTTGTTAATGGATTCTCAGCAATCGGATTCTGTCTCGCATCCACACACCGTAACTGCGAGCAATTTAGTAGCGGGGACAAATCCGTCACATAGCCCTCTCTGATCTCCAAAAACTTCAGGCCGGGAAGATTCTTCACAAAGCTGATGTCTGCTATCTGATTGTTGGACATATCCAGTTTTTCCAACAACTCACAGCCTTGAAAAGTAATCTCCGGTATCTTTGTCAAAGAACAGCTATACAGCGATAGTTCCTTTAAATTAGTCAGCTTATTTAAAACAGACAAATCGGTCACATCAAAGTATGATAAGTCCAGCTTTTCCAAAGACCCTGCTTCACAATAAAGCCTTAATATCTCCTGGTCATCCTCCGGACCACCGTTATAGTAATCTCCGAAATATGTACCGAAGAGGCTCAACACCTTGAGATTATCACCCACGGACACTTTTGCGGGCGGCATTTGAAATCCACAGCGTGTAATATAAAGCTCCTCCAGACCGGTCACTGCAAACAATTCATCTACCGGCTCTTCGAACTGCATATCATCAATTGTGAGCTTCTTTAATTGCGGCAGTTCCTGCAATAGGGCAAAATTATCCATATCCATAGTCCAGGTATTGCTCTGGGCAAGAGTCAGTTCCTTCAGCTTCTTCATTTCTGCAATGGGTAGCATTACATCATCATAAAAGGTCAGACGCACTTCCAGCTTTTCCAACTGTTTCAGTTCATATAAAAAGTCCAGATTGTACACTGTATGTAATGCCAGGGATTTCAGGTTCTTCAGATTACCGATTTCCTCATATTCAGGCTGTCCGCCATTCAAACTGCTTATGTTAAACTCCAAAAACTCCAGCTCCTGCAAAGTCCCCAAGCCTTCAAAATCTTCCAACTTGCTGTTCTCTGACAGCCTGAGTGTTTTCAGCTTCTTCAAATCCTTTACAAATCCTATATTCAAAATATCCGTGCAGGTAATGCTCAGATTCTCCAGCTCCGTAAAGGAAGAAATCATACTCAAATCCTTAATGGCATCATAACCGCCATCAATATATAAGCTTTTAAGTCCCGTCAGTTCTTTAAGCGGAGCATAACTTGCTGTTTCAAAACAATAATTGCAAAATAAGGTATCTAAGGTCGTACATTTCACTACCTGATCCATGTTATCTTCATCAATTCCCTCAATAAAGAGTTTTTTAAGTGATGTAAACCGTTCAAGACCGTCTAACTCACAATCAGATACTTTTAACACTTCAATCTGTTCGACGGGCAGATTACTTTCCAATGCATTTTTCAGATTCCATCCGCAATCCACCATGGTTAATTGGGACATACCCGAAAAATCCACATTTCTATAATCATTCATACTGATGGACGTAAGATTCGTAAAGTTACTCACGTCCCCATAGACAAGCGACATCCCCTCCTCCGGGTCGGGCAGGGTCACCTTCTGTATGGTCTCCTCAAAAGCCTTATTATAGCCAAACAATATGGAACCATTATGGTCCGGCAACTTTTCCCGGTAATCCGGCTCATACTCACGATAGTCTTCTGTGCTGTAGGAAATGATACATGTCTTCCAGTAAGTATCTATTTTAAAATATTTTATACTCTCCAACTCTTCTTTGGTCACTTCATCGGCAGGCTTTCCAAACATCCGCTTAACCACCTGCTTCATCGTTTCCGAACGGAAGCCCTCCCATCTCTCTATGGAATCTGTATTGGCAGAAGTATCACCTGTGGAATCTTTATTGGTGGAAATATGGTCTCCGGAATCATTCTGTTCCTGAGAATTTCCTACAAGTACTCCGTCCCAAGGCTGGTCCTTTACCCCGGAGGACTCATCTGCACCTTTTCCGGAAAACAGAAAAATGCAGCAGCACACCAGCATCACAGCAATCGCCATGGTGCAGGCAATTACCCCAATGGCTCTTTTTTGTTGAGGACGTATGGGTTGCGGCTTTACCGTTTGTACCTTTGCAACTGAGGAATTTGTTTCAGCCGGTGCCTCCGGAATCCGTTCCAAAAGCACGTTCACAATATACTTTTGTCCGCAATATTTACAGTGTGCATAGGTTTCGTCCAGCATTTCCAGGTCAGCACCACAATCCTCACATTCAAGCTTGACTAATTCCCTACGTACATTAAATTTCGGTGTTTGGATTTTCTTCACTTATTAACAGGCTCCTTGTATTACGATTATCTTATGGATGTTATATATCAATTACCATAAAAATTATATTACGTTACGATTCCTTTCGCAACATTAACCATTGTGTACGCGCAGGAATATGAACGAAGAACTGTCAACATCCCCTTTGAAGATGGCGACGGTGTTTTTTAGATTTCCGGGGCAAGGATGTAAAACCGGCAAGGTCGGTTTTGTATCTGAGAAACGGAAATGATGGGGGAATCCAAAGGGGGCAACGCCCCTTTTTGGCACACGGACTTTGCTTGCAAAGTCTAGTGTGTTATAC
>JAFXFO010000040.1 GCA_017520425.1 Lachnospiraceae bacterium | reverse complement strand
TGGCATTACTGTTTTGGTTAAAGATTCGCATCTTTACGTTCTCAATTTTTCTCTGAATCTTCTTTCAGATTCCACAGCTTTGATTGCTGTTACTCTTTAAGAATTTTCAGGGTTGCATTACTGTTTATTTATCAATGTACAATGGAACTTTATCAAAAGTTACCTGCGCTGTTTCTTACGCGACAGCTTATTTAGAATATCACATGCTTTCCGCTTTGTCAACAGCTTTTTCAAAAAATTTTCACCTTTTTTATGTATTAATTTGGGGTGGTAGAATATTAGTATATCATCCGTTTTTTACGATTGTCAATCGCTAGATATAGTGTCTGTTTTTATCCTAAGCACAACTAAAAAAGCGAACATCGGGTGATGTTCGCTTTTGCTTCATTTTACTTTCTGTTTGCTAACTCCACTACCACATTTGATACAATCGGCGCCAGCAGATTATATTCATACACTACTGTCAAAACCTTGCTCTGTTCGGTATAATCCAAAATCATTTGTCCTATCATCCCAAGCTCAAAATACATGGTAAAGGTATACATTGTCCAAAGCATAACCACCACTTCAACTGCTCCAAGCAGCATTCCCAACCATTTGTCACCTGCATGTATGATAGGCAACTTGGTAATCACCTTTGCCGAGAAAAATACCAGCTTCAAGAAATGATGGGCTATTCCTACCAATGTCAAAAGCAATACGGTAACTAAAATTCCTACTACCTTTTTTTGCATATAGCTGTACAATCCGGCTCCGATTAAAGTCACCACCACACACATAATCAGTAACGAGATTAATGATATAATCTCTTTAACCATTCCTTTACGATATCCGTCTGCCATCTTAATGAGAAGCAGTACTAAAACAATTATCAATAACAAATTCATATGTATCCCTACTTTCTTATTTTAACTGTATGGTATTAATCATATTTCGTGAAACCAATACGTATTTATAGCTTTTACCCTTTCCTACCGGCATCAGTAAATCAGCCGCTGTCATAAAGTCTCCGTTAAACTTCTCTTTTCCGTCATAGGTCTGCAACAAACATTCCATATTGTTGTAAACTGCGAAATAATCCTCTGTAAAGAAAATATCATCATACTTTACACTAAAATAGAAGCTTCCCACCTTACCGTCTTTGTTACTGCTATAAATATCCATCTTATGTTGCTTATCCAACTGATCGGAATGCAACAGTATTCCCACATATTCTTCGTTATGATATACCCCTTGAATTTCTTCCTCCAATAAGTACTGGGATTGAAGGGTCGGTTTCTGTGCACCTTTGTAAAACAGGACTCTGTCCTCTCCCACTGCAATAGCTGTATCCTTATTAATAAACGCTATGTAGGGTATCATGGTATCCGGATAGGTGTCCGCACAAACTCTGTAATCGCTCATATTAGACCCCACTGCTCCGAAATTGTGAAAAGCAATCTGTGACTTAATCACCCCTGCATCCGTGTACAGGCATACCATTGCCAAAAGCTCTCCATTAGGCGACAGGCTGAAATCCACCGGATATCCGCTTTGTCCCATAGTTGTTTTCACTTCAAATTTACGATTGCCGTCAGCATCATAAATATGAATCCAGGTAATGGTGGCATCCGCCACTGCCACAGCAACTCGTCCATTTCCTGCTACTGCCAGATTACGTATAGGCATGGTGGTAGTTATTTCCCCAAGCTTCTTCGCAGAATCCAATACATATATAACGCGTCCATTGTAATCCGCAAAGGCCACTACGTCCTCACAGGTTGCAACCAGTATATTCTGCATCTCAAAGGTCTGGTTCCAAAGCACCTCACCTTTGGGACTTGTACAATGGGCTCCGTCGCGGCTGTATGTCAATATATTCTCACCCAGCTTCATAATCTCTGAATCCGTCACTCTGTCAAACTCAACCACTGAAACCGAGTCATATGATGTGTAAATATGGTTTTTATATTGAACATATACTATCGCCACCAGTATTAATACCGCTACCACTATCAGCAAAACGCGATACACAGCCGCCATTCTATGTCGGT
Source organism: Lachnospiraceae bacterium (assembly GCA_017520425.1). Taxonomy (GTDB): domain Bacteria; phylum Bacillota; class Clostridia; order Lachnospirales; family Lachnospiraceae; genus Acetatifactor. Next base: position 89,934 of record JAFXFO010000040.1, on the reverse strand, counting down.
GAATTTTGTTCTTATAATCTTCTTTATTCGTTTCTTCTACCCTCACGGCTCTCAAATTATTTCTTCTGTCTGTCATTGGTATACTTCCTTATTCTATTATCTTCTTTAGTATAACACATAATCCGCTAAGGTAATAGGATTTTTTGACCAATTTGTATATTATCCGGATCGGATATATGATTGAGTTCGCAAATCTGTTTTACGTACTTATCACTCCCCAAAAAACGTATGCTGATTCCGATAAGATTATCTCCTTCCCGGATAGTATATGAGTTAACTACCTCCTGACTTTGAACCGGTACCGGGGTGGCAGTCGGCATCGGCACCTGCGTAGGTTCCGGAGTTGGCGTCTCTGTTGGTACGGGTGTAGGCACTGCAGTAGGTTCCGGTGTGGGTACCTCAGTCGGAATTGGTGTGCTGTTTACCATCTCTTCTCCCTGTACCGCCACCATATCCCTCTGTGCCTGATTTTCCTGAAGAATGGCTTCTGTTAATTGCTCTTCCGCCACCAGTGTATTTATGACATCATCACTCATGGCCTCTACAGGGTTTCCATCCTCTGTTGCTCCTATTTCCGCTCCCTGCAATCCTCTCTTTAATTTAGTAAAAAAAGCACCATCCACCCCCTCGGATTGTATGGTTATAATACTTATCATACAAAGGAGTACCAACATACTAGCCGCTGCAAAGCGCATTCCGCTCATCCTTTTTTCCAGCGCTTTATAAGACGCTTCTCCGGTAGAAAAGGCGCTTTCCGCCTCTTTCCTCGGCTCACAAATCTGCTTTTGTTCCTCCATCCGCATTTCCACCGCTTCATACTTTTCTCTTGCCACATATTCCGGCTTTGCTTCCTCTGCACGATTGTCCAACATATATGCCAACATATCGTCGTTCTTTTCATAAAAACAAGCATAGCCCTTTACATAATGGCAACAACTATTTTCATATATATGTATTCCTTCTATCATCTCACCATTCAAAAGAAGATACCCCACAAATTCGCAGGCATTGAAATACTTGCGTCGCAACCTTTCAATCTCCTGATGATGTGCCTGGGATAAATGACGAACCTCTCTTTGCAGAAAATCCAGCTTACAGGCTCCGTAGACAAACAGATAGGATACACCCTGTTCCATCGCCCTCTTACCATACAGTGCCACTGCCATTTCCTTATCCTCTGCATAACGGTTCATTTGTTTCATATAGGACATTACATAGTCTTCAACGTATATTTTGCATGACCTGTCCGACTTTCCGATTTGTGTTACATTTTTTGGCAATTCCATAAAAAATACCTCCCGCACTAATGTCAAAGCTATGATTTAGCTTAAATATACCATTAGCGAAGAAGGTATTTTATCATTCTTTGTCGTTGAATGCCCTAAAGCTTTCGACAAAACTATTCAAAATTATTCAAAGCGATATACTGTTACAGAATTATACTCTGTATCATCGCCGAATACACAGGAAGGGAACTCCGGTGTATTTACCGCATTGGGATAGTACTGGGTCTCCAGACACAAACCACATCTGCGTCCGTACTCTGCACCATCTTTTCCGGAACCGGGTGCAACGAAATTACCTGCATAGAACTGTACTCCGGGAAGGGTGGTATATGTATGCATCACTCTGCCGCTTGCAGGACCTACTACTGTTGCAATATGTCTTAATTCGCCATCCCAATCGTCTATTACCCAGTTGTGGTCATAGCCCATGGTTAATCTTAACTGTTCTACCTTTTCATTAATTTCCTTGCCGATTTCCTTGAGTTCGGTGAAATCCATGGGAGTACCCTTTACCGTTGCGATTTCACCTGTAGGAATCGCACCCTTTACCACAGGAGTATAGCAGGAAGCATTCAGCATCAGGGAATGTCCTTCGATACTGCCTGCCTTATGTCCATCCAAATTAAAATAGGTATGATTGGTCGGATTCATAATAGTCTTCTTGTCACTCTTTGCATGATAATGAAGGGTCAAACCATTTTCCTCATCCAAAATATAGGTCAGAGAAAATTCTTTATTCCCCGGAAAGCCCATGTAGCCGTCTTCGTCGGTAATAGTAAATTTCACACTATTCTCACCCACTTCTGCTGCCCAAAGCTTCTTATGATATCCATCTTCCATATGACTATGTAAGTTGTTCTCACCGTCATTTGCATCTACCTGATATTCCACGCCGTCAATTGTAAACTTTGCATTTGCAATTCTGTTGGCGTTCGGTCCGATAGTTGCACCGAAAAAGCTTCCGTTTGTCTGGTATCCTGTCAAATCATCATAACCAAGCACCACATCATCCACATTACCCTTTGCATCGGGCACTAATAAATTCACTAAAATCGCACCGAAATCGGTCACTTCCGCCTTCATACCCTTGCTGTTTTCCAGAGTGTAAAGAGTAGCACTCTGTCCTTCTACACTAAAGTCTCTTTTTGTTACTGCCATCCTTTCGTCCTCCAAACATTATATTTTGCTATACTTATAACTCCACACGACCTTCTAACGCGCGAAGCAATGTTACCTCATCGATGTATTCAATATCTCCGCCCACAGGCACACCACTGGCGATTCTTGTCACCTTAACTCCTGCCGGCTTAATCAATTTGCTGATATACATAGCGGTTGTCTCGCCTTCCAGGCTGGAATTAGTAGCGATAATCACTTCCTCCACGTCCCCCTCCAGTCGGGTTACCAGCTCTTTCAGCTTAATATCTCCGGGGCCCACTCCCAACATAGGAGATATAGCACCGTGAAGCACATGATAAACACCTTCATACTTACCTGTCTTTTCATAAGCAGCCATATCTCGGCTGTTTTCCACCACCATGATCAGCTTATGGTTGCGTTTCTGATTGGCACACACGGGACAAATCTCCTTGTCTGTCAGCGTATAGCATTCCTGACAGTAACGAACATTCTCCCTGGCCTCCATCATTACCTTTGCCAGACGGTTTACCTTTTCCTTGGGCATGTGTATCATATGAAAGGCCAGTCTCTGGGCGGATTTGTTGCCAATACCGGGCAAGGCCGCCAATTCCTCTATTAACTTATTGATATGGCCACTATACATTTCCATTAGAAAGGAAATCCTCCGAATCCGCCTGTCATCTTACCCATCATTTCGTTATTCGCATCCTCTGCCTGCTTTAAAGCTTCATTGGTTGCTGCCACGATTAAATCCTGCAACATTTCGATATCGTCAGGGTCTACCACTTCTTCAGAAAGTTTAACTCTAACAACTTCCTTCTTACCGGTTACAGTCACTTCCACTGCACCGCCGCCTGCACTTGCAGTAAACTCCTTGGTTTCCAGTTCCTTCTGCCCTTCCTCCATCTGACGCTGCATTCTCTGTGCCTGCTTCATCAGATTGTTCATATTGCCGGGCATTGCTCCCCCGGGAAATCCTCCACGTTTTGCCATTGTAAAACTCCTCGCTTTCTATTCCTCTACTACTATATCCATATGAATTATCTGTGATAAATCCACATAGTTCTCACTAAATTCCTGACGACTTCTTACGGATTGGATGACTACCTCCACCTCTTTTCCTAAAAAGTCCGCTATCACATTCTCCAACTGTTCCTTATTCTCCGGATGTTCCGTGAAATGATCAGAAGGAGTACCGTCTTCCAGAACTACCATCAGCTTATTGTCACCACCAAGGCTCAGTTTGGCATTCTTCAGATAAATCCTCATGGGATTATCCGTGTTGCCTGCAATGGTGGGCCAGTTTCTCACGATTTCCTTCACATCCTCCGGTATTGCCTTTGGAATCTCCGGTTTCTTCTTCGCCACGCCCGGCTGTACCATAGGCATAACACCCTCTGTCATCACCACCGGCACACCGTTTTCCACCTTCTCTTCCACATCTCGGATACGCTCCAGTAAGGCTTCCGTATTGGACTCCATACTTGGCTTGCACAGCTTAATCAATGCAATCTCTACCAAAATACGTTTCTGGGAAGCATATTTAATCTGTCCTGCCAGTTCTGAAAAGATACGGATATATCGGATAATAGCGGTCATTTCCACCATTTCAGCCTCTTCTTTTAAGCGCTCCAGATTGTCGGAAGACATATCAATTACATCTTCCAAATTATCAGAGGACTGTACCAGCATCAGATTCCGCAGATACCAAGAGAAATCTGTGACAAACTGGGTCAGTTCTCTGCCCTGCATTACGATTTCTTCCAAAAGCTTCACGCAACCTAATACATTCTTATCCAATACATGACGAAGCAGACGGCTGAATACATCCGTATCCACTGCCCCCAGCACATCCAGCACTTTGTCATAAGTCAGCTCGCTTCCTAAATGAAAGGCAATACACTGGTCCAAAAGGCTTAACGCATCTCGCATGGAACCGTCCGCTGTCTTGGCAATATAACGAAGAGCCTTTTCCTCTACCTGCACACCTTCTGCGTCGATAAGTTCCTGCATACGATTGGTAATGGTATCGATGGAAATACGCTTAAAATCATACCTTTGACATCTGGACAATATGGTTATGGGAAGTTTATGCACTTCCGTAGTCGCCAATATAAATATCACATAAGAAGGGGGCTCTTCCAAGGTCTTTAACAAGGCATTAAACGCGCCTATGGAAAGCATATGCACCTCGTCGATGATATAAACCTTGTATTTGCCTTCTGCCGGTGAATAGGACACCTCGTCCACAATCTCACGGATGTTGTCCACACCATTGTTGGATGCCGCATCAATCTCAATCACATTCATGCTGGCTCCTGCCGCAATCGCCTTACAGGTCCTGCACTCTCCGCAGGGTCCGTTTTCCGTAGGGCTCTCGCAATTTACGGTCTTGGCAAAAATCTTTGCTACCGTAGTTTTACCGGTACCACGAGTACCGGTAAATAAATAGGCATGTCCTATACGATTGGCTTTTATTTGATTTTTCAAAGTGGTCACTATATGCTCCTGACCCTTAACGTCCTCGAAAAGACCGGGGCGGAACTTACGGTATAGTGCAGTATAAGACATAAATCACTTTCTCCTTGAAAATTTAGTCGCCAAAGCAAATACCTAAAAGCTTTGCCTCCTTAATAATGGATGCATCCGGGTCAATCATCTTCAGCTTGCCTGCTACATCCTCCAAAGGTACCTTTACGATTTCACGGTTCTTATATCCTACCATGAATCCAAACTCGCCCTTCAGAATCAGTTCGCCCGCTTCAGAACCCAAACGGCTGGCAAATACTCTGTCATAAGGACAGGGGCTTCCGCCACGCTGCATATGTCCCGGCACGGTTACTCGCACTTCACGACCGGTTTTCTTCTGAATCTGGTCAGCCACTTCATAGGAAACAGAAGGATAGGTATAGTTCTTCATCTTTTCCTTGTATTCCTTCTTGCTCATCTTGGCATCCTTTTTGGAGATAGCCCCCTCTGCTACTGCAATAATGGTAAAACGGCTACCATTCTTATCGCGCTCTTCTATTTTGTCTACTACTTTATCAATATCATAGGGAATCTCAGGAAGCAGGATAATATCCGCGCCGCCTGCCATACCTGCATTCAGGGTCAGCCAACCTACTTTGTGTCCCATAACCTCCACAATAAATACACGTCCGTGGGAAGCCGCTGTGGTATGAATACAGTCAATCGCATCTGTCGCAATATTTACCGCACTCTGGAAACCAAAGGTCATATCCGTACCCCAAAGGTCATTATCAATGGTCTTCGGCAAGGTAATCACATTCAAACCTTCCTTACGAAGCAAATTCGCTGTCTTGTGAGTACCGTTACCACCCAAAATCACCAGGCAGTCCAACTGCAGCTTGTGATAATTCTGCTTCATGGCATCTACCTTGTCCAGACCGTTCTCATCCGGATCCTGTATGGTCTTAAAAGGAGTACGCGAAGTACCTAAAATGGTACCGCCCACAGTCAAAATACCGGAGAAATCCTTGCCGGTCAGCATACGGAAATTGCTGTAAATCAAGCCTTTATAGCCATCTAAAAATCCATAGATTTCCACGTCGTCCCTGTTACTTAAAAGAGTCTTCACTACGCCTCTCATTGCCGCATTCAATGCCTGACAATCACCACCACTGGTTAACATACCGATTCTTAACATGCCACGTACCTCCTGATTGCTAATAATAATATATATTTTAACACAAAAGCAGGTATATACACAATAGGCAATTGGAAACATAATATCCTACCGCAGGGCGCTTTCGCTTCGTCCAAAACGTAGCTTGTAGGATATTATGTTCCCAACTGCCTATCTTCAAAAACCGTTCCCAAATTTACTGTCTGTTAAAATAATCAATTCCACCATTAGCAATGTAGTAGGTACGTAAGTATCCGTCCTGTGACAACACTACAAATTCATTGGTTTCTTCGATGAAATACACATGGTCATTGTCCTCTGCCTCCAACTTGTGCAAAGCGTTCGGATTGCAGATTACCTTATTAGCTGCTTCTATATACTCCTCGGGAGTTTCAAATCCCATCTCGATACCATGCTTCTCAAAATGGCTGTCTCGCAGCTTTTTACTTCTAAACCAATAGTTGGTCAGCTCGATTTCCGCTTCCTGTGTAGGTGCCTCAGTTACCACCGGTTCCTTAGTGGGCTTAGGTGTAGCCGTTGCTTTGGGAGCTTCTGTTACTACAGGCTCTTCCGTAGGTTCAGGTGTAGATATTTCTTCGGGTGCTTCCGTCACTTTCGGAGCTTTTGTCACATCCGGCGTCTGACTGTCTTCTACCGCAAGACTTACCTGCGCACTTTCATTGTTCTGGGCATCCTGAGGTGCCAGTACTCCCACTTTCCACAAGATGATATAAAGGGCAATCAGCGCCAATATGCCCCATATACTTAATTTTTTACCATTCTTTTTCATATCTTACTCCTTCTCTCCTACCAACACATTCAGCCAGATACCCTTCTTCACCAGAACAAAGCCTACTGCACATTTCACCAAATCCACCAACTGGCAGATTAAATACAATGGTATAATCGGCATACCGGTGTAACGACTTAATATAAACGCCACCGGAATATTCACGCACCACACAAAGGCACTATCAAATAAGAAGGTAACAAACGTCTTACCTCCGGAACGCAGGGTAAAGTATGTGGAATGCATAAAACCATGCAGAGGCATACAAGCCGCCGATACTCTCATAAAGGCTGTAGCCAGACCCTTTACCTCATCAGTAGTATTATACAACATAGGAAACAAAGGTGCAAAGAGTATAAGCAAGCCGCCCATCACTACACAGGAAAATACAGTCAAGGTAATCATACGATAATCCGCCTCTTTTGCTTCCTCCAGCTTACCGGCACCCAAGAGCTGACCTACTACGATAGAAAGAGCACTACCCATGGCAATAAACACCACATTAAACAAGTTAGTAATAGTACTGGAAATATTCAGTCCGGCCACCGCATCCAGACCACGCATGGAATAACTCTGCATCAGCATAGCCATACCCGTAGCCCACAGGATTTCGTTCAACATAAGGGGCATACCCTTTTTCAGAATATTTGCCACCAGATGTCCGGGAATCTTCAGAGTCTCATAGGCCCTCTGTATGAAGGGCAACTTTTCTGAATTACGATGTGTCCAAACAATCACTATAACTGCCTGTATGTATCGGGAAATTACAGTTGCAATAGCCGCACCTACTACTCCCAATGCCGGAAATCCCAGATAACCAAAAATCAATAAAGCATTAAGCATCAGATTAATTAATACCGCTGCCACACCGGCCTTCATGGGTACCACAGTTTCACCACATTCACGAAGGGTACTGCTGTAAATCTGCTCCACTCCAAAGGGCAAGAGACCTATCAACATCACTGCCAGGTAGTCTTTTCCATACTTCAAAGCCGCCTGCAACGCCGCTTCATTCTGCTCTTCGCCATGCAGATACAACATAATTAAGTCTTCTCCCCAAAAGGTAAAAATCAATATACCCAACAGCACCAGACTTAAGCAGGCATATATTTTAAAACGGAAAGTATTACGCACTCCTTTATGGTCCTTACATCCGAAGAACTGTGCACCAAAAATGCCGGCTCCGGAAATAGCGCCAAAAATACTGATATTAAATACAAACATCAATTGGTTTACAATAGCCACACCGGACATCTGCTCGGTGCCCACACGACCTACCATAATATTATCCAATAGTCCTACAAAATTGGTAATACCATTCTGGATAATCATAGGCACTACTATCAGCAACACCATCTTATAAAATGCTTTATCACCCACAAAACTGTGGTACCATTTCTTCTGACTCATCTTGACTCATCTCCATACGTAATCTATACTAATGTAGTATACTCAATAGCTTTGAAATTGGCAAGGTGTTTTGTTGTTGGATGCTTTTACGCCATCGTTAATATATACCTTATTCACACACCGGATAAAAAACACTTTCCTCAATTTGTATGTCTTTATGTCGGACATGGCTGTCCGCCCAAGACACACAAATTGCGTCAATTGTTCTTTTATACGGTGCATTACATAAGGCATATATCACCGATGGCTTATGCTACGAAAATCTCCAAAAGAATAACACTTGCAATTTCCATATCACTTTGTAGGGGTTTTTAAGATGGCGAAGATTAAGAGTGTGGAAGAGAAATATATGAAGGCGGCGTTGCAGCAGGCGAAGAAGGCACTTGCTTTAGGGGAGGTGCCCATCGGCTGTGTCATCGTGCATGAAGGTAAGATTATCGGCAGAGGGTATAATCGTCGTAATACGGACAAGAATACCTTAGCCCATGCGGAGATCACCGCCATCAATAAAGCCAGCAAAAAAATCGGCGACTGGAGACTGGAAGAGTGTACCCTTTATGTCACACTGGAGCCCTGTCAGATGTGTGCCGGTGCCATCGTGCAAGCACGGGTAACAGAAGTAGTCATGGGTTGTATGAATCCCAAGGCCGGCTGCGGCGGTTCAATTTTAAATATTTTGGAAATGCCTGAATTCAATCATCAGGTGAAGGTCAGCCGCGGCATCCTGGAACAGGAATGCAGCGATATCCTGAAATTGTTCTTTACGGAACTGAGAGAACGGAATAAAAGAGAGAAAGAATTGAAGAAATTAGCAGAAGGTGCAAATAACTAAGCAAAAAACGCGCCAAATGGTGCAATTAATTACCAAATAAACTTGCTAAATGGTGCAAATAATACTATAATACAATTATTATATGCCTTGGAGGTTAGTTTATGGAACGAAATGCATTGCAGAAGCTATTAGCTTGGAATAACGACCCACGCAAAAAACCACTAATCGTATGGGGTGCCAGACAGGTGGGCAAAACCTATCTTGTAAAAGAACTTTTCGCCAATACTTATTACGAAGATAACTACATTTATATTGATTGTAAAAAGGAAGATGAAGTTCGCGAATTTTGTTCCCATACTGCCAATGCAGAGAAAATCATAGAATATTTGTCCCTTTTAAAAGGTAAACAAATCACCGAAAATACACTATTGATATTTGACGAGATACAGGAATGCCCCAACATCATTTCTTCTCTAAAATACTTTTGCCAAGATTTCAGGCAAATTCCGGTTATTGCCACCGGTTCAATGGTACGGATCAAACTTCAGCGAGAAACTCATAAAAGAGGGGCAGCAGATAACGGCAAATTTCTTTTCCCTGTGGGCAAGATTAACCAAATCACCATATATCCTATGACCTTTGACGAATTCCTAATGAATAGTAATAGGATGCTTTATAACACTATTCAAAAGGCATATGAAACAAAGCATCCGCTAGACGAAAAAATTCATCAATTGGCAATGGACCAAGTATACAAGTATCTGCTTGTAGGCGGCATGCCCGAAGCAGTAGAAGCCTATATTGATAGTCAAAGTTTATTTGAACCAAGAGAAATCCTTAAGGTTTTATATGACAATTACCTTTCTGATATGGAATTATATCAGGCCAGTCAGGAAGCAGTCCTGCGTTCGCGCACCCTGTTTTCTAATATTTACACGGAGCTTAACAAAGAGAATAAAAACTTTTCACCCGGCCTTATTGAGTTCAAAAGCAAAACAAGAGATTATGCTACCTCTATCCAATGGCTTACCATGGCACATATTGTCAATCAGTCCTTCCAGCTGAAGGAACACATTACCATGCCACTCATGCCGGATAGCGAAAGTAACTTCCGCCTTTTTCTGGGAGATATCGGTATGTTCTCATACCAAAGCGGCATCAATGCGGCTTCCTTTATATCAAACGAACGTGAAAACATCCTGTCGGGCATTTTCTTCGAGAACTTCGTAGCAAATGAGTTAATAGCCAAGGAGCACAAATTGTTTTATTGGCGTGGCAGAACCTCTGCTGAATTGGAGTTTATAGTTGAGTCTGACAATAAACTATACCCTATTGATGTTAAAAAAGGCAAAGGAACGCTTAATTCTCTTCAGAAATTTGCAAATCACAATAAATTCGAATGTGCTATTAAAGTTTCCAAAAACAACTATGGTTACAATGCTGAACAGAAGCTTCTAACCATACCATTTTATTTCATCCCTTTTATTGCCATGGATTTGGCAACCGGAACTATGACTATATAAATACAAGACTAAAACAAGAACCGGCAGTATACTCTTTTGGGAGTACACTGCCGGTTCTTTATATTAGCCATTATTACCCAGAATAATATCAACTACTTCAAGCATAGTATTTGCTCTCGTCTCAATATCGCCCATCAGCAAATCTTCAAACCAATTATCTAATGGCATGCTTAATAGTTCATATTTACTAAATGCAATACTTGACGGTGGTATTGGCTTATTATTTATAGCCCAAACCCCTTCCAATACCTTCCAGGTATTAGTCGCCAACAAATATGCCACTTTCTGCATATCAGCACTTTTCATTCCTGACAATAATTTTCGTTTGGTAGAGGAAAGCCAATATCGGATTCTTTCCAACTCTTTCTCAGGAGTTCGATAACTATCATATATGTTCTTTGCTTTTTCAAACAAACTTTCTAATCCACCATCATCATAAGCAATTTGAGAATAGATATACTTGTATACCTCCATGGGATTCTCTCTTAATTTCCTCACTGCCGTTTCCATTTTTGAATAGTGAATTTCTACACAAATTCCTTCTGTATCTTTATTTACAAATTCATCCTTCTCTCCCAGTACAAATATATCTAAATCCGAGTCCTCGGTAGCCGTCCCATAAGCAACAGACCCTATTAAAGCCACACCACGAACTGTTTTATCCAATTTGAAAGCCTTTATTTCTTTCTCAAAAACAGATAAATGCTTCGTCACCACTACCACCTCGCATATTCTCTACTCATAAACCTACATACACCTTTCCCTACCTCTTCACAAACACACTCTTAGGCTGTTTGCACACAGGACATGTATAATCCTCGGGCAATTCTTCAAAGGGTACCTCACCATCATATTCATAGCCGCAAACGCTACACACATACTTCTCCTTAGCAGGTGCTTCTGTTACTTCATCCGCAATATAAGTGGGTGCATTCTTCGGGCTTTTACCCTTGATGACATTATGATAGTAAGCATAGGTCATGGGGTCATCTTCCTTCAGGATATCTGCATCCAGGACCTTGCCTAAGAATACAGTGTGGGTAGAGGTTTCCATCTTATCCACCACTTCACAGGTGATATAAGCGCAGGCATCCGCAATCACCGGCATATAGCCCTTCACTGCCATTTCTACCTCATCAAATTTATTATTATCCCTGCCACTCTTAAAGCCAAACACACCGATGGTGGAAGGGTCTGAGTTCTCGCCCAAGATGGAGATGGCGAAACGACCGCTTTCCTGAATACACTTGTTGGTATAGTTGTCGTGATTGATACTTACTGCGATAGTCGCAGGCTCGGATGTAATCTGCATAGCACTGTTGGCGGTGCAGCCTGTGGGTCTGCCGTTGTCCCAGGTACTAATCACATATACTCCATAGGATAAGTTTCTAAATGCATTCTTGTTCATAATTTTTTCCTCCATTATTCTCTTACTGAAATTACTTGTTCATATAAATCCAAACCAAAGCTGGTCAGCTCCGGCTCTCCGGCTACCATTTTGTAGGTTCTGGTACCGTCCTCCAAACGTTGGGCACTTAGGAAAACTGCCTCCTCCCATCCTTCCGCATAAACCTTCTTGGCAAAGGTCAAAAGATGGGTTACGGTCAGCACCTTCACCCCGGCCTCCGTAAAGGCCTTAATAATATCATATGCAATCTCAGAACCTTCCTCCTCTGTGGTAGTGGCAAAGGATTCATTTAAAAGTACCATGGACTCCGGTGCCAAACCTTCCACGATTCTGTGGATACGGCCCAACTCTTCATCCAAACGGCCACTGTTCATGGCCATATCCTCTCTTCTTACAAAGTGTGTAAAAAGGTGAGTAAAAATACCGCTGGAGAAACGCTTAGCCGCCACAAACATACCACTTTGCAACATCACCTGGGCGATACCGATGCTGCGCAGGAAAGTGGATTTACCGCCCTGATTGGCTCCTGTCACTACCAAAAGCCTCTTATCCTTAAATTCACAGTCATTTCCTACAGGCACTCTGCGATTGTATAAAGCCATGGACAATTCCATCAGATTGGTAAACTCCATGTCTTCCGGCTTGCAAACAGTGGGGTAGCAAATGGGCAAGCCTATCTGCCGGCAACGTTCATAAAGGTTCATACAGCCCATATAAAAGGCACTTTGTACCAAAAGCATTTCAAAGAATTTCTTGCAATTCAATGAAAAGCCCTGCATATAATCAAACACCCGACCCACAGCCGCAATCTTCAGCTGCTCCAAATTGTCCAGTGTCTGTTCGTCCGTAATAATGGTCATGGGTTCCTTGGACAAAACCACCTTCACCCGGTCCAGCATGGTTTTGGAGGCAGTATGGCGCCCGATATTCACCTCTCGTGTACCAATCTGCTCCAGCTTCATCTGACCAAGCTTCAATCCGCTTCCCGGTGCACATTCCATAAGAATGGTGCCTTGCGTGGTTTTATTGTAATAATGCTTCACATCCACTTCTTCATCGTTACTGAAAAAGCGCAAATCCATCATAATCAAACGGACCTTCTCTTCCCACTCATCATGATAGTTTTGGGTCAGCATATCACAAAACCTTTGTAAGCCTTCGGAATGAAAATTCTTACTATAGCCCCTGCAAAGTCTCTTCAAGTCCGTGAGCGCATCCAAAAACAGATTCATCAGGCGGACTTCAAACAGCAGGGTACGGGAGGTATTGGTATTGCCGCCCTTTTCTCTCTCCTTTTTGCCCAGCTTTCGCCACTGCTCCATCAATCCCCTGGTAATCCCATAAAACCTTTCCGCAAACTCCGGATTTCCCAGAAAATCCTTCAAAACGCTTTGTCTGTACTCAATCTCTTCGGCGGTTTCCAAAGGTGTCATCATGACTCTCTGCATGGCTCTTCGGATATCTTCATCCTGCTCTGCACCTTGCGCACTTTTGCGGTCCCTGGCTTCCTTGCTGATGGCGGCATTTTCAAACAATTGCTTTAAGCCCAAATCCGTTACCATACCGGAAGAATCCTGGTAGGAGTCCGCTTTGCCAAATTCACGGTCTTTATAAAGTAAGTATGCACTAAGCATGGCTGACCCCTCCCTTCTGTGCCGCATAATCCTTTAGTCGTTCCTGAAGCTCACCATAGGTCAACTGATACTTACCGATGATATCGCCTGCATATCCGCTGCTCTCCGCACCGCTTCGCAATATTTTAAAGGTCCTGCGGTGCTCGTCGCTGCCATCCAGCATAGCGGACATATGCACAACACCCTTGGTTCCTTCTCCCAGGGCACGCAGATGGGTCACATATACGCCGTGACAATCTCTCTTCATAAAATAGTCCAGCACCTTGGCACCCATAATACATCCGTCATAATGTGCCGCCGTGGTGAATAATTCATTAATAATCACAAAGGCTTTTTCGCATCCTTTGTTCATAATAGGCGCCAGTCTGCGAAGCTCCTCCATCAACTTACCCTGACCGCTTTCCATGCTTTCCTCCACGGAAAAATGGGTTACCAACCTGTCATAGTAGGGCAGTTTTGCCGCCTTAGCATTCACATCCAGCCCCATCTTGGCAAAATACACCAGCTGTCCCAGGCTTCTGGCAAAAGTGGTTTTTCCTCCCTGATTGGGACCGTTTACAACAAAGAAACTCTCCTCTTGATGATAAACAAAGTCATTGCTGACCACTTCTTTTTCTGCCGGATAATTCACACAGGCCAGTGCCAGGTCATAAACCTCCAGCCCCTCTGCAACACCTTCTTCCGTCAACTCCGGAGTGCTGAATACAGCTCCCTGTGCTTCCCATTCCTTTTGGAAGGTATAGAAGCTTAAGTAAAACTGTACTTCTTTTTCCAACTGCTGAATCTGTGGGTTCTGATAGGACTTATACTCTTTTGCAAACCCTTCAATCTCCGCTTCTAAGGCAGGGTATTTGGTGAAAAAGGTTTGCAACAGACGTCTTTCCAAACGGGTTAAGAACAAATCTCCGGCAAAAGGACTATGCATGCTTCCCTTCTCTACCACTCCGTATTCCTGAAAGCATTCTGTCAGCAAATCCTCATATGTACCTTCCTGTGCCAGCGGAGATATACGGATTTTATTACCGTTAATTTCCAAGGTGAATTTGGTGCCGCTCAACATCTCCCAAACTCGGTAGGCTTCCTTCTGCATCTGTGCAAAAGTCGGCTCCTTACACAGCTCATCCAAAAACGCCAGCAATTCCTTCAAGCCCAAAGCAGTAATCTCCTGCTTTGCCACACCGTTCTCCAGTTCCTGCCTAAGCTCCACAATCGCCTTGCAATAAAAATAGACGGACTCCAACTGCCAGCAGGCTCCCTGCAAGGGTTCTCCCGAAAAGGTAGGGGATAATTCCTTATCCGCCGCCCTTCGCATATCTGCCGAAAAACGCATAAAACCATCGTACAAAAAAGTCTTCTTAATATCACTATAAATCTCCTGCCGATACTCCACATCCTCCTTGGCAGGGAAATCATAAAAATACTCCTTCACCGGATAATCCGGTGAGCTTTTCTGAACCCGGTTAATCACCTGATCCAGATTCAAATCCACAAAGAAATCAGGCTGTTTTCTTCCCTGTATTTCTTCGGTTTTTGCAGTTCCCAAAATACTGACAAACGCCATAATATACCCCTCCCGAAATCCAACAATTTCAAGAAAATTTTAACATAATATTACGCAAAATACCACTGATTTCAGTGTCTTTTAGTAGGATTTTAGAATTCCCAAATCTTCAACCCTGTTCTCCGGAAATAATACCTTGACAAAACCGAACAGAAACGATACACTATAAAAGCCGTACATTGTCGGACCTTCGATGCAATGGCGAAGCTTGGTCTTACGCAATGGGAATCTACGAACCGTGTCAGGTTGGGAACAAAGCAGCACTAAGTAGAACCTCCCATGTGCCGTAAGGGTGCCGGGTGGAGTTGTATCGAAACCGCTTTGTACGGTCTTTGTATATCCATGAAAGGAGTCCTCATGTCTTCTACATCCCACCTGCTTTCCAACTGCATACTGTGTCCGCGCAAATGCGGCGCTGACCGCATCGCAAGTCAGACCGGATACTGTGGTATGCCTGCGGATATACTGGTGGCCAGAGCAGCCTTACACATGTGGGAAGAGCCATGTATTTCCGGCGCAGTAGGCTCCGGCACTGTATTTTTCAGCGGATGCAATCTGAAATGTGTCTTTTGTCAGAATCACTCCATTGCTTTAGGGGATTGCGGCAAACCCATCACCATTCAGCGACTGGCAGAAATCTTTCTGGAATTACAGGAAAAAGGAGCCGCCAATATTAACCTGGTGACTCCCACACACTATATCCCTCAAATTCGGGATGCTCTTCTTCTTTCCCAAGAGAAGGGACTGACCCTCCCCATCGTTTACAATACCGGCAGCTATGAAAATATAGATTCCCTCAGGCTTCTAGAGGGTTTGGTGGATATCTATTTGCCGGACTTAAAATATTATTCTGCGGAATTAAGTGCCCAATATTCCCACGCGGCTGACTATTTTCAAGTCGCCACAGCCGCCATTGCTGAGATGTATCGCCAGGTAGGCTCGCCGGTCTTTGACGAGGGCACCGGTATGATGAAGCGGGGGATGATTGTGCGACACCTGGTACTTCCCGGTCAAACCAAAGATTCCAAAAAGGTACTCCGACATTTATACGAAACCTACGGCGATCATATCTACATCAGCATTATGAACCAATATACCCCTCTGCCCCATGTGGCGAAGTTCCCTGCACTGAACCGCAGGGTGACTGCAGAAGAATATGACAAAGTTGTCAACTTTGCCCTTTGTCTGGGGATCACTAATGCCTTCATCCAGGAAGGAGAAACTGCCGAAGAAAGTTTCATACCGCCATTTAACATGGAAGGGGTTTAGACATCCGCACATTCCAATTTGCTTCTTTGTACCGTGCATATAACAAAATATATAGGCAATCCGTCACATAATTTCCTACAAGCAGGTCTTGGAAAACGTCAGTCCTTGGCGAGGTCTTTTCGGAGCCGAAAAGTTTGCTTTGCAAACTTGGAGAGAATTGCTTCGCAATTCTCAAAGTACTGCTACGTTTTCCACGAAGCGAGAGCGTCCTGCGGTAGGATGTTATGTGGAGGATTGCCTTTTCTTATTCTCAGCCAAGGGACAAAGAAGTACATTAACACTTATATCTCCACCGGTATCATATAATAACCAAAGTCCCCATTCTGTGCCGGCTCCACCTTCCCTTCGAAGCTTTCAAATCCAAAGAGAATCGCCACCTGTTTTTCTTTGGTATAAAAGTTGCCCGGCGCCCCGATATAATATTGTTCCTGTCCCCGTACCATTTCCTTGGTCAGAATCAAATGCTTGTAATTGTAGTATCCGTGAAGCAGGAAACTATTGTTTACCAAAGGATAACATTCCCTTGTCAAAACCACCAGGTCCTCGGGTTTTAGCTTCAAGTATTCACGGTGGTCATCAAAGGGTATAACATGTGGGTAATTATCCCACAATTGCTGCCATTTCGTAGTTGCCAAAGCTTGTGTGGGAGTATGTACCGGTTCCTCGTTCACCATCTTCCTTTCCTCTCTCGGTTCCTCATATTCAAAAATCTCTTCCTGTTCTACAGGTTCTTCCTCCACTGTATCCAAAATGATACCGCTCCTCAAGCCAACCTTCTCTTCCGCATCATCAATCTCCTCCTGCTGTGCAGCTTCCACAGCATAGGGTTTTATCGGCTCCGAAGGACGAACTGCTATCTCCTCCCGCGCCTCCTTAATTATACATCGTAACATTCTGTCGCTTTGCAGTCTGATTCGTATCTCTCGCAAGTCTTCATAGGCTATCCGGCCTGCCAGTTCTTTCTCCCTCATCCCTTCCCAGACCATATTCCCTTGGCCCTGTTCCAAGTGTAGTTCCCCAAGAACCGCTTCCCTTCCATCACTCACTAAAAATATCTGTGCGGCACCATCGTCAGAGTGTTTCAGCTTTTCTGCCTTTATTCTCAAAGTCACCTCTCCATCCCTTGCTTCCAGCTTAACAAAGCCGGCATTCTGCACGGCCACTTCTTCCTCTATCAGCTCCAAATACTTTATTTTTCTATCATAGCTCATAAAAATACCCCCTAATATACTAAAGTACTATCACTTTAATATATTAAGGGGTTGTCTCTTTTATGCCTTAATATGTGAGATTATCCAAATATTTCATGTAGTTTGATACCATCAAAGCAATCTTAAAGGTCAATGCATCATCAAAATTCCTCAAATCAAGCCCTGTGCTCTTCTGTATCTTTTCAATACGGTAAACAAGCGTATTTCTATGTACAAACAGCTGTCTGGAGGTCTCTGACACATTCAGATTGTTCTCAAAGAACTTATTAATAGTGGTCAATGTCTCCTCATCAAAATCTATGGTACTGATATCACCGAATATCTCATCAATGAAGATTCGGCAAAGGTTCACAGGCAACTGATAAATCAAACGTCCGATACCCAAGGTACTGTAGGCAATAACATTCTTTTCCGCATAGAAAATCTTGCCCACATCCAAGGCCATCTTGGCCTCCTTATAGGACTTTGATACATCCTTCAGCTCATGTACCACCGTACCGAAAGCCACCTTTACATTCAACATGGCCTCTGCGTTCATCATAGCCACAATAGTATCAGCCACGGATACTAAATCCTCATAATCACCGCCGCCTTCCACATTCTTGATAAGGATAATATTGGCCTCATCTACGGCAGTAATATAGTCTCCACTTTGATTGGAGAACATTCCCTTCAGCAGTTCCGTCACCATGGTATCCTTTTCACCCTTGGTCTCAATCAGATAAACTGCACGGGGTGCAGTTGCCTCCACATGAAGTTTCTTTGCTCTGTTATAAATATCCACCAGCAACAAATTATCCAACAATAAGTTCTGGAAAAAATTATTCCTATCAAATCGTTCCTTATATGCAATTGCCAGATTGTGAATTTGAGAAGCCGCGATTTTACCCACCATGTAAGCATCGTCCCCGGTGCCTCTGGCTACAATCACATACAATAGCTCCCCTTCATCCCACACCTTTAACAAATGGTCGGAGCCTATCACCTGACTATCTGCCGGAGATGTGGCAAATGCACTAATAAGTCCTGTATGTATCTCTTTCATCTCCGCCGTAGAAGCCATAACCGCTCCCATGGGGTCATATACACACAAATCCACTCTTGTAATTGCTCTTAACTCTTCAATACTGGTCTGAATCACCTGACTTGATAACATAAATCCTCCATTTCTACATGTTTCCCCAAGCCGTATCTTTTATATCTTTATAGGGAAAAACAGAGGTACTGTTTCCAGCACCTCTGTGAGTAATAACTAGTTTGTAATAATCTGCTCGGTCTCTTTGTCGAATACATGAATCTTTTCAACGTCAAGTGCGAACTTAACAACATCACCAGGTCTTGCAGTAGTACGAGAATCTACTCTTGCAGTCATAGGGAATACATCCAAATCGAAGTATAAGTAAACTTCTGCACCAAGTAATTCGTATACTCTGATAGTAGACTCGAATACGCTCTGAGGTGAGTTCTCAATGAACATTTCTGAATCATATACATCTTCAGGACGGATACCGAAGGTAACAACCTTCTCATCATAACCGCCATCGATAAGCTTCTTAGACTTAGCAGGAGGAAGAGGAATGCTCTTTCCGCCAACTTCTAAGTATGCAACATCGCCCTTAACCTTAACGGTTGCATCAAGGAAGTTCATCTGAGGAGATCCCATGAAACCTGCAACGAAGAGGTTCTGAGGCTTGTCATATAAGTTCTGAGGAGTATCAACCTGCTGGATAACACCATCCTTCATAACTACGATTCTGGTACCAAGGGTCATAGCCTCTGTCTGGTCATGAGTAACGTAGATGATGGTGGTTCCTAATTTCTGATGTAACTTAGCGATCTCAATACGCATCTGTACACGCAACTTAGCATCCAAGTTTGAAAGAGGCTCGTCCATAAGGAATACCTTAGGATTACGAACGATAGCACGACCCATAGCAACACGCTGTCTCTGACCACCGGACAAAGCCTTAGGCTTACGATCAAGAAGGGGAGTTAAGTCAAGAATCTTAGCTGCTTCCTTAACCATCTTATCGATCTGGTCCTTAGGAACCTTTCTTAACTTAAGACCGAATGCCATGTTATCATAAACTGACATATGAGGATACAAAGCGTAGTTCTGGAATACCATCGCGATATCTCTATCCTTAGGTTCTACGTCGTTAACTACTCTGTCACCAATCTTTAATTCACCTGAAGAAATATCTTCCAAACCTGCGATCATACGAAGAGTGGTAGACTTACCACAACCTGAAGGACCTACGAAGATGATGAATTCCTGATCTGCGATTTCAAGGTTAAAGTTCTTAACTGCTTCAAAGCCGTTAGGATAAACCTTACATACATTCTTTAATGATAAACTTGCCATGATGTAAAACTCCTTTCAGTTTTAACAATTGATTTCTTTTAATAACAGCCATGCTGTTTAATCTTAGTTTAGTATAAAATAAATCTCTCTTTTTTGCCATACTACTATTACACAAATATTTCCCCGAGGATTGTAAAAATTGCTTAGAAAACTGGCACAATTTTTGTTTTTCCGTCATTTCGTATAGTATTGCATGTTTTTCTTCGTCAGATTGTACATTTTTATTGTTTTTCTTCCGGAATATCATGAAAAATCTTTTCCGAATCATCCACTTCCGGCTCCGGAACAATGACACCACTGGCAATCTGAGCTTCAATAATATGTCCTTCCAGCTTTTTGAAGTACTTATTCAGCATCAAGGCCCCGATATAAGCCGGTACGGTAATACCAAACATAAGAATCAGCGGCAATATTTGGATAAACAAAAGCATTAAAATAATGGGAATTGCATTCAACACAATCATGGCCAGCGTAATGGGAAACTTGGCTATACTGATAATCAATGCATTCTTAAGGGTGCGCAGCGTAGTATTTTCAAATTTGCCCATAACAGGGAATACCATAATCCACAAAAACAATCCGATAAACGCTACCGCAGTCAAAGCCACCTGGAACCAATAAGGAAATGTGATTCCCGAACGGAAAACAATCAAATAATCTCCCAAAAGCACCAGAATAATCAACAATAATACAAACCAAACCGGTGTGGCCTGTCTAATGGACTCCTTAAATGCTTTGAAATAACCTTTTACAATAGGGCCGTCCTCATTTCTCACCATTTTCATACACATATAATGCGCCGCTGTCAGTGCAGCACCTACGGTCACTATAGGCAAACAGCACAACAAGGTAAGTCCGTTAATAATCATCAGATTGGCAACCTTTGTCAAAAACTGCATCAATGGTGAATCATAATCTAAAAATTTCATGTTTTTCGTCCTTTCTTACAATCTTTTTCTCATTGGAGTAACCTTAATGCCCGAGTAGTGCTCCTCAGGTCCTGTTGCCCAGAAGCCTATTTTGCGATAAAACGCAACTGCATACGGTGCTGCTTTTAAGGTAATATCCTCTTGCCCTGCTTCATTTTTCAAAAACTCGCAAAGGCAACTCATCAGACTTTGTCCCACACCTTGACGATGATAACTCTCGTCCACAAAAAGCAGGGAGAGATGATTGCCGTCTCTGACGGAGGCCGCACCTATAATCCGGTCACCATCCAACGCTACCAGCATCAGATACTTTCCCTTTAAGAAGGAATGAAATAAATCTTCGTCCGTAATAAAGTCCAGGAAATTGCGTATTCCCTCCGATGTATATTCAGGACCTTCAAATTTCATAAAGGTCTTCCAAATCATATTCATGGCCAGCGTCCAGTCTTCGGCTTCAGCCCATCTGATTTGGTACGGTAACTCTTCCTGATACATGGCTATACTCCCATTCTCAAGCAATTATGATAAAGAAAACTTGTTCTCTATCCACTCGCAAATATCACTCATTATCTCTTCCCGATTAGTTTCGTTCAGAAGCTCATGACGTGCGCCTTCATACAATCTGATTTCCACCTTTTCCAGCCCCGTCTTCTTCAAACGTTCATACACCTTTTCCGGGCCCTTTCCAAAGTCCCCCACAGGGTCCATGGTACCTGCCAGAATCAGTACCGGAAGCTCCTTCGGTATTTTCTCCACAACTTCTGCCCTATTCATGCGGCTAATCAATCCAAGCAAGCCGTCAAAGCCGTTGGCTGTAAATAAAAATCCGCACATTGGGTCTGCATTATATCGGTCAATTACCTCTGTATCCCGGGTCAGCCAGTCCGAAGGTGTACGAGCCGGTTCAAAACGCTTAATATTTGAGCCAAAGCTCAAATGATTCAGAAACTTGCTTTTGTGTTTTGTGCCAAACAAAAATTTAAGTATTCTGTTTATAAACTTACCAAAACCAACCAATGCCTTGGACTGTTGGGCCGTTCCCAGCAAAATAGCTGCAGACAGTTCATGACCGTAACAACTCACATAATTCCTTACCAAAAAGGAACCCATACTGTGTCCTATCAATATATACGGCACCTCAGGATATGCTTCAGCAGTCAATTTGTGCAGTGTATGCACATCCTCAATCATCACTGCGGAAGGGTCCTGTTCGCAGAAATATCCCATCACATCGCCCTCTTGCCAGGTCTTGCCGTGCCCCTGATAATCATTTCCCGTCACAACAAACCCCTTCCGGGCCATTGCTTCACCAAAGGCCTCATAACGTCCAATATGCTCCGCCATGCCATATACAATTTGGATTACTCCGACTATTTTCTCCTCTGCCGGAATATATTGTACCGCATATATTTTACTTTTTCCATCAATAGAATCAAAATATAATTCTTTTTTAATCATTTTTTCTACCTGTTTATAAAGTCTTAAATGATTAGCAGATTTCTGCACCTGCAGGCATCTTCTTCTCCGGTGTCATAAGTGCCAGATTGCCCTCTGCATCCTCTGCGCAAAGAAGCATACCTTCAGAAAGCACACCCGCCAGCTTCGCAGGCTTTAAGTTTACAAGTACCATTACTTTTTTGCCCACCATTTCCTCAGGAGTATAATGCGCCTTGATACCGGACACAATCTGACGTACCTGACTGCCGATTTTCACCTGTGAGCAAAGCAGCTTTTTGGACTTGGGCACTGCTTCACAAGCAATAATCTCGCCCACCTGGAACTGCAACTTTGCAAAATCATCATATTCAATCTCGGCCTTCGATTCGATATCGATAACATCCTCAGCTGGTGCCTCTTCTGCAGGAGTTTCTGCTTCTGCGCATCTTGCAGCATACATAGCCTCTGCCTTTTCTACGATTTCTTCCACCTTCAATCTTGCAAAGAGGATTTCGGGAGTTTCGGTCACCTTCACATCATTTTCACGCAAGCCAAACTGCTTCAACGCATCAAACTCACGAATTTCTGCGTTTAACTGAGCCACTATTTTCTCAGCGGTTTCCGGCATGAAGGGCTGGAGCAGGGAAGCACCGATGGTGATACCTTCTACCAGATTGTACATTACGGTAGCCAGACGGTCTGCCTTTGCTTCATCCTTAGCCAATACCCAAGGCTCTGTCTCATCAATATATTTATTACATCTCTTAAAGATAGCAAAGATTTCGGTCAGGGCATCTGCCACCTTCAAATCTGCCATCTTCGCCTGTACCTTATCCAATGTACCGGTGATAACTGCCTTCAGATCTGCATCAATGGCTTCATCCACGATGCCCTTGTCTGCTACCACACCACCGAAATACTTATTACTCATAGAAATGGTTCTGTTTACTAAATTACCCAAGGTGTTTGCCAAATCAGAGTTCAGTCTCTCCACCATCAGCTCCCAGGTAATGGTTCCGTCATTTTCAAAAGGCATCTCGTGAAGTACGAAATAACGTACCGCATCCACGCCGAAGAAATCAATCAAATCATCTGCGTAAATTACGTTACCCTTGGACTTACTCATCTTGCCGTCGCCCTGAAGTAACCAGGGATGACCGAATACCTGCTTAGGCAAAGGCTCACCCAGTGCCATCAGGAAAATAGGCCAGTAAATGGTATGGAAGCGGATAATATCCTTACCAATCAAATGCAAATCTGCAGGCCATAATTTCTTGTACTGCTCGGTGCTGTTACCGTCTGCATCATAGCCGATACCGGTGATATAGTTGGTAAGCGCATCCAGCCACACATATACTACATGCTTCTCATCAAAGTCTACCGGAATACCCCACTTAAAAGAAGTACGGGATACGCAAAGATCTGTCAGACCGGGTAATAAAAAGTTATTCATCATCTCATTCTTACGGCTCACCGGCTGGATAAATTCCGGATGCTCATTAATATGCTTGATTAATTTATCTGCATACTTGCTCATCTTGAAGAAGTATGCTTCCTCACTGGCAGGCTTTACCTCTCTGCCACAATCGGGACACTTGCCCTCTACTAACTGGGACTCGGTCCAGAAGGACTCACAGGGTGTACAGTAAAGACCTTCATAAGAGCTCTTATAAATATCTCCCTGATCATAAAGTCTCTTGAAAATCTTCTGTACCTGCTTTTCATGGTAATCGTCCGTAGTACGGATAAACTTATCGTAGGAAATATTCAGCTGGTCGCAAAGACTTTGAATCACGCCTGCCACTTGGTCTACGAATTCCTTGCAGGATACCCCTGCATCCTGAGCCTTCAGCTCAATCTTCTGGCCATGCTCATCAGTACCTGTCTGAAAAAATACATCATAGCCTTCTTTTCTCTTAAATCTGGCAATGGCATCTGCCAGTACGATTTCATAATTGTTGCCGATATGGGGCTTGCCTGAAGTATAGGCAATGGCTGTTGTAATATAATAGGGTGTTTTGCTCATGTTCTTCTTCCTTTCTCAAAAAAATAAACCCATCTTCTATTATTCCTAACAGAAGACGAGCCTAAACCCGTGTTACCACTTCTTTTCATCCGTTCCTTACGAAACAGACCTCATCGAGTCCCCTCAGACTCTTCCGCTATAACAGGCGGAACCTGTCGCAGCCTTGCTTATCCAAGTTCGGTGCGCCGCTCAGAAGCCATCTTCCCCTTGTTCTGCGTTCGCCTCCTCTCAGCCTTGCGTGCCTGCCGGCCCGCCACGGAAGCTTCTCTGTAAAACCTTTCCAAGGATACTCTCTTCATCATTGCTTTTACATTCTATTGCATAGAATATCACACCCGGTACCAAATGTCAATCCAATGAAAAACCTCCCGAAGATTACTCTTCGGGAGGTAAATTGATTAATCAAATAAATAGGATTCGTTTAAATTACTAATTAAAGCAGTAAGATCACTCTCTTCAAAAGCAAAGCGGCTTTCGTCTTCGGCACGACCTGCATATACCCAATCGCCATTAGCCTTCAATACAATCACCTTAACCATATCGGTCTTGTATTCATCATCCTTGGTCTTTACAAAGAACTTCACCTTTACTTCATAACCTGCGGTGATTTCCATATCTTCAAATTCCTGAGCCTGCTTTAAAGTAGTCTTGAGAATCTTCTTCAGATCCTTCTCTTTTACATCCAGTTCATCCGCATAATCTTCTAATTCATCATCGTCATCAAGCATATCTTCGATGAACTTTATTTCAGGCTTAATCCAATCCTTGTAATAGCTCTTTGCTTCCTTCTGATAATCCTTCAGATCCTTGTCATCCATCTTCTTTGCAGACTTGATTTCATAGCTGAGTTTCCACTTATCATACTCGTCATTTAAATCTTCGTACTGATCTGCTTTTGCTTCCTTCGCATCTTCTAAGGCGTCATCATCTTCATCATAAATCTTCTTGGTCAGCTTCTCTAACTCCTTGGTAGACTTTACTCTGCCGTCAGCCATCAAAGCATACTGATATGCTGAAACATCAGTGCTCTTCTTATTTACCAAAGATACATACTCGTCCAGCATCTTCTTGTAAGGCTTACCGCCTGCCAAAGATACGATTAATACGATAAGCAACAGTGCCACAACACCGGCTGCGCCGTATACAATCTTCTTGTCAAGGGGCTTTTTCGCAGGTGCTTCCTGTGCTACAGGAACTTCCTGTACAGGTGCCTGGGGTGCTTCTGCCTGAGGTGCCTCAACGGGTGCTTCCTGCTGGCAGGTACATACTTCGTTTTCTGCTAATTCTTTTCCACATTTTGTACAAAATGCCATCTCTTTTTCCTCCTTAGTCTCGTTTGTCTTGCAACAAACAAAATATATGTTAAAGTGCTCTTAGCCGAAAATTTCTAAGAAGCTCTTCACATTCTCCTTTATGGGTTCCTTAAATACCGCCGAACCGGCTACTATCACATTAGCTCCGGCTTCCAGTACCACATGTACATTGTCAAGCGTGATGCCGCCATCCACCTGTACATCCACATCCAAGCTACGTTCTTCTATCATGGCTCTGGTACGACGAATCTTCTCCGTACAAATATCCATATACTTCTGACCGCCAAATCCGGGCTCCACAGTCATCACCAGTACCATGTCCACCTTATCGATATAAGGCTCAAGTATTTCTACCGGAGTACTCGGCTTAATACTGATACCTACCCTGGCACCAGCTTCACGGATGATTTGTATGGTCTTGTCCACTTCTTCCGTGGCTTCAATATGAAAGGTCACCATATCCGCACCGCACTTTACAAACTCTGCCGCGTAGCGTTCCGGCTCCTCAATCATAATATGTACATCAAAAAAGATATCTGTCTGCTTACGAATGGATGCTATCACCGGCATCCCGAATGATATGGAAGGTACGAACATCCCGTCCATCACATCTATATGCAAATACTGTGCGCCTGCTTCTTCTATCTCTTTAATCTGTTCTCCCAGCTTCCAAAAATCTGCTGCCAATATGGAAGGTGATAAAATGTTCATCTCCAAGTCCTCTCCCGAGTCAGTTAAATTTCGACAAATTTATCATAACAGATACTTGACAAAATAACAATATGATTGTTTACTAATTTATGTAGTCAAAAATGTCTCATTGGCTACATTTGTGCTAAATTAGTGGCTTTTAGCAGCTTATTCTAAAATAAACAACATATCTTTTAGTATTTCGTTTCTTTGTTACCATTCCACCCACTCCCTAGTTATATATGTTCTGCCAACTTAATAAAGGACTTTACATCAACAAAAAATCCACCTATAATAAAAGTATAAAATACAAAGGTGGTGAATAGATGGAGGTTAATGAAATTAATACACAGGAATTAATACAAAAGAATATCGAGGAATTCTCCCGGCTTCAGACCTATATGGTTTTAGTTGATAAGAATTCCGAAGCATACAAAGTCATGAAAATCAGATATATCGAATTAAAAGTCATCTTAACATCTTTCGGCACAAATCTTACAGAATTAGATGTCATCAAAGAATAAATTCACATAGTAACTTAAAAACCCTTGATGTAAAGTCTTTTATTAAATTGCTCAGAATCACAAAAAACCGACCACAACTAATGTTGTAGCCGGTTTAATTATTATGTTATTTAAAAGATTACATCCATTCCTTAACTGACTTGTAAACGCCTGCTGCATCTAAGCCATACTTCTCAACAAGTGCTGCTGCGGAACCGGACTCACCGAATACGTCGTACATACCAATTTTCTTAACAGGAGTAGGAAGCTTCTCAGCTAAGCAGTCACAAACTGCACTACCTAAACCGCCGATTACGGAATGCTCTTCTACGGTTACAACCTTACCGGTCTTCTTAGCGCTTGCAAGGATAAGTTCTTCGTCTAAAGGCTTGATGGTACAGATGTTGATTACTTCTGCATCAATACCGTCAGCTGCTAACTTCTCTGCTGCTCCAATGGCGGAATCTACACAAATACCGGTAGCTACGATGGTTACATCCTTACCTTCGCGAACAACTCTACCCTTACCGATTTCAAACTTGAAATCAGGAGTATCATTGAATACAGGCACTGCTGCACGACCGAAACGGATATATACAGGACCTTCATGCTCGATAGCTGCACGAACTGCTGCCTTAGCTTCGATATCATCGGAAGGACACATAACTACCATACCGGGAATGGTTCTCATCAAAGCAAGGTCTTCGTTACACTGATGGCTGGCACCATCTTCACCAACGGTGATACCTGCATGAGTTGCACCAATCTTTACATTTAAGTGAGGATAACCCACTGAGTTACGAACCTGCTCAAAAGCACGTCCTGCTGCAAACATTGCAAAAGAACTTACGAAAGGAATCTTACCAACAGTTGCAAGACCTGCTGCAATACCTACCATGTTACATTCTGCAATACCACAATCAATATGTCTTTCAGGGAAAGCTTTCTTGAAAACGCCGGTCTTGGTAGCTTCTGCAAGGTCAGCATCCAATACTACTAAATCAGGGAACTCAGCGCCAAGCTCTTTCAAAGCATTACCATAGCTTTCACGAGTTGCAATCTTCTTAACGTCTGCCATCTTATGCTTCCTCCTTTGCTAATTCTTCATCAATCTTTGCAAGATCTGCCATTGCAATAGCGTACTCCTCATCGTTAGGAGCCTTGCCATGCCAGCCTGCCTTACCTTCCATGAAGGAAACGCCCTTACCCTTGGTACTGTGCATTACGATACAAGTAGGCATACCCTTGGTTGCTTTTGCTTCATTAAGTGCTGCTCTGATTGCATCAAAATCATGAGCATCGATATTGATTACATGGAAGTTGAATGCTTCAAACTTCTTGTCGATAGGATAAGGTGAGCAAACTTCGTCGATAGCACCGTCAATCTGTAAGCCGTTGTTATCTACGATTACTACCAGGTTGTCCAACTGACGATGGCCTGCAAACATAGCTGCTTCCCATACCTGACCTTCCTGAATTTCACCGTCACCTAAAAGTGTATAAACACGGAAATCCTTGTTGTCCAGCTTTGCACCAAGTGCCATACCAACAGCGGTAGAAATACCCTGTCCCAAAGAACCGGAAGACATATCTACGCCGGGAATGTGCTGCATACAAGGGTGTCCCTGAAGATAAGAGCCTAATTTTCTTAAGGTCTTCAAATCTTCCACAGAGAAGTATCCTCTATTTGCAAGTGTTGAGTAAAGACCCGGAGCGGTATGACCCTTTGATAATACGAAACGGTCTCTGTCTGCCTTCTTAGGGTCTGCAGGATCAATGTTCATTTCCTCAAAATACAGGAAGGTATACATATCTGCTGCGGACAAAGATCCACCCGGATGTCCTGCTTTTGCACTGTGAACAGCTGTTACAATACCTTTACGAACATCATTAGCACGTTTTTTCAGTTCTAAATTGTTCATGGTTCCTCCATTCTGCCATTTAATGGCTTTGTAATCTACTTTCTAAATAATACTAACATAGAAATTTCCTATAGTCTAGTCGCATTTTATACGGAAAATCACGCTATTTTACAACAATATTGATGATTTTGCCCTTTACGTAAATTTCCTTTACAACGGTCTTGCCTTCCATAGCCGCCTGAACTGCGGGAACTGCCTTTGCCTTAGCCAGTGCAGAGTCACTTTCCTCGTTTACACCAACCTCAACAACACCCTTTACCTTACCGTTTACCTGGATACCGATTTCTACACTGTCTTCCTTCAAAGCCTCTTCATCATAGGTAGGCCAAGGCTCGTAAGCAATGGTATCCTCGTGACCCAGAATCTGCCACATTTCCTCACCTACATGAGGGCAGATGCAGGAGAACATCTTCACGATACCTTCTGCGTACTCTCTGGGACACTTGTCGGTCTTGTATGCAGCGTTCATAAAGATCATCATCTGGCTGATAGCAGTATTAAAGCCAAGCTGTTCGAAGTCGCTTGTTACTTTCTTTACGGTCTGATGATATACCTTTGTCAAAGTGCCGTCGTTGTCTTCGCTGATTCTGTCTTCGTTGGTAAAGTATGCCCAAACACGGTTGATGAATCTTCTGGCACCTTCTACACCCTGAGGGCTCCAAGGCTTAGAAACCTCCAAAGGTCCCATAAACATCTCGTAAAGTCTTAAGGTATCTGCACCGAATTCATCCACTACATCGCTGGGATTTACTACGAATTCAGGGAAACGCTTACCCATCTTGATACCGTTAGCACCAAGAATCATACCCTGGTGTACCAGCTTCTTAAAAGGCTCCTTTACAGGGGACAAGCCCTTGTCATACAGATAACGGTTCCAGATTCTGGAGTAAATCAAGTGACCTACCGCATGCTCGGGACCACCGATATAAAGGTCTACGGGCATCCAGTGCTTCAAAAGCTCCTGATTTGCAAACTCGTTCTCATTCTTAGGGTCAATGTATCTTAAGAAATACCAACTGGAGCCTGCACTACCGGGCATGGTAGAGGTCTCACGAAGACCCTTAATACCATTTGCATCATAGTGCTTCCACTCTTCTGCATTTTCCAAAGGTGCCTTGCCGTTTTTGCCCTTGTAATCTTCCAATTCAGGCAGAATCAAAGGAAGCTCTGCATCGTCAAGCACATGAATCTGTC
Source organism: Lachnospiraceae bacterium (assembly GCA_017520425.1). Taxonomy (GTDB): domain Bacteria; phylum Bacillota; class Clostridia; order Lachnospirales; family Lachnospiraceae; genus Acetatifactor. The sequence goes on along the minus strand of JAFXFO010000040.1, from coordinate 59,905 downwards.
CGTCCTCGCCATGTACCACAGGCACAGGCTCACCCCAGTAACGCTGACGTGCAAAAATCCACTCACGGAAGTGATAATTTACGGTACGACGAGCCACACCCTGCTTCTCCAGCTTGCAGGTGATAGCTTCTTTTGCTTCTTCTACAGTAAGGCCGGTGAACTCCTCAGAATTCATGAGCTTACAGCCCTTGCCCAAATAATCGCCCTTTTCAAATGCACACTCGCTTACATCTCTGCCTTCGATTACCTGAATCATAGGGATGTTGTGTGCGATAGCGTACTCAAAGTCACGCTGGTCGTGAGAAGGTACTGCCATAACCGCACCGGTACCGTAGCTTGCCAATACGAAGTCACCGATGTAAAGAGGCACTTCCTTGCCGTTTACAGGGTTAATGGCATACAAGCCCTTCAAAGGACAACCGGATTTGGTCTTATTTAATTCGGTACGGTCCATATCGTTCTTCTTCAAGGTCTCGTCGATATAAGCCTGTACTTCTTCTTTATTTTCTACGCGAGGCATCAAATCCTTTACAATCTGTCCGTCGGGAGCCAGTACCATAAAGGTGATACCATAGATGGTTTCGATACAAGTGGTGTAGATGGAGAACTTACCGCCGCCTACGATTTCAAAATCCACTTCCACACCTTCGGACTTGCCAATCCAGTGTCTCTGGATATCCTTGGTAGACTCAGGCCAGTCGATTTCCTCCAAGCCATCCAACAGCTTCTCTGCAAAAGCAGGCTGATTGATAACCCACTGCTTCATATTCTTACGGATTACAGGGTAGCCGCCACGTTCACTCTTACCATCGATAACCTCATCATTGGAAAGAACGGTTCCCAACTCCTCGCACCAGTTTACAGGCATATCGATGTACTTTGCATAGCCATCCAGATATAACTGCTTGAAAATCCACTGGGTCCACTTATAGAAATCAGGGTCACTGGTTGCAATCATCTTGTCCCAGTCATAGTCAAAGCCCAGCTCTGTTAACTGCTTAGAGAAGGTCTCAATATTGTCCTGGGTAAATCCGTTGGGATGATTACCGGTGCTTACCGCATACTGCTCTGCGGGCAGACCGAAGGAATCGTAGCCCATGGGATGCAATACATTGTAGCCCTGCATACGCTTCATACGGGAAATAATATCGGTTGCTGTATAGCCTTCGGGATGGCCTGCATGAAGACCTACTCCGGAAGGATAAGGGAACATATCCAGTGCATAATATTTGGGCTTACTGAAGTCCCACACATCAGTTTTGAAGGTGTGGTTCTCTGCCCAATATTTCTGCCATTTGGGTTCCACTTCTTTGGGATTATAAACTCGTTCCATTTTTTTGCCTCTTTTCGTTTAATTGTTACGCTTTAATTTACTAAATTATTATTTTAGTAGGTTATATGGGAAATGTCAAATGCTTTTACACGTTCTGTCCGTAGTAAGCATTAGCACCGTGCTTTCTATAATAATGCTTATCCTGGAGTTCCTGGGGTGCAGGCTGGATACGGGGATTGATGGTCTCAGCTCGATAAGCCATCTTTGCCACCTCTTCCAATACCACTGCGTTATGTACTGCATCATGAGCATCCTTACCCCATGCGAAAGGACCATGGTTCTTGCAGAGCACTGCAGGCACTGCCATAGGATCCTTGTCCATACGCTTGAATTCATCCACGATTAACAGACCGGTATTGGTCTCATAAGCTTCTTCAATTTCTTCCTTTGTTAAGCATCTTACACAGGGAACCTCACCGTAGATATAATCTGCATGAGTGGTTCCGTAGCAAGGAATGCTTCTGCCTGCCTGCGCCCAGCTGGTGGCATAGGAAGAATGAGTATGTACTACACCGCCGATTTCAGGGAATGCCTTGTACAGCTCCAAATGGGTCGCGGTATCAGAAGAAGGATTGTATCTACCCTCCACCTTATTGCCTTCCAAGTCCATAACTACCATATCTTCGGGAGTCAGCTTGTCATATTCTACGCCACTGGGCTTAATTACAAACAAGCCGCTTTCTCTGTCGATGGCACTTACATTACCCCAGGTAAAGGTCACCAGACCATACTTGGGCAGGTCCATATTTGCTTCATACACTTTTTTCTTTAATTCTTCTAGCATAATCTATTTCCTTTCCGGCGCGTGGCGCCTTACATAATGTACTGTTTTGTCGGCATGGCTATTATACATCATAATGATTGGTGTCGTCAAAAGGTTCTTGTTACTCCTCTTCTTTCATAAATTCAAAATAATCCGTCCCCACATAAATCAGTTTGCCACCACTAATGACAAAACCAATCAAATCGCCCCAATCTCCTTCCCCTTCAATACAGTAGGAAATCTCATCATCATCTCTCAACATATTAACGTACAACGAAAAAAACCAGCAGTAATTCAAAATATCTAATTCACTTTCTAAATCAGGCAAATCATAACCTTCATACCTGTCACTCTCTTTCACATAACAAATAATCCCCTTGCAGATTTCACTTATTTCAATCTCGGAAAGATGATTAAATGCATCAACACACTTTCCTGCCCCTTCACTTAACTCAGGATTTGCAGCATATACGAACAAGTCTTCACTATTTCCCTCGTTTCGGAAAAAAGCACTTTTAAACTCACCTTCACAATATCCTTCTTCCTCATGTAACCAGTTAATCATAAAATCTCCTCCTAAATTCAATGTCTTGTATACCGCCAGGATCACCAACCCATAAGTTTGTACTAAGCATTCACTATCGAAAACACAAATCTGTTTCCTTTCTTCGCCTCAATAATCACCTGCTCATTAAACGGATAGCAAAGCTTGAATGGTTCCTTCATTAATCCCTCATAAAAGGTTCTGTACGGACTGGTTGTATCATTCCCGGGTATGAAGCCCTTATTAATAAACAAGATTAATTCTCTGCCACTAATACATATTGCAAATTTGATATTTTCACTTGGAATTTCATATAATTTATTTGTTTCATAATCAAATTGATATGTACTCTCTTTTATTTTCACGCAAATCTTCTTGCTTTCGTCCTTGCGTTTCTCAAATCCATGCTTTGTGAATCCACTACCTAATTGTTCTTCGGTGTTTTGAGAAACATGAGTAAACCATTTCATTTGTTTTCTCCAATTGCAATATGTTTATTATTTCCGGAGTTGTATATGGACATCTCTGTGTAAGTTTCATGAAACGCATTCACGCAACTTAATCGCATGTACTAGTCCATTTCCGGCAACTGTTCTCCAATATAATCCAATCCAACCTCAAACAATGCTGTTTCAATTGATTTAGATACGCCAACTTCATATATTTCCATAGATTTACCTCTGATTTTTAGGAACGCGTTTTCATCCCATGCACCCACAAAACAATACTCATTAATATCATTTTCCAGCTCGCGTGTGGTAAATTCGCTAATGTCTTGATTAAGTATACACTGCCATTCGCTATCCATGCCGTGAAACTCCTCCACATCATGAAACAGAATCACCAATTGTTTTCCCCTCCAATCTTGAAAAGACACTTTTAATTTCTGCACTCCCACCAATACGCTTTCAATATGCCCATCTTCCGGTGCAAAAGAATCTAATTTTTTAACCTGTTTTTCCATTCTCTCACTTATCCTCCAAACATCAATTATTCTTTCTATTAAGTAGTCTCTGGCACAGATAAATAATACCAATGCTCCTAAATTCAATGTCTTGTATACTACCCTCTCACAAACGGGGGGCACATCTTTGGACATAGCAAGACTCTTTTTATGTATATGTCCAAAGTCTTCCAACTACTTTCAAGACTTGCCGTCCTACATATCCACCTCGAAATAATCATACTCCCCATCCACTACAAACTCTGCCGGATGACTTTTCACATATTCATACATCAAAGCGCTCAACTCATCATTCTCATAATAAAAGCTATCAATTTCCTCGAAATCATCGAAATCTTCCTTTTCGCTCAGTTCATCTAACATATCACCACGTTCATCTCTGTCAAAAGGAACTTCTCCGCCAAACATGTCTATAGCCTTTTGGAAATTGGCAGCAATTTCCTCGGCGCCAATCATGTGCATTCCCTCTATAGCATCCTTCCAGACAATACCTGTAGAATTGAAGAAAAACTGATCATGTCCACCATTGCAAACCTCCGAATCATACCACATTAATGCCAATAGCTTACGTTGCCCTTCCGTAAATGCCTCTAAGTCCCTGTTGTACACTTCCACCCCATCATAAATGCTTACGTTATACCAAAGGGGCTGTATCAAATCCCAAGCCGCATACTTCCCCTCTGCTATATCACTTTCTGTAAAAACAAAACGTTTCTTTTGCATTTTCTGTTCCATAATTCTCTCCCCTTTTAATAGCTCAATCTTTACGCCTATTTCAACTGTCCAATCACATTGCTGATTACCTGCAAATTCTTTGCCAAATCATCCTTCACTTCCATAGCGTGACCCACACCCGGCTCTATGTAATAAGGCACATTTTCTCTTTCGCAGTGATCACGTAAAACTTCCCACTCCAGGAAACGGTCATTATCACCGGCCGCCGCCAAAACAATGCGATTATCCGATTTTATGTAGGGCAATGTATCCTTCAAAGGTGTAAACAATACTAAGGAGGCATCTATCTGCAGTTCCGCTTTCAGCTTACAAGCCACAACCGTACCCATACTTTTTCCCACAAAAACACTTTCTTCGTACTCGCTGAAATCATAAGACCTCAATATGGCTTTTGCGTTTTCATACACTTCTTCCAAACCATTTCCGGAAGCCGGATGCCGGATATAAACCTTTTCATACCCCTTATCCACATAATGCTTTGCCCCAAAATAAAGAAGGGGGATCTCTTCTCCACGTTTACCCGGAAATGAAAACACAATACTTTTACCCATCATTTACTCCCCCTCTATATGTCCTTCTTGTGATAGCTGTTCAATGGATTTTTCAATGGAAGCCTGCACCTGTTCCACCGCATCATAATGAATTGCCAATTGCATCAAGGCATTCATGGCATCCTTAATTTCACTTGCCAAATCTTCCTTGGTTCCGTTTCCGTGCCGAAGCACCTTGGTACCGCTTTTTTCAAGTCTGTTTACTTCTTTCGCCACTTCTCCGCATTCTTCCAGCAGACGAGTGGTGATTTGAAAAGCGTCATTTCCCTCCGGGAATCTATGGTTCATGCCGATGGCTAATTGTTTTAGTTTTTCCATATGGTACCTCCTTGCCTAAGGTCATTTATCCGCCGAATTTACATCCTCTCACAAAACTCTGTAATCTCGTCCTTCCTTGCTTCCACCGCTTCCTTAAATTCTATGGAACATAACCCCAGATGTCCACAACACTCAATCTCCAGATGCCCATAAAAATGCTCGATACTTTCAATGATACGTTCACACTCCCGCATACTGGGACCGGTACGCAATGCTATGGCGTATCCCTTCTTTCCACCACTTATGGTAGCATGGGGCTCATGGGTATTACACCAGGGAGTACATCGGTCGATAAAAGCTTTGAACTGCCCGGGCACGTCCGCCCAATAAGAAGGTGCCACAGACACAATGATATCCGCCCACTGGTACTCTGCCATAATCTTGTCTATATCATCCTGCTGAATGCATTTTGCCGTTGTATGACAAGTCCTGCACCCTACGCAGAAGCCAAACTTATAATCATCAATGCAAATGCTTTTTACCTCATGCTTTTCCTTTAAACATTCCGACACCACTGTCACTATTTCTGCCGTTGCTCCGTTTCTCACCGGGCTACAATTGATTACTAAGGCTTTCATCTTACTTCTCCTTCCACATTTCTCATAATCTATCGTAACTACCTCTTCCTCGAACGCCAATCATCCAATGCCCATAAAACAATGGCCCCCCATAAGGAAATTCCGGCTAACGGCATTACAATGGAAAACACTCGCCACATTCCCACTGTACTTTCTACCACAAAGAAAGATATGATAAAAACAATAATGCATATTATAAAAATTGTCCATAGGACAGAGATTGCTTTTTTCATTATGTTTCCTCATTTCTTATATTCAAATATATCTGACTCCGCTATTATCGCAATTCCATGCTCTACTGCATAATCATACGAAACATCCTCATAAAGTAATTTCTGTGTAACGTTTCTGTAATCTGATTCATAAAATCTACTATTAATAATTTCTTTTAACATCTTCGGAATATTGTATTGAAGCCGTGCAGAGGGATTGTTCTTAGATTTCATTCTATCATCTCTAACCGCATCAATCAACTCATCCATGTACGCATTTAGTTCCACTTGTGCTAATAACTTACATATATCGTATAAATGTCTGGAATCCCTGTCCAACATATTCTGTATTCTATAATCACACACTGCAAATACCTTGTCTATCAATGTTCTCTCTGCTGTTTGAACATTCATAATCACTTCTGCTGCGTCGAAAGAGATAGGCAATGTGATTCCCCGATTCTTACAAAAATCTCCAACAAAACTACCTACGCTTTTCTCCTTTGCAGGATATGCCGCCAGACAATAGTTTGTTTCCACAATAATCTCTAAAGGTACTGTAGCAAACATAGAGTTATATTTAAACACGTATTTATTGTAATCATACCGGGACATAACTTCCCCCGAATTCAACAACTTCAATCCTAACTCTTCAGCAATATCAATAATTAATTCCTTTGCTTTTACTTTCTCTGATTGTGTAGGTTTACGCTTCATGGATAAATCTATATCCTCGGAAAAGCGCTCAATCAAATGATATACCTTGGAAAGCGAAGTCCCTCCTTTGAATACAAATGGTAGTTCCGACTTTGCCAACTCATGTAAAAACATAGACTGAATGGTGTCTTTCTCAACCATTTGTTCACTTCTTCCCAGTTCCCTTGCCACAGTCTCAATAATCTCTTTCCATTCATCAAATTGATCTTTATACCAACTCACTCATCAAACCTCCTTGATAAATATTGCGGTACACTCTGTCCGGGAATAACGATATATAGCGTTTTACCTGTCTGAAATCCACGCCTATGGAATCAGTAAACGCTCTTAATTTAAACACAAATTCGTCTCCACCAACCTCGCTATATTTGTCAATGGTACTCATAAAATCCAAGAACTGTAGTGCTCCCTTATTTTCCCTTGAGACATCCGCTACGGGCTTATACAAAATAAGCTGTCTCCCGTCGATATCCAGTTTTCGCTGTTTTGTAGACGCTTCATTAGAACACACTTCGTAGCAGGAAGGGTTCTGTGTGGTAAATCCATACATATTCGCCAGTTGTAATCCCGTAATATATCCGGTCACTTCTCCGTTTACTTCCAGATATCTCTTCTGTATAAACTTATCCATTGAAACTTTCCCTTTCGTACCCAAAATCGTTTGATAGGAACGATAATAAACACCATTGTACAATCTTTCCACTTTCCCCTCGTCCGTAAGCTTTTTCATCTCCTGTCTTACTGCCTCTCTGGACTTTCCCGGAAGTTCTACCAAAAAAATGGGTTCGTCTTTTTCAAAATTTTTGACAATGTAATCGTATAGCATAATAGCACCTCACTCACAATTTAGAAATTGTATGTTTCACTTTTATTATACTTTATTTGTTTTGCTTGTCAAAGAAAAATTAATATTTTAAAAAGAAAGATACCTGTCATCCGAACGGTATCTTTCTTATATCCTCTCTAAAAATCACCATATTACATCTTCCCCAAGCTTCTTCTTTATATCGAAAAGCCCCTTCGGTAAGTACTCTCTCTTTAAAGCCCACCTTTTCATAGCACCTCTTCGCGCCCGGATTTTCCGGAAATACATTCAGCTGCACCGCATCCGCCTTCGCAATTTCAAAGGCATATTTTACAGCCAGCTTAAGCATTTCACAGCCATATCCCTTGTTGCGTTCAGAAGCGTCAATGACCACAAACTTTAACATGCCTTCGTTTGTACTTAGGTTTACCGAAAAACAGAAGAAACCAACCACTTTTCCTTCCTCGGTAGTGGCTACAAAGGGACTGTCCCCGAAGCGTTCCTCAGCTTCTGCCAATAGCTTATAAAAGCTTTCCTTTTCCAGTGGATAGGGTATCAGATTGGCACACCACAAAGCATGGGCACGCTCCTGGGTTATCCACTTGGATATTACTTCGAAATCTTTCTTTTGGTATGGTCTTAGTCTCATAATTCTTTCTCCCCAAATCCATTAAACCAAGCTCTCTCCTCAAAAGCCTGCTTCATTGGCCCTACAGGCTCTTCTTCCGCAATGCCCACCGGCAGGAAGCACACCAGCTCGTACTCATCGGGCACATTCAGCACCTGCGCCATCCGGTAACCGATTCTATCCTCGTCTGTAATATGTCCCTCGTACCAGCAGCTCTGATAGCCCAGTTCTACGATGGCAAGTAGCATATTTTGAATGGCAGCTGAATAGTCCTGCACTGCAAAGCACTTGTCCCTGTAAGCACAAATTCTGCGGGTCAGAACGCAAATGATAGCAGGAGCCGTCTCGCCCACCGGCGGGTCGATAACTGCAAAAATCTTTTTCAACACCTCCGGATCGTCCACCGCTATCAGGCTGGTGGTCTGCTTATTACAGCCGGAAGGTGCCGCCAAAGCGGCTTCCATAATCGTGATTAAATCCTCTCTCGGTACCGGTGTGGATTTAAATTTCCCTCTGTAGCTGTGTCTGTTTTTTATTGCCTCAATCACATTCATATTATTCCTCTCCAATTCCCGCGTATGGTATGTTCTCTATGAGACACTCCGCCGCATCCTCGATATCCTCGTAATCTACTTCTTCTCCTTCCCGCAGGGCACATTCACACTCATCTACAATATTTTCGATCAGCACCATATCAATAAACAAGGGCAACTGTTCCAAAAGTTCCTCCGCCACATCTGTTTCACTTCGGTAGCCTTCCAAGATAACCTTAAAATACCCCTTCATGTATTCCATGCGCTTTGCCGGGTCCTGCTCAAATCGAAACCAACCTTCCCCATGGGTCCAGAGATTGGCCAAATCAAACATGTACCAACAGTTCATACAATTATCAAAATCAAAAGTTGTTATATCACCATTGCTCATATCAATATGATAGTTGCCGTCACTGAAATCAAAATGTACCAGCCCATAAGCTTCTGCATCCATCGGCAAAGCCTTGAATGCCTCCAAACGCTTGGAAATGGCCGCCTTCAGTTCTCCGTAAGTATCCGGAATCAACTTGTTTATATATTCCATATTGTATTTGTCAAAGTATTCCGCGCGTCTATGGATAGGGGCATAGTTCTTGGACAGTCTGTGAATGATGCCCAAAACCTTTCCGGTATTGTAGAAATACTCCTCCAAAGGTGCACCTTCCCGATAGCGGTATCCATTGTCGCAAATCAGCATACCCTTAGCATAAGCAAACAGACTGATATAATTCATGGTGCCTTCCCATTCCACGCACTCTACCAATTTGCCCTGCACAGAAGAAATCACATCTGCCACCGGTGCTCCATTCTCTGCCAAGAAACGCACATACTCTGTCTCCGCCAAATAATCTTCCTCACACCGGTCACTCAGTCCGGAAATACGAAGCACATACTGCTTCTCCTCATCCATACTACAAACATAAACTGAGTTACGACCACCCTCATGCTCATTCACAGGACTGCATTCATAGCCATCCAGTTCAAATAGTTCCTTTGCACGCTCTAACAAACTCTTCAAATGATACTCCTCCTACCTACTCTCCCACTCTTTTTTCAGTATGGCATATTGATATGTATTTTCGTATATGGGTTTTCCATCCTCATCATTTACAAAAGAGACAAACTCCTTAAATAATCCTTCTCTACGCATGCCCAGCTTTTCGCATAGCCCCTGACAGGACACATTATAGTCCTCCGTATACGCATAGATACGTCTGGCTCCTTTTTCCTGAAACAGATAATCAAAAACTGCCTTCGCCGCCTCGTAGGCATAGCCCTTGCCGTAGTATTCTTTATTCAGCATCCAGCAGGGACTGAAGGTATCCCTTATTGCTTCCTCCTCCGGAGAGTGTAACTCAGGATACGCAAAAATCTCTCCTATCACCTTGCTGCTTTCTTTCAGCACGATGGCAAAATAGTACTCTGCCTCCTCCGCCCGTTCCTTCACTGCAGCCTTAGCATCTTCTAATGAATTCAGCTTCATGCAGGCGAAGCAATTTACCGCCGGCTCCGCCAGATATTCATATACATCCTCCGCATCCCCTTCCTGAAAGTGGCGCAAAAATAAACGCTCCGTTTCAATATAAGTATTTTTTGTTTCTACATTGTTTGTTTGCATCATTTGCTATTTCATCCCCCAAAATTTATAGATGTTTCTATGTAGATTGTCTTGCAACAAACCCAACATTAGGCCTTGCTGCAGATAGCATTACAAATATCGACGTTCCTATATGCCTATATACTTTCCTTATTTCATGGCTGACGGATAGATTAACTATTCCTACTCCTTCTATCCGCCCAAATCAACTCTCCAGTTCTCGTTCATACGGACAGATTTCCATGTTAATCATCTTCTATATGTCGTACAGACATCTCTTTTTTGCATATCCTACAGATATATTTGCACATCTCAGCAAATATATCTGTCAAACAATCTTCTCTTTCTTGCGCTTTAACGGATAGTTTGTTTTTTTCCACATTGCTATCCGTCGTATGACTCTTTCTTGTTCATTTCTTAACAGATAGTTTTCTTATTTACCGGACTTCTATCTGTCATACCGCCACAAAACCTATCCATAGTTGCAGATAGCTTTCGCTATTTCCTGCTTTATATATGTCATAGCACCAAGTCCATCACCATATACTGCAGATAGAATCCTGCTTTTACCCACATATATCTGTTATCCCACGAAAATCCCCTATAACAACCCTCTAAATCAAATATTCTTCTTAAAACAAATCACCCGATTTGCTTCCTCAAACTGCATGGCCATATGGAAGCGCAGGCTTTCCTCATTATCCAGCTCGCAATCGCTGGCGAACTCGCTACAGCCCTTACTCTTGGCCCACTGCTCGCATGCTCGCAGAAGCTCCTTGGCATATCCTTTATGACGATATGCTTCCTCCACCAAGATTCCTTCCAGGTACCCCACTGGTGAAGTCTCCGTCCCTTCCACATAATCATGCCGAAGCTGACACTGAGCAAAGCCTACTGCCTTTTCATCCACGTATTTCAAGAAACAGGCCGCCTCCTCATCAGCCACCAATCCCTCAAAATGTCCGACCAATTCCTCTATTTCATTGTCTTCCCACATCTGAATTGCCAGCTTGGCTAAACACATCGCCTCTTTTTTAGTTGCCTGCTTAATCATAACCATCTTCCCTCTTAATTATAGTGTCTACACTCTTTTGTAGGGACTACTACACCGCAAGTATCTATAGACTAAATTTAACTCATTTGGTATCCCTTTTCACCCAAATTCAACTACTTTTAGAGTGCTTTTAGACCAATTTAGTATCTATTCATAATAATTATCATATTAGTATCCTTTTTCAGACTAAAAATGGATACTATTCTTCCTATTTTGGCCTATAGATACTCGCAACAGAATCGGAATGCCACAAGTATAAAATCCCGAAAAGAATTATACCTTCATCAAGTTAGTATAAAGGGCAAATCATTTTTGATTTGCCCTTTGCCTATTCCTAAAAACTTATTCTATTTCCACTCATCTACTGCCCCGTGCTCTGCTGCAAAGCAAGCCTTGTAGCTTTCTACGAAGGCATCGAAGCCTGCTACATCTGCTGCATCGGGAGCCAGAGTAGTACCGGTCTGTCCTGCAAATACCTTGTCATTTAAGTAAGCACTTAAGGATTCGCCCTCAGCCTTGTTTGCCATATACGCAGCAAGTACTGCCATACCCCAAGGACCACCTTCACTTGCGGTATCCATGACGGTTACAGAAGTGTTCAAAGCTGCTGCCAAAAGTTTCTGACCAACCACGGGAGTTTTGAACAATCCGCCGTGACCCATGATGCAGTCTACGGTTACGCCCTCTTCCTTAATCAGGATATCGTTACCAATCTTAATGGTTGCCAGAGAGGACAGGATATGGGTTCTCATAAAGTTTGCCAAGCTGAACTTTGCGTCAGGCTTACGAACAAACATGGGACGTCCTTCTGCAAAGCCGGTTACAGGCTCGCCTGAGAAGTAGTTGAAGGATACCAGTCCGCCACAATCAGCATCGCCCTCTAAAGCCTTACGGTAAAGGGTTCCGTACAAATCGTTCATATCTACACTCATGCCAAAGGTATCTGCAAATTCCTTGAACAGATTTACCCATGCATTTAAGTCGGAAGTACAGTTGTTACAATGTACCATCGCTACGGGCTTACCGTCGGGAGTGGTTACCATATCGATTTCCTCATGTACACCCTTCAAATCTTCCTTGGTTACAATCATAGAGAAGATGGAAGTTCCTGCGGATACATTACCGGTTCCTACCGCCACCGCATTGGTTGCTACCATACCGGTGCCTGCATCACCTTCCGGAGGACAAAGAGGAATGCCTGCTTCCAGCTTGCCGGAAAGGTCTAACAATTTTGCACCTTCGGCTGTCAAAGTACCTGCTGCCTCACCGGCGTTCAGACTCTTAGGAAGGATGTCGTTAAGCTTCCAGCCGAAGCCTTCCTTTGCCATCAATTCATCAAACTGAGCAATCATCTTCTGATTGTAGTCACAGGTAGTCGCATCGATAGGGAACATACCGGAGGCATCGCCCACACCAAGTACCTTCTCGCCTGTCAATTTGTAATGAATATATCCTGCCAGGGTGGTAAAGAATGCCACATCCTTTACATGCTCTTCCTTGTTCAGTACTGCCTGATACAAGTGAGAAATGCTCCATCTCTGAGGAATATTGAAGCCAAGCTTCTCAGTCAGGATTGCACTGGACTGTGCAGTAATGGTATTTCTCCAGGTACGAAAAGGTACCAGTAAATTGTCATCTTTATCAAATGCCAGATAACCGTGCATCATAGCAGAGAAACCGATCGCAGAAAGCTTGGTAATGTCTGCATCATATTTTGCCTTTACATCTGCTACCAGGCTTGCATAACAATCCTGCAAACCACCCCAAATATCTTCTAAGGTATAAGTCCAGATACCATCCACCAGACGGTTCTCCCAGTCATGGGTACCCAGTGCCAATGTCTCGTGCTTCTCTCCGATTAATACTGCCTTGATTCTGGTAGATCCAAACTCGATACCAAGTGCAGCTTTCCCGTTTACAATAAGTTCTTTTGCGTTCATTCCAGCATCTCCTTTTCTTTCCAAATATTCTCCCGACCGGGCTGTTTTTCGTCCCGACCGCATACTTTCAAAACACTTTTTCGGTCTGTCTTCAGACCCTACCGTGTAAATCGTTACACTCCCCTTTAGTATAGTGTTTTTTAGGGTATTATGTCAATACAACCTCCCGGAAAAATCCTATTGCATACAACATTTTTTGTTTGTTAAAATATTTTTGAAAAACGCCAACCTTTTTATAATTTCCCTCACTATATATTCAACAGCACTGAGAAACAAGTCACTTAACAGCAGGAGGTCTCTGTGGAAAAGCAAAAAGCCGATGAAATCATAACCGAATACTTACCAAAACTTCATGGCTTTGCCATGCGCAAATGCTATTCCACAGAAGAAGCGGAGGAGCTTTGTGCGGAGATCGCACAGGAACTTTATCGCTCTCTGTTAAAGGTACCGGAGATTTACAATCTTGACGGCTACATCCGGCGTATCAGTCAACATGTATATGCCAAGTATGTGGCCTATAAAAAGAAGCATCTGGGCGTCTCTCTGGATGGTATGGAGATTCCTTATATGCAGGAATTTCCTTTTGAGGAGGATGAAGAAGAACTGCACCTTCTGCGTCGGGAAATCGCGTATCTGTCCAAGAATCGCAGAAAAATCGTCTTTCTGTACTACTATGAGAACAAATCCATCAAGGATATCTCCAAGCTACTGAACCTTCCCGAGGGCACTGTTAAGTGGCACTTAAATAAGTCAAGGAATGAAATAAAGGAGGGCTTTCATATGGAACGAAAAATAGGAAGATTGGGGCTGAACCCCATAAAAGCAGTTAATTTCGCACATGATGGTATGCCGGATCCCGGTACGGATACGGCTACTGAATATTATTTGGGAGATAAGCTAAGCTTAAATATTGTATACAGCGTTTATCATTCTCCAAAGAACACGGAAGAAATAGCGGAAGAACTGGGAATTACACCCGTATTCATTGAAGACAAAATAGCTTTTCTGGAAAATAACGGCTTCTTGGTGCGAGTGGACAAAAACCGTTTTACTACCTATGTTAAATTCTCTCCCCGTACCTATTCTCCGGAACTGTCAGACCGCAAACTGCAACTCCAGCAGGAGATTGCAAAGAGGCTGGTGGAAGAATATGTTCCGCTGGTTCGGGATGCTGTCCGGAACATGGCAGATGTTTATATCCCAAGCGGAAATCGCGAACTTTTCGAAGCGGCTGTAATTTTTTATGCCATTGCAGAAAAATGTGCCCTTCCCTGTCCCATAGACCGTTCCATATATGAAATCAAAACCGGTCGTGGTGGTAGCTTTATTGCCGCCATAGATTTGGAACAGGAACCGGAAGACCCTGATTACATACCGAGATTTGACCCGGCCAAATACTTGTCCTGTGGCTTTATGGTACGAAATTCTACGAAATACCCCCATGTCAACTCCTGGTCTGTAGACAGTAAATACAGCTCTCGCCAAGGCACGTGGCAGAACAATCTATATACGGATTATGAATATCTCTATGAATTTATGAATGGCAGTCTTACGGCCAGTACCGTTAATGCTGAAAAATTCAAACGCTTAAGGGATCGAGGGTATCTTACCGCAGATAATAAAGTGAATATTGTGATTGTGAAAAATGATACTCCGCATGCCTTAATATATCAACATGCTTATTTCCATCAGCTTCCCGAACCGGAGGAAAACTTCAAAAGGCAATATGCTGATAAGGTTCTGGAGTTTGCCATGCAGGAAGCCAAACATTATCCACCACAGATGCAGGATTTGATTATCCACTATACTGTGCAGGACTTTATCGGTTGTACCGTTGCTCTCATGGTCCTGGATATCCTGTATGAAAACGGCACCTTCCGCCCCCTTACGGAACAGGAGAAGGTTACATCAACACTGCTTATGTTCAGTGATATATTACCGGAATGACGAAACAAACGGGCTCCGCAAGGGGCCCGTAAATTTTTACATTATGGGGAAACTGTGCAAGTACAATGGCGACAATTTATCACCTCCACTGTACCAACACATCACAAATCCAGTCGCTGCTGGGCTTGGCCAGCTTTCCCTGTTCGATACAGTACTCTGCCACCGTATCGTAAAAGCCCACAAAAAATCCCCGGCACATACGCTGTGCATCCTCTTCCAGATGCTTGGGAAACAACTTCTTATAACCTGCTATAAATTTCTCTACGATTGCTACATATTCCTTCATCAGCGGTTCAAAGAGTTCTTCTACAATAGCATCAAATTGCTTTTTCTGCTCTATGGTTATGACCGGCACTAAAACCTTAAGCTCACCATTCTCGTTGCGCTTCACATATCCTTCCTGTATGATTTCTGCTGCAATCCCCGGTTCTTTCGCCTGACCTGTCAGCAAAATATCATGGCAGGCATTGATGTAAGTATCATACATCATCATCCGCCATCCAAAGCCCCGGATGGAATACACTATGTGCAGACAGGCCCCCTCCGGTCTGGATACACTTAAATCAGAGTGATTACTACAACACTGGACTCCGATTTCCGTCCTATGATACTTTCCACTCTCCATATTTGCCAGGTAACGCCAACAATTTCCATCATAATTCATGGGGATGCGCGGATAGTCCATCCACTTGTACTTTCCCCCCAGATAATCAAAAGCCATCACACCATATAGGAACTTCAGCTCCTCTGCGGATTTCTCCGCTTTGTAAATATTAACTTCTTCCATCCTGACATAAAGCTTTTCCAAGGCCTCCACCAACCGGTCCATGATGGGCATCATGGCTTTCCGGGCATTCTCTTCGCAATACTTCCCATATTTATCCGTCCATATGATGAAATCGGTCTGATATTTGCCTTTTACCGGCTGTATCACCGCACATTTATCCAGCAGATTCTCCATCCGTTCTTCCACATAATATGCGGGTACGCCGCAAAGCTTGGCCAGTTCCTCTATCCCCTTAGGACTCTCATAACAGTGATACAAAATATTCTGGGACAAAGCATCACTAATATATACATCCGGAAAGGGTTGGGTTTTTCCATAATTACCGCTTCCGTAAATGTCAATCCGCATGGTAACGGGTCTCAATGCTGTTTCTAACATGGTTCCACACTCCTTTTTCAACTTATTTCTTGCTTCTGATAATCGCCATGTCACCGTCCCCGAGGGAACTCCCAGCTTCTCAGAAATCTCCTTCACGGAAAGTCCGTCATAATAGTGAAAAATCACAATCTCCCGATAGATTTTGGATAGTCCGGCTATCTTCTCCCGAAGCAAAGCATAAAGTTCCTCGTCACCATCTTCCTCAAAGGGTTCCTCACACAGTTCCAAGGGGGCATCGTAAACAAACATCGCGCGCTGTTTGCTTTTTCCCCTTCGAAAGTTTCTGGCTGTATTGGCCGCCAGGGCCCAAAGCCAGGGTTCAAACTTCTCTTCCTCCCGCAGCCTTCCCATGGAAGTAATGGCATTTATCAGAATCTCCTGGGTTAGCTCCTCTGCTTCATCCTCCGAAAAGGTCTTACCCAGTGCAAACCGAAAAATCCTGTCTATGTAATTGGTAAGTATCCTGCTATCCATCTTTTCACCACCTTTCGGCCTTTCATATATAAAGTGCAAAACTCCTGTGATTTATTGGGTACTTTTCAAAAAAGCCGATAGATTTTTCTACCGGCTTTTCTCTGCTACCTATACCTGCTCGTACTTATGCCATTCACTCTGTGGAATCCCCAAAGCTTCCATAGCCTGTCGGGAGGTTAATTTTAAATTCTCCATCAACTTAAGGATAGATTGACGTAAAGTGTCCTCTCTTCCTTCTTCTCTTCCTTCTTCTCTTTCATCTTCAAATGCTTTACACATATCCACTCCTCCTTTTTCCTGCTTAAACTCCTTTAACTTGCTCTTACCGATTAGTGCTCCCAAGGTATCAATGGATAATTCATCCATCCTTTGAAAACGCTCCTTATGTTCTAAATAATATTTCTTTATGGCATCCCGATCCCTGCTTCTCTTAAAAATTGCAATAATCTCTCGCAGACCTGTCTGATAGTTTTCCTCCTGTAAATCCTTCAGTTGATATACTTTTATCGGATAGTCTGTAAACAAGGTCTGCAAATCCGGCTCCAGTTTATCATAGCCGGTCATTCCCAGTACACTATCTGCACCATCATATTCTTCCGTTCCGCAGTACAAGGCCATCGTATGTACCGGTTGAAATTTATCTTCTTTTTTTACTCCATACAGGTATTCTCCTCCGGAATTCCAAGTCTCCTGCTTCTCATTCACCGCCATCTCATGTTGCGCTCGGATATCCTTAATCTGTCTTTGCAATTCCTGCGCATCATAATCCATGATCCGCACCGGCATTGTGTAATCCGGATTCTCCATAACCTCTACTCCCAAGATAAAGGCATTGGTTTCCTGATACTGCATTAACACATCTCTTTGAATGCCCGCTGTCGAAATAGGTTTATGCTGACTTTTGTGATACTCACAATCGTATCTCTTCAGATACTTGCTCTGCAGTTTTGGAACACCTCGAAACTGTGTCCCATTCCAAAAATCTGCGTAATACTCCGGGCGCCCCAGGCAATCACACACCAATTCATTGATTCTTCCCATATTCATCCTCCTTTTGACATGGCGGACCCAAATTGGGAAATCAAAAAACGCTACAGTTCCGCCATCTAAGATTATTTTGAGTAAAATGGCTGACCTGCCGCGAATGTGCCGAATGCACGTATTTCTAGATTACTCTGATAAGCTAATCATATCTCCCCTAAATACTTTTGTCAATATCATAAAACCACCGGCTTTTTCATATATTATTCTAATCCACTTTCAGGAAATAAATATATGAAACCCAATCTTCCCTCCAAACGAAAACTTCTGGTGGGGCTTCTGTGCCTGACCGGTTTGCTTATTTTATTCGCAGGCTATCTTTCCACCCAAAGCGATTCTTATCAGTTTCGAAAGGCTACTTCCCGCCTTTTCCGGGAGGAAATGCTGTCCAATACCCTAAATATGCATTACACTCTGGCACATCCGAAAGACTTCGGTTTCAAGGACTATGAGGTGCGTCTGCCGGGTTATGATGGTTCCCACCATACGGAAAACTTACAGGCTCTGGAACAGCAAATCGCCTTCTATGAAGGGCTGAATCCGGCTCGGCTTTCCCCGGAGGAAAATGCCACCCGAAACTTGCTTATATCCTATCTGCAAAACACACATAGCCTAAATCAATTTCCTTACTATACAGAACCCCTTTCTCCCGGCTCCGGTATGCAGTCCCAGCTGCCCATTTTGTTGGCAGAGTATACCTTTCGGGACAAACAGGATGTGGAGGACTATCTGAAACTGCTGGATCAGACCGATGAATATTTTGCCGGATTACTGACCTTTGAACAGGAAAAAGCTGCCCAAGGACTTTTTATGGCAGGTGCTTCTTCAGACAAAGTCATTGAACAATGTGACACCATCGTCATAAAAGAGGCTTTAAAGGCCGGTACACACTTCCTTCAGACCACTTTTCAGGAACGCTTAGAGCTTCTTCAAAAGGAAAATCTCCTAAGCCAAGAAGAAGTCTCCTACTACATAGAACAAAATAACCGACTTCTTTCTACCGTAATGCTCCCGGCTTATCAGGCACTGGGAGATGGATTGACTCTTTTAAAGAACGAAAGCATCCCCTTAAAGGGACTGGCGGCCAAACCGCAGGGCCGGGAATACTATACTCATCTCCTGATTTCCGAGACCGGTAGCTACCGTTCCATTGCAGACATTAAGGAAATGCTGACTGCCCGGCTGGACCTGGAATATAGTACCTTGATAGACCTTCTGTCCCAGTATACGGAACCCACCCTTTCTAATGTTCAGGAGACTCTGACGGAATGTCTCCCCTGTCAGGACCCGGGGGAAATGCTGCGTACCCTTACGGAAACCATGGCACCTTTGTTTCCTTCCATAACGGAGCATACAGATACTCCCCCTCAGGTGCGTATTAAAAATATTTCTGAAAGCTTACAGGAATACTGTGCTCCTGCTTTTTATCTGACTCCTCCCCTGGATGATACTGACAACAATGTCATTTACATCAATCAAAAGAACTCGCCGGAGGGTCTGGAGCTATTTACCACCTTGGCACATGAGGGTTATCCGGGACATATGTACCAGTGTGTTTATAGCAACAATCTACTGGCCACACAGGATACCGGACTGGTGCGCCAGCTTCTTTGGTATGGTGGCTATTTGGAGGGTTGGGCTTTGTATGTGGAGTTTCTGTCCTATGACTGCGCCTCACAGCTGATGGAGGAACAAGGCTATTCTTCACAGGCGGAATACATCCAAATAGAAAAGCATAACCGCAGTCTGCAGCTATGCCTTTACTCTTTACTTGATATTATGATTCATTATGAGAATGCTTCCTACCGTCAGATTCATGATACTCTCTGTGACTTCGGCATCACCTCGCCCCAGTCCACTGCCGCCATCTATGAGTATATCGTGGAGGAACCTGCCAATTATCTGAAGTACTATCTGGGTTATCTGGAAATACTGGTCTTGCAAGATGAGGCACGAGCCCTCTGGGGTGAATCCTACACCGACTACGCCTTCCATGAGTTCTTCCTACAAAACGGTCCTGCAGATTACCGGACTCTGGGAGAGGTACTAAAAAGCACTCCTGTATCAGATGGTAGGTAGTAGCAAAGAAAAGCCGGGAGCCCTATATATCCTAATGAGGTTACGCTGAAAGACGTCGGTTCTTAGCGAGGTCTTTTCGAGCTTAGAACCGCTACGCCTTTCATTAAGCGAGAGCGCGTCCGAATAGGATATATAGGGTTCCCGGCTTTTTTATGCCACGAAATATCAATTCCTAAAAAATCATCTGCAAATAATTATACAGGAAGCTTCTGATTGCCACAAAATTGTGCTCTGCTTCCGGTACTTCGTACCAGATGTGCTTTACACCGTTCTTTTCATAAAGCTTGTGATACTCCTCGGGGAATTTTCCTACCGTACCGTCCTTGGTACCGCAGCAAATCAAGAATACCTCCGGCTCAAAGCCTTTTCCTTCGAAGGTCACTTCCTCTTCCTTCATCTGGCCGGGATGCTCCATGGCCCAATCCTTGGCGGGAACCATACCCGGTGCCGGTGCCACGGCACCCACATATTTAAACAGATCCGGTCTGCACAAGCCCACATACATGGTCTGTCTGCCGCCCAAAGAGAAACCGCCGATAGCCTGATGGTCTCTGTCATCATATACGGAGTAGCTTTCACGGATAAAAGGCATCAGATCCGCAGTTAAATCAAAGATAAAATTGTCATAGGGCTTTACTGCCTCCGGATTAAATGCCGGCTTCATCTCAGGGTCAGAGGTCACATACATGCTGGGGAATACTACCACAGCTTCCTTCATCAGTCCCTCTGCCATCATATTGCCGATTAACTCTATCATATTGACATTTTCATTATAAAGTAGTGCGTTTTCATCTCCGAAAATACCATGCTGTAAATAAATCACAGGGTACTTCACTGCAGGGTCATAGCCTGCCGGCAACAACACATTTACCTTCCTTTCGGAATTGGTAGTAGTGGAGAAATAAGTTCTCAGCTCTACCTTGCCGTATTCCACACCTTCCTGCTTCTCATAAATATGCTCAGGACAAGTTTCTGTAATCTTAAAATCCATCATGGGTGTTCCTCCTTGGTGTCCATATTCTTATAACAGTATATCATACTTTGTAAGGTTTTACCAGTAAATATATTGAAAAAACCATGGTGTTTCCTTGATTTTTCTGACTATTCGGCCACCCCTTCGATACTATTCCTCTTCCTCCATCATGCTCTCCAGATACCCCCTGTCCCAAAGCATGATTTTCAGTTTTTTCGCCACCTCTACCGCCGGAGTAGTAAAATACTGATTGGTCAGCACCACACCTACCATGCGTTCGTAATAATCCTTTCCTGCATATGCCTCCTGTACCGCCTTTACCCCTACCGGTGTGGCATAGCATTTGCATTGGATGCCGTAGGTTATGCCATCCTTTTCTGCCAGAATATCGATTCCGTAGTCACCGCTTCCTTTGGTTACCTCCACCTCCTGAAAGCCTTTCTTACGAAGCAAATCCGCACAAAAATATTCAAAATCATGCCCTTCCATCAGGTCTATGTCACTGGGGTATTTCCTCTTGGCATACTTCAGTACCAATATCCCAACTATGCACAATAATAAAACACCTGCTAATATGATAATAAGGTAAATATCCCCCATATTTTCCGTACATCCCTTCCTAAATTTCTCCCTCTATTTTAGCATAGGGTATTTTCCCGTTTCAATACTTGTGATACACTAAAGCAGAAAAAGCATCTGTATACATGGAGATTATTATGGAAGAACTTATTTTTAGCTTGAATGCTACCATTCCTATTTTTTTACTGATGATTCTGGGATATGTTCTGAAGCAGATTAAGATGGTGGATGAATCCTTTATCAAGACTTTGAATAAATTTAATTACACTGTTACTCTGCCTGTGCTGGTATTCCGGGACTTGTCCCAATCAGACTTTCTTCAGGTGTGGGATACCAAATATGTACTGTTTTGCTTTCTGGTGACCTTGTTTTGTATTCTTTCCGTCTGGGGTCTGGCCGGACTTTTTCTGCGAAACAGAGAGATTGTGGGCGAATTTGTGCAGGCTTCCTACCGTAGCTCTGCTGCCGTACTGGGCATCGCCTTCATCCAGAATATCTACGGCAATTCCGGCATGGCACCTTTGATGATTATCGGTACCGTCCCTCTGTACAATGTGGCTGCCGTTCTGACTTTATCCTTCACCGGCCCTGAGTCCAAGAGCCTGAACAAAACTGCTCTGAAAAAGTCCATTCTTGGAATTCTGACCAATCCCATCATTTTGGGTATTTTAGTCGGTATGCTGGCCAGTGTCTGTAGACTGGATTTGCCTGTTATCCTGGATAAGTCGGTTAACAATATCGCCGTACTGGCTTCCCCATTGGCACTGATTGGTCTGGGTGCCGGTTTTGAAGGACGCAAGGCCATCAAGCTGGTAAAACCCACTCTCATTACCACCTTCGTGAAGCTGGCAGTATGGCCCCTGCTGTTTTTGCCGATAGCTATTCTGATGGGCTTCCGTAACGAAATGTTAATCGCCCTGCTGGTGATGTTGGGTGCACCCACCACCCCCAGCTGCTATATCATGGCACGCAATATGGGCCATGACGGTGTACTTACCTCCGGTGCCGTGGTGGCCACCACCTTTTTCAGCAGTGTAACACTCACCGCGGCATTATTTATCCTGAGAACACTGGGATTTGTGTAGGAGATTTGCATGGGAGGTGCTAAGCCGTAGGGGGCACACTTAATATCCTTTCACAGGACGCTCTCGCTTCGTGGAAAACGTAGCGGCACTAGACTCGTGCCGAACAAGTTCGGCTTACTACCTCGTCAAGGGCCGACGTTTTCCAAGACCTTGTTACAGGATACAAAGTGTGCCCCCCCTACGACCTTAGCGCCTCTACCCCTACCCCATCATCACTCCGGTGAGCCAGATACTCATAATGATGTCCGCAGCCACTGTAAACAATGCCCCCTGTAGGGTGAAACGTGTTTTCGTGACCTTGGCGGCCAGGAAGTAGACACTGATGGTGTAGAAGATGGTCTCCGAACAGCTCATCAGTAAGGATGCCATGATACCGATATAGGAATCCGGTCCATAGGTACGAAACAAATCCACGGTAAGCCCCGTAGCTGCAGACCCGGAAAACAGCTTTAACAATATCAGCGGCACTACCGGCGCAGGTATCCCCAACGGCTCCATAAACTGCCCCAAAAGAGTGGCCAAAAAATCTAAAAAGCCGGAGGCTCTAAGTACTCCTACCGCCACCAATAGTCCTATCAACGTGGGAAGCATCTCCACTGTTACCTTTATGCCTTCTCCGGCACCCTTCAAAAAGCTTTCGTATGATTTCACACCCGATACCATGCCATATCCTACAATATAAAAAATTAACATGGGGATCAACAAATTCGAAATTCCGCTCAGCCACTCCATGGAACACCAGCCGCATTTATTTCTATTACTTTATGTACGAATATGTGCAGATATTCCTTTACTCATATTTCACACTATGACAATTGATAATAATGGATTTTTGTAGTATCCTATCAATAGCCAAAAATATTTTTTAATTTTTTTCAAAAAAATGTGACCAAATGCATTTTCCATGCGTTTTGTTATCAGAAAGGAATCAAATTGAGTAGTATCGATTCTGGGAATACCTTATTAACAATTGCATATGATAAGTATGCTGACATGCTCTACCATCTGGCGCTGTCGCATATGCAGAATCGGGAGGATGCCGAGGATGTGGTACAGGAGGTCTTTTGCAAATACTTTGCCAAGCCTCCCCAGTTTACGGATGAGGCTCACGAAAAAGCCTGGTTTATCCGGGTAGCCGTAAATCAATGTCATGACCATCTGAGGCGCAGGAACATCCGGTCCTACACCCCCCTTCACGAAATCGAGGATTTGGCAGCATGTACCAATGTGCAGGATGAAGAAGCCCTTCATCTGATGCAGACACTGGCACTGCTACCTGAGAAATTCCGAATCGTAGTGATTCTGCATTATCTGGAAGGCTTTTCCGTGGAAGAGATTGCCGGTTCCTTACGAATCGGACAATCCGCCGTGAAAATGCGCCTGTCCCGTGCACGCAAGATGTTGGAAGAAAAATTGACGGAGGAGTAACCTATGTTTGAGCACGCACAAGTGCAAAGCTACAATCAAATAAAAGCACCTGCCGAGCTCAAGCAAAGAGTTTTGGAGGCTTGCGCCAAGCAGGAAACTGCTACAAGCTTTTCCTGGCAAAAGGCCACCTTGCGTCTGGCTCCGATTGCAGCCTGTCTGCTTTTGTTAATCGGTGCATTTGCCCTGAACCGTAAGGACCCGCTTCTTATCCAAGCTCAGGACGCGCCGCTCACTTCCGAATACAGGATGCTTTCTGCCACTGAGCAGGCACAAGCCAATCCCATGGTTCGGACCGTCTCTTTGGAGCCTGCCACCTATACAGTGACGCTTTCTCTGAATCAGACGGCGAAAATCCTATCCGTTCAGGGAGAGGCTATCATTACGGAGGACGGAAGCCTTTTGTGGACAGTAAATATTCCTTATGAAGATACCTCATTTGAATTGTCCCTTCAGACAGAAGATGAGACCTATGATGTTTCTTTACAGTACCTCGTAAACGATGGCAGCTTTTCTATCCGCTGCGAAAAACAATAAAAGATTTTAAGGAGAAAAATTATGAAGAAATTAGTATTAACCGTATTAGCATTAACCTTAGCATTTTCCATGACTGCTTGCGGCAGCAAGGAAGAACCCACCCCTGAATCTACAGAAGCTCCTGTAGCAACCGAAGCTCCTGCAGCTACCGATGCACCTGAAGCAACTGAGGCTCCCGAAGCAACTGAAGCACCTGAAGAGGATGCTAACCAGGGCGCAGTAAGCGGCGACTCTCTTGGTCAGACCTTACTTGGTGAGTTTAAGGCAATGGATGCTTCTACCGATGCTTACACCATGGCTGAAACCTTAATCGGACATGAAATGATCCAGTTCATGGGTGGTGCTATGGAAGTAGAACCCGGCTTATTATCAGGCTTTGACAACTATGAAGTAACCGGCTTTGAAAAGGGCGCTATGTTTGGTCCTATGATGGGTTCCATCGCATTCGTTGGCTATATCTTCGACCTTCCCGAAGGTGCGGATGTTGACGCGTTTGTAACCGGTTTGAAGGACAATGCAAATCCTGGTTGGCAGATTTGTGTTACCGCAGACGAAACCATCGTAGAAGTAAGCGGTGACAAGGTATTCTTCCTGATGAGCCCCCTCACCTTGGAGCAGTAATTATCAATAACTATTAATTACAAATCGAGGTAACTAAAATGTTATTTTCCAGTATCCCCTTTTTATACTATTTTTTGCCTGTGGTACTGATTCTTTACTTTGCGGTACCCTCTAAACTGAAAAACTTAGTATTGCTTCTTTCCAGCCTGTTCTTCTACGGCTGGGGAGAGCCAAGGTATGTTATTATTATGGGCATTGCCATCGTGGCAGGATACGTATTTGGACGCCTTATAGAGGCCTTTCGCGGGAAAGGCCTTTCTAAGGTGTTTTTTATTCTGTCCTTACTCAGTAGTGTGGCTATGCTGGGCTATTTTAAGTATGTGGACTTTTTTATCACCAATTTGAATGCAGTGACCGGACTGTCCATTCCCCTGCTGAAAATTGCCCTTCCCATCGGTATCAGCTTCTATACCTTCCAGCTGCTCAGCTACCTGGTGGATGTGTATCGCGGCACTGTACCGGCTCAGAAAAACATTATTAACTTCGGTGCCTACATTGCTATGTTCCCCCAGCTGATTGCAGGCCCCATTGTACGTTACAGCGATATCGCCGCTCAGTTGGAGCAACGTACCCATTCCTTTGAAAAATGTGCTTATGGCATCAATCGTTTTATGATTGGTCTTTCCAAGAAAATATTGCTGGCCAATCTCTTAGGCGAGCTTTGCGATATTTTCAGAGCCTCTCCGGACAAGTCCGTTTTGTTCTTCTGGCTCTATGCCATCAGCTTTACTTTGCATATATACTTTGACTTCTCAGGCTATAGTGACATGGCTATCGGTCTGGGTAAAATCTTCGGCTTTGACTTTATCGAAAACTTCAACTACCCCTATATTTCCAAGAGCATCACGGAATTTTGGCGTCGCTGGCATATGTCCTTAGGTTCCTGGTTCAGGGACTATGTATATATTCCTTTAGGCGGCAACCGGGTATCCAAGCCCCGCTGGTTCTTTAATATTCTGGTGGTATGGATGCTCACCGGCTTCTGGCATGGTGCCTCTTGGAACTTTATCCTCTGGGGACTTTTGTATGCAGCATTCCTGGTGATAGAAAAGCTGTTCCTTGGCAAATACCTGGACAAAGCTTCCTTCTTGCGACATATTTATGTAATGTTGATTGTCATGTTTGGCTTCGTATTGTTTAATGCTACGGATGTGAAGGAAGCAGTCACTTACCTGGGTGCCATGTTTGGCGCAGGTAGTTACCCTCTTATTTCCGGGGAATTTGTGTACTATTTACGCAGCTTCGGATTTATTTTGCTACTGTCCGTTATTGGCAGCACTCCGTTGCCCAAAATGGTTGTTACCAAACTTCATGCCTCCGAAAAGCCTGTTGTTTCCGGTATCATGAGTGTGGCTGAGCTGTTATTCCCTTTGGTACTTTTGTTGCTGGTAACCTCTTATTTGGTGGATGGTTCCTTCAATCCATTCTTATATTTCAGATTCTAGGAGGGCAGACAGATGAAAGAAAATGCGAAAAACAAAATCATTGTCTTCCTGATGGGCGGGATACTTCTGATTCTCTCTTTGGTCTGCTGGTTTAAGCCTGCCAAGGAGTATTCTGACAGCGAAAGACGTGCATTGGCCAAGTTTCCGGAACTAAGCAAAGAAACGATTTTGTCCGGACGATTCATGAAGGATTTTGAAACCTACACCCTGGACCAATTCCCTATGAGGGATACCTTCCGAGGGGTCAAAAGCTTCTCTACCCTGTATCTGTTTCGGGAGAAGGAAATCAATGATTTGTTTATAAAAGACGGCTATGTGATAAAGGCGGAATACCCCTTGTCCCAGCCCATGATTGATAATGCAGCAAAAAAATTCACAAGTATTTATGAAAAGTATCTACAGGGTACGGACACGAACATTTTCCTGTCCATCGTACCGGATAAAAACTACTTTGCAGGAACGAATAGCGGCAGATTGTCCATGGACTACTCTAAGCTGGCTTCCTCCCTGACGGAACAGCTTCCTCAGTTCCAATATCTGGATTTGTTTGACAGCCTGAAGTTGGAGGATTATTACTACACGGATACCCACTGGAAGCAGGAAAATCTCCTGTCTGCTGCTGGGATCCTGGCCAGTGGCATGGGTGTGCCCATTTCCACAGAGTACGAGACCAAGGAAGTGACGGAAGATTTCTACGGTGTATATTACGGACAGCTGGCCCTACCCCTAAAGCCGGATAAAATCAAGTATCTGACTAACAGTATTTTGGAAAGCTGTGTGGTGACCAATTATGACACCGGTATGCCGGTGGTGACCCCTATGTATGATTTGTCCAAGGCCACCTCCAAGGATCCTTACGAATTGTTCCTCTGCGGTAACAGTGCCTTGGTGACCATCGAGAATCCAAACGCCCTGACCTCCAAGGAGCTTATTGTATTCCGAGACTCCTTCGGCAGCTCCATGGTGCCCCTTCTTGCCACCGGCTACAGCAAGGTAACCCTGGTAGATATCCGCTATATCAATTCCGGAATGTTGGGCGGCTTTATCAAATTCAAGGACCAGGATGTACTGTTCCTGTATAGCACGCTGGTGCTGAACAGCAGTACGTCGTTTAAATAATGGGCAGTCAGAATTTCCTTATTTGGATTGATTGGATACTCAAAAGGCAATTAGAAGCATAACATCCTGCCGCAGGGCACTCTCGCTCATTTGATAGAGCCTTGCTTGGCGGAAATTATGTTCCTAATTGCCTATTTTTTGTCTGATTTTGACGGTCTATAGGGAAAATCATAATCCTATTAAAAGGAATCCTAATTACATGTTTTGATTAGAATTTTTACGATTTTCACGAATTACTATTCCCCACAAAAGAACCAGTCCTATAACTCCTATGCCTAACCATAAACCATCACTTCTCAAAAAACTTTCTTCCGACAATCCAGGGAATACGATGTATCCAATCATAATACTCAACATAAACATGAATGTACCTACAAATGTAACTATGCATCTACGTTTCACTACTAATTTCTTTTCAGCTTCTGCATAATCCGCAACCTTTCGTAAAGTATCCTTTTCTTTTTTTTCCATAATCTCACTTTTCCTTTCACCTTCAATTATTTCTTTAATGTCAACTTCATAGTAATCTGCCAATTCGACCAAAATTCCTAATTCCGGCATAGTATTACCATTTTCCCAACGAGACACACTTCGGGAAGATACACCAAATTTCTCTGCTAATTGTTCTTGTGTTAGTTCCTTTTCTTTACGTAATTCTCTTAGAAAAGCACCTATTTTTATCTGGTCTATCATTTTGTTTTCTCCTTTCGTTGTTTATTATTACAATTATGACATCAGAAAACCACGTCATAAAGTGAGAAATGACGTATTTTCCACCAGACAATTATGTCTTGTCCGGTTTTATCTTAAAAATTTCTATATTACCCGTTAACCATTTCCGGGACTTACTAATAGTCCCATCTTCTCCATCTTTTTACTTTTTCATCCGCTTCAAATACTGCTCGTACTCCACGGACATGCTACGCAGTCTCTCCAGATTCTCCTTCAGTGCATCCACCGCCAGGTCGATTTCTTCCTTGGTGGTATACTCAGAAAGGGTTAAACGCACCACGCCCTTGGCCACTTCAGGCGGCACTCCGATAGCCATCAGCACATGGGAAGGGTCCACTGCACCTGTGGTACAGGCAGAGCCGCCGGACCCACAGATTCCCTTCTGGTCCAAAAGAATCAGCAGGCTTTCTCCTTCGATAAAGGAGAAGCAGAAGCTGGCATTCCCCGGCAGACGACTCTCCCTACTACCATTCAGTCGTACATAAGGAATCTCTTTCATTACACGGTCAATCAAATAATCTCTTAGCTGCGCTACCTTGTCCATTTTTTCCGACATATTCTCTCCCGCCATCTCCTCCGCCTTTCCAAAGCCTACGATAGCAGGCACATTATGGGTTCCGGCCCGACGGTGGCGCTCCTGGGCACCTCCGTGCAGGAAGGAGGAGAGCTTTACATTCTTACGGATATAAAGGGCGCCGATGCCCTTTGGCCCATGAAGCTTATGGCCGCTGATACTAAGTAAATCAATCTCCATTTCCTCCACATCCATGGGAATATGACCAACTGCCTGTACACCGTCCACGTGGAAAAGAATACCCTTTTCATGGGCTACCTTGCTGATTTCTGCGATTGGCTGTATGGTGCCTATTTCATTGTTGGCAGCCATAACGGAGATTAATGTGGTATCCGGGCGGATGGCCGCCCGGATGCTTTCCGGACTCACAAAACCTTCCGAATCCACATCCACATAGGTCACCTGATACCCTCTTTTCTCCAGATATTCGCAGCTGTGAAGCACTGCATGATGTTCAATTTTGGTGGTGATAATATGCTTTCCCTTATGGGCAAAGCTTTCTGCAACCGCCTTGATGGCCCAGTTGTCGGATTCACTTCCTCCGCCGGTAAAATAAATATCCTCCCTGCGGGCATTGATCAGTTTGGCCACCTGATCCCTTGCTTTTGCTACACCCTTGGCAGACTGCCCTGCCAGAGAATAAATAGCCGCCGGATTGCCGTAGCTTTCCTGCAAATAGGGCATCATTTCCTCCAGCACCTGCGGATGGATTTTGGTGGTGGCTGCATTGTCTAAATAGATGATTCTTTTCATAAATGTCGCACAACTCCTATAGTTCAACAAGAGGATGCCAATCAGCACCCTCTTGCAATTCTTCAACCATAAATTAACCTTTGCTGGGAATAAGTCCCACAATTAATAACACTAATATTATAACCGGAAGTACGAAAGTCATGTAAGGACGCATCCACTTTGCCACCTTCAGACCCTTACCTTCATTGGCTTCTGCCAGGAATTTCTCCCAGCCCCATCCATAACGGGTGGTACAGAAAAGTACAAACAACAAAGAACCGATGGGCAGTAACAGATTACTAACCACGAAGTCCTCCATATCCATGATACCCTTGCCTGCAATCTGAACATCCTTCCATACGCTGAATCCCAGAATACAGGGAATGGACAGTATAAACATAGCAATACCGTTGACAAGGCAAGCCTTCTTTCTGCTCCAACCGGTCAAGTCCATGGTACAGGAAAGAATATTCTCAAACACCGCAAAAATAGTGGACATTGCCGCAAAGGACATAAACAGGAAGAACATACTGCCCCAGAAGATGCCTGCTTTTGCATCAGCAAAATCATTAAATATGTTGGGCAAGGTAATAAAAATCAAGGGGGGGCCGCTGCTTACTTCCACATCAAATGCAAAGCATGCCGGGAAAATAATCAATCCGGAACAAAATGCTACACAAGTATCTAAAATACCTACATTCACTGCTTCACCCAAAAGGCTGCGATCCTTGTTAATATAGCTTCCGAAAATAGCCATGGAACCGATACCCAGACTCAATGTAAAGAAGGCCTGGTTCATAGCACCTACGATTACCTCTCCCACACCGATATCTGCCATTCGGCCGAAATCAGGCAGCAAATAGAATTTCAAACCTTCTGAGCCGCCTTCCATAAACATACTGTTTATAGCCAAAACTATCATCAGGCCTAAAAGTGCTAACATCATATACTTGGTTACTCTTTCCAGACCCTTTTGCAAACCAATGGCACAGACACCGAAACCGATGACTACTACAATCCCCATATATAAAATCATGGTTTTTGCATCGCCCATCATGCTATTAAACACCGCTTCTACACCTGCGGAATCTTTGCCCGCAAAAGAGCCGGTAACCATCTTCACAAAATACTGCAGCATCCAAGCGGTTACACTGGTATAAAACATCATGAGCAAATAATTACCGATCATGGCTGCATAACCGTGAATATGCCACTTCTGTCCCTTCTTCTCCAGCTCCTGATACATACAAACAGGACTCTTACGGCTGGCGCGACCCATAGCAAATTCCATGGTCATAACAGGAATACCCATAATTGCCAAAAAGAATAAATAAACCAGTACAAAAGCACCGCCACCATACTGACCTGCCATATAAGGGAATTTCCACACATTACCGATACCGATGGCACAGCCTGCACTTAAAAGGATAAAGCCCAAACGGCTTCCCAAGCTTTCTCTTTTCATATATGTTCTCCAAATTCATTAATTTCGTGACAGATGCTTATGCAACCATCCGTAACCATATTCATTTTACTGAAATCCCCCACATCCGTCAACTGTTTCTGCGGGCAGTTGCATTTTTTACCAGACAAAATACAATACCCACCAGAGCACTTGCAACAGTGGCTAAAATAGCCGGCCCCACGATAGCTATGGGATTCACACTACCATACTGACTTCGGTAGGCTATGATATTGATGGGTAACAGCTGCAGGGAGGAAATATTCACTATCAGGAAGATACACATCTCATCACTGGCAGAACGTGGACTCCGAAGTTCCGTGCTTTTTCCCTCAGACATCTCATGCTCTCCGTCGCAGTACTCCGGATTCCCCCGCTCCCGTTCCAGATTGGCCAGCTCCTCCATGGCCTTTAACCCGGCCGGCATACAAGCCCAGCCCAGCCCCAGTATATTGGTCACCATATTGGTGGCGATGTATTCCAAGGATTTATGCCCTTTCGGTATCCTCGGGAAAAGGCACCTTAAAAAAGGCATAATCCCCTTTGTCATTTTCTGTACCATGCCGGACTCCTCAGCAAT
The DNA here is from genome assembly GCA_017520425.1 of Lachnospiraceae bacterium. Classification (GTDB taxonomy): domain Bacteria; phylum Bacillota; class Clostridia; order Lachnospirales; family Lachnospiraceae; genus Acetatifactor. Next base: position 28,063 of record JAFXFO010000040.1, on the reverse strand, counting down.
TTTCATAAGCCCCATCCAAAGGGCCATCACCCCCGCCATAGTGATACATAGGGATATAGCCTCTCCTGCACTGTCCATGGCCGCATCGGTAAGGCTTGCCACATTACCTGTTAATATGGCATATACAATCCCCAGCAAAATCATGCCCGCCCAAAGATAATTTAACATAGACCCCCACTTATTTTTGTAAATGCATCTCTTACTATTGATTTATGCAACGCTTCCAGTGAATATTCCCGCTTAAACGCCTTGTTAGCGGAGCGTGAATAACCCTCACGAAAAAAATCCGAGAACTATCCTTTATTGGACAGTTCCCGGATATTCTATGGCCTCTTTACAAAGAAGAAGTACTAAACAGGCTCTTTACATGGGCCACTGCGTCCTCACTGGCCTTTGCAGCAGGCACGTAATAAGACTTCTCACGCGCGATTTGGTACAGCTCCTCCTGACTCTGCTCACAGGCAGCACGAAACTGCTTCAGAGTCTGCTTCAACTCCTTATTTTCGGTCTGTGCAATGATGGCACCGTAACGACTCAACTCACCATTGATACCTGCCAAGGTATCTGCTACCATTGTTTTTTCCTGCATCTGCATACTCTCTACCTCCTTAACCTAAAAACTTCATCAGCTGCTGCTTGTTTTCCATAGCAGACTTGGCACCCTTATCAAAAAACTGCTTAATCTGAGGGTCCTGTGCCTCTGTTGCATACTGCTGCAGCTTACAATGAGTGGTCTCAAATCCACCGATTAAGTGACGTAAATTCTGTAATTCCAATTCTGAAATATTGCTCATAACCATACCTCCGTTTCCGATTGTAGTGGGGAATCCCTCACCCTGCTTAGTATGTGTGGAGAGTGGGCGATTCATACTTGGGAAATGAGTCCAGTGGGAGTGAGACCCGGCCGGGTCTCACTCCCACTGGACTCATCTCCCTAAATCAGGGGTGCAAAAAAAGAGATTGCTATCACCGAAAGGATTCCCGTGACTACGATGGACAGGCTGCTCATGGCGCCTTCGATTTCTCCCAGTTCCATGGCTTTGGCGGTTCCCAAGGCATGGGCGGCCGTCCCCAGCGCCAGTCCCTTGGCAATGGGTTCGCGAATCCTAAGTAGCTTCAACCAAATATCTGCCAGTATGGTTCCGGAGATTCCGCTGATACTAATAGATATGACCGTCAGCGCCACCACACCTCCCATTTTCTGTGAAACACCCATACCGATTGCAGTAGTAATGGATTTGGGTAGGATGGACACATACTCTTCATGAGTCAGGCCAAAGGCCAAACTTAAAAGATAAATACTTACCATGGCGGTCAGCACACCGGATAGGACTCCGCCGATAATGGCTAAAGGATATTTTTTGAGAAGCCTCAGCTGCCGATATAGGGGGATGGCCAGGCACACTGTAGCAGGAGTCAACAAAAAACTTATAGGACGTACGCTTGCCTGATAGGTCTCGTATTCTATGTCCAGTGCTAACAATACCAAAATGATAAGGACTGCACCTACCAGCAACGGATTAGCCAAGGGGAATTTGACTTTCCGCTTCACTGACAGACCTATTTCGTAGCACACAAGAGTCAGCACCATACCAAAATATACAGATTCCGTCAGTAGCTCCTTCATGCCTCTTCCTTCTTTCCTTTTCTTAAGATAGCCTGGCTAACCAGCCCGGTGGCTCCCATAATCAGCAATGTAGTAACCATACAAATCACCAAAAGAGGCACCGCCATCTGCTTCATGATTTCCACTCCGTCCATCATGCCCACAGTGGGCGGGATAAACAGCAGGGCAATATGATTTAACAAAAAATCCGCCGTATCCTGTACCTCCTCCAAAGGTAGTAGCTTCGTAGTCAGTGCCAGAAGCATCAGTACCAGCCCATAAATACTGGCTGCCACAGGGAGGGGTATATAGTATTCCATCAGCTCTGCAATTAGGCATATGGATAGAATGATACTAATTTGTTTGATGTATTTCATGTAATGTACTCCGGGGTCTGGGTTTCATTGAAATGTCTGTAATGTAAAAGGACAGACTATGAATAGTCTGTCCTGATTCATAAAGTTTATGTATTGATGCTACTTTATTAACTCCAAAATCCGGTCACTTCGTGCCCGACGTGCTACGCACTTACGATTTTGTCGTTAAGGTGCCGCAAAAAGAAAATGCCTGCTTCGCAGGCGCTTTCTTTTGCTTGCGCGCCTTACATCTGATGCCGTACTACTGCATACTCATCGTCCGCACTGTAATAGGGACATTCCCACTGGCTGCCTGAAAGGAAACGATACATTTCGTCCTCGTCCAGATTTACCATACAACAATAACAATCATAATCTTCATCATACACATAATTCGCACAGGAATCACAACTTGTAGCTGCCATAATGTCCTCCTAGGTTTACATACTCTCTATCCAATAACGTTTCATCTGACTTCCGTCCACATCAATTATTTTCTCAAAAATTCCGCCATTTGCCAAGATGGTTTTTTCACTGGCTGTGTTATCCACATTGCAGGTAATCAGGAAACGGGTTATCCCCAGCTCTTTTGCCTTTTGCAGATTCAGACGTAGCATTTCCTTCGCATAGCCCTTTCCCCGTTCAGAGGGTCGCACCGTATAGCCACAATGTCCACCCCAGGTCCCTAAGATGGGATGATTAATATGATGGCGCAGGTCGATAATCCCTACTATTTTATTATCCAGCTGCCGCAATGCCAGAAACATATGGGATGGCACTTCCGTCCCTGTCTGCTGACAGGTTTCTACGCTTTTTCTTAGCCTGCAAATCTCAATCCATTCCTTAGCCGAAGCACAGGTATCCAAGGAAAGACAACCTGCAAACTGGTCCTCATTCTCCGCATCCCGTTCCAACACTTCCTGCCGAAAAGCCCAGATGTCTTCAGCGTAGACTTCTGTAGGTTCTATTAATGTTATTATGTCCACTTTTCTCCTCCTTCGGCCTTACCACCGCTTCATATTCTTCTTTTCATCCTAACTCTTCCAAACCATAAATATATTTAAACGCTATCAAATCCGCGGAATCCTGGGCCTGACCTTCCAGCTCTTCCTTTAAGGAATTGTCTTCGTCGATAATAAAATAGATACATCTGCAGCCCTTCTCCACAGCCTTGGGCATGAAGTAATCTGCCACCCACTTCGTATCCTCTTCTATATTTTCAAAACCATCCCTGGTATCCGCCACATAATCGCACTTATACTTTTCAATGATTTCCAGCGCATACTCCAGCGGCTTTCTGTAATCCTCCTTGCAGCAAAACTTTTTCCACTTCACAAATACCACATTATAGGTTTCTTCATATTTCACATCGCAATATTCCGATAAATACATACTCATTTCCTCCTTTATTCCTTCCTTGCCACAAAAGTAACCACATTGGTACTCAATCGGCTCACAAATCCCTCTCTTGGGATATCATATTCTTGGGCACTCATGGCAGTCTTGAGGACATCCCACCCCTTAAATACTTCTTTCAAATATTCCTGCATCTTCGCAGTAGGAAGATTCACTTCAAACTGAGCGTCCACTACTTCCCCCGTATCTGCATTCTTCTCCCTCACTTCTGAGTTGACCACCAGGCAGACCACACCCTTTTCCCTCAGTCCGTTCCGGATTTCCAGAAGCTTCTTTCGAAAGGACTCTTCTGTATCGATATGCTCTAAGGCCGAAATAGCCATAATAAAATCGTAATAATCAGCTCCAATAGTATATTCTTCTATAGATTGCTGAATCCCCATGATACTTGCCTCCACATTATGCTCCTTGGCATTCTCAAGAAGCTTTTGGATGGCAATCTCCAGCAAATCCACACAGTCCACCCTGCAGTCTCTATCTCCAAAGCACTCCGCCACATATATGCTGTTTCGTCCCACGCCGGAGCCCAAATCCAGTACCCGCAGCGACCTATAGTCCTCAAATAGGGGGATAATATCACGTACCGTTTTTATGGGCTTTTTGAGCCAGCTATCGGTGGCGTACAGCTTCTCGTCAGTATATATTTCAATATGTGATTTTCTTTCACTTTCTCTAATTCGTTTTAATCTTTCGTCCACGCTTTCCTACTCCCTCACCAATCGGTACCACACATCTATTTCCTCTTGGCCAGGCTCCTCCCATAAGGAATTCAGTTTCTCCATTAAGCCTTCATCCAAATAATAATCCGAACCACCTTGGCCATTCAAAACTCTATGGTTTCGCTCTTCAATGTTTCGTTTCCAGGTCTCCTCTGCTACATCTATATAATGCCACTCACAAAGGATTCCCTGCGTCCTATAAAACTCTTTCAAGCTCTCTCGATTCTCCCGGCTCCAAAAGCCCCAGTCTAAAATCACTGTGCAACCGGCCTTCACCAACTCCACGGACTTTTTCTTAAAATAAGCCCAAATACGCAAGGCCATTTCATCATGCTTCTCACCCAAATCATTGTCAAACAAATCCATGGTCAGCTCATCACAGGACAGGATAACAGCGTTTTCTTTTTCCTTAAGCTTCGCTGCATAATAGCTTTTACCGCAGCATATTTTGCCGCATATTGCAATGACTTTTGACATAATCTTCTCCTCCTATACTACCTTAACACAAACTCCTTCTTCTCCACATCATACCTCCAAAGGTCCGGATTGTGGTGATGATTCAAAGACTTTTCATAGTCCCTTACTTCCGCCTCAAAATCCGCCTGTTCCATCACGATTTCGCAAAAATAAAGGGCCAACTCAAACCAATACTTCCGATAGTCATATTCCGTATCGTAGTCCCATTCCTTCTTTTTGATATGATTAATCTCGTTCCTATTATCCGCCACATAACGGTAGCTGAAGTCATGGGCCATGCCCGACAAAATAGCTCTCATGGCCTCCTCTTTAGATTTCGTTCGCATAAGAATATGCATGGAACCCTTGTCGCCTTCTTCCACCTCATAATAACCGTCTCTTTTGGAATAGCCCAGAATGGGCCCCCAAGGCTCTTTACCGCGCAAGCGGTCCTCGATGTTAGTATTGTATACTGCCATCAGGTCCACCTTCTCACATCTTTGTAGGATTTCCTCCACCAAATCCTCCCAAACCTGCATTTCTTCTTTGGTCATCTGATACTTAATTAACTCATAAGCGGTCATGCTGTTACCTTCTTCCCTTCGTCAGAATCCGTCCTTTTCAATTCCCAGTTCTGCCATCAACTTCTCATATCTCTCCTGCTCGGCTTGCTTCACCGCAAACAGGGGATTATACCAAATATGCTGTAACACATCAGCATCCTTTAATATCTCGTCCAATGCATTCTGTGTGACCGCTTTATCACTGTGCCGATATATGGCTGTGCAGACAGTCTCCATCTCTTCTTCCGAAAATATCTTAAGGCTCTCTAATATTTCCCTTGCCATGACAGCCCCTTTGTGGGCATGATCCGTGGAATCCATTTTGGCATAAGAATAAATATCATGCAGCATCCCGGCAATTACCGCCAGCTCTGCATTTTCTCCACGCTTCTTCGCAAGCAGGGCACAGGCTTGCGCCACCCCATACAAATGTACATAACCGCATCTGCGCTCCTCTGCATCGGGCATGCTAAGTAATATTTCATCCACCTGCTGCCGTACTGTTTCTATTCTGTTCATCTATATCGCCTCTCCCTTAAAAAGCTCAAACATCCTTCTTATATATGCCTGAAATTCATCCTTATCCTTAAGCAGTCCCTCTTTCAGCTTCTCACAGGTATTCACCGCTAAGGTATATTGTTCGTCGGAGATTTTTCCTTCTGCCAAAGCCGCCTCCAACTCATCACGGTCGTCTTCCACTACTACTCCATCCAGATATACCACTAAGTCAAGGTACAAATCGTTAATCCAGGGGACGCCGTCTTCATCATAGCCCTGAGTTTCAAACATATCAATATAGCAGACCTGTATCTGCTCCTTTTCATTCATCATGACGGTGATACAGTAGAAATCCTCCCGGGGCAATATGGTAAGCCAGCGATAATGCTTGTCACATACTGTCAGGAGCTGTTCCCGATATCTCCAGACCTGTGGTTCCGAGACTTCCCCAATCTCCAGCAAACCTAAATATCCTGTAAACTCCTTCGCCTCAAATCTTTTACCTATTCGTTTTTTAGAAAGCATACACTTCCACTCATCATAAGTTAGTCTGCATCGATACATTAGACCACCTCCTACTTCGGTATCTCCCTTACGTAAACCTCCGTCCAGGCCGGTGCGAATCCTGCCTTCAATCCCACCGTCTGGGATAAGGTGTGGGACTCACTGGTACCGTAAAAGGGCACCTTCCCTCTGCGTAATATCTCTTCCTTCAATGCTCTGACTAATCTATGGCCCAATCCCTGTCCTGACAAGTCCTTGTCCACATTGATACCGATTTGCCACAGATATTCTCCATCCCGGCTGGCACCCGCCATAGCGCACATATGACTTTGGTCAAAGTCCTTGCCTGTTCTTTCATCAACCGACTCTTGGTTGGGATTGCTTATTGAAGCCGCCTGCCAATCATCCCTCATTGCCGCCACCGCCAGCATATCCGGCTGGCCCTCCCAAAAGGTCATGGCTTGGCTAAATCGGTTACTATTCTTAAATCGCAGGATTTCCTCTCGGCTGTACCAAGTAAGTTTGGTTATATCATGAGCCGTCTCAGACTCACTACCTGCCTCCGGCAAAAAGTAAATATGAGTATCATAAATCTCATGACCATATTCTCTCAGCTTCTCATCCAGCTTCCGCAATCTCCTGTAGTTACAAAACCACTCCGGCTTGCAATCGCCATACTGCTCCACTACCCAGTCATAAATCCTCTCGTCACAGCAGATAAACAGCTGTCCCAGACAGATAATTGCCCGAAAGAAGGAATTTCGCTCCGCATAATTTCTTGCGCCCTCGCCTGCCATATCCATGGTTCCCGGTGCATACACAGCCTTCTGAATCAGCACACTCTTTTCTCTATTCTTTTCATACTCTTCCCAAGGAAGTCCTATATCCAGGCAAAACTGCTTTCTGGCCACCTCCAGACACCTTTTATCCAGATTTAAACTGTTTTTCACACTTTCACTCCCCTAAAACAACTCATCCAGCAAAATATAATAATTCAACTTCTCCCAATCCGGCTCGATTCCCAACGCTTCAAAAAGCATATCCGGATTGAAATCCTCATACACCTTCCCACCGAAGGTACCATCAAAATTGTGCTTTAAACTACGGTAGCAAAGAGCAATATCTCTCCATTTATCCCCTACTCCGGCATCGCCTAAATCAATAAAACCGCTCACTTCACCATCCACCAGCAGCACATTCGGCAGACAGAAGTCTCCATGGGAAAAGACAGGCTCCTGCTCCGGTCGGTTCTCCTCCAGCCACTGAAGCAAATGAGCCGGGCTCTCAAAGCCGCCCTCACCAAAGGTAGTTGGTTCTGCATCCTCCACATCCACTAAACCATTCTCTACCCGATATTTCCCTTCCGCAAGCTCTGTATCTAAATCCCGCAAATTCGGGCAGTCCGCGATATCCAGCGCCCACATCATTTTCAAAGCCTCTGCCAGAGCTTTCAAAAGCACCTTGGGATGCTCCAGATAATACTCCGAACAAGCCATATCACCATAGACTCTGGACATAAGCAAAAAACTTTTTTCCTCCATTATTTCAAAGGCCAGAACCTTGGGGGCCGGAAGTTTCTCCTCCAGCCACTTCATGATTCTGACCTGCTTTTCCACATAATCGGAACGCTTTTCGATTTTTAACACCATGTCCTCAAACATCAGCACCTGACTGCCGGACATACCGATATCGGACAAGGTGTACGGCTTGTCTGATATGAGTTCTTCTATCTTCTTAGGTAATGTTATATTTGTCATATCCTTCTCCCGTCAAACTCTCCGCATTTCCCTCCAAAACTACCATTATTCCTTCTCTGACAACAGTATCTCTGATTCTATAACAATAGGGGCCGCATCCTTTATATACATATTCGGCAGGCTTAAACTCAGCACCCCATCCTTCACCCGGGCGTGTAACACCGCATCACCTTTGACTGCACGGAAATCATCCTTCAGCTCCGCAAAATCCGAAATACCCAAAGCTCCTGCCACAGCTTCTTGATAAGGGTCCTGAGGTACTCCCCAATCCGTAATATCCACACCTTCCAAAAGCTGTTGTCGGCTGCTTTCCCAATCTTTCATGCCCTCTTCTTGCAAGCTCAACTCTTCATATTCCCGGGTTAAACTACCCTGTACTTGCCACATTAGGGTACGATTGGCATCTACTTGGGAACGATACAAATACTCCGTATAATTTGCGACACTCTGCTTTATTGCCCAAGTAATCAATAACATGAACAATACTTCAAAAATTGCCCTTTCAAAACTGATTCTGTCTTTTCGGTTCGGATCGGTTTCCACATCCTCTTTATATTTTTCAGTACTCATCTGCTTGCGAAAACGATTGGCCCGAAACAGCCAATATAAATCAAGCACTGACAGAAATCCTACCATATCCAGCCCCATAAACTTCCAGTTGTAGCCATAGCGGATATTCCATATCAACATAACAAGCCATATGCATAAATTCATTATGGCAAAGATCTTACTCCTTCGATTATATGGCGGCTTCTTAGAAACAATTTCTTTACGGGGTACTTTTTCCAATATATACCCATGATCTCGACTACGCCGGGGAATCTCATAACCATATTTCACTAACCGCTTCAAATAGCATCTGCCAGCCAACCAATAAGCTAAAAAGATTACTGTCAAACATCCAAATGCAAACGTAAATACGCCCGCTTCGGGCACTATGTATTCCGCCAAAACAAAAGATACCACAAACGCCAATACCGACACAATTGTCAGTATTCCAATCAATTTCACTGACCAACCATCATACTTAATCAATGTTACGGCTCCTGCTTGAGCGTCTTCTTTCAATCGCGCTTTCTTATTTTTGAAACGGATATCACCGGTCAAAATCCAGATTGCTATAAAGAAAACTAGCAATGCACCAATCATCTTCTCACCCTCTTAGTCCACATGCAAATACTGATAAATCTCTCTCTTTCCTACGCCTCTGTCCTTAGCCACCTGCTTCATGGCTGACTTTTCGTCCATGCCCTGGTTTTCATAGTAAGCCATATGCTCCTCGATACTCATATTCTCCCAGGAAGAAATCTCCTCCTGACGCTTTTCTTCCAAGCTTTTGCCCTCCAGCACCAGCACATATTCTCCGCGGGGTTCTTCTGTCTTGTAGTATTCCAGTGCCTGCGCCAAGGTGGTGGGGAAGATGGTCTCAAATTTCTTGGTCAGCTCCCTGCAAAGGGTAATCTTTCTCTCCCCTAGAGCTTCATAAAGCTCCTCCAAGGTACGCACCAGATGATGGGGTGCCTCATACAAAATCATGGTACGACTCTCATTCTGCAGCTCCTTTAAGACGGCTGCCTTTTCCTTTTTCTCCGCCGGTAAAAAGCCCTCGAAGCAAAACCGTCTGGTACTTAACCCGGACAAGGTCAGTGCCGTAATACAAGCCGCAGGACCGGGTAAGGAAGTCACGGTAATGCCCTGCTCATGGCACATTTTCACCAGTACCTCTCCCGGATCTGAAATGGCAGGTGTGCCTGCATCCGTAATCAAGGCGATATTCTGTCCATTCTGCATCTGTCCGATGAGCTGGTAGGCCTTTTCCACCTTATTGTACTCATGATAACTGGTCATGGGCGTATGTATATCAAAGTGATTCAGCAGCTTGATACTGTTTCGGGTATCCTCCGCCGCAATCACATCCACCATATTCAGGGTTTCTACCACTCTCGGTGTCATATCCCCCAGATTTCCGATGGGGGTGGCACACAAATACAATTTTCCTGCCATAAGAGTTCCTTTCTAGTTACAAGCCAAATATTTTAGATATCACCATTAATAAAATACAAACAACAATGATTCCCAGACATATCTTAAGTCGAATTGCATCACGATTCTTCTTTTTCAACACTTCAGGATTCTTCCTACTCATAAAGAAAATGGGTATAGACACAACCATCTCTACTACCAACAACGTTATCATCATTCTGATGCCTTCTATTAAAGACTCCCTACTCCAACCCTTAAATATACAGAAAACCAATCCGCAACTCAAAGCCATTCCCAACATTGCCAAAATCGCCATAGGTACACTGACTGCCAAATTCCCCTCCGAATCCGCTATGTCAAAGTGCTCCAGAAAAACCGTCTTCTCGAAACGCACCATATCCTTGGCAATATCCAGGAATCGATTGCCCTTCTTTTCCTCTTCCGCAATCACATTCCAGTACTTTTCTACTTCGAAGGTTTCCATTTCCTCTTTTTCTTCCTGCAGCTTATGGCAGACGAAAAGGGCGCCCTTCAATTCCTCAATCTGCTTCTCCAGATTCACTATATTCTCTTCTACTGCCTGGGACAAAGGCTTGGCACCGTCCAGCACATCCTCGATATCCGGTAGCGACATACCCAGCTTACGAAAGATGATTATCTTGCGAAGCTTTTCCACATCTTCTTCACTATAGTCTCTGTAACCGTTGCCACCTCTCTCGGGACGAATCAGTCCTTCCTTTTCGTAAAAGCGTACGGTAGCTCTGGGCACTTCTAAATACTGCTCAACCTCTTTAATTGTCATAACAAGTTCCTCCTGTATTCATGATTTTGAGCATACTGTAAGGTATAAACAAGGTTTACAGTCAAGGGTTTTTTTCTAATTTCCAGAAATTATTCAGAATAATTCCTCTAGTACCCATAAATATCATAAATCTCCGGCATATATACCCCCGGTTCCTTATAGACAATCAAGGGCTTCTCCACGGTCATGCGGCTCTTGCCTCCACGGGTGGCTTCGATAAGCACCATATTGGGTTCCTTGTCCACATAAGGGTACACCAGCTGCATCCTCTTAGGCTCCAGTTTATATTGCACCAAAGTGGTCATGATTTCTGCCAGACGAAACGGTCTGTGCACCATGAAAAAATGTCCCCCGGGTTTCAGTAGCTTGGCCGCTTGGGATATTACATCCTCCAGGGTACAAAGTACCTCATGGCGGGCGATAGCCTTGGGAGCATCCGGGTTGGTCAGCCCGTGCTGACCGATCATATAGGGTGGATTGCAGGTGATGATATCAAAAGAAGCAGACTTAAATATCCTGTCTGCTTCCTTAATATCGCCTGTTACAATATCAATTTTTTCAGAAAGTCCGTTCAGCGCCACGCTACGCCTTGCCATATCCGCACTTTCCTCCTGGATTTCCAGGCCGGTCAGATGTGCGGCCTCGGTTTTAGCCTCCATGAGAATCGGTATGATACCGGTCCCCGTGCCCATGTCCAAAACCACATCGCCCTTCTTTGCCTTGGCAAATCCGGACAACAGCACTGCATCCATGCCGAAACAAAACTTTTCAGGATTCTGAATAATCTGATACCCATTTCGCTGCAATTCATCCAAACGTTCCTTGTCCTTCAGATTAATTGTCATCGAGTTTTGATTTTCCTTCCTGTTTTTCTAAGCGCTCCAATTCACGCATTTCTTCCTTGGAAAGCTCCATTTTTTCCTTTTTACCATGACGCTTCTTAAAGCGTAATTTGCTGGCTTCGTACTCGCGGATTTCCTTTTCATCATTTACATCCACTACCACCTTCACCAGCTGACGCAGTACATTCACACTCTGCACCTCGCCCTTTAAACCATCATCCGTGGTCACGTAATCTCCGATATTCGGCAGCTTACGGTTCAGCTCCTCATAGGTCTCCTCCTCATGCTTCAGACAGCACATCAGCCTGCCGCACACACCGGAAATCTTGGTAGGATTCAGGGACAGATTCTGTTCCTTCGCCATCTTGATGGATACCGGTATAAAGTCAGACAGGTGGGTATGGCAGCAAAGGGGTCTGCCGCAAATACCGATACCGCCCACAATCTTGGTCTCGTCACGGACACCAATCTGGCGAAGCTCAATACGGGTCTTAAATACGGCTGCCAGATCCTTTACCAGCTCACGGAAGTCAATACGACCATCCGCTGTAAAGTAAAACAGCACCTTATTGTTGTCAAAGGTATACTCTGCATCAATCAGCTTCATCTCCAGTCCGTGCTTCTGAATCTTCTCCAGGCACACTTTGTAAGCATCCTTTTCCTTCAGCTTATTAGCTGCTTCCTGCTCCACATCCCTCTGATTTGCAATACGAAGTACCGGCTTCAAAGGCTGTATCACCTTATCATCCTCTACCTCTTTTACATCACTCACTGCCGTACCAAACTCAATACCGCGGGCAGTCTCTACAATCACATGATCCCCTCTTTTGATTTCAAACTTCACGGGATCAAAAAAATATATTTTTCCTGCTGTACGAAAACGTACTCCAACTACTTTAATCATTTACTTCTCCAATCTATTACCACAAAATTTCTAACGACTTTTGTAGTATACCATAGATTTGGGATTATGAAAAGGGGGAGTTATTGGCACGACGATTCATTCTGTTCCTTGATATAAAAATCCCCTATCTCACCTAAATACTGTCCAATTGAATGATAACTACCGGAATAAATAACGGGATTCAACAAAGTCAAATCGATTCCCCAGCCGCTTGTTTCTACCCTTTCATCTATCTGTACATTTTTTACACGACAATAAAACGTATCCGATTCTCCGGTATTCACGATGCTTTGTACCTCACATTCACATACCCAGGGACTCATATCCAATATAGGTGCTTCTACACATTCCCCTTGCGAATACGTATAAGATAAGTCCTTTTTCATACCTTGTGCGCCGGATGTCTGTCCAAAATAATCCATCAATTCAAGCATATCCTTGCTTACCATATTGATGCTTAACTTACGATTGCGCAGGGTGTTCTGTTTTGTCATCTTAGTTCCCCACATGCTGATAACAATCAGGTAATCTTCATCCTTTTCACAGGTCATGCTGACCCAGGTAATGGGTGCAAAATTCGGTGTCCCATCCTCATTATAAGTACCTACTATGAAAGCAGGCTGCACAGGCATTTCATGGCTGCATCCGATAGATTTTCTTTTCATATGCTTATACCTCCCTATCCCACAAAATCAATGTGATACCGTCTCCCCTGTGAAAACAGTATTCCCTCTATCAGTTCAATCTTTAAAATAACGGTATTCTCATCCGCAAAATTATTGTGTCCGTTATCAATCCATTCTGCAAAAACTTCGCGAAGTTTTTTAGCCATTTGGACATTCTCCGGCTTACCGAAATACCCCATGTTCACACCTTTCCCCTTGGCGGTAAACCATTCTCCGGCTATAGATACTGACTCGTGCCTCTCTATCTGGCGCATCTTATTGGATAATCCATAAGTAATGATATAGAATGCACCCTCCTCATAATAGGCGTTCACATATCTTACATAAGGATCCCCTTCCCCTACTGTAGCCAGGGCAATCACATTATCCTTACCAAAACGCTCTGCCATAATCTTCGCCGTCACTTCTGTCAACTTTTCCATGGTAACCTCCTTAATATACATTCACACTCTCAACATTTACCCTAAATATCACCAAAAACATATCCTCCTCCCCTGCATACTCCTGCTTAAGCATGGGGTACATTTCGGACATTTCTTCTTTGATTCGCAGGCTGCTTCCTACGGTCATTTTGCCGTGGATTCTGGTCCACTTCCGACTACTGAGGCTGTAGCTTGCCAATTCCACCATAGGATTCCCCGTAAGCTCCCGATATACATTTTTACGCTTATCCGTAGCTATGTACAAGGCCTCATCATCTCCATATATCATCCCCATAGGGCGCAGATGCGGTTCATTATCATTGGCTGTAGCCAAAAAGAAATAACCGCATTCCCGGATAAATCTGCAAATCTCCTTCATTGAGTATTCGCTCTTCGCTTTTTCCTGCTCCAAATTCTCTTCACTTAATAAAAAGTCAATGCTGCAATCCAAAAGCTTTGCCAGCTTAATTAGCTTCTCTGTCTCCGGAAATGCCACGTCCATTTCCCAGCGGGAAACCGACTGTCTTGAGACCTTTAAAATCTCTGCCAGCTGCTCCTGGGTCAAATCCTTCTTTTTTCGTAGCATAGCTATTTTTTCACCGGTAGTCATGTAACTCCTCCTTTTATCTTTGTATTCCCTAACCGTTCCTATACTCATATTCTACTCGTATCCATCTCTAAAAGGAATACCTTTCCGTGTGCCGAATGTAACATTTGAAGTGCATTTTGAATCTTCGCAAGAATCCCTAAACACGCAAATAGGCGGGAATCTCTTCCCGCCTGCAATGATAAAATATGACTACTTCAGTATTTCCGGATTGTTCTTGCCCGATTTCACCACCGCATCAATGATGGAGTAGTAATTAGGCTTTGGTTCAATATTGCAATCAAACACACAATAGTTGTTACTGTCACTGGGGTAAAGTAAATATCCGTCCATCAGACTGAAAATATTCACCACCGAGATATCTGCATTGCCGCCATTATCCTTGTCGTAGGACAAGACATACTGCATGAATTTCTTGTAGCAGGCAGCCTGTTTTTCGTAGGACTCCGGTGAGGTATCTTCTGCCACGATGTTCAACTCTGTCACCTGCAGCTCCAATCCCAGCTCCGCATACTTGCCGATGGAATTGTATACATCCAACAAATCCGTATTTACGGACAGATTGCACTGCATGCCCAAAGCATCTACCAAGCCTTTTTCCTTCAAATATTTCATCAGATTATACACATGGAACATCTTATTGCTGTCCCAGGTATTGTAATCGTTATAGACCAGTGCCACACCTTCCGCTGCATACTTGCGGGCATAGGTAAAGGCCAGCTCCACATATTCGTAACCCAGGATATCATACCACTGGTTGGTTCCCTCCGGGCTGTTCCCGGCAGTTCTGCATTTCCAACCGCTTTCCGTTTCGCCGTCCATGGGCTCCACGCACTCATTCACCACATCCCAGCAATATACCACACCGGGATAATTGTTCTGGCAAAACTCCAGCATCTGGCGGATATAACTTTCCAGTCTGTACTTCATGGTGTCTGCGTCCACATAGGCCCCGTCATCCGTATAACCTTCTCTGAAAAACCAATCCGGTGTCTGGGCATGCCATACCAGGGTATGACCTCTTACACCGATTTCATTTTCCTGACAAAAAGCCAACAGCTTGTCCGTAACCGTAAAATCCAGTACCGGGTCCTCAGACCCGTTCTTTACCGCTTCCTGAGACTCCTGTTGCATCAGCATATACTGGGGCTTCATCAGGTTGGTTGCTGTGGTTGTATTACAATGATACTTGACCAGCTCCTTCATTTCCGGGCTTTCGATGGCAAAGGTCTGGGCATTGTAACCGGACATGGCCAAACCGAACTTAAAATAGGGGGCATACGCCTCTTTCAATGGAATACAGGTCAATGCCGTCTCCATATCAAACTTACTGTCTGCAATAGCCTCCGGTGCCACATAGGTGTCCACTACGCGGTAATCCTCCGGTGTATTCCACTCCTTTGGTTTCGCGGTGGGCGCAGGAGTCACTTCCGGAATTGCTTCCGGTTGTGCTTCTATGCTTTCCTTGGTATCGGTGGGGCCATTTTCCTCCACCTTATTTCCACAACCTGTGAGCAGTGCCAAACACAGCACTGCCCACAATAATTTTACGTTTATTCTCTTTTCTGTCATATTACTGTTAATACTCCTAACAATTCTTTTCCTGATATCAGCCATTCTCCTGAATCTCCAGAAGCAATAGCTCCATCAGCAAGTCAAAGTTTACATTGGCCTCCATACGCTTCTTTGCAGTAGAAAGGGCCTGAATGACTTTTTCGATTCCTTCGTAGCTGCATCGTGCTGCAATCTTACGCAAGGTCTGTATCTCATCCCTGAAAATCAGCTGGTTGGCATCCATGGTGGCCTTAAACAAAAGCACATCCCGATACCAGATGGCTATGATGTCAAAATAATCCTGAACCTCCAGCTTGTATTCATTGATTTTCTTAATGGCAGCCACAATCTCCTGTATCTCCATCTCCTTGATGTATTTCAACAGGGAAAGGGCTTCTGACTTGATATTCTCAAACTCCTCGGAAGAGGCTAAAAGCTTGGCTTTTCCCACATTTCCTCTGGCAAAGCCCACGCACACATTTGCCTTGTAATCCGGCACCTGCAGCTCCTCCATCAAATATTTACGAACCAGCTCATCCCTTACGGGCTTCATATTCAAAGTCACGCAACGGCTTAAAATGGTGGGCAGCAGACTGTTCATATTGGATACCAGAAGCATAATTACCGCATATGCCGGGGGTTCCTCCAATGTCTTTAAAATAGCATTCTGAGCCTGGGGCGTCATCTTCTCCGCCTCATTGATGATATACACCTTATACTTACTGCTATAAGGCTTGATTGCCACATCATTATTGACCTGGGCACGGATATCATCCACGCTGATGGTATTGGGCTTTTCATGGCTCACATAGATAATGTCCGGCTGATTCTTGGACAAGGTCTGCTTGCAGGAACGACACTCATTACAGGGCTCAACCCCTTCCCGTTCACACTGAAGCGCCATGGCAAAAATCTTAGCAATAAACTCCTTACCGGAGGATTTTTCACCATTGATTATGTACGCATGTGAAATTTTGCCTGTGGACAGTGCATTTTGCAAATGCTCCTTTATCTGTTCCTGCCCGATGATATCCTGAAATCCCGCCATAGTTTTTCCTCCGTTTTGATAAAATTGGGTTAGGGATGGGGGATTTTCCACCCAAAGTTGATTGCCACACATTATATCCTAACGCAGGACGCTTTCGCTTCGTGAAAAACGTAACGGCACTAAGTTCGAAGCCGCAAGCGGCTTGACCTCACTAAGGGCCGACGTTTTTCAAGACCTTGCTTATAGGACATAATGTGCATCAATCAACAGTACATAAGCACATTATCCCCAACCCAATTCTTATTATGTAAATATATCCAGCAACAACCCGCGGATTTCTCCGATCTTGGAGAGAATCGCCAGATTGTCCTTTTCATCCTTCATTAATTCCTGGGCCAAAGCGTCCAGATTTTCATCCACCAGACGGACGATACCATATACCCTGTGGCGGCCCCTTCTGTCCAGGAAGTTCTCTCTGGAAAACTCATGGGAACGGCTGACGATTTCATTCAAAAACTCCTTCACCAGTCCCCGATAATGCTTCATATCCCGCAAGTCCTTACGTTTGGCCAGCTTGTCTCCCTCCTCGGTGATAGCCTGCATAAGACCCTGAAGCTTGGTCTGCAGCTCTGCCTCCTCGATATGGCTGACCAGTGTAAATTTGAAGGTACTGTCACCCTGACTAACCTGAGTGGTGTGTTCCACGGGCGCAGACTGCTGTATTTGGTTAATCTTCAAATCCATGGTACACGACCTCCTTCCCGTTAGTACTTCTCTATATTATATCGGCTAGTTGATGCTTACGCATTATCACGAATATATCTGACAATATTTCTAATACAGGCCTCCAGGGAACCGTTGTAAAAGCTCCGCGGATTGCCTGCTTCTTTAATCTTCTCCGGACTGAAGTCCTTACTGTCTGCCAGGAATCTTCGGCACATCTCCTCATAACGGGGATTCTCCTGCTTCCTTTCGCGTCCCAGCGCACGCTGCAGACGCTCGCCGTCATCCAGCTCAATCAACACGGGAAGCACCTTGTCCGCACCAAAATACTCCCTTATCTGCACATAGGCCTCCAGGGTACCGATAATACAATAGCTGCCCTGACTCAGGTCCAAAGCATCATCCGCCACAGTAAAATATCGCCACAGCCCATGCACTGTGTCATAGGCTCTGTCCTCGATGATTTTGCCCTCTTCCTTCAGCTTTTGGAAGCCGGCCTCATCCGTAAAATGGTACTCTACCCCCTCCTGTTCCCCTTCTCTCATGGGGCGGGTGGTGTAGGGCACAATACGCTTCAGTCCCAAATCTTCCTTCGCCAACAGTCTTTTATAAATTGTATCCTTTCCCGTGGAGCTCTTGCCCATCAGGCAGACGATTTTTCCCATGCTTTATCTTACCTCAAGTACTCTGATCATATTGGTTCTTCCGGCTACACCTAATGGCAGTCCGGCTGTAATTACCACGATATCGCCGCTGTTTACGTATCCTGCTTTCTTTGCTTCCTCCGCAGCATGTACGAAAAGCACGTCTGCAGAATATTCTTTATCGATTTCCAAAGGTTTCACGCCATACAAAAGATTCATCTGGCGCAACACCGGATGTTCTGTACTGCAACCGATAATCTGGCATGCGGGCTTGTATCTTGCTACCATCTCTGCAGTAAATCCGGAAAGAGTAACGGTGATGATGGCTGCTGCCTTCAAGTCCATGGCAATGCTACAGGTTGCAAAAGAAATAGCTGTAGTGGTATCTGTATGATTGTCCACGCCGTAACGATACATTCTGCCGCGATAATCGATATCCTTCTCTGCCGCTTCCGCGATGCGGGCCATGGTACGTACTGCCTCCAAAGGATAAGCACCTGCTGCCGTCTCACCGGAAAGCATGATTGCGGTAGTACCGTCATAAATCGCATTGGCAATGTCGGTAGCCTCTGCTCTGGTAGGTCTGGGGTTCTTAATCATGGACTCCAACATCTGAGTGGCTGTAATAACATGCTTACCTTGTGCCACAGCCATCTTAATCAGGCGCTTCTGAAGCACCGGCACCTCTTCCAAGGGCACTTCCACACCCATGTCACCACGGGCTACCATGATACCGTCTGCCACGCTTAGGATTTCCTCCACATTTTCGATACCCTGCATGTTTTCAATCTTTGCGATAATCTTCATGGAGCTTCCCTTTTCCTCCAGAATCTTACGCACCTCTAAAATATCTTCCTTGGTTCTGGCAAAGGATGCTGCCAAAAAGTCAAATCCCAGTTCCGCACCAAACTCAATATCCGCTCTGTCCACATCACTGATATAAGGCATGGAAAGTACCGCACCGGGTACATTGACGCCCTTGTGGTTGGATACAAAGCCGCCATTTACCACATGGCAGATAATTTCCTCACCCTTAATCTCTTCCACGGTCATTTCAATCAGACCGTCATCAATCAAAATGGACATACCTACGGAAATATCATCCTTCAAATTCTTATAGGAAATGGTTGCCTTTTCGCTGGTACCCATAATCTCCTCTGTGGTCAGTACAAAAATCTGACCTGCCACCAGTTCCACCTTACCACCTTCAAAATCGTGGAGGCGGATTTCCGGTCCCTTGGTATCAATCAAAGCTGCTACGGGTAAGCCAAGTTCCTCGCGCACCTTTACAAATCTTTCATACTTGCCCTTCTGTTCTTCATGGGTACCATGAGAAAAGTTGAAGCGTGCCACATTCATGCCTGCCAGCATCAGTTCCTTTAATCTCTCTTCTTCTTCACTGGAAGGTCCAATAGTACAAATAATTTTCGTCTTTCTCATAATTCTCTCCTTTGGCATTACATTCTCCCCCGTAATACCTTAATACATCCTTCTCTGCTAATCCCCTGTACTGTCAGCCCCTCTGACAAACACTTCTCTAAAAAGGTGATAATATCCTTGGTAAGTCTTTCTCCCGGCACCAAAATAGGTGTACCCGGCGGATAAAGGTTCAGAAACTCTCCTGCTATGCGTCCCTCTGCATCTTTCAAGGGTATCTCTTCCGGCTCCCGATCCCAGGCCTCATAAAAAGGCAGGACTGTTTCCGGCACCTGTAGCTTGCCGAATCCGGTCTTTGTGGCCCCTTGTATTTGTTTGTCTATGTCAAGCAAAGCCTCAGCCAGCCTGTCATATCCTTCTTTCGTATCCCCTATGGTAAACATGCAAAGCACATAGCTTTCACATACCATCTCCGGTTGCAAATGATACTCTGTTAACAGCATATCATAAAGTTTCGTTCCGGACAATTCCGTTTCTTTGGTAGAAATAATCAATTTACCGATATCCTGCTTCTTTTTTCTGCATTCCTCAAAAGAATTCGGTAAAATCCTCAGATTTTTCAATTCTGACAGTCTTGTCAGTAATTCTCTCCAATGGATTACAAACTCTTCAAAAGCACTTTCTTCCCCGACCATATCCACAGCTTCTTCGATACTGCTCATCAGCACATAAGACGGGCTGCTGGTCTGGTAAATCCGCAAGTGGCGCTTTAAAATCTGTCTGTCAATAAGTCCGCCGTTTACATGCAGCAAAGCAGTCTGAGTCATGGCCGGCAAGGTCTTGTGCACACTGTTAATGACTATATCTGCTCCCAAGCGGGCACTATTTCGTGCAAAATCCGGCGAAAAACCCAAATGTGCGCCGTGTGCCTCATCCACTATCAGCGGCAATCCTTTCTTATGAACCACCTCTGCAATGGCTTTTACATCCGCAATCCGGCCTTCATAAGTAGGCGAAACAATCAGTACTGCCGCCACTCCCGGATGTGCCTCCAGAGCTTCCTCTACCTGCTTTGCAGTGATTGCCTCACAGATATCATACTCCTCCAACATATCCGGATAAAGATAATGTAAGCTAAGATGCCGCAGATAAGCACCATGATATACGGATTTGTGACAGTTCCTTGTGATCAGCAGCTCTCCTCCAAAGGGTACCGCCGCACTGATGGCACTTAATATCCCACAGGTACTGCCATTTACCAGATAGAAGCTTTCCTCCGCACCATAAGCTGTTGCCGCTTTCTCCTGCATCTGCTGTAAAATGCCTGTAGCATCATGCAAATTATCAAAGCCCTCTATCTCCGTAATATCCCTGCTTGTCCATTCTCCCGGCAAAGTCCCTGCCGGATTCCTCTTATGGCCCGGCATATGATAAGGATAGAAATCACTCTGACTATATTCAGTTAATCTGTCCTGTAGTATTCCCAATTTTTTCTTCCTTTATAATACGTATTGCAGGGCTCCTTGTAGGATGATATATATCCTATACGAACCCGCTCTCGCTTCGTGAAAAACGTAGCGGCACTAGGCTCGAAAGTACCATCGCCAAGGGCCGACGTTTTTCAAGAGTTCTTTATAGGACATATATCACCCTACAATGTGCCCAATTAAACTATCATTATAAGACAGGCAAAAAATTTGCACACTTTACTTGTGTATCCGAAGGGTCTCCAGCAAGGACACCCATTTATCTGCAGCGGTGACGATCCAGGCCTCCCGGCACTTGGGCGGCACAATGGTCATGGGCCACATGTGTTTGCGGATAATATCCTGCTCCCGCTCTGTCAGTTCAAAATCCCGGGTGGCATTCCTAAGTGCCCGTCCCGGATGAAAAAATCCGTGAAGCTTGAAAGGATTGATATGCTCCTTGTCATGCCAGTCATACAAAAAATAATCGTGAAGCAATGCCCCGCGAATCAACTCCCTGTGTCTGACACGAATCTTCAGCTTGTCCGCCAGCATCAGGCTATGCTTGGCCACATTGATACAATGGGCATGCACAGTCACTGTGCCATGCTGGATATGCTCTCTGGTAAGCTGAAAATTCACGGACTCCAGTATATCCGCACCTGCTTCCCGAATCTGTCTTCGTAGCTGTTTTTCTTTTTCTTTCTGCCTGTTTACGGCATATTTCTCCCTCATAATGCACCCCTTTGTAAAGCCTATCCCTATTGTAGACTAAAACCCTACTTTTTTCAATTTGTTTATGGAAAATTAGCCAAATGCTGACCACTCCACTTCCGACTCCCACAAAACAAGCACCATGGTAGCTTTGCCACCATGGTGCTTGTCCCATATTCCCTATATTACTCTACCACGTATACATAACTGCTCACGCAGTACAGGGTTTGTCCCTCATATTCTACCCGGGACCAGCCCACGTCCGTATTAATACCGGTACGCTTTACCACTGCCCCGTAAGGCAGCTTCACCACCACTACCGCATCCGGATGGGTTACACTGGGAAGGGCCCGTAAATTGACCTCTATCTTGGGCGATACCATCTCCTCACAAGGAGTAAATACTGTCTTGATGCCGTCATCCACCGGTTCCGGAGTAGGCGTTGGCTCCGGTGTGGGCTTTGTTAAATCCGTTGTCAGATAGCTTGACACAGCATAGTAAATCACTCCCTCATACTCCACCTTGGACCAGCCCGTATCACTGATACCGATTCGGGTAGCGGTCTGACCGTTTTTCAGAGTGACCATCACCTTGCTATCCTCTCCTTGGCTGGGCATATTCCGCAGATTGGTAGCATTCTTAGCTGTGATGGTTTCCTTCACCTCACGGAATGTATGACCCTCCTCTACATTTTTGGTGGGTAACACGCGGTACTCACCGCACTCATAATACCTGTCCAATAGCCGCAAGGTACGTCGCAGCATCATATCACCGTACTCCCAATACAAAAAACCGAAATCTGAATTCAGCAGCTCCTCTATACTATTGCATTTATGAATGGATAAAGTTT
The DNA here is from genome assembly GCA_017520425.1 of Lachnospiraceae bacterium. Lineage (GTDB taxonomy): Bacteria > Bacillota > Clostridia > Lachnospirales > Lachnospiraceae > Acetatifactor. The sequence goes on along the minus strand of JAFXFO010000040.1, from coordinate 5,626 downwards.
CCTTTAATCTCTTATCAAAATTCTCCTGCCAAATCTGCTGTTCCTTTTCCAGCCCTGCCCCCGGACCTTCCTTGTCTATACACTGATACAGTATTTTCTCCATCTCTCCTTCACAATGTTCGAAATAAGACTTGACAGCTTCTTTGTATTCCTCTTCTGACTTCTGATATAAATCATAAGTCAGCTCCTGCAAATAACTCAGAGAGTCCAAATATTCCTGCCGATTCTTAAGTTCTTTAGGCAAATCAGCATACTTAATTGCCAGCTCCTTATTCTTCAGCACATAAATATCAATATTTTCCGGCGTAAAGGCATACCACTCTGCGGATTCCTTATTATCGAATTCTTCATATGCCTTTTTCCAGGCACGCTCATCTGTAATGATGTCCTTAGCAAAATATTGCATATCGTTATGTTCTGCCAAAACATCGCTTTCCCATGTATCACCCATGAAATACAATCGGTTAATTTGACCATAAGCTGCTCCGCTGGTGGAAAAATAAAGTCCATCTTTCTTCAAGTCACAAAATCCCCGATAGTACATACCATTCCCGGTAATACGGCCATCCTGACAGCTCAGAATGATATAACCAAAATATTCCTCCACCTCCAGGATTACTTCCGGAATCCTATTGCCGTCCAAATCTACCACTGCGAAATTTGCGATATTATAGTGGTTTTCATATCCGAACTGAAGTTCTGAGATAGTGCCTGTTTTGGAAGGCGGCAACTCCGTCTGCCTATTGTATCCCAACTCACTGAAATATATGGACTTTTCATCTCTCAGAACAGTGGCAAACAACTCTGCTGCCGTTAGATTATGTGTTGGTTCCGGTGTGGTCTCTGTAGTCGCAAACTCTTCCTTTACGGCAGGAGTCGTCGCCGTAGGCTTCGGTGTAGAGACAATATTATTTGGTGCCTCTGAGATACCGCATGAAGCCAAACAAAACATAGATAAAGTTAACAGAATAACGGATACTCTTTTCTTCATAACATACTCCCTCCATAACACTTTCCCTTCTCTTTCATGTTATCACGGGAACTTTTTATTGCAAATACATTTTAGAAATTCTTAAGCTTATCTTCTTCCTTCTCTTTTGCATAAATACCTTTTGACCGTGATATGATTAGAGAGTATACTGTACTTACATGAACGAATAGGAGGCTCGGATATGGCAAAGGAATTACCCAAACGAAGCGAAGTAAAAGAAGAATTTACCTGGAATCTGGCAGATATGTATGCGAATATTCCCGCATGGGAGTCAGATGTGGCTAATATACAGGCTATGACAGAAGAATTGGCTAAAATGGAAGGTACCGTTTGTGCATCTGCCCAGAATCTCCTGACTACTTTGGCTCAAAATGCTGACATAGAGCGTATAGCTTACAAGGCTATGAACTACGCCAGCCGCTTAAGCGACCAGGATACATCGGATACCACACACCAGGGTATGAACCAGAAGCTGCATAGCATTATTTCTAATATCAGCAGCACATTATCCTTTATTGAACCGGAGATTTTGGAGGCGGATAGTGCCGCTTTGGAACAGTTTTATGCAGAACAACCGGCTCTTGTGCTTTATCGCGGATTAATTGACGAAATCCAACGTCTGAAGCCTCATCGCCTGAGTGCAGAATTGGAAAAGGTCATGGCTATGACCGCTGAAATGGGTCGTACCCCTTCCCAAACTTACTCTATTTTTACCAATTCCGACTTAAGCTTTCCGGAAATGCTGGACGAAAATGGCAATACCGTACGCATCTCTCACGGACGTTTTATTGCTCTTGAGGAATCATCTGACAGAACTGTCAGAAAAGAGGCTTTTGAAAAGTTATATGCTACCTATGACCAATATAAAAATACTCTGGCAAGCCTTTACAGCGGCCAGGTGAAGAAGCAGATTTTCAGTGCGAAGATGCGCAAATACAGCTCTACTCTGGAAGCTGCGGTGAACGCAAATAACGTATCTCCTTCTGTTTATGATAATCTGATTCAGACCGTAAATCAGAATTTGGACAACATGCATCGCTATGTTTCCCTGCGCAAGAAGCTATTGGGCGTAGATGAACTGCATATGTATGATATATATACTCCCATGATACCGGACTCTGCCAAAAAGGTATCCTACGATGAGGCAAAGGCTATAGTCTTAAAGGCATTAGCCCCTCTTGGTAAAGATTATGTGAAAGTGGTTGAAGAAGGCTTTAACAACCGTTGGATTGATGTGTATGAAAACGTAGGAAAGCGTAGTGGTGCCTACTCATCCGATACCTACGACACCCATCCCTTTGTATTATTAAACTACAATGATACTTTGGACAATATGTTTACTCTGGCTCACGAAATGGGTCATGCCATGCATTCATACCTTTCCAACAAGACCCAGCCCTTTATCTATGCTGAATACAAGATTTTTGTAGCAGAAGTAGCCTCCACCTGTAATGAAATTTTGTTAATGGAATACCTGCTGGCAAATACCACCGACAAAAAAGAGCGTGCGTACCTGTTAAACCACTATTTGGATAGCTTCAAGGGAACTGTTTACCGCCAGACCATGTTTGCGGAATATGAGCGGGAAACCAATCGCTTGGCAGAAGCCGGAGAAAGTCTGACCGCAGATGTTTTATGCAAAATTTATTATGATTTGAACTGCAAATATTACGGACCGGATATGGTTTCCGATAAGGAAATCGCCGTAGAATGGGCGCGAATCCCACATTTCTACTACAATTTCTATGTTTATCAATATGCCACTGGTTTTGCCAGCGCCGTAGCCATCGCCCGCAATATTCTAAAGAATGGGGAATCTGCCGTAAAGGCCTACAAAGAATTCTTATCCGGGGGCTGTACTAAGTCACCGATAGAGCTTCTCAAAATAGCCGGCGTGAATTTGGAAAGTCCTCAGCCTATTCAGGATGCCTTAGATGTGATGTGCGAGATACTGGATGAAATGGAAAAATTGGAGTTGTAAAACATAAAACCATCCAACCCTATATAACTTAGGGTGGATGGTTTTTTTCTTTCATTCTATCCTTCTAACAACTGAAACTGCTCTACCATAGCCTTCAGATTCTGTGACTGTGCGGAAAGCTCTTCGCTGGTAGCGGATGTTTCTTCTGCGGATGCGGAATTGTTCTGTACTACATCGGCTATCTGAATCACACCCTGCTGTACCTGTTCCATGGTAACTGCCTGTTCTGCAGAAAGCTCTCTGCTCTGCTGAGCCGCCTCAGCCAATGCACGGATGCCTTCGATAAGCTCCTGTAATGCAGAAACCGTATTAGCTGTAATCGCATTTCCTTCACTGATTTCCTGCAAGGATTCTTTGATAAGGGTGTTGGTATTTACAGCGGACTGGGCACTATCGGCTGCCAATTTGCCGATTTGGTCTGCAACCACAGCAAAACCTCGTCCGCTTTCTCCTGCTCTTGCAGCCTCTATGGATGCATTTAATGACAATAAATTGGTTTGTGATGCAATATCTTCAATCTCTGCAATGATATTTTCAATCTTCTTAGATGTCTCTGTAATGCGCATCATGGCCTCTGTCAGAAGCACCAGCTCCCGGCTGGACTGTTCTGCCAGATTTGCAAAGCTCTGGGCACTCTTGCATGCCTCATCAGCCTGCCTTGCACTAAATTCTGCCTGGTTGGTGACATTTTCAATGGTGGCGGTTAACTCTTCAATAGCCGCCGCCTGTGTAGTAGCACCCTCTGCCAGCATCTGTGCATTTTCTGCCAGCTGCTCTGCTCCTAATGCTACCTGTTCGGAACCGTCATTAATCTCTCGCATGGTACTGCTTAATGCCTCAGTAATATGTACTATAGCATCCTTCAATGCCACGAAATCTCCCACAAATTCAATGGGAGGCTTCACTGCGAAGTTACCTGCGCCCACTTCCGTTAAGCCGTATTTGATGGTGTCAATATACAAGTGCAGATTGTCCACAGCCTCGTTAAAATCTTTCGCCATATCCTCAAATTCATCGCCGGTCTCGATTTGCACCCGAACGTCAAGTTCACCTTTTGCCAACTTCTTTGTGGCCTTCTGAATTTTCTCAACGGATGTATTAATCTCTTTTGAAGTAGCGGATGCCAGACGCATAGCTATTATTACAGCAATAGCAATCACTACAAATACAAAAACCACCATCACAATACTAAATATAATCAATCTGTCAGAAACCTTATCACCCATTTCACGGTTCATGGCAATCAGCTGCTCAGTCGCATCCATAACCTCTCGTAAAATCGGAATTGCATTATCACGGAACTGCTGCAAGGCTGCTTCATTATGATTTTTCATACCATCTGATATGGCTTTATCACGTTCTTCAATATATTTAGGATATTTTTCCTTGATGAGTGCTGTTAATGCTTTTTCCTCGTCGGTTTCTAATTTGTGCTCAAATTCATTAAAATAATAATTGATTTTTTCATCGGTTGTCTGCAAATCCTTTTGAGCCTCTGCTAATTCCGAAGCATCTGTTAGCATAATGATATCTCTGGATAATGCTCCGTCTCGATTTAAATAAGCACTATATTCACCCAAATCTCCCTGAATAAAACCATTTAACTCCAAAGCTTTACTGTATCTGGCATCAATGATTAACATCAATCCGGCAGCTAAAATAGCGGCAATATTTGCAATAGATACCACCAATATAAAACTTCTTTTTAGTTTGTCATTTACTTGCATATTCTTGGTATTTTTCATATAATACCTCCATCAAACACTAATTTGTCTATACAATTATGATACAACAATAGCTGCCCATTGTCAATTCGGCACCTTATATATTTAACTTGTTATTAATAAATTTACATGCATCTGCAAGTTATTTTTACGCTTCTTTCTGTATTCGCACAGCCGTTCCGGTGGCAGAAATCACCAGCATATTTTCCACCAGATTCAACATACTATATTGCACTCCTAATAAAGCTCCGGCACACTTTTCTGATGCTTTATTTTTCAACAATTCCAGTGCTTCTTCTTTCGCATCACTCAACTTTTGTGCCACAATGTTGTTCGCTTTTCCGGAAATATCACAAATTTCACCTCCAAGCTCGCTAAACATGCCAATATTCAATACTACTTCTGCACTTAATACATCCAGATATTCCGTAATTCGGTAGCCCTCAAAAGAATTGCCCGTTGTTACCAATAATTCTCTATTCCTATATCGATAACGAATGCTTTCTTTTTCAGCATTTTCTGCCTCTTTCAATAAAGCTTGCAGAGGTTCTCTCGCCGCCTTATTCACAATTCCTATATAAAGAAGCTCCTCGAAATACTTGCGACTTCGTTGTATTTCTTCAATTTTTCCTTCTGAGTTTACTCCTAAATTCTCCTTTGCACCGTTGCATTTCGCGCATATCACTAACTGACTATACTTATTTGAAAAGATGTGTTGCTGATCATTTCGACCTATTTTCTTATTACAAATACAACATGTTATCATATTATTCCCCCCTATAATTCTTGGTGTGTTTCAAGAATAACATTTTTCCATCAAAAAAGGAAGTGCTTATGCACTTCCTGATAATATTTGAACAAACAAAAATGCCCAGAGCCGGAATCGAACCAGCGACACAAGGATTTTCAGTCCTTTGCTCTACCAACTGA
>JAFXFO010000007.1 GCA_017520425.1 Lachnospiraceae bacterium | reverse complement strand
TTGGTTTCACGTCCGGCACCCAGAATACAGGATGCAATACCGCATTCTTTGGTATTCATAAATGTGATATAGCCGTCACAAGGACTGATTACTTCTTTTACAACGGATGCTTTCTCAAACTTGGATACATCTTTGATGACATTAATGTCACCACCTTGTGCTTCTACCATTTCCAGTAACTTCTGTAATGCAGTTCCGTTTTCCAAGCTTTCCTTTACTTTGGCAAGACAAGTTTCCATATCGCCAATACCGGCTAAGTACAACATATTTGCCGCCAGATGAATACAAACTTTAGTCAAATCTTCCGGTCCCCGGTTCTGTAGTGTCTCTACTGCTTCTATAACCTCCAGACTGTTTCCTATATTATTTCCTAAAGGAATGTCCATATTGGTAATCAAAGCTGCTGTTTTCTTACCTGCGCTTTCCCCGATACTTACCATTTCCTGTGCCAGGGCAAGGGAATCTTCCAAAGTATTCATAAAAGCTCCGCTTCCGGTTTTTACATCTAACAAAATGCAGTCACTTCCCGCTGCCAATTTTTTACCCATAATGGATACTGCTATCAAAGGGATACTTTCTACAGTAGCAGTTACATCCCTAAGAGCATATAACTTCTTGTCTGCAGGAGTCAGGTTACCTGATTGTCCGATAACACATAGTCCGGTACTATTAACCACATCAAAAAATTCATCTCTTTCCAGACTGACACGCATGCCGGGAATGGATTCCAGCTTATCCACGGTACCACCGGTATGTCCCAATCCCCTTCCGGACATTTTAGCAACTTTCACTCCACAGGCTGCTGCCAACGGAGCTACAATCAATGTAGTTTTATCTCCTACACCACCGGTGGAATGTTTGTCCACCTTTATCCCTTCTATAGAAGATAAATCTACCATGTCACCGCTCCCGGCAACCAACTGTGTCATAATCGCAGTCTCTTCTTTGGTCATTCCTTGAAAATATACTGCCATCAAAAAAGCAGACATCTGATAATCCGGAATCTCTCCCCTTACATATCCTTCAATCAAATGGGTCATTTCTTCTCTGCTTAATGCTTCACCATTTCGTTTTTTGGAAATCAAATCATACATTCTCATACTCTAATCCCCCATCGTTACTTCACCATACCGGGTGAAAAACTTTCCGGCAATAATTCCTTTAGGGTAAATGTTTTTACGTCATTCCCTTTGCCGGAATAGATACAGAATTCTTCCGGATTCACAAATTCCAGCATTACCTGTCTGCAGACTCCGCAAGGAGTACAAAATTCCCACTCTTCCGGCGGTGCATCTTTTTTATTCCCCACTATCGCTATGGCTGCAAATTCTTTTTCCCCTTCGGAAACAGCCTTAAAAAAGGCTGTCCTTTCCGCACAATTTGTAGGAGAAAATGCTGCATTTTCTATATTACAACCGGTATATACCTTTCCGCTTTTTGCAAGAAGAGCCGCCCCAACCTGAAAGCCGGAGTATGGACTATAAGAAAATTGCTGTGCTTCGTAAGCTTTCTTTATCAGTTCTTCCTTGTTCATATTATTTCAAAATCTCCGTTTTAAAACTAGTTCCTGCCGTCTTCTGTTCCAGTTCAAATATATCCTGAATAGTAGCTGCAATGTCTGCAAAAGTGCTTCTGGTCCCCAGATTCACTCCCGCCTTAACGTCTTTTCCATAAGCTAAGAAAGGAACATATTCTCTGGAATGATCTGTACCTTTGAATCCCGGATCACATCCATGGTCCGCAGTAATCATTACAATATCCGTATCTTTCATTTTAGCTGTCATTTCCGCCAACTGCTTATCAAATACGGAGGCAGCTTTTGCATAACCGTCAATATCGTTTCTATGACCATATACCATGTCAAAATCCACCAGATTCACAAAGCATAGCCCTTTAAAATCCTCATCCATAATAGCTATGGCTTTTTCCATGCCATCCACATTGTTCTGTATTCTTACCGTATCGCTGATGCTCTTTCCTGCAAAAATATCATAAATTTTTCCCACACCTCTGGTGGCATATCCTGCTTCTTTTAAAACATCCAACATGGTAGTTTTGGGTGGTAATAAAGAATAATCATGGCGTCTTGGCGTTCTGCTGAAGTTCCCCGCTTCTCCCACAAACGGACGTGCAATTACTCTTCCTACACCATGTTCCCCCTGTAACAATTCTCTGGCAATTTCACAATCACGATATAACTCTTCAATAGGAACTATCTCTTCATGGGCAGCTACCTGAAATACACTATCTGCCGATGTGTATACGATTAAATCACCTGTTTTCAGATGTTCTTCTCCAAATTCTTTGATAACTTCTGTTCCTGAATATGGCTTGTTACAAAGAATACCTCTTCCGGTTCTGCGGGAATATTCCTCTAATAATTCTTTGGGAAATCCTTCCGGATACGTAGGTAATGGCCTTTCAGACACAATTCCTGCAATCTCCCAATGGCCGATAGTCGTGTCTTTTCCTTTGGACACTTCTCCCAATCGCCCATAACTTCCTATTGGGCTATCCACACCTTCCATATAATCCACGCCATCAATATTAAATAACCCCATGGATTTCATCAAAGGAGTATTATATTCTGCGGACTTTGTAATAGAGCGGAGTGTATTGCTTCCCTTATCTCCAAAATCTGCCGCATCGGGAAGTTCTCCGATTCCGTAACTATC
>JAFXFO010000039.1 GCA_017520425.1 Lachnospiraceae bacterium | reverse complement strand
TCATTATAACGGAAAGGTGATTTTTTTGTATAACAAACACTGCGCACCCGCATAGCGGGTGGTTGTATGTTTCGTGCGTACGTCGTTTCTCTTTCGGAGAAACTCGTAGCTACGCACTCAACCAGGCTAAAGCCCATAATAAAAATTGTCGCCTTTCGGCGACAATTTTTTATTCTCTGTTTCTTGTCCAAACGGTTCCGGTCAGTCCCACTTCATCCTCATAGAACACCGGCTTCTTACCTTCTTTTTTCTGCTTTTCATAATGCTTCAGCACCTTCAAAGCCACCTTACCCAACATAAACATAGCGATTATATTAACGATAGCCATCAGACCCATGGTCACATCCGCCAAGTTCCAAACCATACTAAAGTCCGCCTGAGCACCTAAAAATACTGCTGCCAAACAGGTTACTCGGAAAATATTTAAAACCACCTTATTGTTCTTAATAAACAGAATATTGGACTCTGCATAGCAGTAATTTCCAATCAGACTGGTAAACGCAAATGCAAAGATGGAGAAGGTGATAAAGTGAATACCCCACTCTCCAACATTGGCACTGATTGCCTTCTGTACATAAGGAATACCGTCCAATGTACCCTTGATACCTTCCACACCGGAAAGCAACAGCATGAATGCGGTACTGGAACAAATCAATATGGTATCGATAAATACGGAAATCACCTGAACCAAGCCCTGCTTTACAGGATGCTCTACGTCTGCAGAAGCAGATGCATTAGGTGCACTACCCATACCTGCTTCATTGGAGAACAAACCTCTTTTGATACCAAGCACTACCGCACTTCCGGCAAATCCGCCCATAATCGCCTGCACATCAAAAGCTTCCCTTAGAATCAACGCAATTACTCCGGGTAATTCCGTAATATTCATAATCATGGTTACGAGACCCATCAATATATATATGGTAGCCATAACCGGCACAATTACAGAAGAGATAAAACCGATTCGATGAGTTCCGCCCCAGATTACCAGACCGAAGAGCACCGCCAAGGTAATTCCTACTACCATAGGACCGACCGTATTGGAATAATCCGCGATATAGTACTCTAAGGCAGATGACATATTAAATGCCTGCAACCCGTTAAATCCGTAAGCAAAACAAATAATCAACAGAATGGAAAACAGGATACCCATCCATCTTTTGCCTAAAGCACGTTCCATATAATAAGACGGACCACCACGATACTGTCCTCCGTTCTTCACCTTATAAATCTGCGCCAAAGTACTTTCTATAAATGCCGAAGCACCACCGATAAGAGCCATGAGCCACATCCAGAAAACCGCTCCCGGTCCACCTGCGGCAATTGCCGTAGCAATACCGGCGATATTTCCGGTTCCTACTCTGGAGGCAGTAGAAATCATCAATGCCTGGAAAGAAGATACCTTCTTCTCCCCCTCCTTATTCTTTTCCGAAGGCTCCATAATGGATTTGATACCGTCCTTAAACAGTCGAAACTGTACTCCTTTGGTTCGAATCGTAAAGTATACACCAACACCAATCAATAAAATAATCAGTATGTAGGTATACATTACATCATTAATCTTGTTCAACACATCATTAAAAGTCATTTGAATTACCCCTTCTCTTTTGTCATGCTTGCTTTAGTATATCATATATACTACACGCTTACAAACCTAATTCTTTGGTAATTTCCTTCAATACATTTGCAGATTCCTGTAATTCCTTAATCTCTTCCTCACTTAATGAGATAGGCACCTTGGTTTCAATACCGTCCTTCCCCAATATACAAGGCATACTTAAGACCACATCCTCAATCCCATACTCTCCATGCATCATGGTAGATACGGGCAGAATGGTCTTTTCATCACGCACAATCACTTCACAGATGCGCTTAACAGCCATGGCTACGCCAAAATAGGTAGCATTCTTTCGCTCAATAATCTCATAGGCAAAATTGCGAACTCTTTCTTCAATCCGTTCTTCTGCTTCATCATGATGAAAATGACCGCGCATTTCACAAAATGCATCCAGCGGTACACCCGAAACACTGGCACTGCTCCAGACTGCAATCTCACTATCCCCATGCTCCCCAATAATAAACGCATGAACACTTCTGCTATCCACACCCAAATGCTCGCTGAGACTGTATTTTAGTCGTGCTGTATCCAACACAGTACCGGAACCGATGACACGATTCTCCGGAAGTCCCGAAAGCTTCTGTGCTACCTGAGTCAATATATCCACAGGATTCGCTACGACTAATATAATTCCCCCAAAATCCCTGCTTGCAATCTCCGGAATGATAGACTTAAAGATTGCCACATTCTTGTGTACCAGTTCCAAACGGGTTTCATTTGGCTTCTGGTTTGCTCCGGCTGTGATTATTACAATTCCGGCATCTCTTACATCATCATAATCACCCGCATATATCTTCATATGCTTGCTAAAAGGAATACCATGGCTTATATCCATAGCCTCTCCTTCTGCCTTTTCCTGATTCGCATCAATCATTGCAATCTCGGAAAATAATCCACTCTGCATCAAACTGAATACCGATGCAGCCCCCACATAACCGCAACCAATCATAACCGCTTTTCTGTAATTCATGCTATCCAACAACTCCCTTCTTTCTTCATACCTGCGCCTTCAGCAAAACGAATAACGGCTTCTGCAGCCTTATCATACTCTTCTTCCGTCTCCAAATGCTCCAGCATGGCCGGCGTATCCGCAGGCAGTTTGGCTGTTTCCTGCATAAGTACATGATAATCAATCCCGCCGGTTCCCAAAAGCACTTCATCAAACATAACCGTCAGTTCATCCGTCCGAAGCGCAATATCCTTTAAATGCATGGTCACAATCTTATCCTTCAAAAGCCCGAAAGTCTCCCGTATAAACTCCCCGTTAGCATAAAAACGCCTGGGATGATTCATGGTATTACAAATATCCAGATGCACCCCTGCCGCCTCTCTGTCCACTGCCTTTAAAAAGCGCAGATACTCCTGCGGCGAATCCAAAAAACAGTAAGGCATCATCTCGAAGGAAAGCTTAGTTTTTACCGGCTTTACCGCATCTATAATTCGCTGACTGACAGCTACCGCTTCCTCAAAAAAACTTTCACTATAGCATGCCCCATCTGCCCCAAACCATGTACCGGTCTGCTTGGTTCCCAAAATATTTACACAGGTGCAGGCCTCTAATTCTTCTGCCAGTTCCAGTCTCTTAATCATAAACTGAATCTTCTCTTCCGCTTCCTTCTTGTCCGGATGCAGAGGATTACACCATGCACCTACTTCCGCGATACGTATATCATAAGACTGCATCACATCCTTAAACTCTCGCATTTCAGCCGGTCTATCCAAGCTGATCCAATCCGGACACAGCGCTGCTCCAAACCCCTTTTTCACATGTAGCTGTGCATATTCCTTTGCACTATTTCCTTGATAAAATACATTTCCGCCAAGTCTCATATTCTTCCCCTTATAATCTATGAATTACGCTTGCATCAAAATGCTTCGGTGAGGCTACTCCTGTATAGGCCATAACCCCTTTCATTTCCTCTGTCATCTCCTGTATTCTCTTTGCCACACCTTCTGCTCCGCCCTGACGAATCATGGGAATCAAATGCAGTCCCACACTCACAGCTGTAGCTCCTAAAGCCAGTGCTTTATAAGCATCCATACCGGAGCATATACCGCAATCCACAAAGATGGGCATCTTATCTCCTACTGCCTTTACAATATCCGGCAATACATACAAAGGCGGCACTGCATAATTTAACCTTCCCCCATGATGTGACACTACGATTCCACGTACGCCTATTTCTGCACATTTTAAGGCATCATGTACGCTTAATACACCTTTGATAATAAACGGTAGCTTGGTACACTCCACATACCGTTTCAGGTCCTCGGAGGACTTCACCGCCATCAGCTCACCCATGCACACATCCGGTTCCCCTTTCAGGTCCAGCATGTGGTCTATATCCATTCCCACTGCCAGAGCACCATTCTTTTCCGCACATCGGATTTGTTGATAAATCTTTTCTTCGTCCGCATAGGGCTTGATAATCCTTATGGTGGGTGCTCCTGCTGCCACCACACTTTCAAATTCCTCGTCACTGCCCATACCAATCCAATGAACAGCTCCTGCCATAGCCGCTCCCTGTGCATACTGTACCATGCCGCTTGGCATATCCGGATTGAAGGTACCGATATGGGATAATGCGGCCGTCATTATGGGGGTTTTGAACCGCTTTTCGTACAATTCAAAATCCGTAACCGGCACACAGCTGTCCATCAGCCTTTCCTCCACCAGCAAACTGTCAAAATATGCTCTGGTAATCTCCTTCGAAGATGCAGGATTTGTTATTTGAACACCTCTTTTTTCCATCATTTTTCCCCTTTCCCAAACACTGTTTATATCAATTACAACACAGAAAACGGTTTTTAGCAAGACGGATTTTATTTTGTAAATTCTTCCTAATTCAAAACAGCGAAACACCTTGACATAGCAACTTTAACACGATATACTGAAAATATGAAAAAATCATCTAAATTTTCTTATTTTTTGATGATATTTGACAAAAAATCTAAATATGCGATAGGAGAAAATATATGGTAGAGTACATACTTGGCAATTACCTGGTGGAAACCGGACAAATTACAAACGAACAATTGACTGACACCTTAAAGAAACAGGATTCTGTACGTGTAAAACTGGGCCTTATCGCTGTAGCAGAAGGCATGATGACTTTAGCACAGACAGAAGAGGTAAACCGCTTGCAGGCAGTTATGGATAAGCGTTTCGGTGATATCGCCGTATCCAAGGGCTATCTGACAGACGACCAGATTGGCAAGCTGTTAAAGAAGCAGGGTGATGCTTATATGACATTTATCCAGACTTTAGTAGATTCCGGATATTTGACCATGATTGAAGTTGACAATCTTCTGGAGTCTTTCCGAGTAGCGAAGGGCTTTAGCAATTCCGAAATTGATGCTATAAAGAGTGATCAGGTGGAACGTATTGTTCCCCTGTATATCCCCGAAGCAGGCAAAAAATTTACTGATATTATTACAATCTGTGTACGTACCCTCATTCGTCTGATGGACAGACATGTTTATGTGGGTAACGCTCAGATGGTTCATGCATTCCCGGCAGAAGGACAGGTAAGCCAGTCATTAATCGGTCCTGAAGGCATTATTTCCTGTTTCTCTGAACTAGATGGCGCATTGTTAAATCTTGCCAGAATATTCGGACAGGAAGATTTTGAGCAGCTGGATATGGACGCTTTGGACGCAGCCGGCGAGACTTTAAACTGTATTAATGGTTTGTATGCTTCTGCCGAAAGCAGAAACGGCACTTTCCTAGAGCTTATGCCTCCGGATTACGATGATGTTACCTTAAAGGCTAAAACCGCTATTTGCAGAATACCGATTTACATAGGTGACAAGGGACTTTATTTCACTGTAGCAGATCTTGTATAAGGGGAGGAACACATTATGGCAACAGTATTGATTGTAGATGATTCAAGAACATCAAGAAAAATTATGAGAGGACTTTTAGAGCGTGCCGGTTTTGTAATCACCGGCGAAGCAGTAAATGGTGAAGATGGTTATCTGAAATATAAAGAATTACAGCCCGATATAGTAACCATGGATATTACCATGCCGATTATGGACGGCATCGAATCCTTAAGCCTCATCAAGCATGCAAATGCTGATGCCAAGGTAGTTATGATTACTGCCGCAGGCCAGAAAGAAAAGATGGTAGATGCTTTAAAGAGAGGTGCTGATGAATTTATTACCAAGCCCTTTGATGAAGCAGAGGTAATCGCCACCTTAAAGAAAATAACTGATAAATAAGCACAACAAAACCTTCCTTTGGCATCTGCCTTAGGAAGGTTTCTTTTTGCATTAAACTTCAATATCCTTTGCACCTGAAAAATGCAACTGCGTATACATAAAAAGCTTATCTCCTGCTCGCAACACTGTGTTACCATTGGGTATTAAGGTTCTGCTTCTGCGCTTTATCAGCACAATAATAGAATGCCTTGAAATATCAATTTCGTCTATCTTTGCGCCTACCCATGGATGCTGTTTACGGATAATAATCTCCTTTAACTGAATATGTTCCCGGGTATTAAACGGCTCTGCACCAATTACCACCAAATCTTCTACTTCTATTACCAAATCTCCACGAGGAATCAGTATTTCATCCTCTCGCTTGATAACAGAAATTATCATACCACTCGGAAGTTTTAAGTCGGATATCTTCTTGCCAATCCACGCATCATTCTCTTCCATGTATACCTTAATAAATTGCATATCTGCCTCACGGCCGTATTCTGCACTTTTCTTAATCCTGCTGTACTGATTAACAAATCCTGCTGAAATAATACCTGTCGGTATAGCAACCATTCCCACCCCCAGGAAACTGATCAGAATACCGAACAACTTACCCAATGTAGTAATCGGATAAATATCACCATATCCCACGGTCAAAAGAGTAGAAGTCGCCCACCAAATTCCCGAGAAAGCATTACTGAATACCTCTGGTTGTGCCTCATGTTCCAAACTATACATACACAAGCTGGAAGCCAGCATCAATACTACAATAATAAATACGGATGCCACCAGCTGCTGTCCTCTCTCGACAATAACGGATGTAATTACACTCAAAGAATCATGATATGCATTAATACGAAACAGTCGGAAAATACGAATAATCCGAATCATTCGGAAAGCAATGGTTCCTGCCGGGAAAAATACAGGAAGGCAATAGGGCAAAAAAGATAGCAAATCCACAATACCCATAAAAGAAAACATATATTTTAATATTGCTTTCGATTCCTTCTCATCCGGATACAAAAAGGTAGCTGTAAAAACACGCAACAAATAATCTATTAAGAAGAATGCTACGGTAATCCCCTCTACTGCCAGGATAATCGTCGCATATCTGTCTCTTATTTCATCAAAGGTGTATAATATACTTGCCACAAGATTCAGCACTATCGCCAATACATTCAGCAGGTCGTACATACGGCTGACAAAATCCAGGGAATACCCCACTTCCACAATCTCAAAAAGTCGTTTCCTCTGCTTATGCCACTTCTTCTCCATAAAATCCCTCCAATATATTACCGGCGACCAAACTACCGTTTAGCCGCCGATTACATTAGCTTAATAAAGTCTTAGGATTTGCAGCAAACTTTAATGCTGTTTCCGGAGAAATCTTCCATTCTCTGATCAATCTCTTGATATCGGAATCCATGGTGTGCATACCTGCTGCGGTATTACTCTGAATAGTACTCAAAATCTGATGGATCTTGTTTTCACGAATCTGGTTTGCAACCGCATCATTGTTGATCAATACTTCAGTTGCAATCTCCATACAGTCGCCCTTAGCACCGGGAATCAATACCTGAGTAATAATACCTCTCAATACGGAAGCCAGCTGGGAACGAACCATGTTCTGGAAGTTAGCAGGATAAGATTCGATAACACGTTCCACGGTCTGTGCAGCATTATTGGTATGTAAGGTAGATAAAACCAAATGACCGGTTTCAGCTGCGGTTATCGCTGCACGAATGGTTTCGTAGTCACGCATTTCACCAACCAGGATAACATCCGGGTCTTCACGAAGTGCTGAACGAAGTGCACTGGGGAAGTCCTTTACATCCTTACCAATTTCTCTCTGATGAATCATGGAACGCTCATGATAATACACATACTCGATAGGGTCTTCAATGGTAATAACATGCTTATCCATATTTTTGTTGATATAATTTACCATGGAAGCCATGGTAGTTGTCTTTCCACTACCGGTAGGTCCGGTAACCAAAACCAATCCCCTGGGTTCGTTTGCCAATTTTTCTACTACATCAGGCAGATTTAACTCATCAAAGGTAGGAATGGTGCTGTTTAATATACGGAACACTGCCGCCAGATTATTTCTCTGATGATAAATATTTGCACGGATTCTGGATCCATCCTGCATCATAATGGAAAGGTCCAAGTCGTTGCCTGCAAGAACATATTCTCTCTGCTCTTCATTCAGCTTCTCCAAAATCATTCTTTCGGATTCTTCCGCTGTCGGTACCGGATACATAAACTCCAACTTGCTAAACTTTCTACGTGCAATAGCCGTACCAACCGTAATATGAACATCGGAACATCCGTCTTTTCTGGCATCATCAATTAACAGATTAAAATCCATAAATAATCCCCCTAATTCTTTTGTCTTTTTTACTCCCTATTAAAAAACACTACATATACAATTATATTCTTGTTATTAAAAATAATCAAGCAAAATCCGCAATCTACTGCGAAAAAAGCACAAATAACTAGACTTTTGCCCCCTCTGTTTCCTCAAACAGGTTGTCTCTGGTGATATTATTCAGCCATTTACCGCTTTTATAATGCTTAATTACCCAAGGCCACTTTACGAATTCATCCGTGCAAAGCAGGAAATAAACTACCAATACCGGCAACTTCAGCACAAATGCGGATATCAGTCCTAAAGGTATGGCATAGCACCACATATCTATGGTATCACAGATGAAACCAAACTTACTGTCACCACCGGCACGGAATACACCTGCGATTAAAGTTGTATTTACCGCTGTACCCATGATGTAATAAGTATTAATAAACAACATCACCTTCAAGTAAAACATAGCTGTTTCATTGAGTGAACCGGATGCAAAGTCAAGTACAATGGGCATACACGCCAATACTATCAAGCCTCCCAAGGCTCCTGCAATAATAGTCAGCTTCATAAGCTTTTTGGCACCGACAAGGGCATCCTCCAAGCGATTCTCCCCAATTATCTTACCCAGCAGCACACTTCCCGCACTGGCAATGCCAAAACAGAAAATAGTACCCAGATTACGTACTACGGTAACATAAGCATTGGCTGCCACTGCATCCGAACTGATATGTCCGATAATCGCCATATACATGGAGAAAGCCACTCCCCAGATTACATCATTGGCTAAAGCAGGCATGGACAACCTGAGATAATCCTTGAATAACAGCTTGTTTCTGATCAACATATAGGATAACTTCAGCTTCACTTCCCTGCTTCTTGCAGACACCAAAAAACATCCAATCAGCTCAATCACGCGGGATGCGGAGGTAGCTATTGCCACACCTACCACTCCCAGCTTGGGTGCACCGAAAAGTCCGAAAATAAACACTGCGTTCAATGTGATATTAATCGCAAATGCCATAGTATTCAGCACGGTACAAATAGCCACTCTGCCCACACTGCGAAGCACAGACAAATACACCTCTATAAAGCCCCAACAAAGATAGCTGATACTGATAATTCGAAGATAAGATGCACCCAACTCAATCAACACCGGGTCATCCGTATAAATCTTCATCATAATCTCCGGAATCAATGCGGCACAAGCCGCAAAACCAATGGAAATCGCCAGCGAAAAGCGCAATGCAATACCATGCACCACATCAATGGCACGCATATCCTTTTTGCCGAAATACTGAGCGCAAAGCATGGTGATACCTGTACCCAAGCCATAATATACAGAAAACAAAATACCAGCGAATTGTGTGGCCAGGGATACGGAAGACACCGCCTCCTGATTAACCTCATTCAACATAATAACATCCGCCGAACTTACCGCAGCACTTAACAGGTTCTGTATTAATATGGGCAATACCAGCTTCCAAATCTGGCTGTAAAATTCATCATTCTTTAACTTCTTCATAAGTTACTCCATAGGTACCGGCTCCCTGTTTTCCGGCACCTCTCTAATGCTAATCTTTCTGTATCAATGTGTTTATATCACAACCCATACGCCTTGTCAATGGACAAGAAAACATTTTCCAATATAGAAAGAGTTCCATCTCAGGAACTCTTCTGACTAACTGATTGTTTGGTGCATATATTTCTCTTTGGTTGCCAATCCGCCACGAATATGACGCTCTGACTTATTCACATCCAGAACCTTTCTGGCCTGCTTCGCCAAAGCGGGATTAATCTGCATGAGACGTTCTGTGCAGTCTTTATGTACCGTCGACTTACTCACTCCAAACTCCTTGGCGGTCTGCCGCACAGTGGCATTGTTGTCGATGATATAGTTAGCGATGCTTACGGCACGCTCTTCAATATAGTCTTTCAAAAGAAATCCCCTCAAAGTGCTTTTTTACATTGTATGAGGCACTTTGGGGGGATATGACTGGTATTACTTGTCTTTCATCGTAACAACATCTGATTTTTCCTAGCACTTCCTCAGCACAAATGCCGTTTCCTTTGTACCAACCTGAATTCCGAATCTCTCCGATGCTTCGCCCAATTCATTATCTTCTGCAGTAAATATTCTGTGCTGTACTATCTCTTCCGAAATAATCTCAAAACCTGCTCTAACAAAACGATCATGCCAACTCATATGTTCTTCGGCAAAACAAGTCCATGGTTCCTGTCCCCACCTTTCAAACACTTGTAAAATCACCGCAACGTCTATCCATTCACTTTCAATTGCATAAAGATATCCACCTGATTCTAAGCAACGGTACACTTCCTTTACCGCTGCATCATAGCCCGCTTTACCATTTCTCGTAGAAGACAAGCCGATATTGCTGCTAAAGGACGGCACAGAATTCTCTTTAAACGGCATATCCAGTACCGAGAACTGCGCAAATCCCACACCGTGGTCCATACAGTACCTGTCAAGATACTGCTTCCAGTGTTCCAAAACCATGGCACTTGCATCCGTTGCCGTACAATGAAAGGCCGGATTCAACTGCTTTACTGACGGAATAAGTCCCATGCCTGGTCCACAGGCAAGGTCAATGACTTCTTTTTCGTTTGCAACAATGGTTTCAATTAATTTCTTTGTTACAGGATTTTTTAAAAAAGTCTGTTTCTTCCAATTACTCTCCAAACGGCCATTATCCCACTCTGCTATATCTTCCTCGTCGAACCAGTCCCCATGATTATGGGCATCAAAATAATAGATGCCTTCCTTTATATCCACAGGCTCCTTTGCCAGCTTCTTCTCAAAAATCAGCAGTTCAGGTAAAATATTCTCTCGTTCCCTTCCAATTCCATAAGTTTCCGGTCCACGGTTCATCATAATTATTCTCCTTCATTTCACAATAAAACCATTACTTATCATTCTGAAAAATAGACGCAAAAAACTCCCTTACTCCATCATCCACAGAGGTGCTTACATCCTTTACTTCCAAGTCATAGTAATACTTTCCGGTTGCAATATCGATTGACAAGGAATCCAGTGGAAACCCTTCTACTCGTTTCTCATGGGGCTCTGTAACCAAAATAAAAGGTTCTGTAGCAATTGACATATCCATGCTGGAATAATGGTGATTTTCATCCAAAATAAAATAGATAGCATTTCTGTAACGTCCGGTTATTCTTCCTCCATGGCGTTCTGCTAAAGCTGCATAGTATTGTATCATTTCATCATCTGTTAGTTCCTTATCATTGATTCGTCTGACATAAAGTCCCGGTTGTTCTTCCTCCTGTAATTCATCAAAATACAAACCACTATCGCAAGAAAACACCGGCATATGAAATGCTTTATAATATGCTTTAGCCTTAATTTCAGCATTCTCTAAAGGGGTTTTACCATTTTCATTTATACACGGAAGCTCACTATCTATATCCCCCAGACCAATAAGTTCTATATCAAACGATTCCAGTGCTGTTTTCATTGCTTGTAATTTTCCTTTATTGGTGGTACCATATAAAATCTTCATCTTCCCTTATCCTTTTCTGCTCTTTCTTACTAAGTTTTGCAAAAACCGTATCATACGCTAAATCTATCATATTCAACAATTCATCGTCCGGAAAATCATCTAAATATATGGTATTCCAATATGGCTGTTGAATGGGCGGACAGTGATATCCTCTGACCACTTTATCCGGATACACCATTCTATAAAACTGCCCGACTTCAGCAGTACATTTCAAAGTAATCTTCTTATCATGCTCATATGGATAAATCTGGGCAAATATTTTACCACCCAATTTATAACATATGGGGACATCCCCAAAAGGAAATTCTTCCGTAACTTTATGCTTGTTTTTGCAATATTCCTTTATTTCTTCAATCGTCATATCTTAACCTACTTGATAATTGTTTTATAGAACGAATTATCCGACAGCATTTTCTTAATTGATTCAAACTTACAATCGCATAATTTTTCACACAAGCTTAATACTTCATCATTGGTATAATTATTAACTTCATACCTCTTAAATCCATTCTCTAAATGAAATATGAATATGACTTTGTCCTCTGTTAAATATTCATTCCAGTATTCAATTTCCAAATGTTCTTTTATAAAGTCTTCCCATAGTTCAGCTTTCGACTCAGGAAAGGATACCGTGTAATTATTTCCATCTTCCCGAATCAAAAAGCCATGCTTCGCCAAATCAAAAATACTATTATCTATTCCCATGACATATGTATGATACATTTTAAACACCTCTTGATCTCAGCTATTGTCATTGCTATATCTCCTCATCATTTTCAGCTTATAATATTTTTCGCATTATCACCTGACCATTTTCCCTTGCCGCTTCAACAAATCCCGCTTTTTGATAAAGTCGAATAGGACCTTGATAATCAAAGTCATTACGTACATCTGAAAGATTAGCATAGCCTTCAACAGCAACATATCCTTTAGATTTTGCATCCTCACAAACCTTATCAATAAATGCTGATGCTATGCCCCTTCCACGATACTCCGGTGCAATCTCAAAGCAAACAATGGAAATAGTTTTCCCACAAATCTTTTCCCTTGCGAACTGCGGAACAAATCCCACATAACTTTCCATATCTGCCGCATTACACCAACCAATAGATATTTCTCCGTCGTAAGCCAAGTATCCGCTTATTTTATTTTCCTCTAGCATTTTTACTGCATATTTACGAACTGTATCCTTTACACCAAATAGTCTAAATTCACCAACCATTTGCTTAATTTCTTCTTCGTCTTGATTCGGTGAGGTGCAATAGCATGGACCATTTGGATTATCGTCCGTAAACGCACGATTATCAAAGAAATCAAGATAGTCCTTGTTCAATTCAGGCGTTAACGGTTTTATACTAATTGTTTTCATTAATGATGTTCTCCCAAAATCGAATTCTCAAAAAACAGTTGCTCTGTATTATAACTCTACGGACTTCCTACTTTTAATGTTCCATGTTCAAATTAATATTTCTATTTCCATCCGTAAGAAATCAGCACACATGGTGCCTGTATTAAATAGCCATTTCCACAAACTACTGTTGAAGCTATCTTTCGCTGGTTTTCAAAAAATTGCTCCTGTTCTTCTTTTGTCAGAACCGAAACAAGCGGGGATACTCCCTCTGCGTTCTCAAGTACCTCATAATACCCCTTGCTCTGAGCAAAAATCTTACGTTTTTCCTCGTATTCCTCCATAGTAGGACTTACAAATTTCACACTGTCATTCATTCTTATGCCCACATTGTTTAGGCCTAATTCCTGCATAAATTGGGGTATCTTA
This sequence comes from Lachnospiraceae bacterium, assembly GCA_017520425.1. Classification (GTDB taxonomy): domain Bacteria; phylum Bacillota; class Clostridia; order Lachnospirales; family Lachnospiraceae; genus Acetatifactor. The sequence continues at coordinate 30,346 of JAFXFO010000039.1, read as the reverse complement.
ATTCCTGTACGATAATCGCGTCCGCCATTATTGTACTCATATTCACATATCTTACGATAATACTCAGCTTGCCCAAGCGAATAATTATCTATAGCACTACAAAAAAGTCCTGCTTCTTCAATAGGCCTATCGACTTCAAAACAAGCTATCATGCCATTTTCAATAACGGAGTCTATCATCTTTTTCAAAATCTCTTTCGGATTGGGAATATGTCGTAAAACCGCATTGCAAACTGCCAAATCATATTTTTCTACCGGAACATATTCTCGCAAATCTGCATTAATCAGTTTTACATTAAACTCATATTTTTCTAAATGCTCTCTTGCCGCCTCCAATAGCTTTTCACTATTATCAATTCCTGTATATGTACTTCCTTTTGGAAGTAACGGCATCAGCAAATCACAAAGATATCCATACCCACACCCGAAATCGACTACATTTACAGGTTTCTCAATTCGCCATACTTTCTGAATCAAAAACTCTATGTAGTCACTGTTGCACCAATCTTTTCGAATACTTTTCAAAAACTCAAGCTTATCATTCCATGCAGACATATCTAATCCCCTCAGTCTTGTTCCTTAAACTCATATTGATAAACGCTTCAAAAATCTATTTACACGCTCAGTACAATCCCTCTTTCTATCCTCTGCTTTTCTCCATGAATCAGAAAGAGGAAAATAGACACCATCATTCGCTTTCGGTCCAAAGTCCCATTGACCATTCTCATCCTTGTTATTATTCAACCATTCTACAACAAAGGAAAGTTTTTCTTTTGCAGCTCCATATCCCGCCAGTACTTCCATAGCAGCTAGATAACAACTGGCTGCCTTGGATGAAAACTCTTCAGGTAACTGATTTAATGGTTTATCATAGATATAATACATACCATCGGGTTTTGACAGATAATAATCAAAAAACATACTCTCTGTCTTTGGCGTAAGCACACCTTGAAGTAATACTGCATGATAAAACATGCCAAACCCTGTTTCAAACCCACTTCGCGGTTTTCTTCCATGTTGTTGTGTAAAAGCCTCTATATCATCTTCCCGATAATATGTACCGCTCGCAAACGCCTTTTCTACGATATCTGCCCATCCTCGTGCCACCTCCAAAGCATATGGATTCTGTGGTTCAAAAATACGAATCCATGCAGAAAGCATCAATTTCTCAAACAACTGCCAATCATGAGTTTTCTCAAAATAATTATCTATCTTTTGCCGGTCTGTGATACACAACACCATACGTTCTACCACATTCTTAATCACTTTATCTTCTATTGTATACCCCAGACGGTGCAACCTTCGAATTGCTTGTTCTGTAGTAATCGGTCTTCCTTTTACCGGACAGCTCAATGTATGAAAAACACCCCACATTCCATCTTCGTGTCGTGCTTCCAGAATCTGAGTTGCCCATTTCCCCTCTTTATGCTCCATATTGCTTTAGTCCTTTCTCCTTACAGAAATATAATCCACATACTTATAACAGCGTTACGCACAATACCTCTACATTGGCATTGCTCTCCTCACAATCTCGCATTTATTAACCAATAAACTTCTTAATATCTTTTTCTTTCGCTTCCGGATTTAATAAAATAATACGCTTTCTTATTATTTCATACGCCTCGTCCTTAGGTATATCCATTGTCATATCCTCACCCCAGAAATTCTCCACGGTAGTAAACACTGTACTATTCCAGCCGTATGGTTTGCCCGAACTGCTTACCTTTTGCTTTCTTCCGCACATAGTAATAAACAGATTTTTTTGCAGATTAGTAAGTGCTCTGTCGAATTGCCCGGAAGTTTCCTTTGTAATACCACATTCGCTTTTCAATTCATGAAGTGCCATATGCTCACTTTGTTCTATGGCTTCATAAATCTTTTTCTCCAGTAGTCCTGCTTTACCTTCATAATACCACTCTTCAAAAGTGAATCCTTGTCTGCGAACTGCCATGAAATAGGGATACCATTCCTTAGTAATGTATCCGCCGGCACCAAAGAAAACCTTCCCATAAGCAATATCATCCCGTTCCTCTAATACCCGCATTCTCCACTCCCAAGGGTCTGTATCCGGATCTCCTGTGTGCCAGGCTATGGGACAGTCTGGAATAGAAGTCTTCCAGTCAAAAGGAATAATCGCATAAATACCTTTGGCATTACTACCACCCATTGAGAATCCACTATCTAATAATTTATCACAAAATTCATCAAAAGATTTTATCATATTAATGTAAGGCATCTATCAACATACCTCCTCATTCCGTGAATCAGTATCTCTATGATTTTAATTCCCCCGAATTCGGGGGAATTAAAACTATTTTAGTACTGTCGTTGTCTGTGTTTCCAAAATAGACATCTGATGTATCGCAATCTTATTCATCTTTATTAATCGTTCTTTCTGACTTAATCCATCCTCAATTAATACTGCATTAATATTTTCCATATTTGAAAGGCAAATTAATTCATTAATACTCGCATAATCCCTTATATTTCCCTTTTTGTCAGGATAATTCTCACGCCATTGTTTTGCTGTCATTCCGAACAATGCCATATTTAATACATCTGCCTCAGATGCATATATAACGGATGTTTGCTGTGGAGTAAGTTCTATTGGGATTAGGTTTGTTTTTATAGAATCTGTATGTATACGGTAATTAATTTTTGCAAGTTCTCTTTTTGCACTCCATCCCAACAATGCCTGTTCTTCTTTTTTTAATCGTTCAAATTCCTTAATCAGATACAGTTTAAATTGTGGAGACACCCAGCTTGCAAATTCAAATGCAATATCCTTATAAGCATATGTTCCGCCATATCTGCCAGCCTTAGCCACAATACCTTTAGAGTTGGTTCTTGTTACCCACTGTTTTACAGACATAATAAAACGATTAAGTCCGGCCTCCTGCATAATTTCATCATAGGCATTAGTATCAAAATCCTCGTTATACATTTCTTCCCAAATACCAAGAAATTCAATTGTATTTTTGTTTCTAAGCCACTTCTCAATCAATGCCGGTCCATTATCTATTTTTCGAACCATATCCGTTAAAGAAATGTAATCATCTTCTTCAATTTGCAATACCTGTATCTCTGTGCCATCAACATTAAGTTTACCCATAATTCACATCCTTTCCTCGTCTAATATACTATTAAATAATTATTTCTGACTTGTGTCTACTCTGGTTACAGGCAACCTATTGCCGCTCCTATTCTCTCAAAAAAATCATCACCTATATTCCTTATTGTCGGAATATGAATAAACACAGCTTTTCCCTTAAATTTTTGCAAAGAAAACCAATATGCTTCATTACATAAATAATGTGTCGGAATATTAGATATACAATTCTTCACTCCAGCTGTATCAAAACGTTTTGATATTTCATCCAAATCTAAATCAGATAACAAACAAATCCCTTCTCTTTCAGCAACCCTTTCAATTCTGACTGAATTCTTTAGATTCTTATCTACTCCAAACATCATTACATATTCATAATAATCTGCCAAATTTTCAATATCCTGCTTTACTCCGCCAAAAGAATTCGTCAATAAATATGGATTCTTAGACAAGTATCTTACCAAAGTGGAAGATGCGTTGTTTTTTCCTCTAAATCCTATATATAGCCTTTGTTCCATAACCATAATATAACTAATTACCCCTCTATCGAAATCCCATAATCCAAGATAACATTACCCTTCTCGTCCGGTGTCGTAAATCGTGGACAATTATATCTTTCAAAACACCAATCATCTTCCTTGCGTTTTAATCCAAGTGTTTTCAGCTCTTCCAAACACATGTCGTGAGTTTCCATTGTATAGAAATCGCCACTGCCTTCTTTATCATACAGATAGCATACAGCATAGTCCAACGCTTCAATATCTACAAAATCAAATCCATTGGGAACTTCAGTATCTACCGGAAAGAACATTCCAATCCAAAATTCTGGCATTCCGTTTACAATATGTACTGCTCCGATGTAAGCATCACCATTTATGGGAAGTGGTTGATTCTTCTCCAAAACAGAAAACCAATCGTTCTCCCACCATTCACCCCAATTAGGGCCCTGCTCGTACTTTTTCCCTATCAATCTCGTTGCCGGACAACTTTCTCTTTTCACTTCTTTAATCGTAACTGCCATAAGTAATACCTCCTGCTATTAATTCTTCTATTTCCCCGCGTACGCAATTCCATCCAATTGAAATTGCAAACCGTTCTCTCCGCCATGATGTGCAAAATTAGTTTGAATCGATTTTCTAACCGGATATTTTCCGTTAAAACGTTCCTTAATAACTTTTTCCATTATTGGAATATTCCACACATCTCTAAATAGGCAATCCATTTGAACTACATGTTCAAGACTTAACCCAACTAATTTTAGTCTATATTCCATCTGGTCAATTGCTCCGTTTATCTGGGCTTCTACAGGTTGTCCTATATTGCCAACGCAGTAGCTCAAAAAGTAGAAATCACCAGCCTTAATAATCCCCGTATGTGCCCAGTTTTCACTTACATCAAATCTTTCAATTCCACTCATCTTTCAGTCCTCCATAATATACAGCTTTGCAAAGCAAACACATGTTCGTTTTTATCTTATCATATAGAGACCGAATTATCAATGAGTTTCTATAAATTCCTATGAATTTCCGGCATTAAAGTAATTTCATCATCACCACTAGTATCCGGCCGTAAAAAATTAGCCCTAGATACTCTGAAGCGAGTATTCGTTTTCGGCATGGTCATTTTCTTAGGCATACCATATGAATTAGGTTTACCACCGGTTGGAGTTCCGCAAATAGTCGCTATCCCATTATCCTTCAAGGTAACTGCAAATGTCCTGGCACTGCTAAAAGTGTTGTATGAAACCTTACAGTAAATCTCTTCAGGCAACAAGAAATCGGTCTGCTGATTCTCCACCACGGCCTCTCGGCTTGTTATCTTTCTTGCCTCCCCGGAAGAAAAATCTACCATCTCATACCGACAGTATTTTTTTATACTAGTATACTTAATAAATTCGTCAATAACAGAAGAATCTCCACCCATATTTTCACTCAAGTCCAAGACAAAAGTATTAATATTCTGCGTATTACAGATATAAGCTAACTCTCTTAATGTCCGCTTATATTCCTCATTGCAAATGCAAGTATTCAAATGCATAATAGCCGTATCACCAACAATTTTATATGTAAGAAATTCATCATCCGGAATAAATTCCAAGAAACCATCATATGGCATCAGGAGAATATCTTTCTTTATCAATTTACCATCTACCGCAAAAGTAACGGTATAACTTTCCTTGTATCCAAACAATCTTTTCAAATTCATTTCGCTGAAAATATGATAATTCTGATAAGGATACTGTACCATTCTACTCTTTACCAAATAGAGATTTTCGTGGGGTATTCTTTCTGCAAGCACCACTACTATTTCTTCAACGGTCCTTCCCTCCACACACATGATTCGTGAATGTTCCTGAATATCTTCATATGCCTTCTCAAGAATCAATTCTTCACCGTTCTCTCCACCCCAGCAACATTTCATATGCAAGCATAAATCCGTAGATGTATAAGGAATCTCGATATTTGTATGACCATCTTGGAAAAAGCTTGTTAGTTCCGTTGCTACATCAATAAAACTGTCGTAATCGCATACAGTTTCCTGTTTGGTCAGATACAAAGTTTCTAACTCTGTTTTTTTCTTCTCATCCACTATGATTACCGGATGTTTTAGTAATGCTGAATATAAATATTCTAAATCCTCTTGATAATCATTCTTCCCCATTTATACACCTTCTTACTTTATAAATCTAAATTCCATTATACCAAAAACACTCTCAAGTTTCCACCTGAGAGTGTTTCTTAATAATCCATTTGTATTCACCGACATTCATACCTTACTCCACCAAAAAACACCCACCTACTGCAAGCACTCGCCTTTGTGCCTTCATTATCTCTTCCTCCGTACCATTCCAGTTATCAATATCCTCACTAACAAAGTAAAGCAATCTATCAGACAAATTCTTAAAAAAACTTACAACGATTTTCCCGGAAGCTCCACTAAGTGCCGCTATTAATGTTTCGCTATCCAGGTTTTTCAAAATCGCCTGAATTTCAAAGTCACCAACCTGCTCAAATCGCTCCAACAAAGCTGTTTTCTCAGAATACAGCTTCTTATCCTGATACTTCCCGATAATCTCCTCCCTGGTTCTTTTCCCTTGTTCTCTTCTGGTGATATCCTCCAGCTTTTTCCAATACCCCACTCCCACGAAAGAAGCCACTATTTCCCGCAACATCTCTGTATTCTCGCCGGAAGCTATCCTCTTTAGGATATGCGTAATCATATATCCTTCTCTTTGTTCTTCCGACACAAGTGTCGTTACGTAATTCTCCAAAAGCTCAAAGATTAAGTCCAAATCCATCCGCTTCATTAAGGATTGCAGAAAAAAGTGGATGGCAAAAGGTAGAAACTTACTTTCACCCTCATATTGCTTCATGCGTTCATCCAGTGCCAGAAGCCCTTGCATTCTGCTGATTTCACTACATGCAAGCAGTTCTTCAGCCACTTCTGCCAGTCGTATTTTCTCACTATCGTAAATTCCTAACTTTCCCAGATACTTTTCTTCCCGACCTACTAATTCATCAATGCTACATTCAAAATAATCCGCAAGAGCCCATAGCATCTCGATGCCGGGATTGGCAAGGTTACGTTCCCACTTTGAAACCGCAGCCGGACTCACACAAAGTATGGCCGCCAATTGTTCTTGTGTCATACCTTTTGCCACACGCAATGAATATATCTTCCCACCAATTGCAACTCCATGCTGTTCCATACGCAACCTCCCAACACATGCCGTTTCAAACACTTCTACATTAAATTATAACTGCCGCTGAAATGCTCGTCAAAGGATAAAGTGTCAAGTTTTGAAACCATGGGTTGAGAACAGAAAAACACTCCCAGATTCCCACCTGAGAGTGCCCTTATTTACTTCGTTAGCATTATTTTTTACTTCCATTTTTCTGCTTCAACTCTAAATACTTATTGAATTTTTCCTCATCTACTTTATCCCCAAGCACACTATTTGTTGCCTTAATAGCAAACCCTTTTGCCCACTGTATGCATTTGTCATTATTGGGGAAAGTAACCTCTTTAATAATTGTGCTTGTCCTACAATAATGCATATAATCCATCGAAATCAACAACATTGTCATATAATCTTTCTCTATATCATTTCTAGTAGCCTTTTCTTTTAAAACATATTTTTCTACGATTTCTTCCAACGCCTTCCCTCTTTGCTCAAGCAAAAGGCTATATAATGCTAAAATATTCTCCACACTTCGCACACACTTAACATACTTACTTCTCTTAAACATTGCCGTATTTCGAGAATAGACTTCTCTCTTGTTATACTCGAATCTATACGATACCCATCCATAACACATTGTAACAAATATTCCCCCGAAGCCATCATTGGCAATACCTAAAATAACAAATAGCAGAAATGCAATAACAACTATCATCCACTGAAAACTCCATTTGCTCACCTCAAAATAAGATACAAATGTCACTAAATAAGTAAGCACCGTTATAGCTACCGCAATTACGATAGATGACCATATTCTCTTTTGCTTAAACCGTTCTCCCTTCGGATTAATATTAGTATCATATGAAATCGCATCCAAATTATTACATCCAATCTTACCCATTATGTGCACATATTCATCCAATAAATACTCCATAACATTCGTAAGTTCCTCTTCTCCATAATCCCTCTTGCTCTCTTTTCTTAGTCGCAAAAAACGGTACAAATTATTGGCGCAAAAACGATCAATATTATTTCCAAATAATATTTCAATCACTACCCACATAATCTCTATAAGATAATAAAGATACACTAAAAAACAAAAGAGAACCAGAACTTTTACCACAAAATACTTTTCATATCCAGATATATTAAGTATTATAGGTGCAACAAAAATCAGTATTCTACATACAAAAGTCAATACTAAACTTGTACAAGTTTTTCTTACTATGGAGAACTCTCTCAATATATCATAGATATCGAAACCAAACCATGTCTCTTTCCTAACTCCAACAAGTGCGGTAATAATCGCTACTATTGATAATCCAGCAAACATTTCCCCTGGAAGCTCATCAACAAACTTGCCTGTTCCTTGCCAGAATATTCTTAATCCAGCATCTGGATTAGCTATTATAAGGCAGAAAAAAATCAATATCGTCAGTATCCATGCAAACTTACACACACTGCTAATAACATCAATAATAGTGCTTCTATGCTTAAATCTATTATTTCCGCTTATTCTCTCAAAATAAAAACTTTCTTTCTCTTTATTATTCTTTAGATTCTTTATTCGTTTATGATAGTGACAACCTGCCCATATCACCATTCCCCATAGAAATAAAATCTCAATAATATAAAATACTAGCGATGATGTCTGCGTAAATTCTTCACTCATTTGTAATCTCCCTGCCATCCAATATTGTTCTCATATTTATCTATTCTACTTTATTCTGACACTATTTGCAAACATACACTTTCCCTCCCATATAAATAGGCACTGACTGCAATCGCATACAATCAATGCCTTTTCATACTTCTCTTTCACTATTCCACCACCCAAACAACCTTCCCATTCCATCGTTCTATATCGTTACCTCCACATGTACCGTCGACTTACTCACCCCAAACTCCTTGGCGGTCTGCCGCACAGTGGCATTGTTGTCGATGATATAGTTAGCGATGCTTACGGCACGCTCTTCAATATAGTCTTTCAAAAGAAATCCCCTCAAAGTGCTTTTTTACATTGTATGAAAAAGCTTTGAGGGGTATGACTAATAAATCAACCGATTGAATAATTCGAAGCAGTTGTTCTATATTAGCCTCGTCAGTTGCATATCTTTTTCCATCTTTAGGGGATTTCATTTTCGGTTGGTTACAATTTGTAACCAACTGGTTTCCTTCCTCTTTAACCTCATTTTTAAGTACTTTCCAATATGGGATAGAACCAGTCCATTTACTCCAACCACTGCTTCATCATCTGAACCTTCTTCTGATAATCATACAATGCTCCAATTGTGCCAAGTACCTGTTCCTTGCCAACCTGTGCATCATCTGTTGACCCGTTTTCAATTCCTAACGCTCTTTTCATATTGTATTCCAGCCATCCCAGCATACCGTAAAAGCTTCCCGCAAACACTGGATCCCAATCCACATTCTCCAGTTCCACATGTTGGGTATAGGCATACAGTAGTGCATCAAAATTCTCTTTCAATAATCCGCCTTTTCCATCATCAGCCCAGTAATTAATCACCTCCAAAAGTTCCTGATAGGGATTCACATATCCTGCCGCTTCCCAATCAATAATTAACGGGCTGTCTCCGTTCCACATGACATTCTTGGGGTCCAGATCTCGATGACTGATAACCATTGTTTTAGCGAGAATCTCCCCAGCTTCACATGCTGCCTGATTCCAAGCCTTGATATCCGGAAGTGCTTCTTGGAAACGGTTTGCCCAATCTTCGGCTATATATTCCGGCAATTGCTGGCCATACTTATCCCAATTAAACATTGTAGCACCATCTTCGTCCGGTGCCATGCCATCTACAGCAAGTTTTTCTTGATGAATCTTTCCCAATATATCCCCAATAGCATAACAATTTTCTGAAGTAATCATCGGCGGAAAAACTGAAGCACCTTCCACCCAATCAAATATCATATAATGTGTCCCATTCCATTCTTGAATCTGTCTTCCACCAATTTCTAATGCAGACACCACCGGTATTATGGCTTGAAATCCGGCCGCTATCTTTTCTGAATTCACAGTGTTTTGAAATGCAACGGGACGCTTCATAATTTCGGCGTTTAGAACTTTCACGGCATATGCACCTTTATTTGTGTTCACACGATACATCTTGTGAAGCAATCCACCTGTCACTTGCACCGGTTCATTTATAACTGCTCCTAATTTCAATGATTCCATTAAATTATTAATCTCTATACCACTCATTTATATAAATCCTCTATTTCTAAATTTTTGCAAGCTCTTTCTACATTCCATTAATTAGCTTTCAAACTCCTGCGAACCTTACTTATTATACCAAAAACACTCCCGGATTTCTACCCGGGAGTGCGCTTATCTACTCTATCATATACATTTTACATGCTCTATCAAATCGTTTGCTACAAATGGCTTCGCTACAAAACCACTCGCCCCAAGCTCCATCGTCTTTTTCACGGTCTTATCATCCGCCATCGCAGAAAGCATCAATACCGGAAGTTCCGGATAGGTATCCTTTACCTCCTTAAGAATTTCCAACCCATTTCCCGGCATGTTGATATCCAAGAGAAGAATATCTACCTGATTCTTCGACAATATATCAATGCACTCTTCTCCGTCCTTTGCCTGCAACACCTCATATCCTTGGCTATTTAGAATATCTTTCACCATGGTCCTCAGAAACTCTGCATCATCCGCATGTAATACCAGACGACGGTCCGGCTTTTCATTCTCCTTACTATACCCAAAGAGCACATCAATATCATTCTGAATCAACACTTCAGACGCATCTATCAGTATTCCACCAGCCAGAGCATAATGTATCATACGATGCTCTTTTCCTTTCAACAGATCATCGCAGGACATCTTTAGCAGATCAGCAATTCTGGGTACCAGCGTAATATCCGGCAAGGAAATCTCGTTCTCCCATCGTGATACTGCTTGGGGTGTGACGTTCAGTTTCTCCGCAAGCTCTTCCTGTGTTAATTTCATTGCTACTCGGCGTTTCTTTATGATAGCACCTATCTCCATATGCAACACCTTCCTTTGTTTAACTTGGGTTAATCATTCTCTATCATTCATTCTATCACCGATAAAATGATAAGTCACTCAAGTAGCAATTGTTTTTCTATTCCTTCTCTGTCTCCAAAAAACAAAGGTGCACTTCAAGTACACCTTTTTATCAGCCAACCATCTCATTTAAATATACTCAAAATACTCCAACAGCTTTTTATATGCATCCTGTGCTGCTCTGCAAGTCTCCATCAAAAAGCCTTTTTCCGTCGAATATTCTTTTAACCCTCTTCTATAATATTCCTTAGACACATCTTCAATAATGAATGGCGGAATATTATGTTTCAGGCACTCCTTAAACATAATTAATCTGCCTACGCGGCCATTTCCGTCTTGAAAAGGATGTATCTTTTCAAATTTATAATGAAAATCAATCACATCCTCAAAGGTTATATTATCATTCTCTCTGTACTCTTTTAGTAGCTGCTTCAACTCAGATGCCACCTTGGATGGATGTGTTGTTTCAATCATATCACCTATCACATTCGGCCTTTTCTTATAATCTCCAACAGCAAACCATTCCTTTTCACTATCTGTGGTTCCACTTTTTAATTTCAAGTGAATCTGCTTTATAATATCTTCCGACAACTCTTTATCGGCAATGGACAGAATATAATCAAAACATCTGAAATGGTTTATGGTTTCAATAATATCATCAACTCTTTCATATCCATCAGTGACGCCTATTGTCTGGGTTTCATATATACTTCTTGTCTGATCTTCTGTCAGTCTGCTGCCTTCCATGTGATTGGAATTGTATGCCAGCCGTACTTGTGTCTGATGATATAAGCCACCCTTTAATTTCATACTTTGTTCTTCTCTAAGCTTAAATAATACGGAATTTTCATCAATCTCTTTTTCATAGGATAAAATAGCCCCCGGCTGACAATCAAAATAATCACACAATGCATAGATTGTTGACATTGCCACTTCTTCATTCTTTGCAAGCTTTGCCATAGTTGCCGAAGATATTCCTATTGCGTTTTTCAGCCTTTCCTTAGATATTTCTCTTTCTTCCATCATCAGGAATAGTTTTTTATAAGAAATCATATTATCCACCACCTTTCGAGGTACATATATTATATCATTCCCATTTATTCTTGTAAATATTCTTTCTTTAGATATCTAAACAGATTCGGGTCACTTCCAGGACAAAAATCCGAGAGTGCCCGTAAAAGTGCCTCTAAAAACCTATTCCCTAACATTATTTCCTTCCAGCTGTCTCTCATGCTTCTTAAAGAAATCTACCCTAGGCTCCAGATACTTCAGTTCATGTTTCTCCACATCCTCTACATACGCTGAAATAGGTTCCAATATCCTATCCCAGTTCCACATTTTTTCACCCAAATTCAAATACTCACTAAACATCTCACAGCCTTCCGGTGCAATGGGATGCACCAGGACAGCTATAATCTTACAAGCATACAAAATATCAACAATCAGCTGTTTTCTAAGCGCCACATCACCGTTTGTATCTGCTACCTTTACGTTATTGACCCAGTGCTTATTCACCATTCTGATAAAATCATCCAGCACATAGGATATCCTATGGAAGTCATGGTTGTACATGTGACGTTCATATTCCAAAACCGCTTTTTCTGCCATGGCCTTGATTTCCTCACAGGCTTCCCCTGTGGGTAGCTTGCCGTCACAATTATTCTGAATGGCATAGAAACAGGTTCGAATCAATCGATTAAATACATTGGTAATCAGATTGCCGTCCTTCAGGACCATATCCACGCCCACACGGTCTTCCTCTTTCATAAACACCTGGGGCTTAAAGCCTACGCTTTTTGAAGACAGTCCCAGACTCATGAAATGCATTCTCAGCTGGTCCTTAGTATAATACTCCAGCAATTCATCTGCACTGGGCGGCTTTATCTCAGAACTGCTACTGGCTTTGGTATCCATATACAGCAGATGGCGGTTGGCAATAATATGGGACAGATGTACCTTTTCCATATCTGCCGCCTCCCCTTTAGGAACCTGCAATCCGGCAAACAATCCGGTCTGTGCGATGGCATAAAAATATATATTATCTTCTCCGATAAACTGATAAACCTTTGCGTCCTCATCATACCACCACTTGGACAAATCACCTTCTATTCCCTTCTCCTTCAAATATGTTGAGGTAAAGGAAATGGGTGCCCACAGAGATTCCGGCCATACCCAGAAGGTCAGGTCTTTCAGCTCTTCGCAATCCGGGAAAGGCACTCCCCATTCTGCATTGCCGGACAGACGAAAGGGCACCAGAGTCTTGCCGGAGGTATAATGTATCCCCTCAGCATCGAAAACACTTTTGGCCTTATCCCTTATCTCTAAGCTTTCAAACTCAAACACAACGGAAGGCTTCTTTTCCTCATCTGTCAGAGTATGCGGCGGCAGCTTGGCTGCCAGCACGGTCACGTCATCAATATATTTTCTGGGCACATAAACACAGGGCTTCTTCAAAAACTCCCCTACGGTTTCCAGCTGATACTTTCGGGTATTGGTGTTTCTACGTAAGAATTCATTGTAATCCTTCACCATATCCATACAGTATTCCAAATCCAGATACCAATTTTCCACATCCTTAAGAATCGGCTTCTTTCCGGACAAGCTGCTCATCGGATTGATAAGCTCCGAGGGCAAAAACTGATGTCCCAGGGAGCATTCGTCCGCATATGCCTTGTCTGAACAACACCCGGGTATGGGACACTTTCCCACTACCTGACGCCCGTTTAAGAACATTTTCTTTTCCTCATCATAGAACTGTGGCGTAGACAACTTAATGATATAGCCATTCTCATATAATCTGCGGAATACCTCTGCGGATACCTTTCTGTGAATCTCGCCTGCCTCGTCCAAGGCCGACGCACCGAAAAAGTTCAGACTCACCCCATAGCTTTCCAGGGTTTTCTTCTGCTTCTCATGGTTCTCACGTACATAGTCTTCCAGCGTACCTACATACCCTTCTTCCTGCAACTTACGATGGCTCTCCATGGCAGGTGAACCATAACAATCCGTACCTGACACAAAGATGACATTCTCTTTACCGATTCGGTCTCTCAAAAATCTTGCAAAAATATCTGCATGGATAAACATGCCTCCCACATGCCCGAAATGCAGGTTCTTATTGCCGTAAGGCATACCTGCCGTTATCACTGCCCGCTTGGGAAATACAGGGCGTTCGTTTGGGGTTAGTCTTTTACTGATCATACACTATTTCCTCCTTTAAAGACAGAACGGCCGAAAACTCAATTGAGCTTTCGGCCGCTAAATTCTAACTATCTCGGAAAGATACTTGTTATTAACTCAACACAAAAAGCCCATTGTATGTTTTCACAATAAGCTGCTGTTGCTGGTTCATTCTGTTCATGCTGATTGATACTTCTCTCATGGGCTCATCCTTCCTTTGTTTTTAGTCATTCTAACACCGACATTTTCTATTTGTCAACACAAAATTATTCATCCGGTTCTATTCACCCAGCAACAAATCAACACTGGTCTCAAATATATTGGCCAATGCAGGCAAAAAGGTAATAACATCCTCCCGGGTCAGATTTTTCATCATACGATACTTTTTCAAATTTTCCGGTAAGTGTAACATATTGTCCTCCTTGTGATTGATTTTATCTAAATCATATCACTCTCACACTTATATACAATGACGCAGTAGTTGTACTGCACTCAACAACGCACTATCACGGACTAAAAAAAGCGGAAGTCCCTAAACGGCACTTCCACTTATCTTTTAATCCACAATTCTTCTTACACCGATAATCTTTCGGTAGGTGGCCTTATTGACCTTAATACCGCCCTTGGGATAGGGCTTACTGTTACTGGCGTGTACGATTTGTCCATCACCGATATAGATGCCTACATGGCCGCTGTACATGATTAAATCACCGGGCTGGGCATCTGCATAGTCCACGGCTCTTCCGGCACTTCTTTGGGCATAGGATGTACGGGGAAGGGTATATCCAAAGGCCTCGTATACTCTGTATGTAAAACCGGAGCAATCCACACCATTGGTCAGGCTGGTACCACCGTATACATATTTATTGCCCACATACTGTAAGCCATATTTTGCAATCTTCTTACCGATATCACTACCGCTGGCAGCATCTACAATCTGGGTATAGCTGGTGGTTTCATAGGTCTTGTTCAAAGCTTCCTGGCGACGTCGCTCTTCCTCCTGGCGACGCTTTTCCTCATCCTTCAGCTTCTTTAATACTTTCTGTTCCTCCTGCAGCAGTTTCTTTGCTGCCTTGGCTTCCTTCTCAGCCTGAGCAATCAGAGCATCGTAATTGTCTGATTGGTCCTTCAGTTGGGCCATCAGCTCGTCACAGTACTGCTTCTGGTCCTCCAGGTCCTTCTTCTGACTCTGCAAGTCCTTCTTCTCCGCTTCCAGCTTGTCCCACAAATCGTGTACCTGATTCTTCGCCGCTTCATATTTCTCCAACATATTGTTGCTGTAATCCAATACACTTTCCGTATAGGTCAGGTTGTTCAGCATATCCGAAAAACTGCTACTCCTTAAAAGCTGATTAAACCATGTGGTCTTGCCGCCCTCGTACATCATCTTCACTTGTATGCTCATGGCTTCTCTCTGCTGTTCTTCTACCTTTTGTGCTTCCTTGTACTCAGCTTGAGTAGCCTTGATATCCTGCTCCTTTTGCGCAATCTCATCCGTCAGCATGTCAATACTGGTCATCACATTGATGATCTCCGCATTTAAGTCATCCATCTGCTCCAAAAGGATATCTTGTTCACCCTCCAGGGCATCAATCTCATCATTGATGTCCTCAATGACTTCCTTCTGATGGTCGATAGAGTCCTGCACCTCATCAATGGTTCGGTCTGCATAAGCATCCATGATTGGTGCCGTAAATAATCCCAGCACCAGGACGCCGCACAATATACAATTCTTCAAACGCTTTTTAATCGATTTCATATATATATATCCTTTATGTATATCAACTGAACTTACCGTCAAATCCACAATATCAGTATACCACATTTATCCTCTGATTTTAACCCCAATATCTGTAAAAATTTCTTAATATTTCCGCAACATAAAAAAGGGCTGACCGCTTAATGGTCAACCCTTGTTATTTCTTATAACTCGCAGTTATTTACGGTACGAGGGAAGGGAAGTACGTCCCTGATGTTGCTCATACCGGTCAGGTACATTACACATCTTTCGAAGCCAAGTCCGAAACCTGCATGACGTACGGAGCCGTATCTGCGCAAGTCTAAATAGAAGTCATAGTCTTCCTTATTGAGACCCAGCTCATCCATTCTCTGCTCCAGAAGCTCCAACTTATCCTCACGCTGGCTACCGCCGATGATTTCACCGATACCGGGTACCAGACAGTCCATCGCTGCTACGGTCTTGCCGTCCTCGTTCAGCTTCATGTAGAATGCCTTGATTTCCTTAGGATAATCGGTCACGAATACAGGACGCTTAAATTCCTGCTCGGTCAGGTATCTTTCATGCTCGGTCTGCAAATCGCATCCCCAGAATACCTTGTAATCAAACTTATCATTGTTCTTTTCTAAGATTTCGATAGCTTCTGTATAGGTTACATGACCGAAGTCAGAGTTTACTACATGGTTCAATCTTTCGATTAATCCCTTATCTACAAACTGGTTGAAGAAGTTCATTTCTTCGGGAGCGTTCTCCAATACATAACGAATCACGTACTTTAACATACTCTCCGCCAAAATCATATCATCCTTCAAATCTGCAAAAGCCATCTCCGGCTCAATCATCCAGAACTCAGCCGCATGGCGGGTGGTGTTAGAGTTTTCTGCACGGAAGGTGGGTCCGAAGGTATATACATTCTTAAATGCAAATGCATAGGTTTCTACGTTTAACTGTCCGCTTACGGTCAAGTTGGTAGGCTTGTTAAAGAAGTCCTGAGAGAAGTCTACTTTGCCGTCCTCGGTCTTAGGCAAGTTGTTCAAATCCATGGTGGTTACCTGGAACATTTCACCTGCACCCTCACAGTCACTGCCTGTGATAATGGGTGTGTGCACATATACGAAGCCTCTTTCCATGAAGAAGTTGTGAATCGCATAAGCAATCAAAGAACGTACACGGAACACTGCCTGGAAGGTGTTGGTTCTGGGACGTAAGTGAGAAATGGTTCTCAAATATTCAAAGCTGTGTCGCTTCTTCTGCAAAGGATAATCTGCAGAGGAAGGACCTTCTACAATTACCTCCAAAGCCTGCATTTCAAAAGGCTGCTTGGCCTGAGGGGTTTCCACGATGGTTCCTCTGATGACTAAAGCTGCACCTACGTTAATCTTGCAAAGCTCTGTAAAGTTTGCCAGCTGGTCGCCGTATACTACCTGTAATGCTTCAAAGAAAGTTCCGTCGTTGATAACCAAAAATCCGAAATTCTTGCTGTCACGGTTGCTTCTGACCCAGCCACCTACGGTTACTTCTTTGCCAATATATGCTTCGCGGTTGCGAAATAAATCCTTTATATCTGTTAATTTCATCATATTTGTTTCCTCCAAACCATTTATTCTACGGTAATCACTGCGTTATTTACCAAAAATTCCAACGCATCTTCAAATGCAAATGCCTCTGCATAAGCATCACCGGTATTCTCACCCATGAATTCCTTCACATCTGTATATCCTGCATCGGTAGCTGCCTGCTGGATTGCCGCATCTAAATCCTTATCAGCCTTAAGCAAACCTTCCTGCTTTGCCAAAGCTACCATCGCAACCATCTGTTTTGCCGTTTCTACAGCATACTTATCTAAATAGTCAGACAGTGGTGTTCCAAAAACAATCTGACAATAACCATCTGCATCCATACCATAATAGGAAGCTTCTGCCTGGATATTTTCCATCAGACGTACACGATACTTGGATATAAGTCCCTCCGGCATATCTTTCTGGAACGTACAATTATTCATAAACTGTGAAAGTACAGAATTCTCAACAATATAGTCTTGATTGCTCTTGGAAAGAGATTCCAGATACTTCTGAACATACGCATCTAACTCTTCCACATTCTTGAAAGCCGTCTCTCCAAAAGAAGCTACGATTTCATCCTTGAACTCAGGATAAATAAAATTCACGGTTACGGTAAACACGGTTTCCTGACCTGCCAGCTCTGCATTGCTGTAAGTTTCCGGAAAGGTTAATGTCAAGTCCACAGTCTGTCCGGCCTTTACGCCTACCAGTCCTGCTTCAAAGCCGGGTATGAACGCATTGGTTCCGATACCCAGCTGCTGATTCTGTGCGGTACCGCCTTCAAATGCCACACCATCCTTCTTACCTTCGTAATCGATATTGACATAGTCTCCATCCTTAACGGTACCATCCGTAACACCATAATTATCCTTGGTGATATACTGATTATATAACTCGTGCTTTACCTGCTCTTTTTCTTTTTCATCCACAACTATAGCAGGTGCTGTTACAGCCAATCCCTTATACTCGCCTAAAGTAACATAATCCTCTACCTTCAGCTTTTGGGCATACTCCACATTCTTATCTCCGCACCCCGCCAGCATAGCTGCCAATATTAACATAATTCCTAATAAATTCAATTTCTTCTTCATACAACACAACACTCCTAAAACAAGCTATCATATCTAACTTTATCATAAAATATAGTTACATAAAGTTATTTATACCACAAACTCCCGCGCATTGAAAGCATTTTATGAAAAAAACTTATGAATTTTCCGTGTATTTCACAAAAGAGGCGATAACAATCTGCAAATCTGCTCCTTTAATCGGATCATCGGGGGCCTGCTTGCATACTCTTCTTTCGTTATCTTTGTACAATCCTTCATATCCTGCTTAAAGTATTCTTCCATCTCCTTTGCTTTTCCTTCATCATACACCACCGCATTGACTTCAAAATTCAGGGCAAAACTGCGAATATCCAAATTCGCCGTACCGTAGCAGAATACCCTTCCGTCCGCAATCATCCCCTTGGCATGCAGGAAACCCTTATCATAGGTATAGCAGTTTGCGCCCGCCATCACCAAATCCCCTATATAGGAATAAGTGGCCCAATATACAAACATGTGGTCCGGCTTACAGGGAATCATGATATTCACCTCCACCCCTGCCAACACTGCCATCCTCAGTGCATCCAACACTGCCTCATCAGGAATAAAATAGGGTGTTTGGATATAGATACTCTTTTTCGCCTTATAAATCAGACTCAAATAATTGTCCCGGATGGTCTGCCCCTTATGGTCCGGGCCGCTTGCAATAATTTGCACCTTACAAAAATCCCTCTTCCCATAGGAAGTCTCCGTATAATACTTAGGATCTCCAAACAGATTTTTTTTCGATGCATAATTCCAATCCAACAGAAATCGAAGCTGAAGACTTAAAGTAGCGGAGCCGAAAATCCGAAGCTGGGTATCCCTCCAATGTCCCAGTTTCTCATCCAAATCCACATACTCCCTGCCGATATTAAATCCCCCCACATAAGCCACCTCATTGTCCACAATCAGTATCTTTCTGTGGTTACGGTAATTCATACGCAAATGGACTCTTCGAAACAATGCGGGAAAAAACTCTGCCGTTTCCAACCCTTGGGCATTGCAGGCATGCCAAAATCTATGACTGACACTCCGACAGCCCATGCCGTCATAAAGAATCCGCACCTCCACACCTTCTGCTGCTTTTCGTACCAACACCTCGCGCATACGCTCAAACAACACATCATTTTTGATAATATAATACTGTATATGAATAAACCATTTTGCCTGCTCCAAATCCTGCAAAATCGCATCAAACAACTTATTGCCGTCAGTAAAAATATCGATATCATTGTCTCCGGTAAGTACTGCATCCGCCGCCTTCAGATTATACAAAATCAATTCCCGGTAGGTCTCCAAATGTGGTTCCAGCTGCTCCAAGTCCATACTTTTCAGACTCCGCGCCTGTTTACCGGCAGCCTCCTGCACACTGTCCGTTACTCCCTTGATACAAAACAGTTTTCTCTTATGCAGATCCATTCCCAACAGGAGATAAAACAAAAATCCCACTATGGGCAGGAAATACAAAAGCAACAACCAGGCCCATACACTTTTGGGGCTGCGTCTTTCAAAAAATACCACCACAATGGCAAATATTGTATTTATGGCTAATATATTGCCTGTCAGAAACAGTAACAATTGCCTACCGGCCTCCAGCACTTCCCCCATATGCACCTCTTCTTACACCACATGTATCCGCAGGATTGCCACGGCATGTCTATTATGTTTTCATACTATACTATTCCAAAAATCTCTTAAAATACTCTAAAAAGATAATTTCTTGGTTGCCTAATGTGGAAAAGAATGTTAAAATTGGTAAGAAATAAAAAGACAGACCGGGAGGATATATACATGAAGGTATTTCTAATCGTCTTGCTCATTATCGTGATATTCTTTATCATACTGTATTTCTTGGGCAAGAAAGCGCAGAAGAAGCAGGCAGAACAGCAGGCTATGCTGGAGCAATCTAAGCAGACCGTATCCATGCTGATTATTGATAAGAAGCGAATGAAACTGAAAGATGCCGGACTTCCCTCCGTTGTAATGGAGCAGGCACCCAAGCTGATGCGTAATTCCAAACTTCCCATTATCAAGGCGAAGGTTGGTCCCCAGATTATGTCACTGATTTGCGACGAGAAAATCTTTGATACCGTACCTGTGAAGAAGGAAGTAAAAGCTGTTGTCAGCGGTATTTATGTGCTTGGAGTAAAGGGACTTCACGGAAAGAACGAACCCTTACCCGTAAAGAAGAAAAGTCGTTTCAAACGTGCTTTGGAAGCCGCTCAGGAAAAGGCAGGCGCAAAGCCCATTAAGTAAGCAAACAAAAAGAGACCATTTCGGTCTCTTTTTTAGTTTCTGCTCTTTATCATAATCCGGATACTGCAATCTGCCATATGCTCTTCCTGAGCTTCCAGTGCATATTCAATCTGAATGGCAAGTGCATTCTCTTCTTCAAATATGTGTACATGCTTGGTCTGCACTCCCATCATAATCACTCCAAAGGGGGTCTTGTAATTGGTGGTATGCAGCTTACCCTCTTCAAAAATCATATGGGAATCCACCAGTCCCTTTTTGGTCATTTCTATAAGGTCATCTCTGACCTTTAACAAACACTTGCTGGTCTCCGTAAACCCTTCCGCTTCCTCTTCAAACTTGACAAAATGTCCGCCGTTTCTGAAATAGTATTCTGCGGCAGCCTCCGTCACCGTTTCCACACGCTCTTCCTCAGAATACTTCTGAACGCCCTTTATCTTAATTGTTACGTCTTTATTCATACTTACTGTTTCTTCCTAATATTGCTCAATATTTATGGTTTTTGCCGAAAGAATTCCATACTTGATGATGGAATTGGCAAAGGTTTTGAACTTCTCGGCTTTATCACTTACAAAGAACTGATACTGGGTCTCTCCCAATGCAGGATGCTTTTCATTGAGAAGGTTCTTCTCCTGCAAAAGCTCCTTCAGTTCCAAAGCCGTCTCGTAAGCAGGATTCACCAGATTCACCTCTGCTCCCATGATTTTACCCAAAGCAGAACGAATCAAAGGATAATGGGTACAGCCTAAAATCAGGGTATCAATATCCAAATCAATCAGTTCCGTCAGATATCTTCTGGCAATCTCATCGGTCACCGGATCCTCTAAAAGTCCTTCTTCTACCAAAGGTACAAACAGGGGACATGCTTTTCCGTAGATGGTCACATTCTTATTCAATTTGGTTATGTATTCGTTATAAATGCCGCTGCTGATGGTGGCTTCCGTAGCAATCACACCAATCTTACCGTTCTTGGTTACATCACTGGCCGCTTTTGCTCCCGGCTTCACCACACCGATGATGGGGATGGATACTTCCTTCTCCAGTTCCTCCAAAGCATAGGCACTGGCAGTATTGCAGGCCACCACAATGGTCTTTACGTCAAAGCTTTCCAAAAAGCGCACAATCTGCCTGGAAAAACGGGTTACCGTATCCTTCGACTTGCTGCCGTAGGGCACCCTTGCCGTATCTCCGAAATATACTATTTTCTCATTTGGCATCTGATGCATGATTTCTTTCACCACTGTTAATCCCCCAACACCGGAGTCAAAGACTCCTATGGGTGCACTTGCATCAAAGGCTTTATTTGTTTCCAAACTCATTGCTGTTTATTATCCTCTATCCAAAATTCTTTTAACATTTTCCAAAACTTACTGCTGATACGGATTTCACACTTATCTGTCTCATCAAACTCATATTCTAACAGCTCGGAAGACATCTGTACAGTCCCGTCTTCCCATACAATGGCATAGGTATCTGCCACCTTCTCCAGCTCCGGGTACCAGAGTCCCCACCAGCCGATGGCCATACCCAAAAGCAATACTCCTCTGAATTCCTTCCATCTCTTTTTCATGTCATACCTCCCGCTTACTGTTTGTTTTATGGTAAGTATGGACACAAAATCATGGGCTTATACTATACTTTTTTATTTTCCTTATCCAAACGAATCTGATGAATAATGGCCTGCTCCTGATTATCTATATGCAACTTTGCCGCATCACTTGCGGCTTCCTTGTCTCTTTTCACAATACTTTCATAAATAATCCTATGCTCCTCAATCAGAGCCTCATGTCTGGAACAATCCTTCAGATACTCGAAACGATAGCGGTACATCTGCTCCGACAGATTGTTAATCAGCTGTACCAGACGACTGTTGCCTGTAGCCTGCACAATGATGTCATGAAGGGCCACGTCAGCCTTGGCTATTACTTTGATATCCTTGGACTTCACCGCTTCCGCAAAAGCATCACAAGCCTTTTTTAGCGCTTCCAGTGCTTCCTCCGTGATTCGCTCACATGCCAGTTCCGCACACAGGGCATCCATGGTACGCCTTACTTCCAACACATCCATCATGCTTTTTTCGGTAATCTGCGCCACCTCCGCACCGCGGCGGGGTATCATAATTACCAGACCCTCCAGCTCCAGCTTACGGATGGCCTCACGAATGGGAGTACGGCTGACACCCAGCTTATTTGCCAGATGAATCTCCATAAGGCGCTCACCGGGCTTCAGATCACCTGTCAGAATGGCCTGTCGCAGGGTATTAAAAACTACATCCCTAAGGGGTAAGAACTCATTCATTTGAATCTGTAAATTATCCTGCATACATGCCTCCTTTCGCAAAGCCTGTCACAAAGAGCTGCTTTGCCAGTCCTGTCGCTTCCAATACCCTTAACGCCGCTTCGGCAGTTTCTTTCTTATCAAACATTCCGAAAACAGTGGGGCCGCTTCCGCTCATCAGGCTGCCCAGAGCACCATTTTCCAACATATTTTCCTTGATTTCCTGAATCACAGGGTATTTCTTTACGGTCACGTTTTCCAGTACATTACCCAAACGCTCCACGATACCATCCGTGCTTCCCTGCTTCAGGGCTTCTATCATACCATCTATATCCGGATGCTTTTCCACACCTTCTGCATCCAGATGCTCATAAACATACTTAGTAGAAACATTGATATCCGGCTTAGCGATAAGCAGGAAGCAATCCTTCGGTGCCGGTAGTGAACTTAAACGCTCACCAATGCCTTCCGCCAGTGCCGTACCTCCCATGATACAATAGGGTACATCCGCTCCTACCTTTACCCCCAGCTCCCTGAGTTCTTCCTCCGTAGCACCAACATCAAACAATTCATTCATGCCGATAAAGGTGGCTGCCGCATCCGTACTGCCGCCTGCCATACCTGCTGCTATGGGTATATTCTTTTCCAGATGGATGCGTACACCTTCTTGGATGGAGTATTTCTCTTTCATAAGCTTGGCCGATTTATAAATCAGATTGTTTTCATCGGTAGGAAGCTCTCCGTTATCCGTGGTCACCAGGATTCCTTCCGGTATCTTTTCCAATGTGAGTACATCATATATTCCCACGGTCTGCATCACCATTTTCACTTCATGATAACCATTAGGAAATCTGCCGATGACGTCCAATCCCAGATTAATTTTGGCATAAGCCTTCTTTACACATTTCTCCATATAGCACCCCGTCTGTACAAAAATGTATTTTGTATACAAGGATTGTACTAAAAAAAGTACAATTTGTCAAATCGGAAATCAAAAAAATCCCACAAAACCGCTCCATTTCACAGTTTTGTAGGATTTCTTTTCTGTATCTTATCTGGTCCAATTCTCCAAAGGGATATATACCATATTGTACATGGTCTCCATCACATCCGAACCTTCCTTAGGATAAGCCTCCACAAAGGTAAACCTTGCCCGGATTCGGTCCTCAGGTACCTGGAAAATCATAACACCTCTGGTTTCATCATCCGTAATAACAAAGTCTTTAGGGAACTGCCCATACATCAACTCCTCTGTCTCCGGAGACACCCTTTCATGATTCGGCCACTCTAGCTTAAAATCTCCATAATAGGTCTGAATCGACTCTGTCACATTGGGGGAGTTTACAAAAGTCATTTCCAGCGCCAGATATTTGTATCCATCCTTAGGTCTATGTCCTTCCAGTTCATCCGTAACATATGCTCCGTGAATCAGTATATCAGAATAATAGGATTCGATCCTTTGCTTACCGGTAAACTCTTTGGTGTTAGGAAAAATACTGCTTACAAAATCCTTTATAAACACTGTGGGATATGTAATATCTGATACATCGGCCTGCTCGATTTTATCTCCGAATCCTACCAACTCTATTCCGAAGTAAGAAAGCACGCCCTCTGTCTCACTGGTACCCAGATAACTGCCGATTACCTCTCCATAAGCATTTACTATGGGTGCCCCTGTCAGAAAACCGCTTGGATGCTCACCCAGCCCTTCAAAAGAATAGGTAAACTCCTTGAGTAAAATCCCCTCTACCATGCCTTCATATACCTGCTCACCGGCTAATAAATATACCTTATCCTCTACCTTCGGCATATCTGTGGCAAGAGTCAGTGCCTTTACTTCACCCTCTCCCTGTAAGGTAAAGGCTGCCACATTTTTATCAATGGCTTCATGTTTATATTTCAGCAGGAAGCAATTCTTCAAAAACACATTCAGCCCATCACCGGTTTCCGTGTCCCAAAGCTCTCCTCCCCACACAAATCCTGCAAATCTCTCAGGTTCCAAAACCTCTCCGTCATAGGGCCACAAACGAAATGCATCCTTTAAAAGTACCTTACCATGTCTGGCTGATTCAATGGCAAAGGACATCCCTGCGTTATATTCACGCTCCTGATTATAGCAATATAAAAGGCAAACTCCTTCCTCGGACAACGCCTGAATCTGCTCTAAAGTCAGCTCCGGTCTGCTTTCTTCTATGGGTTCCGTTTTAGTCTTCTTAGTCTCCTTAACACTCTCTGTTGCTTCCGTATCCTGTTCTTTTTTCACTTCCTTCTTCTCTTCCTTAGAGCATCCGGTAAGTGCCAAAACCATTATGAGTAAAGCTATCCATACTCTTCTTTGTATTCCTTTCATAGCAATCCCCTCCTTCATTTGTCGAATAAAACCATATTAGCAAATCGCTCCTAACCTGTCAATGTAACGCACTTTTTTCGCCCGACTCCTACATTTAACAAATATTGTCTAAACTTTCTCTAAAGTATGCCGATATATGCATTAGAACAGTAAAATTATCACCAATTCATGGATGATACGGTTGATAGTCGTAAGAATACGACAGATAGGAGTAAAGCATGAATGTAAACGGAATTACATCAGTACAGTCTGCATATGCAGGCTATTCTGCCTCCGCACAAAAGGCGACAGAAGAAAGCACCGCTGCAAAAACTACTGATACAGCAGCGGAAACCGGCGTGATTTATGAACCTTCCAAGGAAGCAAAAGTAACCAAAAAGTACAAACCCGACACCGCTCTGATTCAGAAGTTGAAAGCTGACGCTGACGCAAGAACCGCACAGCTTCGTTCTCTGGTAGAGCAGATGATGGTAAAGCAGGGCACCGCTTACGGTCAGGCCAATGATATCTGGTCCTTCTTAGCAAAGGGCGATTACAAGGTTGACCCGGCCACCAAAGCTCAGGCTCAGGCTGATATCGCAGAAGACGGATATTGGGGCGTAGAACAGACCTCACAGAGAATCATCGATTTCGCTAACGCATTAACCGGCGGTGACCCTTCCAAAGTAGAAGACATGCGGGAAGCCTTCAAAAAAGGTTATGCTATGGCTGAAGAAAAATGGGGCGGCGAACTTCCCGAAATTTCTAAAAAAACCTATGAAGCGGTTATGAAGAAATTCGACGAACTGGCAGGCATTACCGAATAAGAAAGACATATAAAAGAGGGCATTAAATGCCCTCTTTTACTATTAACAGCTTTTGACCGATTTGCAGGTCGTCGCTGCTTAATTCATTAATTTTCTTCAATCTGTCCACAGAAATATAGTATTTCTTGCCGATACTCCACAGACTATCCCCGGGCTTTACGGTATAAATGGCCATTCCCGGAAGCACACCTAATTTCTTAGTGTCCAATGGTTCTGTGGTAATATCGCTTACCAGCTTTTTCCTTTCCTGGCCAAAAGCGGTTACCGTAAATACAGGCACTGCCTTCACATCCAACTCTTCTCCATCCAATATGCTCACCTGCATCTGTTCCAGGGAGGCCTGCACATCCAAAGTATCATCAGCTTCTATTCCGTTGATTTCCATCTCATATTTGTAAGGAATCTGGGTACGCAGGGCATCGTAGGGCTTACGGTCGTCTCCACTGATATAAAGCACCTGAATGGGGATACTTCCTTTCAAGGTAATGGCGTTCTTTCCCACCTCCACCTTATCCAAAAGCACACGACCTTCACTGTGAAGTAGCTGCAATATACTGCTGCTTCCTGCCCCTACCTTCACATGCTCCGTCACTTTTTGCTTGCCGGTAGTTCTGGTCAGAAGTCTTCGGATACTTACTTCCTTTTCCACAGGAATCACTTCTGCTTTTACTCCGTACACATCGGTAATCAGCTCCACCTTCGCTTCTTCATACATCTTTAATGCCATATCCAGCATGGCATCTACAGCCACCACTCTCTCTTCTCCGTCCCGGTCCGGACGAATACTTACCTCCTGCTGCCCCAGACCATAGGATATGGTAGGTATCATGCTTTCTCTACAGCCACTGCAATCCATATTGCCACTAAAGGGAATGGAGGTTTCAAAGCTGTGAATACGGCCTTCCACACACTCATAAATAAGCTGCACCTTCAACTCACCGCGTACGGAAAGTTTCTCATCCAGGGGTCTGAATTCCACATCATCCAATGATAAGTTACTCCACAACACTTGAAAAATATTCGGATAATTGTTTGGAAGCAGCACTTCATCCCGGATGCGATAAATATCATTCTTTGAAACTGCCACCTTAGCCATTTCCATGGGACTACGGCGATACTCAATGCCTTCCTCCCCCCGCAAGCCGATGGGCACCTCTTCATCATAAATTTCTTCCGCACACACTACCAAATTCACCACTGATTGAATACTCAGCTTTCGGGAATTGATGATACCGATACTCAAATCCTCCACACTGCCCTCTGCTTTTACCGTATCCGCAGCAGTAATCCCCGGCATATGAAGCTTCTCTTCAAAAGCAATCTTTCCCTCTAC
Organism: Lachnospiraceae bacterium; assembly: GCA_017520425.1. GTDB lineage: Bacteria > Bacillota > Clostridia > Lachnospirales > Lachnospiraceae > Acetatifactor. The sequence goes on along the minus strand of JAFXFO010000039.1, from coordinate 2,903 downwards.
CGTAGCCAGTGCATGGCTCTCCTCATCCGTATGGTACAATACCTGAAATACCAGACGTCCTCTTACGGTTACACTGTCCGCATAGGCTTTCGCTTCCTCAATGACTACATTCCCCTTCTCCAAACAGATACAATCCATATCCGGCTTCACATCCGGCAGATTCATATCATCTTCCAGCACCAGCTGTGTGGCAGCCTTTGCTTTTATAAAATCCATATGTATATTCTTTTTTACCAGTTCCAACAAAAACACCTCCATATATTCACCTATGGTAAATATATGAAGGTAGCTTCTTTAATATGTCTGAAAAACAATTTTATATTATTCTTGCACTGCACCGATTAAATCCTTGATATCGGTGACACCGTAGGTTTCCATATACTTTTCGATGCCTTCGATGACCTCGATGGTGGTATAAGGATTCACAAAATTCATGGCACCTACACTGACAGCAGTCGCACCGGCTAAGATAAACTCGATGGCATCCTCTGCGGTAGCAATACCGCCCATACCGATGACGGGAATCTTCACCGCATGTGCCGCCTGATATACCATACGCACTGCCACCGGCTTGATAGCAGGACCGCTCATACCGCCGGTCTTGTTAGCCAGCGCAAATTTACGTCTGTGAATATCAATCTTCATACCGGTGAGGGTATTAATCAGGGAAATGGCATCCGCACCTGCTGCCTCTGCCGCCTTTGCCATCTCGGTGATGTCTGTTACATTGGGGCTCAGCTTCATGATAATGGGCTGTTTAGCATGTTTCTTAATCTCGGAAGTAATATTGTAAAGGGCATCTGCCTTCTGACCGAACGCAATGGCACCTTCCTTTACATTGGGGCAGGATACATTGATTTCCATCATGGCGATATCCTCATGGCTTAATCTATCCACAACTTCTAAGTAATCCTCTACACTTTTTCCACAAACATTTACGATAATCTTAGTATCATACTGCTTCAGAAAAGGAATATCTCTTTCACAGAACACTTCAATACCGGGGTTCTGTAGACCGATGGCATTCAACATACCACCATACACCTCTGCCACACGGGGAGTAGGGTTGCCCGGCCAAGGGATATTGGCCACACCCTTGGTGACTACCGCACCCAATCTGTTCAAATCTACAAATTCACCATATTCCATACCGGAGCCAAAGGTACCGGAACCGGTCATTACAGGATTCTTCAGTTCTACACCGGCGATATTTACACTTGTGTTAATCATTAGATTTCTACCTCCTCTGCCTCAAATACAGGTCCGTCCGTACAAATGCGGGCATTGTGTACATGGGAATGATGGTCGATGTCCTTGGTCTTTACCACGCAGCCCAGACAAGCGCCTACGCCGCAAGCCATATGCTCTTCCAAAGAGATATATGCCTTGATACCCTTCTCTGCAGCGTACTTCTTGATCGCACGAAGCATGGGCATGGGACCGCAGGCAAAGATTACCTCTGCATCCAATGCATTGGCTTCGATGGCATGCATTACATTGCCCTTAGTACCTACACTGCCATCCTCGGTAGCTATATAAACAGTTGCGTATTTGTCCAAATCATCCTTCAGGAATAAGTTGCTGTCACGGTATCCTACCACTACCTGCTTGTCCGCCTCCAGCTCCTTGGCTAACTGCAAAATAGGGGGCACACCGATACCGCCGCCCATAAGGAATACCTTCTTGCCCTTGCCTTCTTCTAAGGGGAAACCATTGCCTAAGATTCCTAAGATTTCCACATCATCGCCGGCTTCATATCCTGAGAATTCCTTAGTTCCCTGACCTGCGATACGATATACCAGACGAAGAGCCGTATGCTCCTCATTCACCTCACAAATACTGATGGGTCTGGGTAAGATAGTACTCTTATTCTTGGGATACACTCCCACAAACTGTCCGGGATGAGCCTCTTTCGCAAGACCCGTTTCAATCCACATATCAAAAATGTTCTCTGCAATTTCCTTCTGTGAAATCACCTTTGCTGTTACTTTTTCTTTCATCCTTATGTCCTTTCTCTATGTTTAATTATATTTTGCGCGTAGTAATGAGCCATGCGCAGATGAACCGAATTGGCTGACGGGAGCTTGCTCACGGGCAGACATATTCGAGTTCAGATGCATACGGCGAATGCCGCGACAACGAGCGGCACGAAGTGTTGCGATGTGTCGGCATGGCGAATGCTTCGTAAAACTGAAAGTTTCCGTTGTTCCCTGATTATAATTTTTTAGACATGAAAAGCAATAAATCATCATCATTACAGCAGGGAGCGTATTGTTCTAATTGTTTTCCCTGATACCACACGCCACTACCATCTGGAATATAACCACGCTTGACATAAATTCTTTGTGCCGCACCATACCCCGAATGAACACCAACCGCCAGATATATCATATCAGACACTTTCGCCGCCTCCTGTTCCACCACATCCATAAGTTTATTTCCAATTCCTTTATTATGTACGTGGAAAAACACTGTCAAATCAACTATTTCAGGATATCCCAGACCTGACCAAGGACCTTCCGTGGGATTTAACACCAAAGTACATAGTCCAGATACTTTTCCATCATACTCCGCAATAAATACTTTTCTTTTATTTTCTTCCTGTTCTTTGTAGTAATTTTCATATGTTTCTAAAGACGGGTGCCACCCATATGATAAATATGTATCGTATATTATTTTAGCATCATCGACTTCCATACTTCTAATTAGTAAGCTATTATTTGAAAAATAAACTTCGCTCATTACTTACCTCCGCAAATTCAAATTTATCTAACTGTTCTACAAATTGGAAATTATCGAACTGTTTTACAGATTATTCTAGCAAAGAAAAAGTCCACCAAGCATAACAAGACATGCTACTATACTACAAAAAAATGCAACATAAAGCCGAATTGTTTCTGCTC
>JAFXFO010000038.1 GCA_017520425.1 Lachnospiraceae bacterium | reverse complement strand
GCTATGTATCCACAGGTCAGGGCATCATGGGCTACAATATGTTTGCTTATTGTGGGAATAATCCGGTAAACAGAAGTGATACTGAGGGTAGATTCTGGGATACTTTTGTTGATTTCATTTCGCTTGGCGCCAGCCTGATTGATGTCTGGAATAATCCCAAAGACGGATGGGCATGGGCCGGGCTAGGCGGAGATGCGGTAGATCTCATTCCATTCGTAACAGGTGTTGGTGAAGGGACGAAAGCTCTGGGTGCGGTATGGATGGAGAGCATAAAACAGCCCGGTTCGAAAGAACCGGGCCTTTTATTATTCATCATAACCATCTTCATGGAAAGACCGGCGTACGGTGATGCCGTTTACCTCCACATCAGAGCCTAATTCAATAACCAGGCATTCCCGGCCATCGATGGTCTTGGTTTCTACCAAATCCATACGTTCCGGATTGACCTTGATGACCACATTTGGAGTTTTCACTTCAAAGTTACGGGTATTTACCACATTATTTACTACCAGCTCAGTCTTTTCGCCGGCAGTTGCATCATAGCAACGGTCGAACATTTCCAGCTTTTCATTGGAAACACCGCTGCTTGCAAAGACAGTTTTTACCTCTTCTTTGTCCAAAACAAGAGGAGCAGGGTCTTCCTTATGTTCCTCGATCATTTCATTCAGCTTTTCGTGAATCTGAATTACTGCTTCTATACTGCAGGTTTCCTGCAAAGTTTCCTCGATAAGCATTTGGAAGGATTCCTTTTGGCCTCCGGCGGATAATGGAAGAGGACAGTCTAAAATCAAATTCACAAAATCTTCTTTTAGCTCTTCGGAGTTTCTGGAATAATAAAGGGTGCTGTGAAGGTCTGTTCCGCGGTCGTTAAAGGCCGGGAATAAGAATCCGGTTTCCGGTGCAGCAACTACCCAGTCACGGATACGATTTTGGAAGTTGTTTTCCTCTACATTATAGCTTAAGCCCGGTTTGGAAAGATTAACGGGACAGATGCTGACCATGATATATTCGTAGACCTCATCAGAAGCATCGTCCATGTCGATACCGTCGGAAGCTCTGCCGGGTACATCATAGACATCATGGATGACTATGATGAGATAATTGCCTACATAATCATAAGCATTGATAATACGGTCATAAAAATCATTTAATAAAGCATCATCCTTTAACTTGCTGTCACGTAGTTTTAAAAGGAATTCCTGGGTACCGCCGACTTCCTCAGCCTTTAGCGGGAACTCCAAATTGAGCAGATTTTTGCCGATACTACCGGAAAGATTTTTGCGTAATATTTCGAAGTATTTAAACATTTCCTCTTCGGGCAGAGCAAGGAATGCCTGCTTAAACTCCGCCTTTTTATTTTTCTCTCCATCTACATAGCATCCGCAGATACGGGTGATGGAGCAGTTGTTTTGGGTGAATAATTTCTTGATTTCTGAAATTTCCTGTTTAATCATATGAACCTCCTACATTTTCGTATCTTTGTCGACGAAAACGCTAATAATAGTATAGCGTATCCTTGGGCTTTATGGCAATCAGTTTTTGATGGGATTTGTAGAAGTGAGTACTTTTGTTAAGAGAATTGGACAATAATTGTAGGGATTTATAAAACATTGCGATGTGTTTGGCTTGTAACCACGAAAAAAGCAATTTATAATGAGTTACTGTAGAGTAAACAAGGAAATAACCGGTGTAAATTGGAGGAAAAACCATGGAAAAAATGAATCTTGTTTCTACCAAGGACAACAGAGAGGTGTACAGAATATTAAGTGATTTGATGAATCAGGATAAAGAATTCCAGATAATGATTACCGTTCCTTCCGTCGAGAGACCAAAGCACGAAGAGTCAGAAGTGATTCAGAAGCCGATTACACATGATTTGGAGCAGGATGTTACCGATATGATTCATGATATCGGCGTCCCGGCACATATAAAAGGGTACCAGTATTTACGGGAAGCGATTATGATGTCTGTAAAGGAGCCTGCCATGATAAGCTCTATTACGAAGGTATTGTATCCTACCATAGCAAAACAGTTTCAGACTACATCCAGTAGAGTGGAGAGAGCAATCCGACATGCCATTGAGGTGGCTTGGTCCAGAGGCAAGATAGAGACCCTGGATGGCTTGTTCGGATATACCATACATACCGGAAAAGGAAAGCCTACAAATTCAGAATTCATAGCATTAATTGCGGACAAAATAAGACTGAGATATAGAGGGAAATGATAAAAAGGAGCAGTGATATCCAATGGATGTCATTGCTTTTTTAATTATGAAAAAACTCTTTTCTTACAGAATAAATTGTAGTATAATTTTAATAACTATTTATTTCTTTGTGTTATGGAGGTTTTCAGATGAAAAAGATACTTTTTGCAGCATCAGAAGGTGTTCCTTTTATTAAGACAGGTGGTCTTGCGGATGTTGTTGGTTCCTTACCGAAGTGTATTGATAAGCAGTATTTTGATGTAAGAGTGATTTTGCCTAAATATGCCTGTATGAAGCAGGAAATGAAGGATAAAATGGAATATATTACTCATTTCTATATGGACTATAACTGGCAGGATGTCTATGTGGGTATCTTGGGAGCCCAAGTAGACGGTATCCAGTATTATTTTATTGATAATGAATTTTATTTTAACGGAATGAAGCCTTATGGAGATAATGCATTGTTTGAAATCGAAAAGTATGCTTTCTTTTCTAAGGCAGTACTGTCTGCATTACCTCTTATCGGTTTCAGACCTGACCTGATTCACTGTCATGACTGGCAGACAGGTTTGGTGCCGGTATATCTGAAGGAACGATTCCAGGGCAATGACTTCTTCCGTGGTGTGAAGTCAGTTATTACCATTCATAACCTGAAGTTCCAGGGTAAGTGGGATCCTAAGACGGTACAGAGTATCACCGGATTGCCGGAGTATTATTTTACCCCGGATAAGCTGGAAGCCTATGATGATGCCAACCTTTTAAAAGGTGGTATCGTATTTGCGGATGCAGTAACTACTGTAAGTGATACCTATGCAGAAGAGATTAAGACCGGTTTTTACGGAGAGGGCTTGGACGGCTTGCTTCGTGCACGTTCCGGTGATTTGAGAGGTATTGTGAACGGTATTGATTACGAGGATTTCAATCCGGAGACAGATCCTTATATTGTGAAGCAGTATAATGCCATCAACTTCCGTAAGGAAAAGGTGAAGAATAAGAAGGCTTTACAGGAGCAGTTAGGCCTTAAGGTGGACGAAAAGAAGATGATGATAGGTATTGTATCACGTCTTACCGACCAGAAGGGCTTTGACCTCATTGCGTATATGATGGATGAACTGTGTCAGGATGATATTCAGCTGGTAGTCTTAGGTACCGGTGAGGAGCAGTATGAGAATATGTTCCGTCATTTTGACTGGAAATACAGTGACAAGGTATCTGCGAATATTTACTATTCTGAAGAACTGTCGCATAGAATTTATGCAGCTTGTGATGCGTTCTTAATGCCTTCCTTATTTGAACCCTGCGGTCTGAGTCAGTTGATGTCACTACGTTACGGAACCGTGCCCATTGTACGTGAGACAGGAGGACTTAAGGATACCGTACAGCCATATAATCAGTATGAAGGTACCGGTACCGGATTTAGCTTCGCGAATTATAATGCGCATGAGATGCTGGCAACCATCCGATACGCAGAACAGATTTATTATGATAAAAAACGTGAGTGGAATAAAATTGTAGATCGTGCAATGGCCGCTGACTTCTCTTGGGATGTATCCGCAAAGAAATATCAGGAGATGTACGATTGGCTCATTGGATAAGGAACTTGAAATGACAAACCGGAAACAAAATGATTTTATTATGCAGGCGGGCATTTTGGCAGCAGCAGGTTTTATCAGCAGAATCATAGGAATGTTGTATACCAGTCCTGTGCAGGCCATCATTGGAGACGAAGGGCTGGGGTATTATTCCTCAACATACAATTATTATGCCATAGTATTGTTAATATCATCCTATAGTATACCTTCCGCTATTTCCAAGGTGATTGCCCAAAGGCTGTCATTGCGGGAATATCGGAATGCTCACAGGATATTTATTTGCTCCATGTACTATGTTTTAGGGGTGGGGTTAATAGCCAGCTTGTTTTTGTACTTTGGGGCAGGGCTCTTTGTGGAAGAGTCGGCAATCCCCATACTTCGTGTTTTAGCTCCTACCATTTTCCTCTATGGTATGTTGGGAGTGTTGCGAGGATATTTTCAGGCACATAAAACCATGGTACAGACTTCCGTTTCCCAGATACTGGAACAGATTGTAAATGCTATTATCAGTGTCTTGGCAGCATGGATTTTTGTGAAGATGGCTACGAGAGCCGTTGCAGACGGCAAGGACGTAAATGTGGCCGTATACGGTGCCATGGGTAGTGCTATTGGTACCGGAGCGGGCGTGCTGATGGCCCTTCTGTTTATGTTTGGTATTTATATGCTGAACAGGGATTATTTCCTGAAAAGAGTGCAAAGAGACCGGACAGGCAAGGTGGATTCCTACCGGGAAATATCGAAAGTCATAGCAGGAGTAGTATTACCTTTTATTCTAAGTACTGCAGCCTACAATCTTTGTGCATCCTTAAATACAAAGCTGTTTCAAGAAATTATGCTGGGTTATAAGAAGGTAGAAGAGAGCCTGGTGAATGCGGAATACGGAGTCTTTAGTGAGGCTTCCAAGATTTCCAATATCCCCATTGCTTTCGCATCTGCCATGGCGGCAGCGATTATCCCTACGGTAGCCAATGCAGTAGCACAAAAGGATATGATGGGTGCCAGACGCAAGGTATATCAGGCTGTGAAAACCATTATGTTACTTTCCATACCCTCTGCGGTTGGCTTATTGGTACTGGCAAAGCCTGTTGTGGGATTAATATATCCCAAAGCTGAAAATCCTGATTTGGCGGCCGGTGTATTGATGGCACTTGCACTTTCCGTGGTGTTCTATGCATTATCCACCCTTACTAATTCCATCCTTCAGGGAATAGGAAAGGTAAATACCCCTATTAAGAATTCGCTTATAGCGATAGTGGTACAAACGGCTGTTTTAGTACCGATTTTACTTTGGACGGATTGGAATGTATATGCTTTAGCCATTGCCGGTGTTGTATACTCCGGTGTGATTTGTATATTGAATCAATGGTCAGCAAGGAAGGCCTTAGAATATAGACAAGAGATCATCACTACCTTTGGAATTCCTGCTGTTTCAGCGATTTTTATGGGAGTTGCAGCATGGGGCGTATATCAGGGTTTGTATCTGCTAACCAAGTCCAATATACTTTCTTTAATACCGGCTATAGTAATTGGCATGATTGTCTACTTTGTTTTTCTGATACTATTCAGAGGAGTGGATGAAGCCGAGCTGAAAGTCATGCCCAAGGGATACATGCTGGTAAGAATAGCCAAGAAGATGAGATTGATGAAATAATAAAAAGGAGTCCCTGTTTCGTTCGCTGGACCCACATGTACAAAAGACGATTGAAAATATATCATCCTACCGCAGGGCGCTCTCGCTTCGACCAAAACGTAGCGCCACTAGGCTCGTGCCGAACAAGTTCGGCTTAATACCTCGCCAAGGGGCGACGTTTTGCTAGACCTGCTTGTAGGAAGTTATATTCCCAATCGTCTTATTATTTGTAAATATTCCAGCGAACGAAACAGGGACTCCTTTTCGGCTTTATTTTAAGTAGCCTGCCACTCGTTTACCGCACTCAGAGAAATCATCTTCTGCGAAGTCGGATGTAACGGTACATGTAGGAGCCAGAATAGCAGAGGTTTCTGCTTTATTGGAAAGATTCCAGAGAACGAAGCTGACATCATATTCGTTCATAAGGTCAATCCATTTACCGGTTTCTTCATCATTGATGGGGCCGTTTCCGGAGGCATCGCAGATACCGAATTCGGAAACAAATACAGGAAGACCCTCCTTGATGGCATTTACCATAAGGTTTCTTAAATCTTCTTTATGGGTATCAGCATAGAAATGTAAGGTGTATACCAGATTGGGGTAGGCGAGAGGAGCTTTGGCTGCCTCATCTACACGTTGGGACCAAACCGGAGTACCTACGATAATTACCTTATCAGGGTCGATTTCACGGATTGCGGGAATAACCTGGTTTGCATAGTTGCAAATCTGTGCCCAGGTGGTATCCATATTGGGTTCGTTGCAGATTTCATAAATAATATTGTCGTATTTCTTTAATGCAGGGCATACGTTTTTGAAAAAGCGGATTGCCATATCGGTGTGCATATTCGGATCATAGTCTAAAAGAATATGCCAGTCTAATATCATATAAATACCCAGTTTCGCACAAATTTCGGCAGATTCAAGAACCATCTTTTCTAATTCGTCGCGATGCGCGTCATCCCCATCCGCATAACCCTTTACATCATCTGCTTCTGCGGAGTACATAGCAATACGTAAGGTACTCATACCGAATTTGTCGGTCAGCTGGGTGAAGCAGCCTTCATTCACATATTCCGGATAAAGGGAAATGTTGTGGGTGCTGATGCCCTTTAACTGACAAACATTCTGATGCTCGTCCATCAGTTTAGCCCCGTCTACATGAAGCTTGCCGTGGATACCGAAGGGTGTTGCCATACCATTTCTTTCTGTTATAATCATAATAATACCTCTCCCTATAGATAGTTTTTTATACTTCTATCATAGAACAAAGGAGAGGTAAATACAAGTATGGTTTCTTAAAAAATATAAGGTTTTCTGCCAAGTTACGCCTGTTGTATTCCGGATATATCGGAATCAATCATCAGGGAGTAATTGGTGTAATATACTACAAAGCCGGGTTTGGCACCGGCGGGCTTTTTCACATGCTTTTTCTGAATATAATCGATTTCCACTTTGTCCTGTTCCCTGCCTTTGGAGTAGTAGGCGGCCAGACGACCGGCTTCTTCAAAGGTTCTGTCGGGAAGTTCGTCGGCACCGTCGCATTTCACGATGACATGGGAGCCGGGCATATTCTTGGCATGGAACCACCAGTCATTGCCGGTAGCAAATTTAAAGGTCAGTTCATCATTCTGGTAGTTGTTTTTGCCCACATATATATGGAAACCATCACTGCTGATATAGTGAAAAGGTTTGCTGGTGACTTTTTCCTTTTTGGAACCACCTTTTCGGCGAATATATCCGTTTTCGGTTAATTCTTCCTTAATCTGTACCAAATCCTCTTCCTGCAAAGCAATATCCAGGGCGGTGGAGATGGATTCTAAATGTTCGATTTCTTCCTTTACCTGTGCGGTCAGCTCGGTAAGAGCTTCAAAGGTACGCTTCAGCTTGCTGTATTTATCAAAGTATTTCTTTGCATTTTCCTGAGGTGTTAAGTCCGGGTCCAGAGGAATGGTAATCATTTCATTGGTGTAGTAATTCAAAGCTTCCATGGACTTAGACTGAGGAGCAATACCATAGCCATAGGTGTTAAGAAGCTCACCATAAATACGATAAGTGTCTCTTTTTTCAGTATCTTTTATTTGACGAAGCTGTAAATCGTATTTTTTTACATTACGTTCCAGCGCAGTTTGTACTATTTTACGCAAATCCGCAGATTTCTGCCGGATGCGGGTGATGGTATTCTTTTCAGCATAGTAATGCTCTAAAAGTGTGGAGATGGATTCGTAAGCTACAATATGGTCAGGTTCTTTTTCATACATGGACAGAGGGATGGCTGCAAATTCCACCGGCTGCTTGCCTGTATAAGCAATGTGAGGGGAAAAGTCACCGTTTTTGATATCGGATATGAGCGTTTCAAAGCTTTTATAAAGCTTCGTGGCATCTTCAGAGGATAGGGCTGCAGTAGAACTATCACCGTCCACGCCTGCACGGAAACATACTTCCTGCGCCAGTATGGGAGAGATGCCTGTATAACTACCATAAATAGCCTTAAAAACAGCGGTGGGCTTGGTGAGGACGGATGATTTCCAACTGTCGGTGTCCAAATCCAAAGGATTCAACTTGTCCTGGGTCTGTGGTATAAAGTACTGCTTGCCGGGCAGTACCTCGCGGACACTGCTGACCAGACCGGATACATGCTTGATACTGTCGATAATCGTGCCGTCTGCATGACAGAAGATAATATTGCTGTGCTTACCCATGATTTCTACAATCAAGGTTTTCTGGCATAAATCCCCCATTTCGTCTAAATGTTCAATATCGATATGGATAACACGTTCCAGACCGGGTTGGTATACTTTCACAATACGGCCGTTCTGTAAATGTTTGCGAAGCAGCATACAAAAGCCGGGAGCAGTCAAGGGACTGGGTTTATTGGTATCTGTAAAGTATACCAAAGGAAGAGAAGCACTGGCGGACAGAAAAAGGCGCTTTTGTCCACAGCTTCCCTTTATGGTTAAGATAAGCTCATCGTTTTCCGGCTGAGCAATTTTATAAATACGACAACCGATGATGGTATCATTCATTTCTTTGACAAGATTTGCAATTGTAACACCGTCAAATGCCATAGCAGGACCTCCTTGCAATGTTTGATTTGTATTATATCAGATACGGGTTTTGACTGTCCAGCCTTTATTGATACCCTGTGCCTCCGGTTTGATAAATTTGCTTGACGCTATGGCGATTATATTCTATAATATTATGAGGTGTGCGACCAGATATTTTGAAAGAAAAAGAGTCGCACCCGGAGAGGAAGAACAGATGATAAAGAGCATGACAGGCTTCGGTAGGTGCGAGATTACCGAGAACAACCGTAAATTTACGGTGGAGATGAAGTCCGTAAACCACAGATATCTGGATGTAAACATCAAGATGCCTAAGAAGTTAAATTTCTTCGAGTCAGCCATTCGTGGAGAATTGAAGAACTATATTTCACGTGGTAAGGTGGATGTTTTCATTACTTATGAAGATTTTACGGAAAATAATACCACCATTCGTTACAATAAGGAGATTGCCACAGAGTATTTGAAGTACTTAAAGGAAATGGCAGAGGATTTCCAGCTGGACAATGATATCAGAGTATCTACCTTATCCAGATATCCGGAAGTGTTTACCATGGAAGAGCAGACCATGGATGAGGAGGAACTGTGGAAGACCTTGCAGAAGACCATCAAGGGGGCTGCAGAAGGCTTTGTACAGACCCGTATTACTGAGGGCGAGAACCTTAGAGATGACTTGATTGCCAAGCTGGACAATATGCTTTCTTTGGTAGATTTTATATCCGAAAGATCGCCTCAGATTATTAAGGAATACCATGATAAGCTGTTAGCGAAGATTCAGGATATGCTGGGTGATGTGCAGGTGGATGAGAACCGTCTGTTGACTGAAGTGACTATCTTTGCGGATAAGGCTTGTGTGGATGAGGAAATCGTGCGTTTGCGCAGTCATATTGAAACCACCAAAAAGACATTACAGGAAGGCGGAAGTATCGGTAGAAAGCTGGATTTCATCGCTCAGGAGATGAACAGGGAGGCCAATACCACATTGTCCAAGTCCAATGATTTGGAGATTTCCAATTGTGCGATTGAATTGAAGACAGAAATCGAAAAGGTACGTGAACAGATACAGAATATTGAGTAAGGTACTGTTGGAGGATATAATGACCGATAAAGGAATATTAATCGTGGTTTCCGGATTTTCCGGTGCAGGAAAGGGTACCCTGATGCGTAAGCTGATGGAAACCTACGACAATTATGCATTATCCGTATCCATGACCACCAGAAAGCCCAGAGAAGGGGAGAGACATGGTGTGGAGTACTTCTTTGCAAGCAGAGAAGAGTTTGAGGCAAAGATTGCAGAGGATAAATTGATAGAATATGCCTGCTATTGTGACAATTATTACGGCACTCCCAGAGAGTATGTGGAGGAGCAGCTGCAAGCCGGCAAGGACGTCATTTTAGAGATTGAGATTCAGGGAGCATTAAAAATTAAGGAAAAGTTCCCGGAAAGCTTGCTTTTGTTTGTGACACCGCCTAATGCCAAGGAGCTGGAGCGCAGACTGGTGGGAAGAGGTACGGAAACACCGGAGGTTATTGCCAAGAGACTTTCCAGAGCAAGTGAAGAATCAGAAGGCATTGAAGCCTATGATTATATAGTGGTAAATGACGATTTGGAGGAATGTGTGAAACAGCTTCACAGTATCGTTATCAACGCTCATTACGCACCCAAACGTTGTGCAGAATTTATAAATCAAATCAGGGAAGAACTGAAAGAGTTCTCGAAAGGAGCAAATTAATGTTACATCCATCTTATTCAGACTTAATGAAGGTAGTTAATAGTGAAGTAGAGCCCGGTGAGGCACCTGTAGTAAACAGCCGTTATTCCATCGTTATGGCTACCGCAAAAAGAGCAAGACAGTTGATTTCCGGCAGGGAAGCACTGGTAAACGGCAAATGTGATAAGCCCCTCTCTGTGGCAGTAGAAGAGTTAAATCAGGGAAAAATCAAGATTTTATCTGACGAAGTAGAAGACTAGACAGATAGTGGGGAGAAATCGTAGCAGGTTTCTCCTTTTCTTTTCATGGAAAGGAAACGATGTAGACGATGAAGATATTGTTTGTTTCCCTGGGCTGTGACAAGAACCTGGTTGATACGGAAATGATGATGGGGGAATTGTTACAAAAGGGATATGAATTTACGGATGATGAAGCAGAAGCGGATATTGCAGTGGTCAATACCTGTTGCTTCATCGGAGATGCCAAGGAAGAAAGTATCAATACTCTTTTGGAAATGGCAGAGCTAAAAACAAGCGACCAGATAAAACTTCTGGTAGCGGCAGGTTGTCTGGCTCAGCGCTATAAAGAGGAGATTCAGACAGAGATTCCGGAAGTGGATGTGATTATCGGTACCACAGCCATTGATAGTATTGTAGAAGCCATAGATGAGGCTTTGAAAGGAAAATGCAACAATCACTATGCTGATTTAAATGCAAAGCCGCTGACCGGTGTGAAGCGTGTGATGACTACCGGCGGACATTTTGCCTATTTAAAGATTGCAGAGGGCTGCAATAAGCACTGTACTTATTGTATTATTCCCAAGGTGCGAGGAGATTTTCGAAGTGTTCCCATGGAAGATTTGGTGGAAGAAGCGAAGGAATTGGCGGACAAGGGTGTAAAGGAATTGATCCTGGTAGCCCAGGAGACCACTCTTTACGGTATGGATTTATATGGAGAGAAATCATTGCCTAAGCTGCTTCGAAAGCTGGCGGAAATTTCGGGGATTTTCTGGATTCGTATCCTGTATTGTTATCCGGAGGAAATCACGGATGAGTTGATTCAGACCATTAAGAAAGAGCCTAAAGTGTGCCATTATCTGGATATCCCTATACAGCATGCTTCGGATAATGTATTGAAGCGTATGGGACGCAGGACCAATCAGGAACAGTTACGAACCATGATTGCACGCTTGCGTGAGGAAATACCGGATATTTGTCTGCGTACCACCTTGATTACCGGATTTCCGGGAGAAACACAGGAAGATCATGAAGAGTTGATTGATTTCGTGGATGACTGTGAATTTGACCGATTGGGAGTATTTACCTATTCTCAGGAAGAGGATACACCGGCGGCTTTGATGCCGGACCAGATTGAGGAAGATGTGAAGCTTAAGCGTCAGCGGGAGCTGATGGAATTGCAGCAGTTTATCGCTTTTGAAAAGGCGGAAGCTATGGTCGGACAGGTGCTGGTGGTGATGATAGAGGGGAAAATTGCCGAGGATGATGTGTATGTGGCAAGAACTTATCGTGATGCACCCAATGTGGATGGCTATCTGTTTATAAAGACAAGCGCAAATCTGATGACCGGTGACCTGGTAAAGGTACTGGTAACAGATTGTAACGAATATGATTTGATAGGAGAACTGTATCATGAGTAAAGCAGAAAAACAAAAAATGAATTTACCTAATAAATTGACGATTTTCAGAATGATTATGATTGTACCATTTGTAATATTGCTGTTGGGGAATCATCAGCAGTGGGGCTGGTTTACCTCATTGTTCGGCGGCATCTTGGAATATGTGGATTATATTGCATTGGCTATTTTTATCATTGCCAGTCTGACCGATTTGATTGATGGCAAGATTGCCCGTAAATATAATCTGGTAACCAATTTCGGTAAGTTTATGGATCCTTTGGCTGATAAGTTACTGGTTTGTGCTGCATTGGTTGCATTGGTGGAAATGGGCAGAATTCCTTCCTGGGTTGTAATTGTAATTATCAGCAGAGAGTTTATTATCAGTGGCTTCCGTACCGTAGCATCTGACAATGGAGTGGTAATTGCTGCCAGCTATTGGGGCAAATTTAAGACCACTTTCCAGATGATTATGGTGTGTCTCATGATTGCGAATATTGAAGCAATTGCAGTAGTTACTAATGTGATTATGTGGATTGCATTGGTGTTAACGGTAGTTTCCCTAATTGATTATTTGTGGAAAAATAAGGACGTTATGAAGGATACCAAGTAGGTGCAAATTGTAGAGTTTCGGATCTAAACGGACTTGTAATATGGTAGAAATTATGTTATAAATAGCATATAAAAGAGTACTGTAGAAGTATCTTTTACAGTACTCTTTTCTTTTATGTTTTAATCTAATATATCTTGAATTCTCAGGTATAGTGTCTGACTATACTTTCCCGGCATTTCGCTACTGAATTCAAGCAAAAAATGAATAATGAAGGAGGTGGCTGCCATTGAGGGTGGAAAATGGGACACAAAATCATGTAAAATGAAATTGTAAATAAAAAATAAGTGTTGACAAAACCGAACAAATGTTTTATTCTATAATCATTAAGAACATTTGTTCCTTTGAAAAGGAGAAAATCATGGAAAGAGATGAAAGATTAAAAGCATTGGACGCAGCTATCAGCCAGATAGAAAAGCAGTATGGTAAGGGAGCGGTTATGAAGTTGGGAGACCCTTCCGCACAGATGAATGTGGAGACTATTCCTACCGGTTCCCTGAGTTTGGATATTGCGCTTGGTCTGGGTGGTATTCCAAAGGGAAGAATTATAGAGATATACGGACCGGAATCCAGTGGTAAGACCACAGTTACATTACATATGATTGCAGAGGTACAGAAGCGTGGCGGTATTGCGGGATTTATTGACGCAGAACATGCATTAGACCCTGTTTATGCGAAGAATATAGGTGTGGATATTGATAATTTATATATTTCACAGCCGGATAACGGTGAACAGGCGCTGGAGATTACGGAAACTATGGTACGTTCCGGAGCAATAGATATTGTAGTAGTGGACTCAGTTGCAGCATTGGTTCCCAAGGCAGAAATTGATGGCGATATGGGAGATTCTCATGTTGGATTACAGGCAAGACTTATGTCTCAGGCATTAAGAAAGCTGACCGCTGTTATCAGCAAATCAAATTGTACGGTAGTATTTATTAACCAGTTGCGTGAAAAAGTAGGTATTATGTTTGGTAATCCGGAGACAACCACCGGCGGACGCGCATTGAAGTTCTATTCCTCTGTTCGTTTGGATGTAAGAAGAATCGAGTCTTTAAAGCAGGGTGGCGAAGTGATTGGAAACAGAACCCGTGTAAAGGTTGTGAAGAATAAGATTGCCCCTCCGTTTAAAGAAGCAGAATTTGATATTATGTTTGGAGAAGGTATTTCTGCTGTGGGAGATATTCTGGATCTGGCGGCAAATATTGATGTAGTGAACAAATCCGGTGCATGGTATGCCTATATGGGTAATAAGATTGGTCAGGGTAGAGAGAACGCAAAGCTTTACTTAAAGGAGAACCCTGTAATCTGTGCTGAGATTGAGAATAAAATCAGGGAATATTATGGTTTGAACGGAGAATAGGATGGTCGTTACGCAAATAACAGAATTGTCCAAGAGCCGATGTAAAGTTTATATTGACCAGGAATTCGCCTTTGTATTGTACAAAGGCGAATTGCGTCTATACAAGGTGGCTGAAGGAAAAGAAATAGCGCAAAAAGATTATGAAGAACTGACCAAGGTGGTATTGCCCCGCAGAGCGAAATTACGGGCCATGAATTTATTGCAGAAGAGAGCGTATACGGAGAAGCAACTGCGGGATAAGCTGGAGGAGGGCGGATATCCGACAGAAATTCTGGAAGAGGCTATCGAATATGTAAAATCCTATCATTATGTAGATGATGTACAGTATGCAGTGGATTATATCACCTGCTATGAGTCTCGTAAATCTACAAAAATGTTGGAAATTCAGCTGATTTCCAAGGGGATTTCGAAAGAAAATATCAGAGTGGCTTTTATGCGTTGGCGGGAGCAGGGAGGCATACAGAATGAAGAGAGTATGATCCGTGAGCTTCTGGAAAAGAAGAATTATGATGCTGAGTGTGACATAAAGGAGAAAAATCGAATTTATGGATTTCTTCTTAGAAAAGGTTTTTCGCCTGATAAAATACAGGAAGCCATGAGAGCATTCTGATGTGTGAAGAATGGAGTTTGTATATTCTGTTGATGTTTGGCGAAAAATAACAAAGTTTTTTTGGAAGTTATGGTCAATTTTACTTGACATAACAAGGAATAACGTATAAAATTTAAGTGTTGTAAATTGCTTGTTAGGACAGATACATATTTGTAATGTTCTATATTAGATATTTGTACAATGATAATTTAATAAGGAGGTGTCCTGTATGTGGTATGCTATCACCGCCTTGATTGCTGTTATTGTCTCAGCTGCAATTACCTATGTGGTAACAACCGGTCTGATGAAGAAGAATGCGGATTCTAAGATTGGAAATGCAGAAGAGAAGGCCAGAGAGATTATTGATGAAGCTTTAAAAACAGCTGAAACCAAAAAGCGTGAAGCTTTGTTAGAGGTAAAGGAAGAGTCAATTAAGACAAAGAATGAACTCGACAAAGAGATTAAGGAGCGCAGAGCAGAAGCTCAGCGTATGGAACGCAGAATTCAGCAAAAAGAAGAGAACATTGATAAGAAGACGGATGCAATCGAGAAGAAGGAAGCTAGTTTAGCAGCGAAGGAAGAAAACATCAATAAGATGAAGGAAGAAATTTCCAAGCTGAATGAACAAAGATTACAGGAACTGGAAAGAATTTCAGGATTAACCTCTGAACAAGCAAAAGACTACTTATTGAAAATTGTTGAAGACGAAGTAAAACATGAAACGGCTGTTATGATTAAAGAATATGAGAGCCGTGCAAAGGAAGAGGCGGACAAGAAGGCGAAGGAATACGTGGTATCATCTATCCAGAGATGTGCAGCAGACCATGTCTCAGAAACTACGATTTCGGTTGTTCAGCTTCCAAATGATGAAATGAAGGGTAGAATCATCGGACGTGAAGGTAGAAATATTCGTACCTTGGAGACCATGACAGGTGTTGATTTGATTATTGATGATACTCCCGAAGCAGTCATTTTATCAGGATTTGACCCCATTCGCCGTGAAGTGGCAAGAATTGCCCTGGAAAAACTGATTATTGATGGTCGTATCCATCCTGCTCGTATTGAAGAGATGGTGGAGAAGGCACAAAAAGAAGTGGAAGTAATGATTAAGGAGGAAGGGGAATCCGCAACTCTGGAAGTAGGAGTACATGGTATTCATCCCGAACTCGTAAGATTACTTGGTAAGATGAAGTTCAGAACCAGTTATGGTCAGAATGCATTGAAGCACTCCATTGAGGTGGCTCAGTTGTCAGGCCTTTTGGCTGCAGAGCTTGGCTTGGATGTGAGACTTGCAAAGCGTGCCGGTTTATTGCATGATATCGGTAAGGCAGTTGACCATGAGATGGAAGGTTCTCATATCCAGCTTGGTGTTGAACTTTGTAAGAAATACAAGGAAAACGCTACAGTTATCAATGCTGTAGAATCACATCATGGTGATGTGGAAGCAACTTCCCTGATTGCATGCATTGTACAAGCTGCTGATACAATTTCTGCTGCAAGACCGGGAGCTAGAAGGGAAACATTGGAAACCTATACTAGCAGATTAAAACAATTAGAAGAAATAACAAACAATTTCAAAGGTGTAGACAAATCTTTTGCTATTCAGGCAGGTCGTGAAGTTCGAGTTATGGTAGTACCTGAGCAGATTACTGATGCTGATATGGTTCTGTTGGCACGTGATATTTCAAAGCAGATTGAAGCTGATATGGAATATCCCGGACAGATTAAGGTAAACGTAATCCGTGAATCACGTGTTGTTGATTACGCTAAGTAATACCGGACTACAGTTCGATTGACTGAAAATTTCATAAGTGTAAAAACCGTTGTGCTTAGGTGCAACGGTTTTTTTGTGGGAGAAATAAAAATATATAAAAAAAACTCTTGTGCAATAAGGCTTTTTGTAGTATCATATGGTGAAATGTATGATTGTATACGATTATCCAATTGGTATTTGTGGAGGAAATATGAAGAAATATCAGGAGTTAACACGCGAAGAACTTATCAAATTAAAAGAACAGCTGACAGCAGAATACGAAGATGCAAAAGGTAAAGGTTTGAAGCTGGATATGTCCAGAGGAAAACCGGGAGCATCACAGCTTATGTTGTCTATGCCTATGTTGGATGTCATAAATTCAGAATCCGATATGAAGACAGTACTCGGTAATGATACACGTAACTATGGTGATTTGGACGGGATTGGCGAGTGCAGAAGATTGATGGCGGATATGATGTCTGTAAAGAAGGATAATGTGGTAGTATGTGGTAATTCCAGTTTGAATATCATGTATGATACAGTTTCCCGCTCTATGACTAAGGGTGTGAATGGTTCCACTCCTTGGGCGAAGCTGGATAAGGTGAAATTCCTTTGTCCCGTACCGGGATACGACAGACATTTTAAGATTACCGAGTATTTCGGTATCGAAATGATCAATATACCTCTTTATGAGGACGGTCCGGATATGGATATGGTAGAGCAGTATGTAAACAATGATGATGCTGTAAAGGGCATCTGGTGTGTGCCTAAGTACTCCAACCCTACCGGTGTTTCTTATTCCGATGAAGTAATCAAGAGATTTGCAAATTTGAAGCCGGCGGCAGAAGATTTCCGTATTTATTGGGATAATGCATATTGTATTCATCATTTATATGAGGATAAGCAGGACGAAATCCTAAATATTCTGGACGAGTGTGAAAAAGCAGGCAACCCTAATATGGTATATATGTTTGCCTCTACCTCAAAGGTAAGCTTCCCGGGATCCGGTGTGTCAGCAGTAGCATCGTCTTTGGAGAATATTGCTTTTATCGAAAGCCAGATGACGGTACAGACCATTGGTCATGATAAGATTAATCAGCTTCGTCATGCACGTTATTTCAAGGATATTAACGGAATGAAGGAGCATATGAAGAAGCATGCGGATTTGATGCGTCCTAAGTTTGAAGCGGTATTGGATGTATTGGAGAAAGAGTTAGGTGGCTTAGGTGTTGGTAGCTGGACCAAGCCTTACGGCGGATACTTTATCTCTTTTGATGCTATGGATGGCTGTGCAAAGGCGATTGTGGCAAAATGTAAAGAAGCCGGTGTGGTATTGACCGGAGCCGGTGCTACTTATCCTTACGGAAAGGACCCTAAGGACAGCAATATTCGTATTGCACCTTCCTTCCCGACACCGGAAGAGATGGCCATGGCAACAAATTTATTTGTATTATGTGTAAAATTAGTTAGTGTGGAAAAATTGTTAAACGAGTAGGGTAACCTACTCGTTTTTGTATGGGTAAATGGACATGATAGGACCTACCATCGCATACAATACATAAGATATTGTATGTGATGAAGGTGGGATGTCATGGGAGAGTACATAAATACAGTAAAAGTAAAGAGGGTTTCGGAAAGAAGGATATTTGTGGCAACATTTCTTGTCAGTGTGTTTGGGATGTTATTATGGGGACGAGAGGCTGTAATATACGGCACATTGCTGGATGTCCGTTCTATGACCGGATTGGGGACGGAAGCTTCGAAGACATCGGACTTACTGGTCTATGTGCTTAGGGAGAGGTGGTGGCCTGTTCCGCTTATGTTTATGATGTCTACTACATATCTGGGGAATGTCACGAGATATCTGATAAGTGCCTGGTACGGTATGGGGATGGGAGTAGTACTGGGGGCTCTGTTATTGCGATATGGAGTCAAGGGCATCCTTTTGTTGTTGGGGGCGTCCGTGCCGCATTATCTTTTCTATGTGTGGGCATTTGTGTTTAGCTTAAAACTGTTGAGAGAGCGACGGGTGGCAAATCGGAAGTTTGCTGTACAGCTGGTCATATTGGAAGTCATAGTCATATTAGGGTGTGTCAGCGAAACTATGATAGCACCGGTTTTGATGAAAAAAATCATAAAGATAATATAGTAAAAATACCATATCTTGTGTGAGATAAATCGAGATTTTCATCATATGGTATCATTGGTCAAAACCACTGAAAAAATGCCGAAAAATGGGCATTTTGGCAATTGCAATTCTTATAAGAAATCAGTATAATTAGCCTTGTTCTCTTTAAAAGGATAAACAGAGGAAAGGACATGTGGTATGGAAAGGCTGATAGAGGATTTCTTGGAATATCTGCATAATGTGAAGAATACTTCCAACAATACCATTCTGTCCTATAAAAGGGATTTGCTGAAGTGGGCCGACTATATGGGAAGCATCGGTATTGACGGAATTGAATCGGTTCGGGAACATGAGTTGCAGGATTTTATCAAATATCTGGAAGCAAAGAGATTTAAGACTTCAACCATTTCCAGAAATATAGCATCTTTAAAGGCGTTCTACCATTATTTGTATAAAGAGAACCTGGTGAAGGAAGATATTTCCTGTTGCTTGCATGCACCTAAGGTGGAAAAGAAATTGCCGGAGATTATGACCATAGAGGAGGCTGTGAAGTTAGTAGAGCAACCGAAAGGTGATAAGCCGAAGGAGCTGCGCGACAGAGCTATGCTGGAGCTACTATATGCTACGGGGATTCGTGTAAGTGAGTTGATTGGATTAAAGCAATCGGATATCAACTTAAATCTAGGTTGCGTAATCTGTAAGGAAGGTGGCAAAGAGCGTATGATTCCTTTTGGAAATACGGCGAAGAAGACTTTGCAGCGATACCTTGAGAAGGGAAGAGATGCCCTTTTGGTAAATTATGGAGTGGAAGAACTGTTTGTGAATTGTTCGGGACAAGCCATGAGCAGACAGGGTTTTTGGAAGATTATCAAATACTATGCCAGACTGGCAGGAATCGAAGCTGAGATTACTCCGCATACCCTTCGTCATTCCTTTGCGGCACATTTGGTGGAGAACGGAGCAGATTTGCGAAGTGTCCAGGAGATGATGGGACATTCGGATATTGCGACCACCCAGAAGTATGCCAAGATAAATAATAATCAGCTTAGAGATGTGTATGCAAAGGCACATCCGAGAGGATGAAAAGAGAAAAGTTGCTTTTAATAAGTTGAGCCGCCCATACAAAATAAATGAATGGACGGCTCCTTTTTCATAATACTACAGTAAATTTCCCATTACTGTAAATTATTCATTAAATCTTGTACCATATCAATACATTCTTTACAATATACAACATCCTCATCTTGGGTAGATGTGTATTTGGTTCCGGTTTTTTCTTCTCCACAGAGATCGCAGGTAAAACTTTCACTTCCGCAGGCAGTTAAAGAGATTACTGCCAATACAGTTAACAATAAAATTGCTATTTTCTTTTTCATGTTATGTATACTCCTCCTCATGCATGGCACTTTTGGTATGGGAATATTATAGCATAATCGATAATATAAGCAATCGGTTTCTTAAAACAGAGTTTTCTTGTTTGATGCGTGATTTAGGAGAAACAGGTAGCAAGTGCTTTGCAGAATCTGTCCGGCTAATAGTCCCCATAAATACGCCCGGATTCCGAAAGCCGGTACCAGTGACAGGATAAACGCCAGACGTACCAAGAGGGCGGTGACATTGATAAAAAAAAGAGGAATTACATTTCCAAGACCCTGTAATATAGCTGACAAGGTGCCATTCAGATAAAGAAAGGGACACATAAAGCTTAAAGCCCGAATAAAAAGTCCTGCAAGGGGACTGTGAAACAAGAGAAGTCCCAGTTTTTCGCCAAATATCAGAAAGACCAATAAGCAGGAAAAACCCAAAAGCGAGCTGTAACGAATGGTTTTGATGATGAGCTTTTGGACTCCTCCTTTGTCTCCCTGAGCACTCCGTTCGGATATGAGGGGCAAAAGCATCACTGCAATGGCACTGGTCAGAGCATTTGGAAAGAACAAGAGCGGGAACGCCATGCCGGTTAATACACCGTACACACTTAGTGCCGTAGAGGTGTCGTACCCATAAAGGCGTAACTTGGCCGGGAGGGAAACAGTTTCGATGCTTTGGAGCAGATTTATGGTGATGCGGTTGGCAATCAGCGGAATGGCCATGCCTAAAAGAATAGGGTAAGTGATGCCTTGTTCCGTAGAGACGTTCGTTATGTGGTTTGGTCTGCGTTCCGGACCGGTTCGGGTGGTGTAAAGTAAGGCGAAAAGTGAAAGAATGACAGATACCATTTCGCCTATAAGGATACCTGTTACGGTGATGGATAAGGAAGGTGTCTGACCTTTAATGAGCATATTTTGGCAAAGGAAGTAAACACTTAAAACTCGGGCAAACTGTTCTGCTAATTGGCAGATTGCAGGTATCACAGCTTGTTTTTTTCCATAGAAATATCCGTTGATACAGGCGTGCGCGGCACTTAACGGCAAGGAAAGAGCGAGAATGCGAAGAAGAGGAGCGGTTCGAGGTTCCTGCAAGAAGGTACCGGCAATCCATGCGGAGTTGGTTTGTACGAATAGCATAATCAATACGGAAAGAGGCAGGGAAATGCTAAGACCCAAAAGAAAGGGCTGATAATCTTTAATCTGTTTTGAGTTGCCTTGATGTTTGCCGGTGTATTCCGCCACAAATTTAGAGATGGAGGTCTGGAAACCGGCAGCTGATAGAGAAAAGGCCAAGGCCATAACCGGGCCAATCAGCTGGTAGATACCCATGCCTTCCTCGCCGAATTGACGTGATAAAAACATGCGGTAGAAGAAGCCGATAAGACGGGAAATAAATCCTGCCAAAGTCAATAGGAAGCTACCGGTAATCAGTGGATGTTTTTCGCCGGCCATTTTTATTTTGGATAAGTAATTGCTCATAAATGAAACTACCTTAGAAGGGGAATTATTATAAGCATATTCAGCGGGCAGTGTTGACAGAACAAATTAAAAACGGGTAAAATATTGAGTGAAATAACGGAGGCGAGAAATGAGTAAAAAAGTAGTAGTGGGCTTGTCCGGAGGTGTGGATTCCTCTGTGGCGGCATATTTGTTGAAAAAAGAGGGTTACGATGTGATTGGCGTAACCATGCAGATATGGCAGGATGAGGAAGTGGCAGCACAGGAGGAAAACGGCGGTTGTTGCGGAAACGGTGCAGTAGAGGATGCCAGAAGAGTGGCTGAGCATCTGGAGATTCCTTATTATGTGATGAATTTTAAAGAAGAATTTAGGTGCAGGGTTATGGATTATTTTGTGGAAGAGTATTTGCAGGGCAGAACGCCCAACCCCTGTATTGCCTGCAACCGGTATGTAAAGTGGGAGTCTCTTTTGCAAAGGAGTCTGGAAATCGGGGCGGATTATATTGCCACCGGACACTATGCCAGAATTGATAAGCTGCCAAACGGAAGAATGGCTATCAGAAACAGCGTGACGGCGGCCAAGGACCAGACTTATGCATTGTACAATCTGACCCAGGAGCAGTTGGCGAAAACCCTCATGCCGGTAGGAGAATATACTAAGGAAGAGATAAGAAATATTGCAATAGAGGCAGGTATACCTGTGGCACATAAGGCAGACAGCCAGGATATTTGCTTTGTACCGGACGGAGATTATGCGTCTTTGATTGAGCGGATGGCCGGTGACAGAGTGCCTAAGCCGGGCAATTTTGTGACCGTGGACGGAAAGGTGTTGGGCACCCATAAGGGAATCACCCATTATACCATCGGGCAGAGAAGAGGATTGGATTTGCCCATGGGTGAGAGGGTATTTGTGGTGGATATCCGTCCGGAAACCAATGAAGTGGTGATTGGAAAGAATGAGGATATATTCACCACGGAAGTGGTGTGTGAAAATGTCAACTATATGGCAATGGAAGACTTGAACGAACCTCGCAGAGCTTTTGCCAAAATACGTTACAATCATAAAGGAGAGTATTGTATGCTGGAAAAGCTTCCTGACGGTAAGGTCTTGTGTCGTTTCGAACAACCGGTGAGAGCTGCCACACCGGGACAGGCAGTGGTATTTTATGACGGAGAATATGTACTTGGGGGAGGAACCATCATATCATAAAAATCTTGCGCAAAGGTCTAAGTTATTGGGATGCTTTTGTCGAAATAGAGCATATAGTAACATGGAGGTTATTTGTATTGTAAAAGGAGAGACCATATGGATTACAGATTTGAACAAATGCCGATGAATCAGTATTTGAGTATGTCCGGAAGGATTAAGTCCATCGAGCCCGTAGGATACGGAAGTCAGCAGGCCTATGGATGCATGATGCTTATGGGAGTAGAAGGAGAAAACGAGAATTACGTAAATTTCATGGTGACATCGGCCACATATGTGCTTGATTATGAAACCTTAAAGGTTGGTATGAATGCGACCTTTTATTATCGGGCCGATGCACCTGCACCATTAATCTTTCCGCCCCAGTTCGGTGCGGTGGTGGTTGTACCTGAGCGGGAAGGCCGATTTGTATATGTGGGGCATTTTGATGAGGAGTTAATCAGTGCAGATGCGGCGTTACAGCTTAATATGGAAGGCGCAGTGGATGTAGTTACAACCAATAATCAAAAGTTCTTAGGCAATCCGGCTAATAAAGATTTGGTAGTGACTTATACCAATACTACCAGAAGTATACCGGCCAAGACCACGCCGGAAAAAGTGGTTGTATTATGTCAAAACAGCTAAATGAAGGCAAAAGAAGCGGCACCGTTATGAACGGTGCCGTTTGTTGTGATTAGAGTTTTTTGAATTCAGGGATTCTCTTTTCGAAAATGGTGTAATATTTGAAACCGCAATCCTGTAAAACCGCAGAAGCTTTTTCAAACTGTCCCGCAATGTGCTCTGCTGTATGGGCGTCGGAGCCGATGGTAATGATTTCACCGCCAAATTCATGATAACGTTTCAGAATGGCACTGCAGGGATTAAATTCTTTCAAACCGCTTTTTAAGCCGCCGGTATTTAATTCGATTCCTTTGCCGTTCTCAATAAGCAGTTTCAGGATGGGGTCTAAAATGTCCTGATATTTCTCGAAGGTGTAATGCTGATCCTTATTAGGACCGTATCTCACCACATAATCCAGGTGGCCGTATACATCAAAGTTCGAAAACTTCTTTATATTTTCTAATACCGACTCAAAATACTCCCTGTAAGCATCTTCTTCACTGCGCCCTTCATAGAAGGGCGGGTAGTAAGGGTCCTTTTTGTTGCAGAGGTGGGAGGAGCCGATGATAAAATCAAAATCATAGCTCTTGGCCAGAACAGAGTTTTGACGAAGCAAATGGGGTTGCAAACCTAATTCCATACCGAATAAGATGCTAATGCGGTCTGCATATTTTTGACGATATTTCAATAAATCAAATAAATAGGCATCCGGATTTAAAGTAAACATACCTTCCGGCGTTTCTTCCGTAATAGGGAAATCGAAGTCGTTGTGTTCGGTAAAGCACATATGGGTCAGTCCCAGTTCGATTCCTTTTAAAATCATTTCCTCCATGGGAGTATCGGAGTCCCCCGAGAAGGAAGAGTGCATATGAAAATCGGCGGTAATAGCCATGGAAAATCCTCACTTTCTATAATCAATATTGTTTAGTATAAAACATTCCGAAGAAAACTGCAATTCTCAAAAGGGTTTGGTGCTGTATATAGGGCGCATTTTTAGTAAAATGTACGAAAAAACCCCCGAAAAATAAAGAAAATGTAAAAATCAACCAAAATTAAAAATATTTTTGATTTACATCTTGAATTATGCGAAGGAATTAGGTAAAATAAGACTGCTGATAAAATTTTGACAATCTCTCTTATAGTTTTGGACGAATAATAGGTGAGTAAGTCAAAAAATATAAAATTCAATATATTTTAGGAGGAAACTAAAATGGCAGTAAAAGTAGCAATCAATGGTTTTGGCCGTATTGGTCGTCTTGCATTCAGACAGATGTTTGATGCAGAAGGTTATGAAGTAGTAGCAATCAATGACTTAACAAGTCCTGAAATGCTTGCTCATTTATTAAAGTATGATACCGCTCAGGGTAAGTACAAGTATGCTGACAGCGTAGTAGCTGGCGAAGACAACATTACCGTAAATGGTAAGACTATCACCATCTATGCTAAGGCTAACGCAGCTGAACTTCCTTGGGGTGAATTAGATGTAGACGTTGTATTAGAGTGTACCGGTTTCTATACCTCTAAGGCTAAGGCAGAAGCTCACATCCAGGCTGGCGCTAAGAAGGTAGTTATCTCTGCTCCTGCAGGAAACGATCTTCCTACCATCGTTTACAACGTAAACCACAATACATTAAAGGCTGAAGATACTGTTATCTCTGCAGCTTCTTGTACCACAAACTGCTTAGCTCCTATGGCTAAGGCACTTAACGATTTAGCTCCTATCATGTCTGGTATCATGACCACCGTTCATGCTTATACCGGTGATCAGATGATCCTTGACGGTCCTCAGAGAAAGGGCGACAAGAGAAGAAGCCGTGCAGGCGCTTGCAACATCGTTCCTAACTCTACCGGTGCAGCTAAGGCAATCGGTCTTGTTATTCCTGAATTGAACGGCAAGTTAATCGGTTCTGCACAGCGTGTTCCTACCCCTACCGGTTCTACTACTATCTTAGTAGCAGTTGTTAAGGGTGCAGTTACCAAGGACGAAATCAATGCAGCTATGAAGGCAGCAGCTACCGAAAGCTTCGGTTACAACACTGATGAAATCGTTTCTTCTGATATCATCGGTTCTACCTTCGGTTCTATCTTCGATGCTACTCAGACCATGGTAGCTCCTATGGAAGATGGCAACACCCAGGTACAGGTTGTTTCTTGGTATGACAACGAGAACAGCTACACCTCTCAGATGGTTCGTACTATCAAGTACTTCGCTGAATTGGCTTAGTGAGGAAGGAAAACAAGCGGCTGCAAAGCAGACATTTGTTTTCACCCGAACGACCACGAGAAAATCAATAGCAACGTAGTTGCGTTCCTGCGCAGCAGGAGGATTTTGGAGTGGCTATGTTTAAACGACCTTATAAGGGTCCGGTCTCATGGGCCGGACCCTATATTTATATTAAAAAAACAAAGAAAGTGGAGGTCATCAAAATGGGCTTAAACAAGAAATCAGTAGATGATATCAATGCTAAGGGCAGAAAAGTACTCGTAAGATGTGACTTTAACGTGCCTCTTAAGGAAGGCGTGATTACTGACGAAACTCGTATCAACGCAGCACTTCCTACAATCAAGAAGTTAATCAACGATGGTGGAAAGGTTATCCTTTGCTCACATCTTGGTAAGGTTAAGGAAGGTCCTAACGAGAAGGAATCTTTAGCACCTGTTGCTAAGAGACTTTCTGAGAAGCTGGGTAAGGAAGTTGTATTCGTAGCAGATTACAATGTTACCGGCGAAGCAGCTACCGCAGCTGTAGCAGCTATGAACGAAGGCGATGTAGTATTACTTCAGAATACTCGTTTCCGTGGCAAAGAAGAGACAAAGAACGGCGAAGAATTCAGCAAGGAATTGGCTGATTTAGCTGACGATTATGTATGTGATGCATTCGGTTCTTCTCATAGAGCACATGCATCTGTAGCAGGCGTTACCAAGTTCATCACCGAGAAGGGTGGTTCTAACGTAGTTGGTTACTTAATGCAGAAGGAAATCGACTTCTTAGGTAATGCAGTAGAAAATCCTGTAAGACCTTTCGTAGCAATCCTTGGTGGTGCTAAGGTTGCTGATAAGTTAAATGTTATCTCTAACCTGTTAGAGAAGTGTGATACCCTTATCATCGGTGGTGGTATGGCATACACCTTCTTAAAGGCTCAGGGTAAGGAAATCGGTAACTCATTAGTTGATGATGAGAAGATCGATTACTGTAAGGAAATGATGGATAAGGCTGAGAAGCTTGGTAAGAAGTTATTACTTCCTATCGATACCACCGTTGCAGCTGGTTTCCCCAGCCCTATCGATGCTGAAATCGAAGTTACTTATGTAGATGCTAACGAAATTCCTGCAGATATGGAAGGTTTGGATATCGGACCTAAGACCGCAGCTATGTATGCTGACGCTGTTAAGTCTGCTAAGACCGTTGTTTGGAACGGACCTATGGGTGTATTCGAGAACCCTACTTTAGCAGCTGGTACTATCGCAGTAGCTAAGGCTTTGGCTGAAACAGAAGCAACTACCATTATCGGTGGTGGTGACTCTGCAGCAGCTGTTAACCAGTTAGGTTTTGGCGACAAGATGAGCCACATCTCTACCGGTGGCGGTGCTTCCCTTGAATT
The DNA here is from genome assembly GCA_017520425.1 of Lachnospiraceae bacterium. Classification (GTDB taxonomy): domain Bacteria; phylum Bacillota; class Clostridia; order Lachnospirales; family Lachnospiraceae; genus Acetatifactor. The sequence goes on along the minus strand of JAFXFO010000038.1, from coordinate 16,222 downwards.
CTTAGAGGGTAAGGTTCTTCCCGGAGTAGATGCAGCAGACGATAAGTAAAATTACGAGATTTTCATAATATATACTCCTTACGCAGGACGCTTTCGCTCCGTGAAAAACGTAACGGTTCTAAGTTCGAAAGAACCTCACTAAGAACCGACGATTTTCAAGGCCTTGCTTAAAGGAGTATATATCATTCAATCTCTTACACAACATAACATATGGTGCATCTGCACCAGAAAGAGGATATAAATCATGGCAAGAAGAAAAATTATCGCTGGTAACTGGAAGATGAACATGACTCCCAGCCAGGCAGTTGAACTTGTAAATACTTTAAAGCCCCTCGTAGTTAATGACGATGTAGACGTAGTATTCTGCGTACCTGCAATCGACATCATTCCTGCTATGGAAGCTGCTAAGGGTTCTAATATCAACATCGGTGCTGAAAATATGTACTTCGAAGATAAGGGTGCATTTACCGGTGAAATCGCTCCTAACATGCTTACTGATGTTGGAGTTAAGTATGTAATCATCGGACATTCTGAGAGAAGAGAATACTTCGCAGAAACCGACGAAACCGTAAACAAGAAGGTATTAAAGGCATTCGAATACGGCATTACCCCTATCGTATGCTGTGGTGAAACCTTGACTCAGAGAGAGCAGGGCGTTACCATCGACTTCATCCGTCAGCAGATTAAGATTGCTTTCTTAAACGTTACCGCGCAGCAGGCTGCAACTGCAGTAATCGCTTATGAGCCTATCTGGGCTATCGGTACCGGTAAGGTTGCTACTACTGAGCAGGCTCAGGAAGTATGTAAGGCAATCCGTGACTGTATCGCAGAAGTTTATGATGATGCTACTGCAGCAGCTATCCGTATCCAGTACGGCGGCTCTGTATCTGCTTCCAGCGCACCTGAATTATTCGCACAGCCGGATATTGACGGTGGTTTGGTAGGTGGCGCTTCTCTGAAGCCTGACTTCGGCGCTATCGTTAACTACAATAAGTAAAATATAAATATGTATCATGCACCGGGTAGTGTGTCATCACTATCCGGTGTTTTTGTATATTTAAGTCACTCACCTATCCGTTGAGTCCCCTCAAACTAAAGGTTATTGTTCTTTTTTGAAAATTTCGATATGCTAAATTCATCAGCTGATACGAAATATTAAGTGAGTACTTAAAGGAGAAAATAGAAATGGATATGAATATTGGAAGTGTAATAAAGAAATTACGAACCGCACAGGGCGTGACACAGGAGGATTTGGCAGAGTATTTGGGGATATCTTATCAGGCGGTCAGCAAATGGGAGACCGGTGTAGGATTGCCGGATATCACATTGCTGCCCGGGATAGCCGTTTTCTTCGGAGTGAGAATTGATGAACTGTTTTCCATCAGTCATGAGGATGAAATGGAACGCATCAGACACATTCTGGACTATGAAAAGATGAATGATGGAAATTTTGCTTATGCGAAGCGTACCTTGGATACGATGCTGAGCGAGAATTCGAAAAATGTGGATGCTATTAAAACATATGCAAAGGTAGTTTTGAACAAGTCAAATGAGGAATTGCTTGCGGCAGGTAAGCTTTTGGAAAAGGCTATGGAAGTCAGTCCTTTGGATGATGAAATCTACAGTCTCTATCGTTGGGTACGCGGAGGAAACGAGTACAAATACCATAGCGCCAATGATTGGTTTATCAGAGTCTGTGAACCTTATGCAAGGAAATATCCGCAAAATGAAGGCTTATGCAATAGTCTGGTAGAAGCTATGATTAGCCAAAAGTATTTTGATAAGGCGGAAGAAATCATCCGTATGATGCAGCCTTCTGACGAACAGAAATTCATGAAGGAGATTTTGCTGGGTGATGTACAGGTAAAGAGAGGAAATGTTAACGAGGCTAAGGAAATCTGGGCTACTGTTTCTACAGAGGATTGGGCTGCACAGTATGAGGTGGGAGAACGCTTGAACCGCCTGAATGAGTATGATAATGCGATTGCTTACTTTAAGAGAGCCTTTGACTTACAGAAAGCGCCTAAACGAGCATTGGATATGGTATATTCCTTGGCTTTCCTGTACAAAAAGCTGGGACGTTTTGAAGAAGCTGTTAAGGCCTGGGAATGTATTCTGCAGGTGCTTAAAGAGGATTACGGACTGACAGAAGGCAATGATGTGGAATGGGCGAACAGTGAAATTAAGCAGTTAAAAGATTTGGTAGGTGCGAAGTGAATAATGAGATTATTCGAAGAAAGGGTCATAGCAAGTGCTTTGGCCCTTTTGTGCTTAATAATAATGTTTTTGGGGTAAAGTTTATGTTATACTGAAATCGGTAGAAGAATATGCACGTAATATAGTGGAGGACCCATATGAAAGTATCCTTTGATCTGGATGATACATTATACATATCACCGGATGAGTTTGAGACGGAAGCAGTACCATCTTTTACATACAAATGGAAGTAGAAAGTATTGTAAATGGGGAACGGTATCCCCGTTCTTTTTATTTGAAAAAAATGTAAAATCACTATTGACAACCATAAAAACATAGTGTACTATGTAACTAGTACACCGATACACGTAAAGAAAGGAGCGATATATGGAGTTTTCCGCAAGTACACCAATCTATCTACAGGTGGTGGAAGAGATTAAGCGGCTGATGATCAGCGGCGAACTGAAGCCCGGTGAAAAGCTTTGGTCTGCAAGGGATATGGCACTACGATATCAAATTAATCCCAATACAGCGGCCAGGGTTTATAAGGAATTGGAAGCTATAGAGTTATGCTTTACCAAACGAGGACTTGGTACATATATTACCGAAGACCCGGGGATGGTAGAGAAGCTACGAAACGAACGGGCAGAACAATTAATTCAGAGCTTAGTGGCAGAGTTTAAGAATTTGGGATATACCAAAGAAGATGTGCATAAGCTCTTAGACGAAAACTATTAACAAAAAGAAAGAATGATTTCGAGGAGGAAGAGATGGTAGAAGCGAATAAATTAGGAAAAAAATACATGAGAAGATGGGCACTGAGAGATGTGGATTTGGTGCTGGAAAAGGGGAAGATTTATGCATTGCTGGGACCTAACGGAAGTGGAAAAACTACTTTTATGAAGATGGTGGCAGGACTTATCAAGCCTACTTCCGGTACGGTGACCTTTAACAATGGTCCCATCGGTGTGGAGTCCAAGAAAAGAGTGGCATATATGTCTACAGAGCCCTTCTTTTATGCATACATGACCATTAAGGATGTGGGAAAATACTTTGCTGATTTCTTTGAAGATTTTTCAGTGGAGAAATACGAAGAGCTAATTAGCAGAATGGATTTACATATGGAGGATAAAGCAAAGGAGCTTTCTTCCGGTCAGGCGGCAAAGTTAAAAATCGCAGCCACTATGGCAAGGGATGCACAGCTTTATATGCTGGATGAACCTTTAAATGGTATCGATATCATTGCCAGAGAGCAGATTTTGAAGGCTATCGTAGAAGTGGCAGGGGAAGATAAAACCTTGGTGATTTCCAGTCATTTGGTGGATGAGCTGGAGGCTATCGTGGACAGTGTGGTTTTCTTAAAGCAGGGAAGTCTGGTACTGGCCGGAGATGCAGAAGAAGTACGTATCGAACGTGGTAAGTCCATCGTAGAACTGTACAAGGAAGTATATGCATAAGAGGGGGAGAAGACAATGGGAAAATTGATTAAATATGAATTAAAGAAGCAGATGCTGTCGAAAATCATAGTGGGAGTGGTGGCAGCAATCAGCCAGGTGATATTTTTTGTGGGTTTATTGATAGATAATCCTGATTGGTCCGCCAGTGGAATCGGTATTCTTTCTATATTAGGATTTGCAGCCATGTTTTATTTTAGCTTTGAAACAATCGTGACATATTCTAATGATTTAAAGACCAAGCAAAGCTATATGCTGTTTCTGATACCACGTAATATGTATCAGGTAGTAGGGGCAAAGATGATTACCACCTTTCTCCAGATTTTGCTGGTAGGTGCTGCATTTGTAGCAATCTTTGTGGTTGACGTGTTTGCAATATCTGCGAAAAAAGGCGAAATCAAAGAAATGATTGAAATGATTAAGATGATATTTGAACAGATTGCAGGAATTCCGTTGAATACAACAGAAATAATATATATAGTCAGCGCAGTGCTTGTGGTTTGGGTAGAGTTTGTACTCATGTGTATGTTGGCCATTACATTATCTACTACTTTATTTGCTAATAAGCGTTATAAAGGTGTGATTAGTTTTGGTATCTACGTTGTATTACAGATATTACTGGAGAAAGTGGCTGATTATGTAACAAAAAATATGATGTCATCAGAAACATTGGGACTTAATGCCGATTCGTGGATTTATATGGGTATATATGCTGTGGCAATGGTACTTTGTTACTTTGGAACCACATGGCTTTTGGATAAAAGGATTAGTGTTTAATGTAATTACATAAGCATAAAAAGGACGATGGTTTTAAGGCCGTCGTCCTTTTTGAAATTGTATTTTTTGTAGAATTATGTTATAATGTGTTCAAGTGTTTTTTTGCGCCGCAGGCGACTATTTTTCAGGGGGAGAAAGGAGAGAAACACGATGATTTTTAAATGTAAGAATTGTGGAGGCAATACCGTATACAGTCCGGAGCATGAGGGCATGTTCTGTCCTTACTGTGAAAGTGAGAAGAGTCATGAGAGAAAGCATGATTTGTACAATATTACACATTGTCCGGATTGTTCCGGTGAACTGGAGATAGGGGAGTATACCTCTGCATTGCAGTGCCCTTATTGTAGTAATTACATTATCCTAAACGAAAGGGTGGAGGGTGAGTTTACCCCTAAGAAGATGATACCCTTTAAGTACAGCAAGAATATGGTGAAGCAACTGATGCGAGATAATTTCAAGAGCAGAGTGTTTGCACCTACGGATTTTCTGTCGGAAGTAAGACTGAATAGTATGACCGGAGAATATGTTCCTTTTTGGCTGTATGATTATGATGCACGCTGTGTTTATCGGGGTGAGGGAACAAAGACACGTAGCTGGTCCAGCGGTGAAATGCATTATACGGAGACCTCTTATTACAATATTATCAGAGATATGAATGTGGGATACAGTGATATCCCGGTAGATGCATCCATTGCCATGCCGGACCATATCATGGATTTGATGGAGCCATATAATTATGATTACATGGTGGATTTTGTGCCTGAGTTCATGTCCGGTTTTAACGGACAGAAATATAATATGTCGGTAGATACTTTGGAGAAGAGAGCGATTGAAAAGTTGCGTTCCAGTGCAGATACCATACTTCGTAATAGTATTAACGGTTATTCCCAGGTGGTTGCTACTGACAGGCAGGTAACGCCTAAGAGAACCGATGGTAAGTTCTGCCTGCTTCCGGTATGGAAATACATATATAAGTATAAAGGCGAAGAATATCCTTTCTATATTAACGGTCAGACCGGAAAGATTATCGGTAAGGCACCTGTGTCTAAGGCAAAGGTAAAGGCTTACGGATTTACGCTGTGGGCATCTCTGACAGCTATTATTTTGATGGCCGGTTATATCGTGACGAATTTCTAGTTTGAGGGAGGAGAAAGGGATGTCAGTAGAAGAATTTAATGCAAAAAAAGAAGCCAGAAAGCATTACCTTAAGTACTTTCGTGGTTGGTTTGTAGTAGTAGCAATTATGCTGGTTTTGTCAGGTGTAGTCTTTGCAAGGAATCTGTTTGGTAAGGGTGAGCGTACCAATGATGAGGCACCGGATGAGAGAGTATTTGATTATGCAGATGTTTTGACAGACGAAGAAGAAGAAAAACTGACAAAGCTGATTGCCAAATCTGAGAAAAAGATTCAGGCGGATATCGTACTGGTGACAATCGATAAGTCAGTAGAAGGTGATGAGGCCAAGGAAAAATACGGTTATCGTTCTTATTACTGGGATGCAAATATGCAAGATATCGCTGACGATTTTTACGATGAAAATATGTTTGGCTATGATGAGGAATATAGCGGCGCATTGCTTTTGATGAACTGGTATGAAGATGAGGAAGGAAGCCAGAGAGGCGCTCATTTATCCACTTGTGGTAAGGTGATGGATAAGTTCTCCACAAGAAAGATTGACCAGGTTATTGATTCTGTGGCAAATGTTATTTTGTCAGGCGGTTCACCCTATAAGGCATATAAAGCATATGTGAATAAGACGGTATCATTGATGGGCATTGGATTGCCACCCTATGCAATATTTTTGTTTTTGTTAGCAGCGGCAATTATTCCTATTATTGTGGCAAGCTCCTTTGTGGCAGTTAAATCCATTAGCAAAGAGGGTAGTGTGACCACCAGCAGTCATACTTACGTAAGCGAAAGATCCAGCAATAATATAATTAGGGATGAATTTGTTAGAAAGAATGTTACTTCCAGAAGAATACCCCGCAATACCACTTCCACCGGAGGTGGCGGTGGCGGTGTAAGAAGTTCCGGTGGTGGCGGTAGACATATCAGTAGTTCCGGTCGGGTACATGGCGGCGGTAGCAGAAGGTTTTAGGTTGTAATTAATGCGTCAGAGCCCATTCGCAAAATCGCTGTTACACAGCTTTCCTTTTGCGAATGTTTGGCTAATCGCCAAATAGAAAAAATAAAAGAACAACAAAAAAGAACTCACATGACGGTGTGAGTTCTTTTTTATATATAAAAATTTTAAATTAAGCCATCTGATTAACAGCCTTGCTAAGACGTGAAACTTTTCTTGCAACGTTGTTCTTGTGATAGATGCCCTTAGAAGCAGCCATTTCGATAGCCTTGGTAGCGTTAGCAAGCTCAGCCTGAGCAGCAGCCTTGTCACCAGCTTCGATTGCAGCATAAACCTTCTTGATAGCAGTCTTAACACCAGACTTAATAGACTTATTTCTCTCGGTTCTGATTCTAGCAACTTCGATTCTCTTCTTTGCAGATTTAATGTTAGCCAAAGTTCTACACCTCCAATATATTGAATTCCAATTCTGTAAACATATGTAATTAGCCAGACACGGAAGACTAAGTACACATACTATTACATAATAGACAAGGTTTTCCAATTTGTCAATACATATTTTGCGGATTTTGAGAAAAAATAGGAGATAAACAATAATTCAGGATTGCGGAGGCAGATATGGCTGGTTTTCAAGTAAGAACGGACCTTGCGTTAGAGGCAAGGGAAAGTATGGCAGAAGCAAAGAAAAAGCTTCATGGAATACAGGTAGAAGAATATGAAATCGAGGAAGATCATATTCATGTAACCAGAGTTCTCATTGAAACCAAAAACGCAGCCAAGTCCATGGGTAAACCCATCGGAACCTATATTACCATAGAAGCGCCGGAAATACTAGAGCCGGATGAAGATTATCACAGGGAAATCTCGGAATGCATTTCGAAAGAGTTGTTAAGTATGCTACCTAAAAAGGAAGAGGGGCTTTCCGTATTGGTGGTCGGTCTGGGCAATCGGGAGGTGACGGCGGATGCTTTGGGCCCCAGGGTACTTGATAATCTGATGATCACCAGGCATATCATGCGTACCTATGGGAAGGCGGCCTATGAGAATAAGTGCGTCAATGAAATCAGTAGCATAGAGCCCGGCGTCATGGCGAAAACCGGTATGGAGACAGCGGAAATCGTGAAGGGTGTGGTAGAAGAAACACAGCCGGATGTGGTGGTGGTTATCGATGCCTTGGCGGCCAGAAGCACTAAGAGATTGAATCGAACCATTCAGATTAGTAACGCTGGGATACAGCCCGGCTCCGGTGTGGGCAATCATCGGAATGCATTGACGGAGGAAAGCTTAGGTAGAACGGTGATTGCCATAGGAGTCCCTACCGTAGTGGATGCGGCTACCATCGTGGTGGATGCCATGGAGAGAGTGTTAAAGGACCAAAACAAGCCGGAAGAATGGAAGGATATGGAACGTATCCACAAGGCTGTAACCCAGTTAAACAGTATGTATATGACCGGTAAGGATGTGGATTCCATGATTAAGAAGGTCAGTTATACTTTGTCGGAAGCACTGAATATGGCGCTTATCTGAGGTATAGATTGCCCGTCCTAATCATATACTGAACAGACGAAAAGGTGAGAAGGATGGGGAGATATGGTGAAGAAATTTGGACGGCCTGCTTTGTTGGGGATTTTGGCGGCAATCCTTTTTGGCGTGATGTTCAACGGTGTACGGGAAAAGGGGATACGAAGCTGTATTCCGGTATTTTCCTACCTGATGGAAGGCGAAAACGATAGCGGACTGTGGCAATCGGTGGAGCATATCCTCCCGGTTTTGTCTTTTCATCAGGGGAAAAGGGTGGAAATACACAGGCAGGACCGCTTTCTTTTGAAATATATGAAACCGGTGGAGCTGCTGACCATGATGAGTGTGGAGAATCTGGAAGAGGTGTTACCGGAAAAAGAAGCGGCGGCAGTGCCGGAGGCTACGAAGCAAGAAGCGGAAGAAATTCCGGAAAGTTCCACTGTACCACCGACAACAACTGCCGAACCGCCCATAAAGACTACGTCAGCAATGCCTTTTATCCCTCACACCTTACAAACAATCGTGGATATCAAACCCTTGGAGGAATTGGATGCACTGGTAGGAGCCTTTTATACCGTGGATGGGGTGGCTAAGGTGGATGGGAATATGTTAAATGCCAAGACCTTAAATGAAAAGGATTTGCGAATCACCAAAACCACAGAAGGACCGCAGATTCTGATTTATCATACCCATTCCAGGGAGGCTTTTGCAGATTCCATACCCGGGGATCCAAGTACATCCATCGTAGGGGTGGGAGAGCATCTGGCGGAAATCCTGCGGAGTAGGTATGGTTATAACGTTCTGCATCATACGGGAGCATATGATGTGCAGACCAGAGATAATGCCTATTCCAGAGCCTTGCCGGAGGTGCAGAAGATTCTGGAGGAGAATCCTACCATACAGGTGGTTATCGATTTGCACCGGGACGGCTTGGCGGAGGGGGCAGCAAAGCTGGTGATGGATTTGGACGGCAGACCCACTGCACGGTTTATGTTTTTCAATGGAGTCAGCTGCGGAAAGAAGTCCGGCAATATCGACTATTTACATAATCCGAACCTGGAAGAGAATCTCGCCTTTTCCTTTCAGCTAAAGAAAGCAGCAGAGGAATATTATCCGGGACTGACCAGGAAAAACTATATCAATGCCTACCGATACAATATGCATGTATGCGGGCGAACCACCCTGATAGAGCTGGGAGCCCAGAACAATACGGTGGAGGAAGTCATGAATGCCTGCGACCCCATTGCACATATTTTGGATATGGTGCTCAGTGGTGCATAGAAATACTTGCGTATAAGCTATGGTTTGTGTTAAAATAACTCTAATTATGGCTTAGAGAGAGGAAAGTTATCAATGGCATATACAGACCAGAGTAAAATCCGCAACTTTTGTATTGTTGCACATATAGACCACGGCAAGTCCACCCTGGCAGACCGTATTATCGAGAAGACGGGACTTCTGACCAGTCGAGAGATGCAGGCACAGGTGCTGGACAATATGGAGCTGGAGAGAGAAAGAGGCATCACCATAAAGGCTCAGTCCGTTCGTACCGTATATAAGGCAAAGGACGGGGAGGAGTATATCTTCAACCTGATTGATACCCCCGGACATGTGGACTTTAATTATGAAGTAAGCCGTTCTTTGGCTGCCTGTGACGGAGCCATATTGGTAGTGGATGCGGCACAGGGTATTGAAGCACAGACCTTGGCAAACGTATATTTAGCTTTAGATCATGATCTGGATGTATTCCCTGTGATTAATAAGATTGATTTGCCCAGTGCGGAACCCCAACGTGTGATTGACGAAATCGAGGATGTGATTGGTATCGAAGCCCAGGATGCACCTTTGATTTCCGCAAAGAACGGACTGAATATCGAGGATGTACTGGAAGCTATCGTAGAGAAAATACCCGCACCTAAGGGAGACCCCAATAAGCCCTTACAAGCACTTATTTTTGACTCTGTATATGATTCCTATAAGGGAGTTATTATCTTCCGCAGAATTATGGAAGGTACCGTAAAGAAGGGGACAACCATTCGTATGATGGCTACCGGTGCCAAGGAAGAAGTGGTGGAAGTGGGCTACTTCGGTGCAGGTCAGTTCCATCCCTGTGAAGAACTTTCTGCGGGTATGGTAGGCTATATTACCGCTTCTATTAAGAACGTAAAGGATACTGCGGTTGGTGATACGGTAACAGACGATAAGAACCCTTGTGCAGAGCCTTTGCCCGGATATAAGAAGGTAAATTCCATGGTGTACTGTGGTATGTATCCTGCTGATGGTGCCAAGTACCCGGATTTGCGTGATGCTTTGGAGAAACTGCAGTTAAACGATGCTTCCCTGAATTATGAACCGGAGACCTCCATTGCCTTAGGCTTTGGCTTCCGTTGCGGCTTCTTAGGACTGCTTCATCTGGAGATTATCCAGGAGCGTTTGGAAAGAGAGTACAATTTAGACCTGGTAACCACAGCACCGGGCGTTATTTATAAGGTATTTAAGACCAATGGTGAGATGATTGAGCTGACCAATCCTTCCAACCTGCCGGATCCTTCGGAAATCGAGCATATGGAGGAGCCTATTGTCAGTGCGGAAATCATGGTGACTCAGGAATTCATCGGCTCCATTATGGAGCTTTGTCAGGAAAGACGCGGCCGTTACTTAGGTATGGATTACATGGAGAATCGTGCACTGATTAAGTACGAGCTTCCGTTGAATGAAATTATTTACGACTTCTTTGATGCATTGAAGTCCCGCTCTAAGGGATATGCATCCTTTGATTATGATATTAAGGGCTATGAAGAGTCCAAGCTGGTGAAGCTGGATATCCTGATTAACCGTGAGGAAGTGGATGCCCTGTCCTTTATCGTGCATGCGGATTCGGCTTATGAACGTGGCCGCAGAATGTGCGAGAGACTGAAGGACGAGATTCCGAGACATTTGTTTGAGATTCCCATTCAGGCTGCAGTGGGGGGCAAGATTATCGCCAGAGAGACCGTAAAGGCTATGCGTAAGGACGTATTGGCGAAGTGCTACGGTGGTGATATTACCCGTAAAAAGAAGCTCTTAGAGAAGCAGAAAGAGGGTAAGAAGCGTATGCGTCAGGTAGGCAATGTGGAAATCCCGCAGAAGGCCTTCATGAGCGTATTGAAGCTGGATGAAAGAAACTAAGATAAGGAGAGTCGCTTGCGGCTCTCTTCTTGCATAAGGAAGAGGTTCATGAAAAAAGAATGCGTGAAAGAACTGATGATATATATTCATATTCCTTTTTGTGTGAGGAAATGCCTGTATTGCGATTTTTTGTCAGCACCTGCGGATGATGCTGCTAAGAAGGCATATATGGAGGCTTTGTGCCGGGAGATTCATGAAAAGAGCCGGGATTACAGGGATTATGAGGTGAGCAGTATTTTCTTCGGTGGAGGTACCCCTACGGCGGTAGACCCGGAATGGATAAGACAAATTATGCAGCTTCTTAGGGAAGATTATCATATTGCGGAAGACGCAGAGATTACCATGGAAATGAATCCGGGGACGGTATCCCAAAAGGATATGACTGTGTACGCTGCTGCAGGAATCAATCGTCTGAGTATGGGCTTGCAATCCGCCTGCAATGAGGAGCTTAAGAGTCTGGGACGGATTCATACCTATGAGAAGTTTTTGGAGACCTATACATATGTACGGGAAGCCGGATTTGCCAATGTAAATGTGGATTTGATGAGTGGTTTGCCGGGTCAGACCCCGCAGAAATATAGGGAATCACTGGAAAAGGTGCTGGGACTGATACCGCCACCGGAGCATATTTCGGCATATAGTTTGATTGTAGAAGAGGGTACGCCTTTTTACAAAGCTTACGAAGAAGACAGACTTATGCTTCCTACAGAAGAGGAAGAGCGGGAAATGTATTATCTGACCAAGCAGGTACTGGAGCAGCATGGATACGATAGGTATGAAATATCCAATTATGCTAAGCCGGGGAAGGAATGTAAGCATAATACAGGCTATTGGTACAGAAGAAACTATGTGGGCTTTGGCATCGGTGCGGCTTCCTTGGTGGATAATGTGCGGTTTACCAATGGAAGGGATTTGGAAACATATATAAACAATCCTTGTGAAATGATGGAGGACAAAGAGATTCTTTCAACGGAAGACAGGATGTCAGAAACCATGTTTTTAGGTCTGCGCATGGTGAGCGGAGTAAGTGAAAAAGCATGGATGGAGGAATATGGCAGAAGCCTGCAGGATGTTTTTGGGGATGTACTTCAAAAACATATGGAGAATGGCCTTTTGGAGCAGTGGTCAGAAAACGGCGAGGGATTTATCAGGCTTACAGACAAGGGATTGGATGTGAGCAATTATGTAATGGCTGATTTCCTGGAGCCGAAAATATAGTGTAGTAAATCTTTGTTGTGTTTCACGTTCATTGTCCCACCCACATAAGATATTGATAAGAGAAATCCTACGGAGGTTTCGATTGAAAACCTTTCAAAAACCATTAACCGCAGGAGAGGAAGCCGAATATCTGAAGCAATTGCATGGTGGGGATAAAGAAGCTGCCATGAGGGCAAAGGATATATTAGTGGAGCGTAATTTGCGCCTGGTAGCGCATATCGTGAAAAAATATCAGAATGTGGATGAGGAGTTGGACGATTTATTGTCTATAGGTTGTATCGGACTGATTAAAGCTATTGATTCCTTTGATGTGGAAAAGGGCAGGCTGGCCACCTATGCCTGCCGTTGTATTGACAATGAGCTTTTAATGATGCTTCGGGGCAAGAAAAAATACTCCAGAGAGGTGTCCTTGTTTGAATCTATCGGACAGGATAAGGAAGGCAATGAAATACGTTTGCTGGATATCATCGAGCAGCCGCCCCTTGATGTGGTGGAACGTATGGAACTTCAAAACAATATAGAAAAGCTGGAACGCTATAGAAAGGAATGTCTGACGGACAGAGAGTGGAAAATCCTTTTTCTTCGTTACGGATTAGGCGGAACCCGGGAATTGACCCAAAGTGAACTTGGGGAAATGTTTGGTATTTCCAGAAGTTATGTGAGTCGTATTGAGAAAAAAGCTTTGATGAAATTAAAGAATTGTTTTGAAAATGATAAATAAGTTGTAAAATATACATGCTTTGTGGTATACTATTGCCAAAGGTGGATTGATAAGTCTGCCGACAATCGTGTGGAGGAGAAAAGATGGCTACAATAGAAGAAATTTTGACAGCGGCGAAAGAAGCCGGTGCATCCGATGTACATTTAACAGTAGGTATTCCGCCTAAGATGCGTGTAAACGGTAACCTGGTCACCATGGATTTTCCTAAAATGCTTCCGGCAGATACCCTGGATGTTATTTTAAGTATTATGACTGAATCACAGCGTGAACGTTATGAGGAGAAGGGTGAGTACGATATGTCTTTTGCGGTACCGAATGTTGCCCGTTACCGTGTAAATGCATTTAAGCAGAGAGGTTCTGCAGCATTGGCATTCCGTGTGGTTGCTACTGAAATACCGTCTCCCGAGAAGTTGGGTGTACCTACATCCGTTGTTGATTTGTATCAGCGTAAGAGAGGTCTGATTCTGGTAACAGGACCTACCGGTAGTGGTAAATCTACTACTCTTGCAGCAATTATTGATAAGGTAAACAGTAACAGAGATGCTCATATTATTACATTGGAAGACCCTATCGAGTATTTGCATCAGCATAAGATGTCTATGGTAAACCAGAGAGAAATCGGTTTGGATACTGAGAATTATGCAAATGCACTTCGTGCAGCACTCCGTGAAGACCCTGATGTTATTCTGGTAGGAGAAATGCGTGACTTCGAAACCATCAGTGTTGCTATCACCGCAGCAGAAACAGGTCACTTGGTATTGTCAACCTTACATACCATCGGTGCAGCAAGTACCATCGACCGTGTAATCGACGTATTCCCGCCTCATCAGCAGCAGCAGATCCGAGTACAGCTTTCCAACGTATTGGAAGCGGTTATCTCCCAGCAGCTGATTCCTACCTCCGATGGTAGAGGCCGTTGTGCAGCATTCGAAGTAATGCATGCGAACCATGCGGTACGTAACCTGATTCGTGAAGGTAAGTCACATCAGTTACAGTCCATCATGCAGACCAATCGTAAGATCGGTATGATTACCATGGATGATGCGATTTTACAGCTTTACTATGATGGTAAAATCGATAGAGAACTCGCTATCCAGTTCGCTCAGGATGTGGACGGTATGGAGCAAAAGATCTAATAGAAATAATCACAGCGGCCCTATGGGTCGCTGTTTTTGTGTTGAGTGATATAAAATGATTTGCTTATTTGTACTCTGATACATCTCTGGAAATAGGCAATTAGGAACATAACATCCTACCGCAGGGCGTTCTCACTTCGTGGAAAACGTAGCGGCACTAAGTTCGAAGCCGCAAGCGGCTTTACCTCACTAAGGGCCGACGTTTTCCAAGACCTGCTTGTAGGAAATTATGTCCCTATTGCCTATAGTTGAAAGAGTTTCAAGGGTACAAATAAGCAAATCATATTCTTACAGTAATCCAATTTTCTTCATATGAGCAGCTGCGTTTAACTCTGAACCATGTTCTTTGAGCCAAAGTCGGCATTCCTTATAATCCGGAAGGATAGAAGCTACCATATTCCAGAATTCCTTGGAATGGTTCATGTGGGTAATATGGCAAAGCTCATGTACCACCACATAATCCAGCACTCTGGAAGGTGCATACAAAAGGCGGTAATTGAAGGACAAGGTGCCCGAGGAGGAACGGCTTCCCCAGCGTGTTTTCTGGTCCCGGATGGTGATACGGGTATAGCTGCCGCCGGTAAGGGGTAGAAAATGCTGTACCCGATTGGTGAAATGGGTCTTGGCAGCACTACGGTAGCGGTTGTCAAAAACCTCTATTCTTTTTTGTTCTTCCGCTGTATATAAAGGTGGCATTAGGGTTTCCTTTCTTGGGTGATTTGTGCTATAATTATACAATATTATAATTTGATTGAAAATAGGAAGTGGCGTATGGCAGATAAAAAATGTATTGTAATCGGTGCCGGTGATTTAACGGTAGGTGCCGTGAATGTGGGAGAAGAAGATTTGGTCATCGCTGTGGACGGTGGCATCAATTATTGCGGCATATTGGAAATCGAGCCGGATATTATTCTGGGTGATTTTGATTCGGTGAATGAAGCACAGAGAGAAGCTATATTAGCTATGAAGGAAGAGGTACCGGACAGAGTCATCGCTCTGAAACCGGAGAAGGACGATACGGACATGCTGGCAGCTCTGAAGCTGGGCCTGCAGATGGGTTATGATTATTTCCTGATTTATGGAGCTACCGGAGGCAGACTGGAGCATACTCTGGCCAATATCCAGTGCCTGCTGTATCTGAAAAATCATGATGCAGTAGGGTATCTTATGGATGGCAGTGGCATGATTTTTGTCATGAAGAATGAAGAAGTGAAGCTGCGAGATAATCTGGAGGGTTATTTTTCTCTGTTCTGCCTGGGCAAGGAAGCGAAGGGTGTGACTATAAAGGGCATGAAATACGAGTTAGAGGACTATACCATGACCAATGATTTCCCGATTGGGGTTAGTAATGAGTTTATCGGGAAAGAAGCTACGATTAGCGTGGCGGACGGTGAGTTGGTGGGGATTGTGAATTATGTGAGTGAGGAGGAGTGATAAACCTAAAAAAATATAGTATGCGGAACGCACAGTGATGGTACTTTGACAAGAGAAAGTCATGAGTATGCTTACGACCCTCAGGGAAATATGCTTTCTGACGGAAAGAGAAGCTTTACTTATGATGCTGCAAACCGCCTAAGCCACGTAACCACAAAAGAGGGAAACACTCAGGTAAATCGCTATGACGGTGAGGGACTGCGTGCGGAAATGGAAGAAAACGGCAGACTGGTACAATTCCTGTTTGACGGAGACAAGGTAGTGGCAGAAACGGACTGTGACCAAAACGTTATCCGTTATATCCGCGGCTATGAGCTTGTCAGCTCCGACTGTGAAAAGGCCCGTACCTACTACCACTATGCTTCTGACGAGCTGGGAAGTATCACCCACATCACAGATGAAGCAGGAAATGTATGCAACCACTACGAGTATGATGCCTTCGGTGACTTTACTGTCAGGGAAGAAACCGTAGCTAACCGTTTCGGTTTCACCGGAGAACAGTATGACCCGGTAG
>JAFXFO010000006.1 GCA_017520425.1 Lachnospiraceae bacterium | reverse complement strand
CATTATTATAACATTGGAGGTTTTTTATTGTAAGCTAAAGCCTTTTACTCTCACCTGCATAGCAGGTGGTTTTTTTGTTTCTTAAAGCTCCGTTTCTCTTTTAAGAAACTCCGCTTCAAGAACAGGCTTAAGCCTAACAACAAAACGCCAATCCTGCGGCATATCGCAGGATCGGCGCTCCATTAACCAGTATTACTCAAAACTTGCAATATACTCTAACATTTCTGCACGATACTGTTCGTATCCAGCCTTATAAAAGCCGTCTAATAATTCATCCCAATACTCTACCGGTTTTTCACCAGTGATAATCTTTGCTTCTTCCTGCTTAATATAGCTCTCATATTCCATAAAAGTCTGATCTTTAGCAATTGCAGGTACATAAGCACGATCTAATGTTGGCCAATAATTATCAAATGTAATCTGAACCAAATCACTCAGTCTCTTCTGCTCTTCAGCGGTATATGTCTTCTTGATAAAGAACTCAGGAGCACCAGAACGACGTACAAATCGAGTAAGCATATTTGTTACTGCATATTCGGTGCCATTTGCCTTATCAGCCTCTTTGAGCTTATCAGTCAATGAGAAGTCATAGTTTCCGGCTGCATCCATTGTAAATCCAACACCTTCCACGCTCTGTGCATTCAAATTAACCCACTGTTCATCAGACAATGCATAATCAATCAACTCAAGAATCTTTTCAGGATGTTCACATGTAGCGGAAATTGCATAGAAATTCCAAATACCGTTACTATATTCACCATAACCGTATTCGCCAATTGGATCATCTTCAACTACGACACCTGGTAAAAAGATTTCAGTATGTACTGGATTTTCACCTTCAGCTACAGTAATATCCATACCTGCAGGATATTCAGCCCACATACCATAGCTACCTGTCCATCTTTCTTTTGCACCCTTGCTGTCTAATGCATAAGCATCCGGATCGATTACGCCAGCTTCCCAGCACTTATTCATAAATTCAAGATACTGCTTATAATAGTCGTAATCTTTAGAATATCTTAAATCTTCAATATTTCCATCTGATAACTCATACCAACCACCGATATGGAAAATACGCTCAATACCGGTAAAGAGAATGCCATTCTTCTCATATGCCCCAATACCATATGTATCATTTACACCATTTCCGTCCGGATCATTATAAGTAAACTTATAAAGAATATCATAGAATTCATCCAGAGTTAAATATTCACCTTCTTTTAAATCAGAACCGATAGCTTCAAGCCACTGTTCATTTACACGCCAACCATCAGCACGAGCAACTGTTGAACGAGGAACCCCCCAAATTCTTCCATCCTGTAATAAATCCAATGCTTCCCAAGAAGCTTCAGATGTCCACTTCATAATGTTAGGATAATTCTCAATCATTCCGGAAATATCCCAAAACATACCCGCTTCGCAAGCATCTAAGAAACTTGTGTTTGACATCCAACCATTAGAAAAACAAATTAAATCTGGTTTTTCTTTGTCAAGTAATGTTAACTGAAGAGCATCCTCATAACCACCGCTTGCTGGAATTACCCATTCAATTTCAACATTACACTTCTCTTCCAAAATTTTCTGCCAGTGTCCAGAAATAGATTTTTCATCAGTATCAGCATCATAAATTCCATCCGGCAAAATAGATATCTTAACCGGTTCGGTTGAAACTTCTGTTTCCTTTTCTGCAGTAGAAGTTGTTGAATCAACCACTTCACTATTGGTTGCGCTACTATCTTTGCTCACATCATCTGCCTGCTTACCACATCCTGTAAACACACTTGCCACAAGTGCTGTAGCCAGCAAGCATGAAAGCATCTTTTTTACGATATTCTTCTTCATCGTAAAGTCCTCCTTGTTTGATATAATTTTATATTATCTAGGCTGTCGCCTAAAATATACTTAAATAATTTTTCTTTTTATCATCCCTTTACGCTACCAACCATAACGCCCTTTGCAAAATGTTTCTGCAAGAAAGGATAAACGCACATAATCGGCAAAGTAGAAACCACTACGGTTGCATACTGTATAGTCTTCTCCTGAATCTGCTGTTCCGCCTCCATAAGTGCCATAGGGTCCATCCCACCTTCTAATATATCAGTAGTCGCAGAAGCTAATATTTCTTTTAACACCAGTGCTATTGGCCACAAATCACTGTCTCGGATGTAGATTTGTGCTGAAAAATAGGAGTTCCATGAACCCACAGCCAAAAACAATGCTACAGATGCCAACACAGGCTTGGATAGTGGTAAAACTACTTTTGATAAGATATACGGTTCACTTCCACCATCAACCATTGCAGCTTCTATCAGTTCATACGGCAATTCACGCAGGAAACTCATCATAACGACACAATTAAATGCAGTAAAGCATCCTGGAAGTATTAATACCCAGAGAGTATCCAAAAGCCCTAGCATTTGTATATTCAAATAATTCGGAATCATACCTGCATTAAACACCATATTAAATATGATCAATGCCATAAAAAAGCCTTTACCTTTTGTTTCTTTTCTTGCCATTGGCCATGCAAACAAGAAATTAGTTGCCAATCCCAATAAAGTATGTACTACTGTAACAAAAATAGTATTGATGTAACTACGCCAAAATTTATCATTTTTAATTATCAACTCATATGCTGATACTGTAAACTTTTTAGGCCACATCATTGCAGGTGACTTTAAATATTCTTGATAATTGGATAAGGATACCGCAATTACATTAATAACCGGATAAATCATTATAAAAGCCACAATCGTCAGAAAAACATAATTCAGTACGACAAACATTTTATCCCATATACTAGTCTTGTATCGGGTATTTTTTGTCTTTTCTTTTACCACAATCCTTTACCTCCCATTCGTCTAGATAAGAAGTTTGACACAAAAACCATAACCATGCCTACAAGGGATTGGAAAAATCCAATTGCTGATGCAAAACTGTATTGACCTTGGCGCAAACCAAGCTGGTAAGAATATGTTTCCAAAACATCTGCTACTGTTTTGTTAGGAGCATTCATCAAAAGCCAAATCTGCTCAAATCCATTATTCAGAACATGCCCCATTTTCATAATAAGCATGATTGCAACTGTTCCTGCAATGCACGGAAATGTGATATGTAACATTCTCTGCCAACGATTCGCTCCATCAATCATTGCTGCTTCATACAACTGCACATCTACACCTGCCAATGCTGCCATATAAACAATAGTTCCCCAGCCCGCTTCTTTCCATATTTGAGTACCAATTAAAACAGTACGGAACCACTTTGGATTCGTTAAAAAGTCTATTTTTTCTCCTCCGAATGTCACAATCAGATTGTTAATGATACCGTTTGACTGTGATAGCAACCCAGTTACAATAGTAATAACAATAACCCAGGAAATGAAATGAGGCAAATATATAATTGTTTGAATGGTTCTTTTATATGTAATATTCTTCATTTCGTTTAACAACAATGCAAGAATAATCGGTGCAGGAAAACTCCACAGTAAGCTAAATATACTTGTTACAATAGAGTTCTTCAAAACTCGAAGAAAGTTTACCGACTTAAACAAATTTTGAAAATGTTTCAATCCTACCCATTCTGACCCCCAAATACCTTTTACAATCGAATAATCCCTAAAAGCTATCTGCAATCCATACATTGGCATGAATTTAAACAATATCATACACAGAAGACCGGGCACCATAAATATATACAACCAGTAAAATCTTCTCATGTGCCTGCCAAAAGATTGTGCTTTACTCTTTTTCATCTACACTACCTCTTTTCTTAAAATTTCTGTGAAAATTGTAACATTTTTATGAACTCATAACAATCGCACATCTTTTACCATTTTTTATAACTATTTTGACAAAAAAGTACAGGGAGCCAATAATCCCTGTACTTTTTTTACCTTTTTATACTATTTTTACTTTTTATTTCTATTATTACTATTTGTTATCCAATACTCAGGCAATTTAGGTGTTACAATTTCTACGCAGGTTCCCCCATATGAACTCCTATAAATTGCAAACCTGCATCCCTCTCCATAAATTAACCTAAAGCGTTGAAATAAGTTCACAATACCAAAATGTTCGCCCAAATAGACATACTCTTCTTTCATCATTTCCCATACATTATCTATTTTATCTTGTGGCATTCCTACTCCATCGTCCTCAACGCGAATAATAAGGCCTCCATCCACGGTATCTTTAATAAATACATAAATGTTTCCGGAAGCTCCTTTAGGTTGCAAACCATGGATAATTGCATTTTCTACAAGTGTTTGAAGCGAAATGCATGGAATCGGTACATCCTCTGCCCTTGAAGTAATATTATAATAAAAATGAATGTTAGGACCGAATCTAAGTTGTTCTAACTCAAAGAATTTTTTTATGTACTCCATTTCGTCAGCTACGGTTGTGATATTTGTAGTTTGCGATTTTCCTGCACATATAATATCTGCCAACAAAACGATCGACTGGCAAGTTTTGCTTTCTTCGCCCTGAGTTTCATCCATGGCAATCCAATTAATTGCTTGCAAAACATTACTCAAAAAATGGGGAGTCATTTGTTCTTGTAGTGCTTTAGCTCTGGCTCTTCTCAATGCTGTAACACGCTCTATCATTTCCTGTTCCAACACCATATTTTTCTCAAACATCTCAAGAATGGAAAGTAATAAATACTGTATTTCGCCTTTCTCGTCTTGCACTAAGAAATCTCTGGATGGATTCTCTACCAGATGCAAAATTGCTTCTATAGGTTTAAATAGTTTCGTTGTTGCCTTGTATGATAAAAATGCTGCAACAACAGTCGCTGTTATCACAAGGACTATTCCCAAATTTCTGAGCCATATACTGCTACGCTGAATTTCTTCTATAGGTACTAATTGTACACAGTTCCAGTCAAAATAGTCTATTTCTTTATAGAATACTCTTAACTTTTGATTTTCTACTTCCATTGTTATAGCATCACTGCTCTTTTTAGGTAATTGGAACTGAGTATTATCTAGGCTTCCCGCGGTATCCATAATTACATTATTTTCATTATCCACAAGTAAATATCTCTGGCGTACATAATCTTTTTCATCTACAATGTAACCGCACATTTTTTCGACATCCATACTCATGGATACAAACGCCCTTTTTCCTCCTGTCAATATGCGGCTTCTATAAATCGTAATAACTCTTTGTGGACTAGTATCTTTTATTCTATACTGACGCGGAATTGCAAACACTCCTAGGTTAGGGTAGCTCCCTACATAATTAAAAAAATCATCAACGATGCCTTTGTCATACAATCTCTGGTAATGCGTTCCATGTATTTGTGTTGACACGATATACTTTGAAATATCAGAATATACATCTACTGAGTAATATAAGTATTCCCTGTTTTCTTTTTTAATAATTTCCAATGCTTTGGTACTTGTACTTACAAAGGAATACGGAAGTGGCAATGTGTATTCTTCACAGAAAAAATTATATATTTCTTCATCCATTACTATTTTATCAAGTATATTATGAGCTTCTTCAAATAAGGAATTTATGGTAGCAATCGTACCATTAGTACTTCGCTCTGCAGCCATATCCACTTCCTTAAGTAAACTTTTTTGCGAGAAAAACCATATAATTCCGATGAAAACAGCCAAAGGAATTACCATATACATAAATATTAATCCCCAGTTCCTTATAAACATTTTTTTGAACTGATGATTCTGTATTGTACTGTTTTTTAGAAAACCAAATAAACTATTAGACGTTTGCGTTTCCACCTTCTACTCCTTTGACTCTGTAATCTCCCGGCATTTTCCCCTTTATCTTACGGAAAGATTTATAGAAATAATTCAAATTATTGTACCCTACTTGTTCCGCAATTTCATAAATATACAAGTCTGTATTTTCCAACAGTTCTTCTGCCTTTTCGATACGCAACTCAGCAATAATTTCGGTATAATTTTTGCCAGTCTGCTCCTTTACAAGTCTGCTCACATAAGAAGGATTTAAAAATACGTTTTCAGCAAGTGTATACAACGAAATATCTTCCGTATAGTGTTGGTGAATATAATTCAGAATTGCCTTTATCCGAATTTCCTTTCTTGATTCTGATTTACTATCCATGAAATCAAAAATAGATTCTATCTTCTGCCTTAACCAAGCTTTTAACAATGCAGACTCTGTCATGGAAAATATATTTTGATCTATACAAGAAATCGACATTTGATTCCAAGCCAATGAATCAACATTTTTTACTTCTTCCAACAGTTTAATTACCGTATAAATACACTGCTGTTGAGTATATACAATTCCGCCCTTTAGAAAATTCTGTACCAGGGCCCCAGCTATATCCAGACCTCTTTCTCTATCATTTTGTGTGAGATAAGATGCCAGCAACATATTTTGTTCCTTAATCATACTCAGGTAATCGGCATTTTTCATTAACTCATCAAAGCCTTCACCTGTTCCATATCTTTCAGCACAGTTTACCAATTCCTTTGGCGTACTCATTGTATATAACACTGGAATCTGTAAAGTAATAGGCATTAATTCTTTGATTGCACCTTGTATGGTACTTGGTGATATTTGATAATCACTGCCATTCTCATTTTCCCACAAAACGCCCAGTATGAAAGGATTTTCTCCTTCCAGTACTCTCCATGTAATTGGATAAAATTCCACATTTTCATCCAAGGACTCCAATACATTAACCAGTTGTTCTTGAAACTCTTCTTCACCACAATATTCTACAAATTCCTTATATTGCTGATCATTCTGTATAAGTATTTTTACAAAATGCAATCTATTATTTACAGATTTATCCCCTAATAAGGTTAATCTTTTTTCCAGCTTTTCAGAATGACGTAATACCCCAAAATAAGCATCCAAAACAAACTGCTGCTTTTCATAGTTTACAATATGATTGTATTCTTCCGTTACTCTTTGCTCTTGAGCACGTTGCTCATCCATTTTTTCTCGCAATGACTGGAATACTTCCTTTAACTTAAAAATAACTACTGGCTTTAAAATATAGTGTACTACTTGATATTCCACCGCTTCCTGAGCATAGGAAAAATCACGATAACCGGATAAAAATACTACTTTTATGGGGAGCTTATGTTGTGCCACAAAGCGAGCAACCTCTGTACCATCAACGCTTGTCATTTTTATATCCGTCAAAATAACATCCGGTGTATTATTTTTCAAATATTCCAGAACCTCTTTTCCATCTGAAAACTGGGCATCAACATGAAATCCTAATTCGTTCCATGGGACCTTGTTAACCAAATTATTTCTGGTAATATATTCATCTTCTGCTATTATAAGCGAGTACATATCAAATTTTTCTCCTTGCATACTTCTTTCAGTATCTTAATAAGTTATTATATCATTTTTATAAACGCATAACAATTATACATTTTTACCTATTTTAATAACTATTTTTACATTTAGAAACACTCTCTAAATTATATGCAAACAATTTTTACTTTTCTTACCTAAGAGCATAATATCAATATAATAATCACTATATCTCCCACCAATATGTGTGGCACAAAAGCAATTTTCCCATTTTCTCTGAAATTCTTCATTGTTACCTGCCTTCGCACCAATATCTCCACCATTCCCGAAAATCCCGCCAGTACCATGATCAGAATCACTATACCTACTCCTGCTACACCGCCGATACCACCCCAAAACAAGGTGAGATTTGCGAATACAAATCCATCCGCCATACCATAGACTCTGATCCATCCGCATAGCATCCATAGACCAATGAACAAAATAATAATTCCAATATCGTATATATTTCTTTCTCCGGCACAAAGTATCCATACCACTACTGCCGACATAAAGCCAATCAAATGCTTTCCTCTTGAAACTTCCATGGTTTTTGCATCTTCTACGGCAGCCACGATGAGATACACCGTGACTGCCAATACACAAATTATAAAAATAATACCCTTTATACTATACTCCATTATCCCTTATCCTCGTCCGAAGTTCGTCTATAATACTTCCGTTAGTCCGTATGGGCAAAGCCAACTCTTCGGTTAGCTTTCTGTCATCCTTCCATGCTTCTACTTCTATCACATACACACCACCCGGTGTAGCCAGAGGGATATTAAATTCATACACTTCTGTCTTGATCGCTTCCGGGAATTCATAAATATATTCTTGATTCAGTTCCGGATTTAATCGGATCAGCTCCTCCGGAAATCGTACTATAATCTTATCGGCATATCCACCAGTAGTGATGGAAAGTATTGCTCCATCCCCTGCCCGGAAATCTCCGTTTTGAGGTTCTCTTGCTCTTTTTAAATCTGCATCCATGGTAAATGCCAGACTATCACTGCCCTGCAGATTGACATTTCCCACATTATCAGAAGCTTCTGCTGATACCGCGAAATCACCTAAAAACAGATAGTCATCTTTTTCCATGGTAATCACTAATTCACCGCTATCAGATTCATAGGTACGCTGCATCTGGTTATCCAGATTTGTTATAATAACAATCAATTCTCTCATACCACTTCCTTCATCGGTTGCAGTGATTACAAAATCCCTTTTTTCCTCTGTCATATCAATATTGCCGGCGTTTTGTAAAGCCTCTATTCCTGTAATTACTGGTGCTTTCCCATCCGGGATCAAAGTAATGCCATGTGTCCGATCTTCTGTCTGATCTGACCAGTATTCTTCTGACTCAAATTCTGCCATAGCTCTTGGATATACTGTGATCTGTTTTCCATCGTTCCCTGCTCCAATGGCAACCTTCTGACTCAGACCTACTTTTTCTGCTGCATCACTACGCCATGCTATAGCTGAAGTGGGTTCCAAAAATGTTAATTCCCTGTCGGATGCATCATTCTTTAGTTCTTCATTTGCAAATTCTGCGCTGCCAATCTCAACACTTACTCTTGGTACTTTTGTTTGATACCATTCCTGCATGATACCTGATAAGGATACCATCCTCAACCAATCAATCTGATAATGATTCGTTGCTTTTCCGTCTGTATATCCAGAAAGTTTAAGGGTATGTTCCGTCTCTCCGTCTGCTTTAACATAATACTTCCCGGTATCTGCCGGATACACAAACTCTGTATCCTCTAATAACACCTGCTCTGTCTTAAGAGGCACATCCTCTATATAACCATCATCCGGCTCTATATCCGGAACCTCTTCCAAAGTCTTAATCTTGATATGAGCTGTTGCTCCTATATTCCCGGCAACATCCACCGCTGCGATATGCAGATATTGTATGGAAGTGTTCATCCTCACATCTACCCAGTTATCCCTTGTGAAACTTTGGCTCCCGGTAACTGTTCCATTTTTACTGCCTGATACAAAATACCGGTATCCGGACACACCGCTAACCAAGTTGTTTCCTGTGATATTTGAAGTAGCCAGCTTTTTAACCGTACCTGCCTCAAAACTTTCCACTTTGTGGTAATAGATGGTTCCAAAATCTTCCGGCATTACTACCGTAATACGGCAGATATCCTCTCCGCTAAGTGTCTCTGTATAGTCAGATATTTTCCCCGGTGCTGCCTTATCCCTGGCCAATACATCCGCTAAAGAGGTTACATCCATATAACCGACATCCACACTTTGAACACTTACTTTACCGGAACTACCATTTCCGCCTGCGACCATCTTAGTTCCTTTACAGCCAAAATCCGATACCGCATAACTTGTACCACCTACAGATCCTTTCAGACTATCAACCGTTTCCGTAGTCTTCCCGCACTGCCAGCCTTCTGCTAATTCGCAGGACAGATAATACGTGGTCTTTCGGCAGGAACCTGTATCGTCATCTGTCGTACCTCCACATCTCTGGCAAGTCCATTCATCTTCGCCATAATACCAGGCATGAACATCCTCATTTCCGTATAATCCATAATTGTAACCGCATTGTATACATATTCCCGATCCATCTTCATCCCAGTGACCATACCAGCCCCCAATTTCTCGTTCAGACGTCTGTATCAGATTTCCTCCACAAACCTTAGGATTATAACAAATCCCTCCGCTTGATGAGTTTCCCGTATGGGTATGATATCCACAGGCATCACTGTGACTGTGATAAGAAAATGCACCACTTAAACCTCCGGAATATCCTCCGCCACCGGCACCAACTCCATTTGCTCCTACAGCCACATTATTACCGCCGCCAGAGCCTCCGTTTCCGCCGGAATTACCTGCATTGGCTCCTCCGCCACCACCTGCTGTAATTAATAGATTTTTTGTTCCATTTCTGGTCAGATAAATTTGGGTAGCAGCTCCTCCGCCTCGTCCTAAATCAGAGGATGATGATCCACCATTTGCTCCGTTTCCGTTAGTTCCTCCATTCAAGCCATTTCCTGACGTACCAGGATAAACCGTCAGGATATCCCCTTTGTTCAGCCAGTAGGTTGCAGTTACGATACCACCATTTCCTCCGACATAAGTGCCATTATAATCGGCACCTTTAGCACCATAGGCAGTCAGCGTATAATTTCCGTTATAAGGAATGGTGTATGTAGTTCCTTGGTTGGATGTTCCATATTCTTTGGAAATACTGATGTTGCTCTGGATGTCATTTCCCGAAAAAATTTCTTTCCAAGATTTTTGATCTTCGGATTGATAGAGCCGATAGTATTTTCCTTTGCCATCCTTCTGCTCCCACTTCAGATCTACGGCTCCCACACCGCCATATGACGTATAATCATCGTATGCCCATAGTGTCAAAGTAGCCCACTTTGCGTACAGTATGGTATTTTTCTCTACAGTGATTTCATCTCCGGGTTTTCCTACAAAAGCATCCTCTCCTAATCCAGAATCTGAATACCATCCAACCAAAGACATATTGTTTCCCGTACAATCCGGTAACTTGAAAGAGTTATTAACATACTGTGCTTTCAGGCGGTCTACATTTCCATTATCCCCCAGATATTTATAGACATTGCTTTTAAACTCTCCAGAAAAGTAGGGCTGAACTTCCCAATGTGTAAAACTTTTTATAGTAGTAATTGGTTGCACGGTACTTCCACCGTTGGTGGCAAATTCTACCCGGTAACCGGCGGGTGGAACAAGCTGCCCATTGTCTATCTGATAGCTGCTTCCATACTTTTGTTTCTGCTCGTAAACAGCCTTACCCTGATAAGTACCTCCATTTGCATCCAGCAATAGGGACCCTTCCGCTTTTACCCATTGTGCATATAACTTTACGATTCCATTGTCTTCGGTAGTCAGATTTAACACTTCCTGCCCATCCGAAAAGGTTACACCGCTTCCATCTGCTTTCGTATTCCAACCGGCAAACAGATACCCATTGCATACATAACTATTCTTCCTTAGTGCTGTATCTGTATATCCTATCTCAGATGCCGGCTCTCCATTATAGGAATCACTGTTACCATACATGTGCATAGTTGGTGCCATATACCCTGCCACACTACTATCTGCCGGTGCATTCTGTCGATAAGTTACCTTATATCTGTTACTGGATATCGCCTTACAATAGTGTTGATAACTGCTCCCCTGCTCCAAATGAGAACAATGGGGACACTGGTACACGTAAATAGAGGATGCCGGAATGGATGTGATCTGTTTTACGGTAGATTCTCTGGCATAAATCAACAAATGTGCAGCAACCTCTCCGCAATCCGCACAGTAGGCAAACCATCCATTGTTATAGTAAGAATGGCAGATTTCATTTCGGTAATCAAATCCTGCAAAGGTATCCTTAGTAGGTGTATCGTGGATACATTGTCCCGGAGTATGCATGACTACCCATTTCCCTACGGTCACACTCCCTACTGCCTGTTTCCCATAGTAATGCTCGCCATCCCCCAAATTCCCAATAGAAGATTCTGCGTTCATATCCACGGTATATCCCCACGGAAGTCTCTCATTCGTTTTATCCCACCAGTCTGTAGTCCATGCCCGTTCTGTTCCGTCTGGACTTAGCGTAATATTGGGAAACTGTGCCATTTCACCGGTACTTGCTGCTGCATGAGAGGTAACCGGTGACAAAAAGAAACACAGTGCCAGCATACACAAAAAACCTTTTAAAAACTTTCTCATCTTCCTCCTTTCCGGGAGATCACTTTATGGTTGTCCCGCATCCGTAGCAGAAACCATCTTCTACATCTATGTGATTTCCCATGTCTTTTTCTTTGATTTCCCTATGATTACATTCAGAGCAGACCACAACTTCTTCGCTGCAACAGTCTCCCGACACTTCCACACAGTAGGAATGTTCTCCTGTTGGGGTACCTCCGGTAACCTGTGTTTCTCCACAATGGACACACACCTGATTTACCAGTCCTCCATTGCTGCAGGTGGGTTCCTGATAAAAAGATTCAAATACCCAGCTATGGTGGCAAGACATTTCCGGTTCCTTGGAAGAGGGGATTTCCGGCTCTTCTTCTGCAGGCAGCTCCGGCTCCGGTTCTTCCTGCGGAATGCGTTCCGGTTCAGGTACGATTTCCGGAAGCTGCTCCTGCTCTTTTGCTTCCT
The DNA here is from genome assembly GCA_017520425.1 of Lachnospiraceae bacterium. GTDB lineage: Bacteria > Bacillota > Clostridia > Lachnospirales > Lachnospiraceae > Acetatifactor. The sequence goes on along the minus strand of JAFXFO010000006.1, from coordinate 4,775 downwards.
CTGATTCCGGTGTAGCTTCCGGTTTAACTGCTACTTCCGGGATAGGTTCCATTTCTTTCTCTTGCTCTGATATTTCTTCAGAACTTCCTTTGGAAACCACCTGTTCCTTGACTGCCACGGGTTCTTTCATCAGCTCCTGTTCCGGTTCCACCCTTTCTTCTGTCACCAGCGTATCTTCCGGATTCTCCAAAACTTCTGAATCCGGCTCTACATCGGATTTCTCCTCTGACTCTTTCTGTAGTTGTATATTTTCACTCTCCACCTTATAAACATCCGTCACTTCTATGCTTTCCGGTGCTTCCTCTATGGGTGGTTCTTCTCTCTTCCAAAACAAAAGGGCGGAAGCCACAAGTACCACTGCCATCACAGACAGAATCAGACATAATCGGTATTTTTGAAACAGATTTCCTTCTCCCATGCTCCGACTCCTTTTCCTTTAATCCGGATGCTTGACGATCTGGATCTTTTTATTTTCCAATGCCGCATAGAATGCCTCCACCGCATCCTTGTGGATGGGGATCATCACATACTGTGCAATGGCTGTGGTATCCTCTTTCTGAATGGCAATACCACTGCTGGTATAGCTTCGCTCGATGATCACACTGCTTAACACTTCTGCCACTTCCACTTCTTCATCCTGCCCTTTTTTGACCGTGTAAATATCAATCTGGTCTCCGGCACGGAGAGTTCCTGCTACACTCTGATCCAAAGCCTCCATATCTACACTCAAGAACACACTGTCTGCCGTTACGTTCCCCAGCTTTCCAAGCATGCTCTTTGTTACCATGCTCCCCTTATCGATGCCTCCCTTGGCATAAAAACCGATAACCTCCTGGATGTCGGTATAGGCTGCTTTGGGAATATCTGTCAGGGTTCTCTCTTCCAAGGCAAAATACACAGCGGCATTTTCTGGGGTAATCTCTGTGTTGTCTGCCACTTCCTCTACGGCTACCACCACCAGACCTTTTTCAAAATTTTCCAGCTGCCTTTTTTCCACATTCAATAAAAACACAAACAGGATGCCTGCCAGTAACAGACATACCAGGATGTGCCATATCTTCTCTTTCTTCTTTTTGCTTATTTTTACTTGATTTTCACTCATTTTCTTTCCTCCGATCATTCATCTACGATATCAACCATGTGATATCTGCTTACATTCATGGGTACTCCCATATACCTGACCTGAAACCGTATCTTTGCAAACAAAGAGCTTTCCCTGACGCTCATCCCGTTGGGTGCTGTCAGCACATCCTTTTGTCCCGGATGGATGGTTGTCACATATGCCCCGGTTTCATCAAAATCATACACGGTTACATCACTGCCATTTACCGAATACACCACAAAATCCTCTATCTGTACGTTCCCGTCTACCACAGGCACACTGCCCCTTACTGCAGTCATGGCATTCGTCAGTCCCAGTTCCTGCCGAAGCAGATCCTTGAAAATATCATACTTTTCTTTAGGATACAGGATCTGCAGTTCATCGCTTCTTCCATAGGCATAGAGCTCTTCCTCTTCCAATACCGCTGCTCCCAATAACGCATCTGTCATGCCATCGGTTATGGTTTCCGACAGCCAGCTCATCCTCCGGTAGGATACAAACATAAGCATGAGCTGTACGGTTAAAAACAGGATCATCAGATACAGCACCGGATTAAAGATGGTACCCGTATCTTTTTTTGTTTTTTTCCTCTTCCTATTCAATTTTTTGCAATGGATACCCTTTTTACGGACCAGGGTATCCTTTCCTCCTTCAGCATGGATTTTGTAAATCCTTTAAACACAATGCTCCTTACTGTCAGGGTTCCTTTGACCTGCAAGGTTACCGGATTTCCGTATCCTGCATCGGTAAGGCTGGTTCCGGTCAGGTCTGCTCCTTCCACCCCAAGTGCCTGAAGCTCTGATACCATGGCGGTTTTATTCTCCTGTGTCAGATATCCGTCCGCTTCCATCCGCAGCATATATTTCCTTGTGACCTGATTCAAGGCACTGCTTTTGTCAATGTTGGAAGCGGTAACCATGGAGCCAAACCATAAAATTCCCATAAATACAATGGTGACCATTGCAGGCAGAAAATGCTCCATCATGCCCTTATCCTTTTGTTTCACCATAGGGCCTCCTTCCTCTTTCCTTATTCAAAAAGAGCAGGGGCATCTACCCCTGCTCCCCTCTCTTTTCCGGCAGCTGCCAAATATGTTTATGTACCCTTCAGCTACCCGTTCGCTCCTTAAACGGTAGGAGAAAATTCATTGAAAAGAGTGCTGGTAATGTTAGTTTCCATGGTACCAAAGATGCTGTCGATCAAATTTCCCGCTTCTGTACGGAATAATGCAGTTAAGGATACTGCAATGACACACAAAAGTGCTACTACCATAATGCCCTCAATACCCTTGTCCTTTCTGGTCATGACAGATAATACCTGACCCTTTGCTTTTGTTACGATGTTGTTGATTTTGTTTCTCATAGTGAAACCTCCTTAAAATATTATTTTTTTATATAAAAGGACCTGCCTCTTATACCGTTTTAATGATCAGAACAGTATCCCTGTACTGCCTGACATACTGGCTATGCTTAGATAAAAGATCAGTGCGGTGAACACTAAAAATATTCCAATAATGCAGATCTGGAGCTTGTTCTCCGTTGCCTTCTTTTTCTGCATAAATGCAGTTTCCTGCAGAGCTGTCAGCTGCTTTGACATATCCTCGATCAGGCTCCCTGCCTCCCCTGTCTGGGAAGTAATCTGCACAATTACATTGCAGAACGTATCCAGATAGGTGTTGTTAAATTTCTCCTTAAAATCCTGCGTGGCACCTGCCACATCTCCGCCAAGCATCAGGTTGTTGCTAAGCTCTGTCAGCGCCTGTTTTAACCGTTTGCTTTCCATGTAGGGGATACAGTTATCCACTGCATGGGCGATGTATATATTTCCGGAAAGCTGGATTGCGGTGCCATCGTATAAAAAAGCGATGTCCTCTAACATCTTCTGGTTATCCTCTTTGTCCTTAGCTGCCATAAAGATCAGTTCCAGAAGCAGGATGACACTTCCCATCAAAAGCCCGTAAGCTAAGGAGCTGCCCAGGATACCCAAAAGCATCATGCTCCCCAGGAAGATCCCAAGGTTTACTGCCAGAAAATAAAAGGGATCTCCAAATCCTTTTACAAAAAACTCGGCTCCGATACCCTTTAACCAGGCGGCCAGCTTTTCATAGGTTCCTCCGCCTTTTTCACGGAATGCCTCTTCCATGTTTTCATAAATCTTCTGTCCGGCCTTTTCTTCCTTTAACCGGATTCCCTTTTTCCACAGCCGGTAAAAAACCACTGCCAGAAGTCCTCCCGCTGTTAACATCACTGCCAGTAACATTCCCCGCAGAATCTGCCCATCCAGTCCTAAAAACCAGCCGGTCACTGTTTCATATATTCCCATCCGGCTCCCTCCTATCGTTTTGCAAATTTAAATATGGTCTGGATCATGCCAAAGAACAGCAGGCCATAGATCAGCAGACACACCTGTCCTGCTGGGTTCTGGAAGAAGAACTCCCGGAAACCTCCCGTGACTCCTGCATCCACCGCAAACCCATGAACCATGGTGCTGATCCCGTAAATAGCGATCAGTGTCATGATCCCTGCTTCAATGAGCAGATTTCTGACCACCGCCATCTTCTCTTTTTCTTCCTTCAGATACCGGTGGACCATGCCCCTGCATCCATCCACCACCTTCTGGTAGTTGCTGTCATTCCTGCTTGCCAGCTCCAGCAACAACATAATCTCCCGGAACAATGGATGGTCTATGCTTCTTCGCAGTTCATAAAAGGCTTTCCCGGTATCCCCGGTATTTCGCGCGGTCAGATGGCAATGAACCAGTGCATCCTTTAAAGGGTATGGCATCCTTTGTCCCGTCTGGTACAGGATCATGGTGATCTCGTTTTCTGTCAGGGCAAGATCACTGATACTGCCAAGCATGGACAGCAGATGGTTTTCCGTAACCCTGCGGTTTTTAAATCGCAGAATGTCGATCAGCAGGATATTCACATAAACTGCCGCCACTCCGGCCATGAAGGGAACCAGTATCCCTTCTCCCAGACACCAAAACACCAGTACAAACTCGGCCACACAGCTTAAAAAGAACACTTCTGCGGTTCCCTTTGGAACATATTTCTTGATCCCGGCCTGTGTCAGATTCCGGTCCAGTTTGTCAAGCAATCTTTCCAGCCAGCCGGTATGGGATTTCCCTTGCTCCAACAGTCTCTGTCTTTCCCAATCCTCCATCTGCTCCTGAAGCTTTTTCAAGGGATCAAAGCGGCGGATACTGCGTACCACAAAGAACATAGCTGTAAACAGCAGTGCAAAAACTGCACCTTTTATCAGATAATTCATGGCAAGTGTCATAGCTTATGGATACCCTCCTTTCTGTCGTAAACAGTATGGAGGCGGATCTGCTTTTCTTCTGCATCCCATCCACGGACTTCCACAATCTGACTGACCTGAAAGTCCTCCATATGTACCACTGTCTTTACACAGGTAAGGAGCTTGCTGAGTTCTTCCCTGCTGTAGTCACTTTCCCATTTCGCATAGGTGACCAACATGTCCAGCGCACCGGCTGCATTAATACTGTGAATGGTTGCCATTCCCAGACAGCCGGAAAGGAATGCGTTTAAAAAATACAATGCCTCCCCGCCTTTAATTTCTCCGATGATGATGTGGTCGATATCGGTAAGAAGTCCGTTGATCACCAGCTCCTTCAATCCGTAATGGATCTTTCCTTCTCCCCTGCGGAT
>JAFXFO010000037.1 GCA_017520425.1 Lachnospiraceae bacterium | reverse complement strand
ATCTAAATCTACACTTCTCTCTTCTTATCCGGGTAATACAAAATCCTTCTATAATCACTATCTTTACTATCCATATCCCCAAGATACATTCTTTCACTTTCCGGAACTGCTTCATAAGCTTTCCTTAATACTTCTCTATTAAAATCTGACGGATATTCAAGATATTCATGATATGCTCTTACGCACTTATCATGTGCAGTTTCTTCACCTGCAACATCAAGAACCATTTCCCTTATAATACTTTTCATTTCATCAAGCGAGTTCTCACCCCACTCGCTTGCACCAAACAAGACTTCACCAATGCCCTCAATTTTCACCCACTGCTTATCATCAATACTTACCACAAGTTCATTATTATCAAACATTTCAAAAATCTCATCAAGGGAATAATATATATCGCCTTTTGCCTCAATTCGAAGTGTTTTATCCTCATAAGCTGTCAACAGTGTAAGCTCAAGACCATTTTCATCTTTATAAAAAATAAAATGACTTTTTCCATCATAAAGGCTATATCCAAACTTATCCTTCATTTTGCACTCTGTTGGAGATGCTGACCACGATACTCTTGCATCTTTCCACTTTTGAGTAACTCTTGGCTGTTCACAATACAAATTTTTCATTTCCGGATTCAAACGGCGCACAATTCCCACAATATATTCATAAAAACTTTTTTTGTCATGCAACCATTTGGCATCAAGAACAGGAAAATCCCCAAGCTGAAATACACTTATTGACTCTCCTATTGGAATTTGTGGAACAACCCATCCTCTTTCCAATGAATTTTGAAACTGGTTAAGATCATTTTTATTCCAACAATTTATTACTCCATCCTCATAAACCGCCAGTTCCGCAAAAAAGTATGAACTATTGTGAATTATGCCAAAGGCAGTTTCTCCCTCAATCATTTGTTGTCTGTATACCCATGCCATAAATAACCTCCTCGCTATTAACTTCAAATTTTCCTCTTAGTCCACCTCCAAAATCCAGCCGTTTCGCGTCTATCGTACTACACACTTAGGATTTTGTTGGTATCGCACCAAGAAAAGTAAATGCCTGCTTCGCAGTTGCTTCCTTTTCTCTTGAGCGCGATATTTACTTAATCACTTCTTTAATTCTATTTGCTATCGCAGAATTTACATCCTTTATTTCTTCTCCGTAAGTCCATCCAAAGCCATCTCCGGTATATCTGGGGAAGATATGAAGATGATAATGTCCTACATCATTAAATTCGCCGCCGTTTTGCATAATGGTATAGCCGTTGGGTTTATAGATTTCCTTCAAGGCTGCTACAATTCTCTTTGAAATCAGCATCAAATGTGAAAGTGTTTCATCCGGCACTTCATCCACATCCAGATAATGTGCCTTGGGAACAAGTAATATATGACCCTCATTTATGGGATCCATATCCATAAATGCCATCACTAACTCATCTTCATAAACAATATCTGTTGTTAACTTCTCTTTATGACAAAAAATACACTCCATTTTATACCTCTTTCTTCATTCAATTATTTCCTTCGTTGCTTGTCCAAAAGCTCTCTTAAAGCATCCTCGCTTACACTGACCCAGGCATCTTCTTCCTCTGCATTCAGTCCCAGATATTGCGCCAAAGTACGTTCATCATCACTCATTCCCCATTGGTAGGAATGAATGTATTTAGCTGTTCATTATTTTTGTCAAAATTATAGGCAAGCATATGTATTTCTTCACCATCCCACATGACACCTAATTCAACACCCAAAACGCATTTTATATTATTTACGGAACAAATACGTGGCAATATATCATACGCACCTATGGTTGCATGATCACATATTGAGATTAGTGATACGTTTCTTTCTTTTGCAAGAGTTACGATTTCTTCCGGTGAACGTGAACTATCAGAATAAATTGAATGAATATGTAAATCGACTTTCATAAATCTCCTTCTATGAATGTATAAGGCCATCACGCACAGGACATTCACTTCTGCATTTATTGCAATCAACAGTATCAAATCCCCTTGTTGTTTTGCCATAGGTATTCTGCCTACATTTCATTTGCGTAACAGATTTATTTTGTATCGCTAATACAGGACATGACTGTAAACACTTGGTACATTCGGGGATACATATATTCTCACATAGCGGGTCACTTTCAAACTCCAAATTGGTTAAGATAGCACCTAATGTAAGTCTGTTTCCATATTTCGGATTTAATAACAAACTGCTTTTCCCAATCTGACCGATTCCACAGGCTACCGCCGCATGTTTCATAGATAATAACCCTTTTCCTGTCATGGTTTCCGTTTCCCAATATTCATAAGGATTATCCGACGGAACCGGCACACATATTCCACCATATTCTTCCTCAAGGATTTTTGCTGCAGTGAATACGACTTCATCCACTTTGTGTACCACATCTGCATTAAAATGTCCGTATATCAATCTTGATTCAACGCGAAAAAGCCCTTTGGGAAGTGCTATTCCTACTGCAATCACAGATTTACAATCCGGGTATAAATCTATGGGGCGAAAATTTATCGGAGCTTCCGCAAATCGCTCTACTCCTCCAAAGCCACATACATCAACACCCAAACTTAATATTTTTTCTCTGATTACTTCTTTTCTATCCATACAGCACTCCTCAAACTTCAAATATTCCCCTACAAATTGTTTTATACTTTTAATCAAATAACGCTATTTTATCTAAATTATACATGGATATCCCCTGCTTATTCCAGTCCGTATATGGCTCTCCCATTAACAAAAACGCCTCATCTACCATCCTCTTGCTAAGATCATGTACAGTTCCTGTAAAATGCAAACGTCCTTTTTCATCTGCATACGAATCCCAAATAAATGTATTCACTATTCGTTCGATGATATCCCGAATAACAACATATATCACAACCTCTTTCTTCGTGGTTCTGTATTCGCAGATGATTACTCCTCTTTCCAGCATATAGATTCTGGCCTGTTTCTGCATCACATCTACATTTAACAGCATGTCATACCTATTTGAACCATTAAACATATTTTCTATATAAGTCCTGTTTTCCACAGAATACAAGTTCCATTTTTGCAGAAGCTTGTCCGCTTCCGCCATAATTTCTCCGGCAGTCATCTTTGTTGATTCCCCCTCATTGTGAAATACATTATAACTCAATATTGATCTCGTACTTGTCATCTATGAGGATATATTTCACTTTATACTTTTTTGCAAGTACTAATATTTCCGCATTATCCTCCAGCACGCTTTCCAATGTACACCACTCATCATCCAAACGATTTTCCGCCACATTGGCATATTTCTTGATATCCGCAAAATGATTTTTTATGTAGCTCTCACTCATCACCAGGCAATAGTAACGGATGTATTCCAGATATTCCGGCTCAAAATCCTTCGCCCAATCAAAGGGAATATAGCATCCCTCCACGATTAGATTCTGCTTATTTTCAATGGCTGTTTTAATCATTTCCCGGACGATGGGCCATAAATATACTGTCAGCTCACTATCGTCGCTCATGGGTGTAAGGTCAGTATTTCCACTGCGTATTAAGCCCATTTTCAAATGATCTATGGATAAATAGGAATATTTATATTTTTCCAGCAGCTTCTGTGCCAGTGCCGTTTTGCCTGTATGTGATGCTCCTGTTATTAAAATAATCATAGTCTTACCTCACTGTAAACTCTCTCTAAGAACCACTCACACATCTCTCCAAGCTGAAGGAGTACAGAATCCTCTCCTTCACCGGCATCTGCATCAGCTTAGTCAATGCTTCCTCATAGTGGTCCAGCTGGGTTTCGTAGCGATCCCAAAGTTCCTTGCCCGAAGTAACCCTATCTGTCTTATAATCCACCAGTACAATCTCGCCATCCTCCACAAAGAAGGCGTCGATGATACCCTGTATCAGTACCTTCTCCTCGGAAGGGAAATCCTGATTCAGACGATTCGCCGGTATTCCCAGCACGAAGGGCTGTTCCTTGTAAAGCAGTCCGGCCTGTTGTGCCTCCTTCATTCGCTTCGCCAAAGGATCTTTCAGGAAATTCATCAGTTTATGTTTACTCAGAATCTCCTTATAATCCGGCTCCAGTCGGCCATCCGTCACATAAGAATCCATAAGTGCTTCTACCTTATCCCACACAGGCACACCCTGTTCATCATACACCTTCTCAAAATCCATCAACTCCATGGCTTTATGGTAAGCATTACCACGTGTAGCACCGCTTACCTGCTGTTCCTGCTCTCTCATAAATGCGGGCAGTATGGGTTCCTGTTCCGGCTCTTCAAAGGCATGGTACGCAGCCTCGTCCTTGTCCGCCATGGCAGCTATTTTCAGCTCCGATACAGTGGTTTTGGTATAGAGGCTTTGCAGATTCTCATGAGGATACTCATAGGCAAAGATACCTTCCAATGTTTCTTTCCAGTTCGAGTCCGCCTCTTCCCCCTTCTCTAAAGCCAATTTGCGTCCCCCCAGCTGAAGCTGCTCCGAAAGCTCCTCTGCCAACAAGTCTTCCTGACCGTAGATGCTGACACGTACATCCTCTTCCTGTAAGGTGGGCAGCAAAAAGTCCAACAAGCTGTTGGCCGCCAGGAAGTCTGCAAAGGTCATCCTCTCGATTCCCTTCGGATTCCTCGTCTCCCAGCATTGTGCCGCATCCTCCAGAGTGGCTGTCAGTATCAGCTTTTCCTTGGCTCTGGTCAGTGCCACATAAAGCACACGCAGCTCCTCTGCCAAAGTATCTTCCTTCAGTTTGGCCGCCATTACAGTGCGCAAAAAGCTCTTTACTTTATATCGTTCCTTTATATTGACATAGTCTGTAGCCACACCCAAATCCATATCCATCAGGAAGCTTTTATTTACATCCATCAGGTTAAAGGACTTGGCCAGTCCCGCTACAAAGGTCACCGGAAATTCCAGACCCTTGCTTTTGTGGATACTCATAATCCGCACCACATCTGCACTTTCGTCCAGCATTTCCTCCTGACCGTAATCCACATCATATTTTTCCAGCTGCTCAATATAACGCACAAAATGAAACAGTCCGTAATAACTGGTTTTCTCAAAATCCGATGCCTTGGTAAAAAGCATCTCCACATTGGCCTTACGCTTACTGCCGGCCGGCAGAGCGGTCACATAGGGCAGATAGGCAAAATCCTCCACGACAGTCTGTAAAAGCTCCCTAATGGGCATATAAACCGTATAGGAGCGGTATTTCTCCATGGTGGTCAGAAAAACGGCACACTTTTCGTCCCCTTCTCCTGCTGCCTGCTGCACACATTCCCACAGACTTATTTTCTTATCCATACTTCGAAGCAGGGCAATCTCCTCTTCCGTAAAGCCCCCAAACAGGGACTTCATCACACCAAACAAAGGAATATCCTGACGGGGATTCACCAATACCCGCAAGAATTGCAACAGCTCCTGTACCTCGGTAGCCGCAAAATACCCTGTCTTAGAGGTTATATACACCGGGATTCCTTCTGCTTCCAAAGCCTTCTTAAAGGCCTCATCCCAGCCGCTGGTAGCACGAAGCAAAATCACCATATCCGAGTACTTTACCGGGCGTAAGGCCTTGGTTTCCTTGTCCGTTACCAGATAGGTCTGCTTCAACTCCTTGATTTTCTTAGCCAGCATCCGTCCTTCGGCTTCTTTTTCTTCGGTACCGTCCGTAGGCTTTTCCAGCAAAAGAAGCTCACTGATACTATCCTCATATGCAGGGTATTCCGCCCCTGCATAAAGGGCTGCCTTATCATCATAGGCAATCCCCCCCACCTCTTCGCTCATCAATCTTTCAAACACATGATTGGTGGTATCCAGCACGGAACTACGGCTTCGGAAGTTCCGACTCAAATCGATCCTCTGACACAGCGCCTCTTCACTGCGGTAACCTTTATACTTCTCCATGAACAGCTCCGGTCTGGCCTGACGGAATTTGTAAATACTTTGCTTCACATCGCCTACCATAAAGCGGTTATAATTGCCCTCATCCTCTCCGGAAATCACCTGCAATAATAGTTCCTGTACCAAATTACTGTCCTGATATTCGTCTATCAAAATCTCTGCAAAATACTCCCGATACTCCAGTGCCACCTTGCTGGGCACCATCTTGCCCTCTTCCTCACTGAACAGAATGTCCAGGGCATAGTGCTCCATATCGGAAAAGTCCAGAATCTTCTTTTCCTGCTTTTTCTCCTGCAGTCTGCGGCTAAATTCCAAGGTCAATTCTACCAAAGTGTCCACAGCTCTCTTGGATGCCCGAATCTGACTCATGGTAGTCTCCAACAAGGTACCAAAGAATCTCTCCTGCAGTTTCTTCAGAGTCCCCTTTACCTGATCTCTTAAGTCCTTTGCCAAGGCCTTTTTCTCTTCGTTTACACTGGGGTCCTTTTTCGAAGGAAGGCGTCCGAACTCAAAGCCGCTTAAACGCACCTCCCAATCCCGCAAATGCTCACATTCTACCAGCTTCTGAAGCCTCTCCAGTTCACCCTCAGCCAGCTCCCCATACATATAGGGGCCATCCGGCTCATGGGCTAACAACACCACCTGCTTCATGGTCGTGACACAGCCAAGCACCATCTGCTTCAGATAATACAGGGCATACTGACCCAAAGGAGAAGCCTCCAGCTCCTCCACATTCTTAAGTTCATATGCTTTTTTGCATTCCTTCAACCACTGATGGGGCCAGGGATGACTGGATGCAAACTCATGTAATCTCTTGATTAATTCTTCTAAGGTCTTCTCCTTACCGCCGGGGCAGAAGTATTCCACGCACTCCAAAAAGCCCTCCTCTCCTGCTTCGAAGCAGTCCTCCAAAAGGGCATCCATGATTTCCTGCTTTAACAGCTTGATTTCTCCTTCATCCGCCACACGGAAAGCAGGATCCAAGCCGATTTCGTGGAAATGATTTTTAATTAAATACAGACAAAAGCTGTCAATGGTGGTAATCAGCGCATTATGCAGCAAGGTAGCCTGTCTCTCAATATGGGCAGACTCCGGGTGCTGTTCCACCCGAGCCGCAATGCCTAAACTGATACGTTCCCGCATCTCAGCTGCCGCCGCATTGGTAAAGGTCACAATCAGCAACCGGTCGATATCCACCGGATGGCTCTCATCACAAACCATCTGTATGATACGCTCTACCAGTACTGCCGTCTTACCGCTTCCTGCTGCCGCTGATACCAATATATTCCGATTATGAAGGTCGATTACTTTTTGCTGATCCGGTGTAAATGAAACGCCCATTACTCCAGTACCTCCTTCATCTTTTCATAAATAACCGTCTGGTCTGTTTCCTCTAACAGACGCTTCTCATAGCCGGGAAGACTGCTGTCAAAGCCACAAACCTTTTTGTAGGCACAATACTCGCAAGCCTCTTTTTTGTCTGTTTCGTAAGGATTTATCTCCTTATGACCGGCCAGAATTCCTCTGCCGATTTCACGCACTTTGTGGTTTACATAATCTGACACCAGTGCCAGTTCTTCCCCACTCATGATGTCGGAACGGGCAGAAAAGCTACCATCCTTTTTCCGTTCTACGGGGATGACCAGGGACTTATCCGTCATCTCCTTATCCAAAAGCTCCACCACATGGTCCTGTGCATTTACCACACCGCTCATACGCAGCTGCTTTTGTATCATCTCATTGATCGTTTCTTCACCTGCACCACCATCTGCCTCTACCATAGGATCCTCCACATGATAGTAAAGCAATGCCGCCGGTACCACTTCCTTGTCCGGATACTTCTTACCTACCAGTTCCATGGCTGCATTCATATATACCACCAGCTGAAGCTGCAGTCCGTAATACACGGATGCCAACTGGAATTGATGCATACCGGATTTATAGTCAATGACTTTTACATATACCTGTTCGCCATCCTCTGCCACATCCACACGATCAATTCGCCCGGTGAGACGCATCCTTTCCTCCTGAGATAAGGTCACATCCACGGATTCCAAATTCTCCGTATAGCGGAAGGAGATTTCATGTCCCATAGGCACAAATTCACCCTTTTGCAGCTGCTTCTGCAAGGTGTCCACTGTACGGTTCAAAATTCTCTGCATACGCTTGATACCATAGGCCTGACGAGCACTGCTGTAAAGGATACCGGCACCATATTCTGCCGCCACCTGCTCCATGGCTTCCGCCACCTGGCTTTCCCCGAATTCCTGTGGGAAGTTAAACCAGGTATATTCACTGTCCTCTAACCTACGGGCAAACTCATCCAATACACCGTGGAAAATATTACCCATATCCACCGCTTCAAAGCCAAACTCTTCCCGTTCCTTTAGGGACAAACCGTACTGCAGGAAATGATGATAAGCACAAGCCGCATAGGTTTCCAGACGACTCACACTGTTTTCCAGATTTTTTCCGTATAAGGCCCTGGCCACCGCCTGAGACAATCCGTTTGCTTCATAGCGATAGAAAGCGGCTTCCTTTAAGGCTTTCGTCAAGCCTTCATAGTCCTCCATGCCTTCGTATGCCTGATAAAGGGCAAAGAGCTCTTCTTTACCCAAGATTCCGGGCACATTCTCCACATACTCCCGCAGAGACTGAGCCAGATAACGCACCCCTTCCTTAGGGGTTACCAGTTGCTCTAATACGGGCTTGCGGAAGGGTTGCTCTATAGATAGTACGGGATACATTTTCCGAACGGTTTCAATCAAATAAGAGGGGCGCAAGGTTTTGCCTGCCCCATTTACCTTTGCGTAGGACAAATACAGTCTCTCCGAAGGCTTGGTCAGATTCAGATACAGATAAAACCGCTGAATAAACATCTGCTGTCTGGGAGTGGGTGCCAGTTCCAAATCCGACTCCTTCAAAAACTCCCTGTCCATATCGGATATGATACCACCCTTGGAAGCACTGCGGGGAATATTGCCATCGTTTACACCCAGGAAAAACAATACCTTCACCTGTTTCAAACGGGTACGCTCCATATCGCCCACCAGGATACGGTCCACATTCTGGGGGATGGTTCCCACTTCGATTTCTCCAAAGCCAGCCACCAATATTTCCAAAAACTCCTGCAGATTGATTTGCTCCTCTCCTAACAAACCGTAAATCTGGTCTAACAGCTCTATTACCAGTCGATAAATCTGCCCGTACTCCTTGGCACGGACAAAATCTCCCTGCGCCGTAAACTGCTTTTCATAAATCTCAAGCTTCTCCTGCACCCGGTTTTGTACCAGGAATTGATACAGGTTTCCCACATGGATATGGGCTGCTGTGAGACCCTTGACCTCCAGTCCTGCCACCTGCTCCGTGAAGCGGCTTCTCAGCTCGTTGATTTGCTGTAAAGCTTCCTCATCCTCCCCCATGGATTTAATCTTGTGGGTAAAAAGACGGTTCCATTTCTGCTTGCCCCGGATACCGGTCTGAATAATATAATTCTCTAAAATATCCACTTCTTCCGTAGTAAAATCAGCCAGTCCGCTGCGCAGATAATGGAATACACTTTCGTAGGAAAAATCACGGATATACAGCTCCAAGCCACTCTTGATGTACTCAATCATGGGATTCAAAACAATACCCCTGGTCCGGTCCAAATAGCAGGGGATACCCATGTCCGCAAACTCTCTTTCCATAAAGGGCGCATAGCTTTCCAAATCCGAACAAATAATAGCAATGTCCCGATACTGAAATTTGTGCTGACGAATCAGTTCCGAAATCTGTAAACCGGTCTGATGCACTTCTTCCCCGGTAGTAGGTGCCTCGCTGATAAAAATACTCTCCTGCTCCTCTGCGAAAACCTCTCCCGGTGCACGGAACAGATGCTTTTCCAAATAGGTAAGGGCCACCCGGTTTGCAAAGCGGGGAGATGGACTTCCGCTCAGATACATATCCTGTCCACGCTCCACACCTGCTTCCTTGGCCAGACGTTCCAAATCACTGACCGTCTTCTTGCTTAAGTAAAATAGTTTCTGTTCCCCGTCCATTTGAAAAGGATCCTCCTCTTCGCCCAGAGTAATCGTCACCAGTACTTCATCCGTCAAGGTCATGATTTCCTGAATCAAACGGTTCTGGATAGGGGTAAATCCGGTAAATCCGTCAAATACTACCACGCTGCCCTTCAGAATATCGGAATGCACCAGCTTACGACGCAGTACATCCATACGTTCCTCCGTAGTGATAAAATGCCCCTTGATATATTCCAAGAAACTATTATACAAAAGGCTTAAATCTTTTAATTTATAATAAAGTGCGCCCCTTTTCCGGGCAAATTCCGTAAGCTTGTCTACGTCCTCCATACTTAAGCCGTACTGCATAAACTCGGAAATGGCACTCTTTACCTCATGGATATACCCCTGCTTGTGTAAATGACTGCCCAGTGCCGGCAATTCCTCCTTAATGGAAGCCGCCACCCTCTGCAACACCAGACTTTTGCCGGTATCATCCAGTACGGGAATCTTTTCGCCGCCTACTTCCTCAAAAATTCGATGGCTCAGTCGTCCGAAGCTTAAGACATCCACATTCAGGATGCCTTCTTGGGGGTGCATACTCACCAATTCTTTCTGGGTTTGCATGGTAAACTGGTCCGGAACTATGATTAAAAAGTTCTGTTTCGGACTCTTCATAGAACGTTCTATGATTTCACTATATACTTTGTAGCTCTTTCCCGACCCGGACGGACCGAAACAAAACCGTAGGCTCATGTGTTCCTCCTTATTCCTCTACTAATCTATGAAAAAGCGGATACCGGCGTATCCGCTTGGAAGAATTGCTTCGCAATTCTTCTTAATCTCCACCACCGTACTCGCACAATTTCCTATCACATGAAAAACCGCCACAAATAATCCGCGGCTTCCTCTGCATAATCAATACCGATGCGTTTCCCTGCCTGAATCTCCGCAGGCAACACTTCCACACCTTCCGTCACATAGAAGGTCTTGCTCTTCACCATATCCACATCATTTTGCTGCTTATTCACTCCCATAGCTATGCAAAGCTTCCCGGGACCATCTGCCAAATGCTTCAAAAGGCTCTTTTTCTTACGCTCCACTTCGGAAGGGGTAACTTCCTCGTCCTTAGCTTCCTTCCTCTTTCTGATACTTGCCAAAGACGCCTCCAAACGCAAATCCAGCATCCGCTCCTCAGACTCTTTATCTGCAGGAACCACACTTCGAATCAGTACTGCCTGGGGATTGTCCTCCACATCCGTAGCAATATTCATGCAATGATACATACCGTAGGTAAAGTACACATATGACGTACCCCCTATATGAAACATAGGCTCTGAACGCTCCGTGCGTCGGCCACCATAGGTATGAGAACCTTTATCCTCCACACCCATATAACTTTCCACTTCCGTGATGATGCCACGAACGGTTCCTATGGGTGTCTCGTGGACCAGTACCTTTCCCAACAGCTCCTTGGCCACAGTCAGTCCGTCTCTGGTAAAAAAGCTACGAGATAGCCTTTCCCCTTGCGGCAACTCTCCATTCAGTTTACATAATTCATCCTTCCACATGAAGATACCCTTTCTACTTCAAGGTCAGCTCTACCGGACAATGGTCGGAACCCATAACGGCAGTATGAATCTTTGCATCTGTCAGTGCATCATTCATTCTTTCGGATGTCACAAAATAATCAATTCTCCATCCTGCATTCTTGGCTCTGGCCTGGAACATATAGGACCACCAGGAATAAATATCCTTCATCTCCGGATAAAAATATCGGAAGGTATCCACAAAACCAGTCTCCAACACCTTACTGAAGCAAGCTCTCTCCTCGTCCGTAAAGCCTGCATTCTTGTGATTGGTCTTAGGATTCTTTAAGTCGATTTCTTTATGTGCCACATTCAAATCACCGCAGAAAATCACCGGTTTCTTCGCATCCAGGCTCTTAATGTAATTCAAAAACGCCTCTTCCCAGGTCATACGATAGTTCAGTCTGGCCAGTTCTCTCTGGGAATTTGGAGTATAAACCGTCACCACATAGTACTCCTCAAACTCAGCCGTAATCACACGTCCCTCATGGTCATGCTCCTCCACGCCGATGCCATAGGTTACATTCAACGGCTCCTTCTTGGTAAACATGGCAGTGCCCGAATATCCCTTCTTTTCTGCATAGTTCCAATACTGATAATAGCCCGGCAAATCCATCTCTATCTGACCTGCCTGAAGCTTGGTCTCCTGCAAGCAGAATACATCCGCATCCATCTCCTTAAAAAAATCCATAAATCCTTTATCCATACAGGCACGCAGGCCGTTTACATTCCAAGAAATCAGTTTCATATTCTCTATATTCCTCCTATCACCCTATAAACTTAGGCTTTCCATCAAAAACATGTATATTCTTTAAATCGTCTGCACGCTCGATAAGCGCCTGGCTTCCCTCATTCATGGCAAACTCATATTCCTGTGAGGTTAGCGGAATCAACCATAACAAACTTATATCCTCTGTAAATTCCTTATAATCCGGTTGTTCCAATCCGGGAACTAACCTTGGATTCACAAATAAAATAGCTTCATATCCTTTAATATTTTTAAATGGTATTGTATGTCCGTGTGCAAAGAAGGTAGCTTCCTTCCAAGGATAAGCAGCCAGCCATGACATTGTGGAATAAAACATATTACTAAGTGCTCTGTGCTGCTCTATTGTTGCAAATCCGAACTCTATTCTATGATTCTTTGTAAGTTCTTCTTCCTGAAAATATTGCTCTGTCTTAGGCATGGGAATCAGACTTACTCCCGCAGTAATACCATACACTATATCATCACGAGTACCGGTAAGTAATGCTTTCGGTGGGAATTTCCCACCATCAATAGCAAAATATTTCTCGTGCTTACCAAAAAATTGTTCTAATGCCTCTATATGCAACGTTTGAACTTTCGTCCAATAATCCGAATCAAATGCTGCCCAAAATTCTCTGTTTTCTTTTGTACGTTTCATTAATACGGGTTCCGCATTTGTTAATTCCCATGCATAATTCCCCATCCCCTTGGCATACTTAGAATATCCATAAAACTGATTCTCCTCGCCTGCCCAGCCGGGTATTACACCAATCAATTGTCCGTCTGAAAGCAATGATACTGCATCTCCTTCAGCAAACCATACCAGTTCCAACTTATCCGCATCCAGTTCCATTCCATTTAAATCATGGGCTACAAACTCTTCCGGCATCATGGGTGCCTGTCCCTTTTCCATTGCCTTTTTATCCAAAGTCTTCGGTGCCTTAGCTCTATTACAAATCCAGCATAACTTTATATAGCGTTTTTCACTGGTAGGATTTCCCCATAAATATAAATAGTAACAGGTATCTGTCTTTTCCACAAAAGCCTGTATATCACATACCGGCGAATTACTCTCAATAATAATTTCCGGTTCGCTTGTCTTCTTACTCAACTTATCCAAAATTCCCACGGTGTTACCCTCCTCAAGTACATATTATCCTTATCTTTCAGTGTATCAGATTTACGCCCTCTTAGCCACAAAAAAGTATCACAATTTTTCAACTTATGGTATAATCTTATCAATTGCAAACTCATCACTTCAGGGAGATTATTTATGAACCATTTATCACAGAAAAAACTATTTTTATTTGATATAGACGGCACCATCGCAGTAGGCAATGATTTGCTGGATGGCACCTTAGAACTTTTGAATTACATTGAGGAAGTTGGCGGTAAGGCTTATTACATTACCAACAACTCTACCAAAAGCAACAGCGACTATGTGGAAAAATTCCGCCATGCATTCGGGCTGGAAACCACGGAGGATTTGTTTATCACCTCCGGCTATATGATGCTTCAGTTTCTACTGAAAAACTACAAGCAGGAGAAAATTTTCGTACTGGGCACCGCTTCTTTTATTGCAGAACTGTGCAAAAACGGTCTCCACATCGTAGAAACCTGCCAAGAGAATATTGCCTGTGTGGTGGTGGCTTATGACAGCGAATTAAACTATGGCAAGCTCATCGAGGCATGCAAGGTGCTTTCCACCACCGATATCCCTTTTTATGCCACCAACCCGGACCTTTGCTGCCCTATCGACTTCGGCTTTATCCCGGACTGCGGTGCCATTTGCGAGATGATTACCCACTCCACAGGTAAGAAACCCACCTATCTTGGCAAGCCCAGCGCAGAAGTGGTTCGTGTCTGCCAGAAGGCAAGCGGCTTTACGGATGAAGAAACACTGGTGGTTGGCGACCGCCTTTATACCGATATTGCCTGCGGCATCAATGCCGGTGTGGATACCTGCGTGGTTTATACCGGAGAAGCAAAGGCTGAGTACATGGCAGATACCCCTTATCCTGCCACCTATCGCTTTGAGGATGTAAGAGAACTTCTGGAAGCCATCAGACAATCATAAATTTACCCTAATGCAAAAAGCTGCAACCTATAATTAGGTCGCAGCTTTCTCATTCTATGCTCCCTCTGACCTGCGAAGCACTCCTATGATACCCATTGCCCAAAGTGCAGTAATCATGGGCACCTTCAGATAATCCTGCATATTACCGCTTACCAGCACATACCAAACATCCACAACAAGAATCATACTACCGGCATACACCAATGTACCGTAAAGTCTGACCTTTTTCCCTTTGGGTTGCCACTGCCCGGGCCGAATCCGGCAAATACACAGGAAACCCGTTGCCACCAACAGATAAATCCATGCACTCAGTGCACACTCCACATAATATTTGGTGACCTGTGGGGCATAATCCTTCATTCTGCCGTAATTCCAGCCGGTGTAAGAATCTCCCACGCCTTGCAACTGTACCTTTACAGACACAGGCGGACAAAGGTATGCTGCTGCCTCCTGCCCCATCCCGGTTATCACATCCCGGGTATTCATCTTTATGGTCTGTTTTATCATTTCTCTGTAAACTCTGCGAGCTTCCTCTACACCCAGCTTCTGTTCCATCACCGGTCCGAATTCTTCACTCACACGTTCCGGAGACATAGATAGAATCATCAACTCTTCCGTAGTCCAATTGTCACGGACCTCCTGGGGCCAGAAAAAGGAGAGTTCCACGAAACTCGGCCAAACCACACTGCGTAATAATACACTTTCCGGAAATTTTTGCATTTTTCCATTACTTCCGGGAGTTTGCAAAAACGCATTGCTACCAACTATGCACAATATAGCCACTAATGCCCCTAACAGCAACCTTCCACACAAATGCTTATGTGCCAACACATACCAAATCACACCGCCTGCTACGCCAAATCCGCATAGCCACCCGTAATCCGGACAAATCAATGCACCAAGAATCCACAGCACTGCCACCTGTATGGCGTCTGCCTTCTTTTCCCCGGTCTCCGAAACGCAAAGTGATATCATCTTAGCCATTAATGCCACTAATAATGAGGAAGCAAGGGAATAAGGTAACACTGCCATGTGGACCTGAAGCACCATAGGAATGGTCAAGATAAAGCCCACATAAAAAGGCATCCTTTTTCTTGCCTGTAAGCGTTGTCCCTGCTCTCTGAAAACCACCTTATGTAAAAAATACTCATAACAAAGATAGGCAATCAATAATTGTACCGGATACAAAAACAATCCCACCGATACACCTAACAGGTCAGCCACCATGGTGCATCCCCGAAGCAATAGCAAATAAAGATACCCTGTATAATCATCTGCCACAAGGTTCTGGCTCATAGCCAGCAACTCCCGGCTTTCCTCAAAAACCGGAAGCTTATTCATATTGCAGATTCCCCAAATCACACCAAGAGCAATCTGAATCCCCATCCATATATAAATTGTAAGTCCGATTATTTTCTCCAGCTTCTTCATGCTCCAACCTTCTATACCTTACTTCTTCTCTGACAGATATTCTTCCAGAAAATCACTTAACAATTCATGCCCCTTTGCATTGGGGTGTAAATAGTCCTCCAAATACTCCGAAACATTCCCTTCTCCGATGCCTGATTCATGATAAGCATCCAGCCATTCCACTCCAAACTCTTTGGCGATTTCTTTTTCCATCTCTATATATTCCGGTAAAAAGCCGCCACTACCATACTTGGTATCATAACATTTATCCCTGTTGTTTTCTCCCAATGCACAATAAATAGGTGAAAACAGTACAATCCTCATATCCGGATAAGCCTTCTGTAAAACTTTTAAGCTTTTACGCAAAGCTCCGCCAAAAGTAGTTATATCATACTTATTCTCCGGATTATCCAGAGGAACTCCACCATTGTAGTCATTACTTCCATGCTCTATCACAAGCACCTTTACCTGCGAAAAATCCACTTGGCTTAAACGGTCCATGGTTTCCTGAAAATAATCCAGTGACTGGTTATTGACTTCACTATAGCTCTGGGCATAAGCCATAGTCGCTTTCTGGCTTTTCCAGTCATCATAAGCAATAGCCTCTGCCAGCTTCACCATGCTCCATTCCGTATTGACTACGGAGCCCCACCTTTTCTCAGAACACACGGACATAGATGTACCGCCCAGACCTCCGTTTAGTACAGAGACTCCCAGCTTCTCCTCCAAAAGCTCCGGAAATGTATTACCACCCGAAACCGGATTGCCTACAATACTGTCACCAAGAACCACGATATCATACGTAAGCGGTTTATCCTTCTTCCAAAATGTCACAAGTAAAAGTCCTGCAACAATCAAAACGGCAATGGCACACATCACCATCTGCTTTTTTGTGAGTATTTTCATCCTGATACGCATACCATTGCTCCTTTCCTACAATCTTTTCAGCTTTTTATGCACCACCCTTACAGTCCTGGGTGCTATGGCAAACAAAGTCAGATATACCTTATTCTTCTTAGTCAGATAAGGACTCTTCCATGCCTTCATACAATTCTTTTTTACATATTTACAAATATCTGCATAGCGTTCTGTCTCCCCATTCATTTTGGATACGGGGATATGCAAAAGATACTCCAGGCGTTGATGCATGCCGAATCGGAATGCAATATCCTTTAATCCCGGATACTCCTTCGCTACCATCTGCTCTGCCATATCTGCATTCCTTACATTGTCCGTAAACACTCTGGAAAAAGCATCCGGATCCTTTTTACGGGTATTGCTTCCCAGACGATAAAACACGTGATAGGTCTGCTGTGGCATGGAAACGACCCCTTTGATATGGGGCAAAAGCTTCACCAACAGATGAAAGTCTTCATTCAACTCCCCTTTCGGAAATCCGGCTATATCAAAGAGCTCCCTCTTCACCAGCTTGGTACAAAAGGAACAGTCTCCCTTATGCAAAAGCATCTCCCTTAGGAAATCTTCTGAAGGTATCATCACCTCTTCCTCAGGCGGTTCACAAATATTGGGTAACTCATTGCCCTGCTCATCTATCTCATCTCTTCCGATTTGGGCAATTTCACATTCATACTGTTCCACAGCCTTCCACAGCAGTTCATACATATTGTCTGAAATATAATCGTCACTATCTACAAATCCCACATAGGCTCCCTTAGCCTGGGCAATGCCTAAATTGCGGGCGGATGAGGACCCCCCGTTTTGCTTGTGAAATACCCGAATACGACTGTCCACCTTCGCCAGTTCATCACATAATGCACCACTACCGTCCGTAGAACCGTCATCCACCAACAAAATCTCCAGATTCTGATAGGTCTGAGCACATATGCTGTTCACACATCTTTCTAAATAGTCCTCAATATTATAAACCGGAACCACAACACTGATTAAGGTTGTTTCCATTTAGCTTCTCTCCTTTATGATTTCTGCCTTGCTACAGGGACCGCTTGTCCAACGGATTTGCGGATTCTTCCCTTCTGCCATATCCTGTATCAATAAAAGCAGTCTTTCTGCTGCTGTCCTGGCGTTCCACTCACCTGCAATGGTTTCATAAGCCTGTACGCCTATTCCCCTGCAAAGCCCCCTGCGGTCCAAAAGAGGGATTATCAAATCCGCCAATTCACGGGCAGTTTCCTTTCTGTATAAATACCCGTTTCTACCATGTTCTATCAGATAAGGTCCTGCGCCCACCATACGGTTGGCAATCACCGCACAACCACTGTTCATGGCTTCATTCATCACTGCCCCCCAGCCTTCCTGACGGTCACTGGTCATTAAAAATATTGGTGTTTTCTCCATAAGTTCCCTTACCCCGGAAGGAGTTTGAGTACCTGCCAAGGTGATAAATGCCTCCAGCTTCTTTTCCTGTATCAGGCTCTCTATGGCAGACTGCAGTTCTCCGCCTCCTAGCATGGTAATATGAAAATCCTTGCGAACCTTCGCCAGTTCCTCTGCCAGCTCCACCACCAGCTCGGGATGCTTCCAGTCGATAAATCTGGCCGCCCAAAGGATTTCCTTTTTCTCTTCCGTATATTCCTTTTCTTCCCAAAGCTTCACTATTTCATGTTCTTTACACTCCGGGAAATATCCCCATTTCAACATTTTGTCCGGGTATGCTCTCACAATATGAAAATCCGAAGCCACATAGGCCCCTGCGCACAAAAGATACACCGGTGCCTTGCGATACCGGGTATGGTCCAAATATTTCTTACGTAATCCCCTGGGACTGACAGCCTTCCATTGTCCGGTTTTATACAGTCTTTCACTGTAACGGAGAATGGGCTTCACAGCCTGCAGTCTGGGCTGTAACATGGTTTCGTCCTCCAGTCCGCCCCAGATGACCACATCACTGTCCAAAATCAGTTTCTCACAAGCCTCACGTTCCTCATAAGCATAACGTACATACGGGGGCACATCCTCAGGATTCCAACCCAAGCGGATACGTTCCTCTTCCATGGGCTCTGTCTGAATAAATGTATAATTGTCACCCAGATGCTCGTACAGCACATTGCTTAAAGGAATCTGGTGATGATTGATATAATTCGATACAAAGGTTACCTTCATGTCTTTCCTCATGATTCTTTCTTTGCGATTTCCCCATAGATTTCCAACAAACGCTTATAATTAGCCTGTCCATCGTGAGTTCTGGCTGCATGAGCCGAAGCGTTGGCGGAATATTCCTTCATCTTCTCCTCGTCGGACCACATACGCAGTACCGCATGCGCCAGTACTCTGGCCTGTGCAGACTCTTTATCCTCCGCCTCTGCATATTCCGGGGAACCATATCCGGGATACGCGATGCCGTCCTGACCGTTATAGAAGATGGAGGTAATGCCTCCTACCTCTGCGGTTACGCAAGGCACACCCAACAACATGGCCTCACCCAAGGAGTTAGGAGAATTCTCAATGACGGAAGGACACACAAAAGTACCGCAACGCAAATACTGCTCCTTCATCTCGTCCGCATTCATCTTACCAAGGAAAACCACCTTGTCCTCCAGCTGATTCTTTTTCATTAACTCTCTGATATATTTGCCGTAAGAGGATATCTTAATCTTATCCTTCAAAGTTGTGTAATTCACGATACTGTTGCCTGCTACATACACCTTGGCGTCGGGATAGCTTTCCAATATCTTAGGCATGGCCTTCAGCATATAATGCAATCCCTTGATGGGATAATCTCCCTGACTCAGGAAAATACTGTGCTTCTCACAATTGTCCGGGTTCCATTTGCCCTCATAGAAATTACTGCGTAATGTCTCATTCATAAAATGATACTGCAGCTTATCATTGGTTTCCATGGTAAATTTCTTGTCAATCCAGGTTCTGCCCGTCACATGGCCGGCATTACAAACCGCCTCTATTTCATGTTCCCCTCTGCGTATAAACTTAATATGTTGTCTGTGAATACTATCCTTTTTCAGGAAATCTCGGAATGTCACTCTGTCAATCACTCGTTTGGGCAGGTTCGCCAGATAGCTTTCCGCATAAATTTTACAAAGGCCCTGAATCCCTATCAGCACCTTATCGGGCGGACATACTCTGGTAACTGCCAAAGTATGGGGAAACTCCGTACCAAAGCAATGCACCACATCCGGCTTCCAATCCTCCACGACTTCCTTGATTTGTCCTTCTAAATCTGCCGGATAGTTTTCCGGATGATTGGTATCCTCTACAAAGGCGTAGCAGGTCAGCGCACCTTCCTCTGCTTTGGCCGGTACGGTGATTTTTCGTTCGGCAAGAGCACTTCCTATCGGAAATGCCACAGCCAATTCAATATGATTCTCTTTCTGCTCTTTCAGAATGGTGTCCGACAAGCCGGTCAACCATCCTTCTTTATTGCTGGCGGTAAGTCCTAAGTGCTCTGCCACTCTGGGTAGCATTATATTGCAAATCCACAAAATCCTCATACCTACACCTCCCAATTAGTTAAATAACCAGTTCAGATAGGGCAATATACGAATATCCATACTGTACGCTGAACGCAAAAACAATCCGAAATATCCTAAAAAGGCTAATACCACACCCGCGGTCCAGAAGATGCGCCATCCCTTGTGGGAGATTCGCATAAGTACCGACGGTATCAGGAAAATCTGGGATACAATCAGGTAGTACCCGATTCTGGAAACCTCCGGTATAAAGGAACCAAAGGTATATATGGCCAGTCCCATCAGATTCAGGAAAAAATAAAATTTCAAAGGTACACTATCCTTGATAATCACCTTATAAAATATCAAGCATAGCGCCAACACACCCATACATTTGGCAATATTGGTCACCGAAAAATCCACTTTGTCAAAGGCTGAGCCTTCATAAAAAGGATAGAAGAAGAAAATGATCCTTCTGTAAAAATCTTTGAATACCATCAGACTAACCAAAAAGGCCCCTGCTATGACATATAAAAACTTAGGAATTTCATGGGTTGCCAACCAATAAGCAATCAGATATGCGGGTATCACCACCAAAATAGACTTGTGGAACATAGCCGCAAACACAATCCATGCCACAAACACACCGAATTGCTTTCGGAGCACATACTTCATGGCATACATGGCAATTGCCAACACGAAATAATACCTTACGGAGTTCAGACTGGAATAATAGTATCCTCCTGTCATCAATAAAAACACGGTGGCACCAAACCATTCTCCCTGGTCATAAATCGCCTTTACAAAAAAGAAGGCTGTGGCTATAGAGAAAAAGGCAAACACCGGAAAATAGCAATCATATCCAAAGAGGGATTGTAACACCCATACCACCAGATTAAATCCCGGCTCATAGGATACATGGCGATTTTGCATAATCAAATTGAACTGGAACCGATAGACCCAGTAGTCATTCCCCACTGCTTTTCGTGCTGCAGACACTCCGGCCAGCAACAGAAAAATTGCCGCAGCCACACAGATGTTAAAGGCTCTCTGTCGGTCCATAGTCCTTGAAAGCTTGTTTTCCCGGGTAGGTAAACCTATATGAAATTGTACATAATCTGCATTCCGTACCGATAGTGCCAAACTCACCACCAGTAGGAATAACCCAATATATACAGCCATAATTCCTCACTTTATCCCAAAGGGCAATTCCTACCCTTTCTTACCAAAACGATAGATTTGAATCAGCTTGTCATCCGCATCTGTCAAAAGAGCCGCTTCTGCTTTACAGTTCATTACTTGTAACTCATGCAGTGTATACTCGATAGCCTTTCCACGGTCCTCACCGGCTCTTACCAGCAGTACAATGGCTTCTGCTTTTTGAAGTTCCTCAGGATTTCTTTGCAATACCTGTTCCACTGCCAGCTCCAAGGGTTTCCTTTCCTTTAACAAGCACTGCAATTTTTCCTTCGTTTCCTCATTCCAATCATCGGTACCCTTCCCTTTATACCCCACCATGGGTACTCCATAGCGATAGGTAAAGGTCTCCGGAATCCTGATGGTATCATCCCAAATAATACTGCCAGCCACTACAAACATGGCCACAAATGCTCCTAACACGCATCCCAATGCGGTAGCTTTGCCCAGTCTCACATCCCGATCTGCCTCAGCCAAAGCCGTCTCATTGATAACCTTTATGGAAGACATCTCATCATGGTCTTCTTCAAAGGCAATGAATGTCTTTTGTAATGCGACATTCAGCGCCCTTGTGGCTTCCTCATAGGGAGTAGTCACTGTAGCGGTTGGAATCCGAAGATCCGATGGCAAATCCGCCTTAAAATACTCCTTCAAATCTGCCTTTTCTATCTCATACTTCTCCGGCTCAAAACCAGCTTCCAGCGCATACTGCCAAGCACGGTCCACGAACCAATCCGTAACCACCCAACTTTTCCAGGTGGCATCATTTACATAGTCATAGAGTTCACCGGTTTCCTCACTCTGATGGGCATAATCAATATAATAAGTGGTAGTAATATCGTATTGCACCGGACCTCCAAAGGTCACTTTTTTCAAATAATATCCGCCACCGATTAACAAACCGCCTACCAGTGCAACTATGATAATCAGTCCTATTTTCTTCACGAATAATAATACAAACAGCTTTGTATCAAAGGGTTCTTTTGCATATGGCCACTCACCCATAGACAGACTCCTCCACTTTCATCATTATCCTTAAAATTTTACCACATATTGATGTCTATGTCAAAAAACATCCTTCTTGCTTTTGTGTAAAAATACTCGTTGCAGGTTTCACGGGAATGCATTAAAATAAGAGTATGATTTATGAACCAAAGAAGCAATCAGGAAAGGCAGGACTTGCATGAAAGAACAATTATATACCATTCCCTTAAATGAAGCTGTGGACGCCAATGATGAATGTCCCTTTTGCTTCGTGGAACGTGCCATCGAACAGGATATGATGGATTTCTGTCTGGGCTCCGGAAGCTCTTATATGGAAGCTGACATCCGTGAGTTGACAGACTTGGCCGGCTTTTGTCGTGATCACTTTAAGAAAATGTTTGACTACGGTAATACTCTGGGCAATGCCTGGATTCTGAAAACTCACTATAAACGTATGCTGGGCGAGATGCGCAAGGAGTTTAAGTCCTTTGCACCCGGCAAGGTTTCTTTAAAGGATAAACTCTTTAAGAATGCAGAAAGTGGCAATTCCATCGGTGTATGGGTGGCTGAAAAAGAAGGATCCTGCTATATTTGCAATTCCTTCAAGGACACCTATAAAAGATACCTTGACACTTTCTTTTACATGTATTCCAAGGATGATGAGTTCCGTCTGAAAATCAAGAACGGCAAGGGTTTCTGTCTGCCCCATTTCAGGGACGTGCTGATCAAGGCGGACGAAACCATGGCGGACCGTGAGAAAAAGGAATTTTATGATATGATACTTCCTTTGATGGAGAAAAATATGGAACGTCTGGCAGAAGACGTAGCATGGATGGTTGAAAAATTCGACTACAAGAATGCTGACGCGGACTGGAAGAACTCCCGTGATGCCATCCAGCGCGGTATGCAGAAACTGAAGGGCGGCTATCCGGCGGATGCTCCTTATAAATCCAGCAAGTAGGTGTTGATATATTGGAATGATACGAAGCAGGGACCATACCCAATCACTCACACACTGGTGAAAAAACTTTCGCTCCCGAATTGTATGTCACAGGGCGGACACGAGTGTCCGACCATGCCATACAATTCAGTCACCAAGTTCTTTTCAACAGTGCATTACGTGACAGGGTAAGACCCCTGCTTCTTACATCTTGATAAGATCTACATTGCTTGATTTATAAGGAATTTGCCGGATAGCCATCGTTATGTTTATAAATGGTGCGTTGGATGGTAGCATGGGTATCGCTTAGGTGAATAAAGGAGTGGAGTAGTAGCGGTCGCCACTGTCGGGCAGAAGCACTACGATGGTTTTGTCTTTATTTTCCGGCAAGACTGCCAGCTGCAAAGCTGCATGAAGAGCTGCGCCGGAGCTGATACCGGTAAGGATTCCTTCCCGTCTGGTCAGCTCTTTAGAGGCTTCGTAGGCTTCCTCACCGCTTACTGTCATAATGCTATCGTAAAGGGTAGTGTCCAGTACTGTGGGGATAAATCCGGCACCGATTCCCTGTAAGGGATGAGCGCCGCTCTTTCCCTGAGAAAGTACGGGGGAAGCTATGGGTTCCACTGCTACCACCTGAATCTTGGGATTTTGTTCCTTCAAATATTTAGCTGTGCCGGTCAGGGTACCGCCGGTACCTACGCCTGCCACAAAAATATCCACTTTGCCTTCCGTATCTTTCCAGATTTCCGGACCGGTGGTCTCATAATGTGCTGTAGCATTTGCCGGATTGTCAAATTGGGCCGGAAGAAAAGCACCTTCTATGGTACGCACCAACTCTTCTGCTTTCTCTATGGCACCGCTCATGCCTTTTGAACCCTCTGTCAATACGATTTCCGCACCATAAGCCTTCAAAATATTGCGTCTTTCCACACTCATGGTTTCGGGCATGGTCAATATCACCCGATATCCTTTGGATGCTGCAATAGCTGCCAAACCGATACCGGTATTGCCGGAGGTGGGCTCCACGATGGTAGCTCCCGGCTTCAGCACGCCGCGTTTTTCCGCATCTTCAATCATGTACTTTGCTGCTCTGTCCTTCACACTGCCGGAAGGATTCTGGGCTTCTATCTTTATCAGTACTCTGGCACATGTATTGTGCTCGCACTCCAGGTTACAAACCTCCATCAGCGGAGTATTTCCTATGAATTCGTATACGCTTTGATAAATCATAAAAACCTCCTGATATTTTCTGTTATCTTACTACCAAATGCTTCATCATATCTAAGTATTCCAACACTTCCTCATAAAACATTTCGGGCTGGAAGGAATTCTCCATAAAGCGCTCGGTTAAAAGCCCCTTTATGGTATAATCCATCATCTTATAAAGCTTTCTGCCGTCTACACCTGACGGAAAACCGGTAAAATGTATCTGAGAACGGATTCGATTGTACTCCTGCTCCAAAATGCTTCTTGTCTCCTCCGTGGCCAGTAATGCCTCACCCACATCCTCTGACATAGCACGGTTCAAAAACTGCTGCATATAAGGATACTCTCTCATAGCATGCATCCGGGCAAACTCCGTCTGCTTCATCACCTCTATCAAATTGGTCTCACTTTTGGAAACCATGGTGCTAAGTTCCAACACCATATATCTTACGCTGTATTCATAAATAAATTCATAAGCTCCCAGCTTACTTTCAAAATAGTGAAATAAAAGACCCTTACTGATACCCGCTTCCTTCACAATATCATCCGTACTGGCATGCTTATAACCCTGCATGGCAAATACCTTCATGGCGGCATTAATCATACGGTCCTGTTTTTCTTTTTTTAACTCAAAAAATTTATCATTCATGACTTTCCCTATCTGTATATTATGCTTCTTTTACATGCTTTATTATATTAGCATACTTACCCCCTCGTTTCAAGGTCGGTCTACATAAGATTTCATAAACTTTTTATGCAGAATCCCTTTTCATTTTGTCAAATTCGTATTAAAATAGAACTATATTACACGAGGCGAAGGGAGAGCAATTATGGCAAACAAATTGGGGAAAATTTTACTTGCCGGTGCTGCAATTGGTTCCGCACTGGGTACAACTGTATATTTAATGAAAAAGAAGAAACCGGAAGACCCAAATCCGGAATATGAAGACGAAGATTACGACTATTTTGAAGAAGCCGCCGCTGCTGCCGAAGAAGCAGAAGCCGAACAGTCCGAGGAAGCTCCCGTCACCAAGTCCGGTATCCGCGGGACTGTGGAGAATGTTGCAAGCAAGCTGGAGGGTTTTGGTGAGAAAGTAGCCCAGAAGGCAGATGACTTTGTTGATAAGGCTTCCGTAGCTGCCGAATCCTTCGCAGAAAAGGTTACCGAAAAACTGGTTAACTTCACCGATACCGTGGTAGAAAAGGCCGACGAAATCACCGGCAAAGAGCCTGCTGTCGTTGATGTGGAAAAGGTAGCAGATGCCGAATATGTAGAGTCTGAGGTTGTTGAAGAAGAAACCGAATCCGTTGAGGAAGAAGTTACCGAAGAAGAAACCGAATTCGTTGAGCAAGAAGTAATCGAAGAAGAAACTGAATTCGTTGAGCAAGAAGTGATCGAAGAAGAAACTGAATCCCTTGAGGAAGAAGTTACCGAAGAAGAAACCGAATTCGTTGAGGAAGAAGTGATCGAAGAAGAAACTGAATCCGTTGTGGAAGAAGTTCCCGAAGAAGAAACCGAATCCCTTGAGGAAGAAGTTATCGAAGAAGAGCCTGAATTCGTTGAGCAAGAAGTGATTGAAGAAGAACCCGAATCCGTTGTGGAAGAAGTTATCGAAGAAGAAACTGAATCCGTTGAAGAGGACGTTATCGAAGAAGAAACTGAATCCGTTGAAGAGGAAGTTATCGAAGAAGAAACCGAATCCGTTGTGGAAGAAGTTATCGAAGAAGAGCCTGAATTCGTTGTGGAAGAAGTTACCGAAGAAGAAACTGAATTCGTTGAGCAAGAAGTGATAGAAGAAGAAACCGAATCCGTTGTGGAAGAAGTTATCGAAGAAGAGCCTGTTTCAGAAGTAGAAGAAATCGAGGAAATTGAAGAAGTCGCAGAATCTGAAGATAGCATCGAATCTTACAACGATGAAGAAGAATTTTTAGATGACTACGAAGAAGATATCGAAGACTTAGAATCAGAAGACGGTATTTCTTACGAAGCTATTGAGGAAGAGGAAGACACCATCCCTGCAGATACAGATATGCGCGAGATTACCTTTGGTTCTTCACAGGAGGGAATCTCTTATGAGCGCCTGGAACCTCAGGATGCTGATTCTATTGAGGATGAGGAAATCGTTGAAATAGCAGAAGGCACGGATGATGCAGAAGAAGCTATGGATATTGACGAAGAAGACTCTCCTGAAGAAGTTGAAGTTCCTGAAGAAATTGAAGTTTCTGAAGAAGAGATTCCTGAAGATGAGGTTCTTGAAGATGAGAATTTCGAGGCAGAGGAAAAAATCGAAGAAACCAAGAATTTCTCCCCCTTAAACGAACAGATGGAAGTAGAGGAAGAAGTCGAAGAATTTTTCTTTGATGACGATGACGAAGAATAAAAACAGCAATAGGGTTGCACTTAATGTGTAACCCTATTTTTTATGTTCCACGCCTGTTTTAACGCTTCTACGCCATCCTTTATCTCTCTCATACTCAGACTTCCATAGCCCAGGATGACTGTGTAAGAGGTATCCTTTGTGCTGTCCGACAAGCTATCCGACAAACCATATATTTTTACACCATACCTGCCTGCCTTCTCAATCAGCTCTGCTTCCGTACGTCCCGATTTACTGGTAAGAAGCAGATGCAATCCCGCATTTTCACCCGTGATATCAAATTCCTTCTCAAAAGGCTTCAATTCTTCTAACAGCAAATCATGCTTATCCCTGTAATATTTTCGCATCTTGTTCAGATGCCGTTCAAAATATCCGCCTCGGATAAACTCATCCAAAATCTTCTGTTCAATACGGGATACGGTAGTGGAATAGAAATAACATTTTTCCCGATAGGCTTGTACCAGTTTTTCAGGAAGTACCATATAGCTCACACGGATAGCCGGCGCTATGGACTTGGAAAAAGTCCCTATGTATATCACCTTACCATTTTTATCTGAAGCCTGCAGAGACGGTATGGGCTTTCCTTTGTATCGGAACTCACTGTCATAATCATCTTCTATCAGATATCTGTCTTCCTTCTCATTAGCCCATTTCAACAACTCACTTCTGCGACCAATGGGCATCACCGTACCGGTAGGATACTGATGGGAGGGCATTACATATGCCAGTTTCGCATCCGTCTTTCTCAATTCCTCCACCATCATACCGCTCTCGTCCATATCCACAGTAGTAATCGGATAGGCAAAGGATCTGAAAATACGATAAGCCCGTTTATAAGTAGGATTCTCCATAGCTATGGATAGCTCTTTTCCCAATATTTTCTCCAACAGCATCAAAAGGTAATCATTTCCGGCTCCCACGATAATCTGTTCCGGTGTACAATTTACTCCTCTTGAAGCATGTAAATACCGGGCTATGGTTTCCCGAAATCCATAGTCACCTTGCGCATCACCCCTGGCGTATAATTGCTCATTGCCGTCCTCCAACACTTTTTTATGAAGTCGTCTCCATACACTGAAGGGAAAACCGGTCATATCTATCTGTGTGGGCGAAAAATCATAGGTATATCCTCTCGCCCCGGTAGGTTCTGCCTGTTCCAAGGATGATTTTCTCTCACTGCTTCTTCCCTCATCCAATTGAAACAACTCTTCTATTTTGCATACAAAATACCCCCGATATGGCTGCGATTCAATGTAGCCTTCTGAGAGCAATTGCTCATATGCCATCTCCACCGTACTTCTGGCCACCTGCAAATTCTCTGCCAAAGAACGCGTAGAGGGAAGCCTCTCGCCTTGGAGAAGCTTCCCTTCTTTTATTTCACCTTGTATATACTCATAGATTTGTTCGTATAAGCATTTATCATTGTCTGTTTGTAATTGAATGGTCAGTTCCAGCATACTGCACCTCAAAATATAGCCTACTTTTTATGCCTTTCCAAAATTAACTGCTTCAAATCCCTTGCTTTATCCTTCATCCTACTGTTTGCAATAGAAGATACCAGTATTTCGGAAACCATTTTGGCAGCAATATTGTCCTTTTCCGTCTCATAAGCTACTGCTGCTATCATATAATCCAAGGAAATCTGGTCCATACCACAGATGGGAAGGCTCTCCTTTTGTCTGGCATTAATCAGTCCCTCCAGTGCTTTCTGCAGGCACTCTGTTTCCTGCCCCTTCAGCCGCTTCTCCTTTTCTGCAGTCAGATGGCCTTCTTCCTCCAGCTTTTGCACATAACCTCGCAACAACCATGCAAAATGTAAACAAATATAGGCCTTTTCACTATCCTTAGCATGCTTTACAATGGCACATGCCAATGCTACCCGGTACCTGGTAATCATGTCCTCGTATGAATAGATTTCTCCCTCGGATATCTCCATCTTAATATGGTCACAAATATTCTCCTGCACCAGTTCTATCTGAGTTTTTAATAAGGGGCGAAAATAAGGTACCATGGCTGCGTAGCCACATCCGGGACATTGTGCCACATCATATTTACTGCTCTCAATGCCTTCATATACGGGTCGACAGTCCAAATCCGCGGATACCAGTCTTGTTTTACCCGTCTTCATCACCTTGGAAGTAAACTTATGATCGCACACCGGACAGGAAAAAGATTTATCGTAAATTAAATCCTTTTCCTCCACTATCACCCTCTTCGGCTCTGCCTTACGAATAGGAATCTCTTTCGTCTTTTCCTCTTCTTCGTAAAGCTCTCTTTTCTCCAACTCTTCTAACCCCAGCCCCTTTAAGCCGGATAAAATTCCTGCCATTTTCCACCTCACACTGAGTATTTCTTACGAATTCTTAGGCAATGTATATGAACTCTTCAATGAAACAATACGATTAAATACTAATCTCTCCGGTGTAGTATCCTTCACATCCACACAGAAGAATCCCTGTCTTACAAACTGGAATCTGTCAAAAGGCTTAGCCTTTGCAAATTCGGGCTCTAAATAGCATTCCTTCAAAACTGTCAAAGAGTTGGGGTTCAGATTCAGACTTCCGTCTTCATTGTAAACACCCTTATCTTCGTCAATAATATTCTCATACAGACGAACCTCTGCTTTTACTGCATGTGCTGCAGATACCCAATGAATGGTACCCTTCACCTTACGTCCGTCATTGCTGTTACCACCCTTGGTCTCCGGATCATAGGTGCCGTGAACCTCGATAATATTACCGTTCTCATCCTTTACGCAACCGGTACACTTCACGAAATAAGCATTCATGAGACGCACTTCATTACCGGGGAACATACGGAAGTATTTCTTGGGAGGTTCCTCCATAAAGTCTTCACGTTCGATATATAATTCCTTACCAAAAGGAACCTTTCTGCTGCCCAATTCTTCATTTTCCAGGTTCATTGGTGCTTCCAGCCATTCCTCCTGTCCTTCCGGATAATTATCAATCACCAGTTTTACAGGGTCCAAAATCGCCATCAAACGTGGTGCCTTTGCCTTCAAATCCTCACGGATACAGTATTCCAAAGCTGCATAATCTGCGATGGAATGTGCTTTGGATACACCGCACATCTCTACAAACATGCGGATGGATTCCGGTGTGAAACCACGTCTTCTGAGTGCTGCAATGGATACCAATCTGGGATCATCCCAACCATCCACAATACCGTCCAATACCAGCTTCTTGATATATCTCTTACCGGTAACTACATTCTTTAAATACATCTTTGCCTGCTCAATCTGCTTAGGAGGGTGAGGATATTCCAACTCTCTTACTACCCAGTCGTACAAAGGTCTGTGATCCTCAAATTCCAAGGTACAAATCGAATGGGTAATACCCTCTATGGCATCCTCGATGGGATGAGCAAAGTCATACATAGGATAGATACACCATTCATCACCGGTATTGTGATGAGTCATATGTGCCACACGATAAATAACCGGGTCACGCATATTGATGTTGGAAGAGGTCATGTCGATACGGGCACGAAGTACCTTCTCACCATCCTTATATTTGCCTTCCTTCATCTCCTCGAAAAGCTTTAAGTTCTCTTCGATAGAACGGGTACTGTAAGGGTCTTCCTTACCGGGCTCGGTAAAGGTACCTCTGTATTCCTTAATCTGCTCTGCTGTCAGGTCAGACACATATGCCTTGCCCTTCTTAATCAACTTTACAGCACCTTCATACATCTCACCGAAATAGTTGGATGCATAGAATAAACGGTCTTCATAATCTGCACCCAGCCACTGTACGTCAGCCTTGATGGATTCTACGAACTCGATATCCTCCTTGGTAGGATTGGTATCGTCAAAACGCATATTAAACTTTCCGCCATACTTCTGTGCCATCATGTAGTTGACTAAAATCGCCTTAGCATGTCCGATATGCAGATATCCGTTGGGTTCCGGAGGAAAACGGGTATGCACGGTATCATAAACACCCTCTGCCAAATCCTTTTCAATAATCTGCTCAATGAAGTTCTTGGAAACACGTTCTTCTGTTGCTTCCCCTTCATTCACTTCTAAATTCTTTTCTGCTTCACTCATATATAAACCTTGCCTTTCCGCAGTATTTTCACAAATAATATTATATTTTATCACAAATCATTCTAACAATAAAGAGTTATTTCAAACATTCCCCTGAAACCGCTTCAAGCATTCTTCCAATGACACCACGCCTTCCGTAGCTCCCACCTTTTCCACACTACAGGAAGCTACTGCACAGGCCATTCTGCCGCAATCTTCCAAGGAATATCCTTCCGACAGAGCCCACAGGAATCCTGCCGCAAAGCAATCTCCCGCACCGGTGGTATCCACCAGCTCTTTTATTGAGCATGCTGGTACCTCTAAAACAGCTTCTTTTGTAGCAATGATACAACCTTTAGCACCGCATTTTACCACCGCACAACCCACGCCGGCTTCTACCAGAAGTTCTGCATTTTTCCTGCTGTCACAAATCCCTGTCAGCAGTGCAATCTCATCTTCATTGGGTAAAATATAATCAATATATGGGAGCAGACATTTGATATCCTCCAGTTTCTCCCCCTTCTTGGCCTTGGTCATATCTGCCACCAAGACCCGTCCCGGCTTTTCCTTGATTCGGGCAAATAACTGCTTCATGGCCGAAATATCCAAAAGAGGTGACACAAACATACTGGCAAAACTGACAATCTCTCCCATGGCATCCGCATAAGGCAAAATATCTTCCAATGCCAATTTCCTAAGGCTCCCTTGAGGATTGGTCAGAAAATGTCTCTCACCCTTTTCATCCAGTAACACGATATTAATCCCTGTCGTCAGACCTTCTTCTTGGATAATACACTCGGTAGTCAACCCGCAGCCTTCCGCATAGTCCATTACTCTGTCTCCGGCTTCATCCTTTCCCACTTTGGAAATCAGCTGTACCTTTTTGCCCAATCGGCCAAGGACCACTGCTTCATTCAAAGCATCCCCGCCAAAGGATAAGCCAGTTTTCTCCACCGGTTGGGAACCGATTTGAAACACCTGCGCGTTTACGGGACCTGCCAGCACATCAATGATAGCTGCACCGATGACGGTTATCCTATCTGTTTTCTTAGTGTTTTCCATGGTTTCATCCTATTCCACAATCAGGTTTTCCAAATTTTCCAGACTGTCCAAACCTGTTTTATCCGTTATCAGGTTATTATTTATTAATCGCAAACTTCTAAGCTCCGGTATTCCCTTCAAAAAGTTCAAATTACCTATAAAGGTATCCTTAATGGTCAGCTCCTCCAGCCAAGGCATATTGCCAAGCACACTTAAATCCGTAACAATCTGGCCACTTCCGTCAATATGTAAATTCTTCAAACCGGTTAATCGTTCCAAATCATTCAAGAAGGTCGTATTTAGTCTCAAAACTTCTATTTGATCCGTAGGCATATTCATAATAAATAAGGAATCCAGATTCAATTCCCCTGCATCCAGCATGGTCAGCTGAGGTAAATTACTCAAATTAACATATCCATTCTTACAAATATTGATAGCTTTCACATTCTCAAACAATGGAATATCCATGCCGACAGCCAACAAATCCTTTTCAAAAGGAACTGTTATGGTCTGAATGGTCTCCTCAAACTCTTTACTATAGCCAAAGATAATATCCTCCTCAGACTGTACCTCCTCGGAGTAGTCCTCCGGATACAGACTGTAATCCTCCGTGCTATACTTTACTTCCATGGTACTTCTTTCTTCATCCACTTCTATCATAAAGTACTGTATGCTTTGAAGCTCCTCTTTCGTCACCTCTTCTGCCGGCTTTCCAAACATTTCCGACAAAGCCGACCTCATGGTGGCAGAGTAAATATATATCTGATTATCCGTATTTTCATCCAAATAACTGAAATCCGGAATCTCAATATCAGGCATGATAACTTCTATCTCCGGCATTTCAAAGTCCACTTCCGGTACTTCTATCTCTTCTATCACCGGAAATTTACTCTTATCTATAGTTATCTTAAAGTCGTCATTATTACTGAATAAATCGTTCCCGGCTAAGCCAAATACCAAATATCCCAAGATTGGAATCACAGCCTGTGCAATCATAATAATAAGATAAATCTTTACTATTTTTTTCCATTTCGGCTGATTCGTGGTTATGGATTTAGATTGCTCCGGCAACCTGACACCCTGAGGTGCATTCCCCATAGGTACTTCCACCATTACATCATCGTGAGGAACCGCAACTTCTTCTTTTTCTTGTGGAATCGTTTTCTCAAAAAAATCTCTTAGCGGATTTTCTTTCTCTGTCTCTTCCGTCTCCGTATAAGATGTATAAGTCGTCCATTTTGAACCATTTTCATGTTCTTCGCACTCCCCCGGCAATTCCGAATGGGCACAAAAGCTGCATTTGTATCCATTCTCTGTCCGTATCATGGGGGCTCCGCACACACAACACACTCTTTCCATAGATAATTCCTCCGTAAAACTCCCTCACAAAAAATCTTATATCCAGAAAACTCTCCCGCAGACTTTTGTCCGGGGAGAGTTCATCGACTTTATAAGAACTTTACCGCAGTACCATAAGCCATAACTTCGGCAGCTCCCTGCATTACTGCAGCGGATGCATAACGAACATTTACGACTGCATCTGCGCCCATTGCCTCTGCTTCTGCCACCATTCTCTTGGTTGCCAAAGCTCTGGCTTCATTCATCATTTCATTGTAAGCCTTCAACTCACCGCCTACCAGTGTTTTAAAGCTCTGTGCAATATCTTTTCCAAAGTTTTTGGACTGAATGGTACTTCCCTTTACCAAGCCCAGCATTTCCAATTCTTTTCCTGAGATGTAATCAGTATTTACTAAGATCATCTTCTTCTCCTCCTTGTATTTCTTTGATTCTGCTGATACAAACCCCTATCATCAAACCACTTACAATAAGCGGAATGATAATCATTAACAGCTTAGCATAAAAAGGAATGCCCGGTGTGAAGCAAAACAAGGCCATGATTCCCAAATAGTATAATACTATCAATACTGTTATGATAATCGGAGCTATCATCTTTTTTCCATGATTCATCAGATATCACCTCTCTATCAGTAAGAGTATTATATCATACACCAATACAAGGGGCAATATTTATTTCTCGTATAAAACAGTATCTCCTCCTTCAGGGAGGGAAGGAGGAGTAGTATAGGGAGGATTATGAAGCTAGTTCATAACGCCATCGACGAAATCTATGGTTACTTTTGTATCATTTGGACCTGCCGGCTTAGGTGCAGGCTCCTTATGTGCTGCAGGTCCGGCTGCCGGTGCGGGTTTTGCTGCTTTCTTTTCATGAGGAGGTACCGGCTTTTCTTTCTCTGCAGGCGGTACCGGTGTAGGTTTGGGCTCCGGTGTCACCTGGGGTTCCTTCTCATGAGGCGGTACCGGCTTTTCCTTCTCTGCAGGAGGCACCGGTGTTGGCTTAGGCTCAGGTGTAGCCTTCGGTTCCTTTTCTATGGGAGGTACCGGAGGTGTATGAGGCTCAGGACGCTTCTTCTCCACGCACTCGCCGGTTAATGGATTAATATTATACTCATAATGGTCCTTATCCACATGGAAATGAACCTTGTATTCAGGACCCTCTTTCTTTACATGATACTTGATATCACACATGGTCAGGTCTGACTGATTTACACCGGCCTTGGCAAGTGCCAGTCTTAAAGCTTCCTCGATAGAAGTTACCACCCCGGGCACCACTTCCGGTTCCTCTGTCACAGGAACACGTTCAATCACTTCCTTACTGATAACACTGCCATCTATTGCATTGATTACATAATAATAATCTGTCAATCCTACGGTAAATTCGATATAATATTCCTTCTCTGCAGGTCTGTGTAACAGTTCTTCCAAATTCACATTGCTTCCGTTTACACCTGCATCCTGATAAGCCTGATTCAAGGCTTCTGTCTTGGTAAGCTGTTTCTCCGGTTCCGGAGGAGTAACAGGTCCCTCTTTCAAAACAAGCTTGTACTCAAACTCTAAAATAGCACCGGTAATCGCATCTATCTTGTATTTATATTCTGCATTTTCCACAGTAAACTTAATATCATAAGTATAAACACCTGCAGTTTCCTTCACTTTAATATGGGTAAGGGTCATGTTGGCTTCATCGATGCCGGCATCTTCTACTGCGATTTTCACCACATCGTCCTTGGTTAAAAGCTCTACATCTTCCGCTTCCAATAATGCCCACAGCTCGGAAATAGTGAATCTTACAGCCACATCCAAAGAAATATCCAGATTTGCGGATACCTTCTGTGCCAAAGTCAGCTTACCTACTGAAATACCGTACTTTTCAGCTAATTCCTTCAACTGCTGATCCACAGGACAGGTCTGGCTGTTCACATCGCCAATTAAATCATTCTGAATCATCAGATTATTGATTTCCTGCTTCACCTTTTCACTGATTTCATCCGCTCTCTGAGTATCATTATTCTCTACACATACATTGATGGCATTATATACTTCGTCCAGATAACCGTTCTTAAGCAAAGAACCGATGATTGCATTTAAAGCGGTGTCCAAATCCACTTTTTTCAGTTCCATATCGGCAAGCACTACTTCTGCATCCTTATTTAAGGCTACTGCAGACAATATCTTATCATCCTTGCTGACAGTCAGCTGAATACTGGGATTCACATCAATGGATACGATGGAATCCACCTTGCGTGTGTTTCCAAACATGCCCATTCCGATCAACAAGCATAAACATGCTGCCAAGGCTGCCATCTTCATCACACTGCTCATCACATTTTTCTTTTTCCGCTGATAGCGGACAGCTTCGTTTAAAAATCTGTCATCCACCTGACTAATAGCATCTGCCACTCTATTCTCTTTCATAGAAAGTTTCCCCTTTCTTCTAAATAAATCTTTAGCTGTCTTCGTAATCTGGTCAATTTAACTGACACATTCTTGGCCGATATCCCTACTCTGGCTGCTATCTGCTCATAACTGTCGTAAAACCAATATCTGCGGATAAATATTACCCGGTCTCTGGTTTTCAAGGAATCCAAAAACTCCTCTACCGACTGTACCAGTTCCTTGGTTTCCATGGCACTTTCCACACTTTCCGGTGCCGCCAGGAACTCGCTCAATTCTTCAACTGCCAAATCATAGGTGCTGTTTCGCTTTCTTGCCTGATTTCTGTGATAACAATTCAAAGACAAATTTCTGACGATTTTCAACACATATGTAAGCAGCGGGTCCGGTCTGGTAGGCGGTATGGCATTCCAAGCGCCCAGGTAACTGTCATTGACGCACTCTTCCGCATCCGAATAGTTACCCAGAATGTTATATGAAGTCTGCAGACATATCTTACCGTATTTTGCTTCCAGCTCTTCTATTGCTTTTTCAGAGCGTTCAAAAAACAGCTCGATGATTTCTTCATCTAACACTCCTATCACCACCTTTCACCTATATACTAAAGATTTGTTTGGGAAAACTACATTCAGTTTAACTTTTTTCAAAAAATTTGTAAAGAAGGGCACAACAAAAGGAGAGCTAAGCTCTCCCTCGTGATTTTGTACTATTTCATTTACGCCCACACCATAGAGCTCCATCAAGGCCAACATGGTGTCCGCCTGGGGATATCCCACACCGGCCTCATACTTGTATATGGCCTGTACGGAACCCAGACAAAGGTATTCACGTAACTGCTCCACTGTCATCTGATGTTTTTCACGTAAACGTTTCAAATTCCTGCCAATTACCTTCAAATCATATTCTCTTCTGTATTGCATGGCTACCTCCCTGTGCTTTTGCACACTCTTCAGGTTATCAGTTACTTTTGCGCCAATACTCAGCGAACACTAAAATATACCATGTTTTTTTGCAATTAGCAAGACCTTTTCCATATTTTTTGACATTTGTAACCGAACCTCCATGCCGCGTCCCTTTACAGGAACAGGTTTTTTGCAGTCCTCAAAAAAAATTTGAAAATATATTCTCCCTTGATTTCAACTCTAGACCTTAACTTATAAAAAATAATCCAAAAACCAAGAACTTAAACCTTAAACCTTTTCGATTACTTCCTCAGTCAATTTGATTTGAAACGAGGTCTGCACGGAAACTTATGAGTTCAGGCTACAAAGTAACCTCAAACTCATAAATCTGGTTATATTTGTCCAATGCGATCTGCATGGCCGCGATCTCTTCATCGATGCGCTCGTAGTCCCTTTTCACCACATCCAGATCATAATTGATGTACTGGTATTCCGGTGCTGTTTTGCGGGCGTTGAAGGCTCCTGAGCTTATCCTGATCTTAGGCTCCTGTTTCCGCATCTGGTCCAGGACCATTTTTCTGCGGTTCAACTGTGCCATCTTCACCAGTATCTGATCCACGGTAAGCATCTGCTCCCCTACCGCAATTTCATTGGTCAGGTTTGCCACATTGATGGCGTGTTTGATGCGTACGATTTTCTCATCGATTTCCGCAATGGTTTTTGCTATCTTCTCATAATCGTACTCCGGAATCACCGGCTCCTCATCCAGTGCCGCCACATAGAAACGTCCTTCCGCTTCCTTGCGCCACCAGAACTCCTTATCCTCGTTTAATTTCTTTAACATTTTATTCGCAATCGCTGATGTCATCTTCATCGTTCTCTTCCTCCTGATTATCCTACTTAATGTATCTGTTTCATTCATCTGAAGGAATCATAACATAAAAAACTCTGCCCGTCATTGACGGCAGAGTTGAAAACCGCGACAACGAGTAAGCGCCAGCTTACGAGTCTGTCGGCATGGCTCATGCCGTCAGTCGTTGCGATGTGTCGGCATGGCTCACGTCGTCGAATACTTGCTTCCGCTTATCCGTTATTACCATATTGGGCACCAGTTCATAAAAACCTACATTCTTACCCAATAAATCTCTTATAAAGCTGTAATAAAACCCAAATTTTCATCTTTTGGGCATACATAATAAGAACTATGAAATACTGCCCAATAACACCCTTATTTCTGGGCAGAAACATGCATTTTATATGTTGCCATACCCAAATACCACCTTTTTAAGGCATTTTCCTTCTAAAATCTCTATTATATTGGGCAGAAAAACAACAAATCGGTGGTTTATGCCCAAAAGGCATGGTAAATACCATTAACACGGAATTGTATTCATATACATAAATAATTCCTCTTCTCCATCTTCCACGAGAATATTCATAGGGATTCGATTATCAAATGCCGGTATTGGCGAATAGAACCATTTCACTAACCGCTCACCACCCGGACATATAGTACGTGCCCCCATGGACCATAACAAATCTGATAGCCCTTCTATTTCAGACTTCACAAAGGAATTCTCTTTTTTCAATATTTCTTCCGTTCGATCCATTACTTCTCTTGTTGTCATAGGCAATATACCTGTTCTTCTTTAATATTCTCCTACATCAATCTTCTTCTGAAGCACCGCCGCGTAATCGTGTCCGGTCTTTGTTACCTTTTCAGGATTCATGGGGTAGTGAATGTTGTAGAGGATTCCGTTTTCCCCTGTCTTATCAGCCATATGGTCTTCGTCGATATGAATACCTAC
This sequence comes from Lachnospiraceae bacterium, assembly GCA_017520425.1. Taxonomy (GTDB): domain Bacteria; phylum Bacillota; class Clostridia; order Lachnospirales; family Lachnospiraceae; genus Acetatifactor. The sequence continues at coordinate 6,053 of JAFXFO010000037.1, read as the reverse complement.
CACCTCCAGGCAAAGCATAACATGATCATCTCCCGGTACGATTTCTTTTTCCCAAACATACTTGCACTCAAGATTCATAAAGCATTCCCGAGCCATGGGGGCATTAATCCATGAAGCCTTTTCCACAGTCAATCCGGATGCCGTGATTTCATCTTTTTCAAATTGATTATTCTGAATCGTCGCCATACATTCTGCATGATGTTCTTCCGACATAAAATTAATAACCGCTTCCTTGGTCTCATTTATGCTCTGATACAGGTGTCCGTTTTTATTGACGCTGGTAAGAATCGCATAAAAGCCCTTACCGTGATTGGCACTTGTAAAGGTTGCCCAAGACTGCATACAGGCATTGGGCAGTCCGTTGGATTTATAGGTCGTCACCAAAAACAGAGGCGAAGGAATGGTTGCCACAAATTCCATCCATGAAAATCCGAAATTCTTTGAAAAATCTCCGTATGTTCCTTTCATGCTTTCAGGCATATCTTTGTATGAATATTTCATATGGTTTTCTCCTCTTAAGCGGAATAATCGTTTCAAGTTTTATCTGTCATCCCAATTGCTGACCTTTTCCTGCAAATAATCAGGAAGTACATTTACATCAATACCTGTATCAATGAGAAAAATACTTTGAAGATTAGTGTGCTTACTTAAATCCGGAAGGTTATTAACATGCTTAAGGTCTTGAAGCTTAATAACTTCCAAATTTGTCAATTCCTTAATAAATGAAATGTCACTTAACTTATTAATTCTCCAAAGTTCAATTTCCTTTAAGCTCTTTAGCTCAGCCAACTCATGTAAATTGTTGTTTGAGTTCCAGAGAAGTGCCAACTTTTCCAAGCTCATCTGATATAAAAACGAAAAGTCTGTAAGCTTAATTCCCCTCAAAGACAATGACTTAAGTTTGGGTAATTGACTGATTGTTTCAATCTTTTTCTTTGCCTTCTTTCCAAGCCATAATGTTTGCAGGTTTCTGTATTTCAAAAGCCAGGAACAATCAAAATTGATTCCGGCGCTCATTGTATCAGCCATAATGGAAAGTTCTTCCAATTCATCCGATAGATATTGAACAAATTCATAATCCCTTAAATCAAAACATTCAATACGCAATGATACCGGATTTAATTCTGACAATACCGACAAATTAATTCTTTGATGGTTATTTCTACAATCAATACTATCAATCTGTAATCTCTTCACATGGGGCATATTCAGCAAAAAAGAAATATCGACATCATCATTGTCCAGAAAATGAAAAAGTCGGAACGTAATATCCGGACGCAAAGAAAGTATATGGTCTATTTTTTCATATCCTTCATTAGGCAAATAACCGGATATCTGAATCCATTTAAGTTTCTTATTGTTAACTATCTCATTTAGAGTTTGTTCATCAATATCTTCATAACCAAGATGACTTAAGACACCATTTGACCAAGTTTTATTCGCTATATGAATATGCCTATCAAAGCATATATGTGCTCCCATAAACGTCTCCTTCCGCGTTTGTAAGTTTGCTTCTTTATCTTTCTAAGCCCCAATAGATAGAACCGATGCCAAAGGCTCTATCTCCTCCGTTCCCCATGGTAAATTTATGGCATATCTATTCTCACCCAAAACTTCTAAACCATCTATATATCCATTATCCGTTACATCTTCCTCCCAACTATCGTTGGGATAAACAAGAATCTTATTTGTTGTAAAATTGCCCGCATCAACATCGAAAAAATTTAACTCTCCGAATTCGTAATACGAATTTCCGTCAATGTCTGTCTCTGAATCTTCCTTACTCCACCAGCCTGTTCTTTTTGCTTCAACAAGTATCCTATCCTCATCGACAAAAAAATAGTTACTTCCTTCACCAAAAGAATACATACGCTCGTAAACCAAGTTCCACTTCATATCAGAAATGTCATAGCTTCGCTCCATCAAATAAAAACTTTCGCATGCTTTCAACCTTTTCGGAAGCCTAAAAGTTAATGCTTGTTTAATCCTCGCATCCAATCCTTCTCCCTTTCTTCCCACTTCCTAATTTCAGTTTGATATAGTTCAATATTACTATAATCCAGTTCTATAAGCCGTTTTAAATCCCTGATTGCTCTATGTCTTTTTGAAAAATCAGTAATTGCTGCACGTGCACGAAGTACATATATATCAGTTGGTTTTTCATAGTTTATACATACCGGTTCATATGTGGCACAATCTAAATAATACCATCCACTTCCAGGACTCATCCAAAAGGAACAATATGCTGCAAGTACATTCAACCGTTGGCAAAGTATATCTTGCTCCGGCATTTTCACTGACAAACAATATTCTGTAACCACTTTAATAACATTCTGCGGAGTTTTATTACCCAATTCAAATGCGTTTATACCTTCTTCTTTAAGTAAATGTCGTATATACTCATTTGAAAATGCAGATGGTAATTTGTCTATCAAGGGATATTCTTCCATCCCCCTTCCTTCGGAAAACGGCAAAATTTTATGTTCAATAATTTCCAATAAAGTAGGTATTTTATCCTCTATATCACTGTACATTTGCTGTTCAGGGTAAAGAAAACCCAGTGCGCCAAGAAAATCTACTACTTGCCACGCATCTCCATAAGAAAATTTATCATCTTCATAAGCTGTACTTTCCACATCAAGCAAATCATTTGTCCAATTATACAGATATTTTTCTACTCGTTCAGGTGCCACAGCAAAGGCTCTTGATAATAATGGTAAATCTGCTGTCTGTTTCCGTATTACATTCTTATCCTCTTTAAAATATTCCGGCATAGTCGAAAATTCATCTCTTTTTTCACCATTAATATAAAGAGTATAACCCCAAAAATCTCCATCATAAATATAAGCAGAAATCACCGAACAATTTTTCTCTGCGGAGATTATAGCCGCCTTTTTCTCTGCTTCATCCGGCTCACATATTTGAAATAAATGTTCTCCCCTTATAGCAATGCCATTCATAAAAGTTCCCATCTGATTTTTCTCCTACAACTTCATAGACTACTTCCAAGCCACCTCTTCCTTCCACCATCTTAAAGCTTTTCCTCATCATAAACCGCCCGTACCCCGCCGATAAACTTAGCTCTGGTTCTGGCACAAACCACATGTGCTTCGCCGATTTTATCAGAGGAAAGGCGAACCGGTACCGCCACATCCTTTAAATGCATGCCGATTAAAGTATCTCCTATGTCCATTCCTGCATGTGCTTTTATATGCTCTACTGCCACAGGGCTTTGCATGGATTTATAGGCTGTTGTGGCGAAGGAGCCGCCTGCTTTGGGCTGCGGTACCACATTTACCTCTTCATACGAATATTTACTTGCTGCAGCTTCTTCCAAAATCAAGGCACGATTCAAATGCTCACAACACTGGGCCGCAATATATATGTTTGCTTCTTTCGCAGCTTTGTCGATTCCGCCATACAAAGCTTCTGCCACTTCCACACTGGAAAAAGAGCCTATCTTCTCACCTACTATTTCACTGGAAGAACAACCAACCACCAGGACCTGTTCTTCTTTTATTCCTGATACAGCTATAAGCTCCTTGGTCAATTCATATCCTTGTTTTTGAATCCGTTCTAATTCTGCTGCCATACACAAATTCCTCCGTCAAACATCAAGTTCGTACTTTCTTTTACATTCTACTCTAATTCCTATTTCACGTCAATTAAGGCAAAAAATACCGCCCACATTTTTCAAATGCGGACGGTTAACTCGTTTGTTTCATTTTAGATGATACATTTAAACAGCCATAAAATTCATAAATTAATACTTAATTAAATAATAAAGAATATACACCCAGTTAAGCAAACCATGGAAGATTGCCCAACCGATGGACTGCCATTTGGCATAGGACAAAACCACCGCCAGCGCCACACCTACTGCTTCAAATGTATCAATTCCCTTTTTCGTAGTCTTCTCAATGATTACCTTGGACTCCTTGTTGGTTGCATTACCGTAAATCAGTTCCTCCACAGGCACCTCCAATACTTCCGCCATGGTGGTTAATGTCTCTACATCCGGCTGTGTTTTTTCCTGTTCCCAATTGGATACCGCCTGTCTTGTTACATGAAGCTGTTCTGCCAGCTGCTCCTGGGTCAGTCCCTTCTCTGCTCGAATCTTCTTAATGGTCTTACCAATATTACTCATGTATGTCCCTCCTCATTCTTTTCGTGCTTTTGTAGTTCCTACTATACCTTTTCCCGCCTAAATAGTCACGCAACAAAGCATTGCATTATGTATTTATTTCAGCAAATCAGATTATAAACGGTAGTTGCCCCTGGCATTCGAATCCTTTGGGGTACAATATCTCTTACACTCTTTTACGATACCTTTATGATTCTCACCAGCAATGTCGCAATATGAATTTCAAAATTCCTACTCGGGTATCTATAGCCGATTTTTTCATTCAAAAATCCCCTTTATGAGCATCTGGGCGGTCTATACAAAAAAAGGCAACTCCAAATCTCCCTTTTCACCATAAAAGGGAATCTCACAGTTAATTTTTTTTACATGGATACTTTTTTGAGTATCCTACATTTTTAAACAACGCGGAAAAGGTATCGGAGATACTCCATACCAGACCCAAATCAATAGTAGCACCTACGATAGCCATCATGGAATACACCACCATAAAAGGTTTTACTATTTGGGCAGAAAATACAAATTCCGCGCAGCGTGCACCGTAAAGTCCCCAGCCGATAATTCAGGTAATAGCCGGCATTCCCCAGATAAAAGCATTCACCTTTGAATTAATTGCTTCAATAATCTCTAACATTCGTTTGCACCTTGGTATTTTATTCTTATATCTTTTCAAAACATCCCTTCCATCCTATCAGATTTCCGCCCTCTTTACAACAATTTTACCTATAATCCCCTGCTTCCCCCTAAGTTTCTTCGTTTTTTCCACAAAATCTTCTGAAAGTGCCAATTTTTCTAATGATAATGGTTTACTTTATTCGGAAAATATACTAAAATAGTTGTGATAAAAATTTAAAAGGAGATATGGTCATGAATATTTCACCATTACAGAAGGCAAGATACGAGTATACCCCTAAGCTTCCCGGAATGCTCCGAAACGGTATCGCAGAAATCTGCGTAAAGGAAGGCGAGGCAACTCAGAGCGTAGCTGATCAGGAGAAGATCAAAGCACTTTTCCCTAATACTTACGGCAAACCGGAAATTACTTTCCAGAAGGGCCAGAACACCTCAGAAGCTAAGAAGCAGATCGTAGGTGTTATCCTTTCCGGCGGACAGGCTCCCGGAGGACACAATGTTGTTTGCGGTTTATACGATGCATTAAAGGCAACCAACAAAGAAAATGAAGTATACGGCTTCAAGGGCGGCCCCAGTGGTCTGATTGAAGACAATTACATCGTTCTGACTGACGAATATGTAGATCAGTACAGAAATACCGGTGGTTTCGATATCATCGGTTCCGGCAGAACCAAACTGGAAACCAACGAACAGTTTGCAATTGCTGCTGAAGTTTGTAAGAAGCACGGCATCACCGCAATCGTTATCATCGGTGGTGACGATTCCAACACCAACGCAGGTATCCTTGCTGAGTACTTTGCAGCAAACAACACCGGCGTGCAGGTTATCGGTTGTCCCAAGACCATCGACGGTGACTTAAAGAACGAAGACATCGAGTGCTCATTCGGTTTCGATACCGCTACCAAGACCTACAGCGAAATCATCGGTAACATTGCAAGAGACTGTAACTCTGCAAAGAAGTACTGGCATTTCATCAAGGTTATGGGACGTAGTGCATCTCACGTTGCTTTGGAATGTGCTTTGGAAACCCAGCCTAATATCTGCTTGATTTCAGAAGAAGTAGCAGCTAAGAAGATGAGCCTTTCTGCAATCGCTGATTACATCGCTGATTCTGTAGAAGCAAGAGCAGCTAAGGGTATGAACTTCGGTATCGCAGTTATCCCTGAAGGTGTAGTAGAATTCGTTCCTGAGTTCTCTGTACTCATCCAGGAAATCAACGAATTACTTGCAGGCAGCAAGGCAGATGAATTCAACGCACTTCCTACCTGGGAAGCTAAGT
>JAFXFO010000036.1 GCA_017520425.1 Lachnospiraceae bacterium | reverse complement strand
TGGCATTACTGTTTTTGGTTAAAGATTCGCATCTTTACGTTCTCAATTTTTCTCTGAATCTTCTTTCAGATTCCACAGCTTTGATTGCTGTTACTCTTTAAGAATTTTCAGGGTTGCATTACTGTTTATTTATCAATGTACACTTGGTGGTTGTCCACCTACGGAGAAGGAGGGATTTGAACCCTCGCGCCGCTATTAACGACCTGCACCCTTTCCAGGGGTGTCCCTTCAACCACTTGGGTACTTCTCCAAAAAGTTGATTCCAAATACTATTTAGCTCATCAACGCCGGAGAAATATCTCCAACGGAGAGGGTGGGATTCGAACCCACGCGCCCTTGCGGACAAACGGTTTTCAAGACCGCCTCGTTATGACCACTTCGATACCTCTCCGAATAACCGCTTGTTCAGCGACATTGATTATCATAGCAAATATGTTCTTTATTGTCAACACTTTTTTACACAATTTTTTTATTATTTTTCTCAAACCTTAAAACCCTTTATTTCATTGGGTTTTTGGCGCTTTCTCGCTTTGTCGCACCGCACTCTTTTTCTAAAAATTAGAGCAAAAAGATTGAAATATCCGAATTGTTTACACTCTTCAAACATTTCAATCCTTTAACATTCCTATTCTACTAATAAGCACTCTGCTATCTTCATATCTTCCGGTGTGGTAATCTTGATATTCCCATAGGAAGCCGGCACCAGTTTTACTTTCCTGCCCATCATGGTCTCTACCACCATGGCATCATCCGTAATCTCTACACCCTGTTCCTTCAAATCATCCAATCGCTCCACCAAATAGCTATATGCATCAGTAATCAGACCTCTGTCAAATACCTGCGGTGTTTGAACCATCCATACACTTCTGCGATTGGGTGTCTGTACTGCAAATCCCGATTCGTCCCCTATCTTAATCGTATCCTTTACAGGCATGGCGGCCACACAGGCACCATACTCCTTTGCCGCACTGTAAGTATCCAGAATCATTTGTTCATTCACAAAAGGTCTTGCCCCGTCATGGATAAATACAATCCCTTGTCCGTCTTTGTCCGAATGTTCTGCAATCCATTTCAGACCTTCCCACACCGACAAATATCTCTCGGCACCGCCTTCTATTACTGCCCGCACCTTAGTGAAACCATATTCCTCCACAATATGCTTATTGCAGTACTCCACCTCTCCGCTTCCGACTACTAATATACAATCGTCCACTATTACACTCTCTTCAAAGGTCTTCAGTGCATACCATATTACCGGTTTATCCTGTAGCATGAGATACTGCTTGGCCACTGCACTATTCATTCTCTTTCCCGAACCTGCCGCCAAAACAATAGCCGTATTCCCCATCATAGTCCATACCTTCTTAACTTATTTTTCTCCCAATCTCAAATTGGGTACTGCATTCAACTCCAAACCGCTGCGTACCCCTTTGATATACTCATAGTAACCTGCCACGCCAATCATAGCCGCATTGTCCGTACAGAAAATAGGACTGGGATGATAAAATTCAATATTCCGCTTTGCGCATTCTGTTTCAAAAGCCTGGCGCAGAGAAGAATTAGATGCCACGCCACCCGCTATGGCAAACTTATTGTACCCGTATTTCTTTACCGCATGAATACCATGTTCCACCAACACATCAATGACCGCCTTCTGGAAAGAAGCAGCCACATCCGCTTCACAAACACTCTCGCCCTTCATCTGACAACCATTCAAATAGTTTAATACTGCCGATTTCAAACCGCTAAAGCTGAAATCATATTCGCTGTCATCCACCTTAGCTCTGGGGAAACGAATTGCATCAGGATTGCCTTCCTTAGATAATTTATCGATCTTCGGACCGCCGGGATAACCCAAACCAATCGCTCTTGCCACCTTATCAAAGGCTTCTCCCGCCGCATCATCCCTGGTACGTCCGATAATCTCATACTCTCCGTAATCCTTTACCACCACCAGGTGGGAATGTCCGCCGGAAACCACCAGACAAACATAGGGCGGTTCCAAATCCTTATTTTCTATATAATTGGCACTGATATGTCCTTCAATATGATGCACACCAATAATCGGGATGCCGGTTGCAAAGCTTATGGCCTTTGCAGCAGATACACCTACCAAAAGCGCACCTACCAATCCCGGTCCGTAAGTCACGGCAATGGCTGTTATATCCTGCAAGGTCACTCTCGCTTCCTTCAATGCTTCTTCTATTACCTGATTAATTTTTTCAATATGTTTTCGGGATGCTATCTCAGGCACCACTCCGCCATACAGCGTATGCAATGCTATCTGGGAAGAAATCACATTGGACAGTACTTCCCTTCCGTTCTTTACCACTGCAGCCGCCGTTTCATCACAGGAGCTCTCTATGGCCAATATATATACGTCTTCCGTTCTCTTTTCCAGTTCCATTTTTTCAACCTTCTATCTCTATTCTTGTGCCGTTTCTTCCATGTCCACATTGTCTGCCAAATCCCAGCCATAGATTCTCCAATGACCGGTTGCATCCTTACGAAGCAAATAAATATGCATGGTAGTAGTACTGTCTGTCTTCTCCATCACGGTATAACTACAGGAAATTCTCGCAAAGGAGTTTCCGTCTTTTTCAAAGTATTCCACATCCACACTGGCTGCCACCTTTGCGCCTGTCAGTTTTCGACCGGCCTTCTTAAACGCCTCTACCTCCGCAAACAGATTGATAAACTGAGTGTCCCAGGCATTGCTTTGTAAAAGCTCATTATCATAAAGCTCTCTGTCCTTTTTCAAAAGCTTCTCAAAAACTTCCTCATCACACTCTTCATTATATAAACATTTGCTGATGTCATTGTGATACTTTATGACTTCCTTTACCGTAGGCGGATAATCCCGGCTCAAATTACGCAACAGCACCTCATCCGTAGCCGTCAGAACTGTCTCTGAAGCTTCTTCCTTGGGTCGATTCACCAGATAACAATAATATCCGACCACCCCGATAATCAATATTGCAATCACAACAGCCACTATGGCTGTTCTTTTTTCACCATCTTTTTTCATAGGCAATCAGCCTCCTGTTACTCCTCTGCAAATTTCAGTTCCACACTTCGTCCATCCTTAGCTGCTACTGAATCAGTAAAAATCTTCTTTACCTCTTTCATGTATTCCTCCGGTCGTATCACAGAAGGACTGTAATGGGTCAGCCACATTTCCTTTACCCCTGCGCTCTTTGCCAGGTTGGCTGCCTCATACATAGTCATATGCTTCTTATCTTTTGCTTTTGATTGATTCTCCGGATCACCATACATACCTTCACAGATAAACAAATCCGCATCCTTCGCATGCTCTCTAATGCTGTCCGTCGGTCGGCTGTCCGTGCAATAAGTCACCTTCAATCCCTTTCGGGCACCACCCAGTACCATATCCGGAGTATAAACCCTGCCTTCAAACTCAACATTCTGTCCTTTTTGCAGATAACTCCAATGCTGCCTGGGGATTCCCAGCTCCATGGCTTTATCCAATTGGAACTTGCCGCCACGCTCTACCACCATATTGTAACCGTAGCAAATCACATTGTGGTTGACTCTGAAAGCTTCCAGATAAAATCCGTCAAATTGAATTCTTTGACTGGTTTCCTCCAGCTCCATAAACTGTATTTCAAAGGGGAGTTCCGGTGCAATCACTCTAAGAGCATTCACCACACGTTGCAAGCCCTTGGGGCCTATCATCAGAAGGGGCTCTGTACGTTCTGCATTGCCCATGGTCAAAAGCATCCCCGGCAGACCGCTGATATGATCCGCATGATAATGGGTAAAACAAATAATATCAATGGGATTGGGACTCCAGCCTTTTTCTTTCATGGCTATCTGGGTTCCTTCCCCGCAATCAATCAATATGCTTTTTCCGTTGAATCTCATCATCAGTGAGGTTAACCACCGATAGGGCAACGGCATCATTCCGCCGGTACCTAACAAACACACATCTAACATATGAACCCCCTACCCATCGTAAGTCAGTCTTTACAAATACTCATTGGCTTCCGATTCTTCCACCGGAATCTCAAATTTCGAAATCAAACTATCATAGCATGTTTCACACAAATCAAAGGAATGGCGGGTGCCGTCCTTGGTACTAAAATATCCAAAAACATTTTCCCCGTGAAAACAGCCTTCCTTCAACATGCCGTTCTCTGTCTGTAAAAGTCTGCCGCATTGATTGCAACGAACCTCCAGCAACTGATTGTCTTCTATCTTTGTATATTTGCGCATCTTTATCCTCCCATAATCATTTAACAAATGTAGATTGTTCCATCACATTGTACCATAAAGATTCAAATATACCTTTGGTAATTCCTACCTTGTTACTGACGAATCCACATAATCATGGCATCTTCCACAGGTCTCTCATAAAATCTCGGGCGTATGCCCTCGGAAACAAATCCCAACTTTTCATAAAGATGAATGGCCGGTGCATTGCTGACTCTGACTTCCAATGTAAACTCCACACTTCCCTGCTGTCGTCCTTGATTTAGCAGTTCCTGCATCATGGCAAAGGCGATTCCTTGCCCTCTGTATGCTTCATCCACCACCACATTATTAATATTGCCCTCTCCGCAAACAATGGTCACTCCGCAGCACCCTACTACTTCATCCTCTATCTTCGCCACCAGATACAGGCTTTTTTCATCTTCCAGTAATTGCTCAAAGTCCTTGGCTGACCAAGGCATGCTGAAAGCAGCGGCTTCTATCCTGCTGACTGCTTCAATATCTTCTTTTTGCAGCTTCTCTATCTTAACCATTGGCTTCTTCTCTTTCTCTCTCAGCCTGGCTCTTTCGCAAATACTCAGGTTCATGCTCTGCTGCAGTCACTGTTTTACCGGCTTTCGCATACAGTACACCCAAGCTTCCTATGGACGCAGCTCTCTGGCGATTCATTCCTGCCGGTGCAAAGGTATATGGCACCTTGCAAAGCTTACCGATTTGCTCCTTATAAACAGGAACCCCGTCTCCCAGGAAAATCACCGGTTGTCCCAATTCATTCAGGCTTTCCAGTATCTCCGTCACATCCACTGCACACTGTTCTTTCGCCGTCACCATCTTCCAGCCTTCCGCATCCGGTTCAAAGCCATACACACCTGTATACACCTGATTTCTTCTGGCATCCATCAGCGGACATACCAAATGTGTGGTACCGCATAAATTGTAAGCCAAGCCTTCCAAGGTGGGCACTTCCACTATAGGCTTGTCCAACGCCAGTCCCAGTCCCTTTACCGTAGCCGAACCGATTCTGAGTCCCGTAAAGGAACCCGGACCGGAAGCTACTGCGATAGCGTCCACACTATACAAATCCAAATCAATCATCTGCTTCACCTCATTCAACATGGGGAGCAGAGTCTGTGAATGTGTCTTTTTATAATTCATGGTATATTCTGCCAGTAATATGTCATCTTCTACCACTGCTACACTGGCTACCAATCCCGAACTGTCCACTGCTAATATCTTCATTACTCTACCTCGTAATCTGTTCTATCTCTATTTTACGATAATCAAAGCCCTTTTCCAAGTCCTTTGTAATACGAATTTCCTGATACTCACCGGGTAATATCTCTTCTATCAGGTTTGCCCACTCAATAAGGCAAATCCCCTCACCGTAAAAGCAATCCATATATCCGATTTCTTCCATTTCTTCCACATCACCGATACGATACACATCAAAATGATAAAAGGGAAGTCTACCCTCTTCATAAACCTGCACAATAGTAAAGGTGGGACTGTTAACCGGTTCCTTTATCCCCAGTCCTGCCGCCACGCCCTGAGTAAATACGGTCTTACCCACACCCAAGTCACCAATCAGGGTATACACCTGACCGGCCACTGCCTGTTCACCGATTCTTTTTCCGATTGCAAATGTATCTTCGGGACAAAAGGAATCCCACTCTAATCTATCCATCACAACTTCCTCTTAGTAACGTATTTTCACTTTTGCCGGAGGCATATGGGTACAAATCATTTCAATATACCTGACCGTATCCTGCCCCATGGCTCTTCTGGGAAAAATAGTAGCATTCACAGGCGAAGTATATACAATAATACTTTTATTAGTAGAAATCGCTTTGTACATATTCTCCCAGGACTGGCTCTGGCTCACTTCCCCCTGGGAAACCGTGATGCCTTCATCATCCAATACATAATGCAAAGGTTGTTTAAAGGCCGGATTATTCATAGCCTGTTGCCTGCTCTTCAAGAAAAGATTCCAGGGCAAGTACAACAATAATACAATACCGCCTATCACGAAAATCCACCGACTGGTCATGACACCCACAACCACCATCAGTGCGCCAAAGCAGCTGGCCAAAATATTCACAGGCTTGCCGTAGGTATGTGCTACCATATAGTCATATAAATCCTTTGCTTCAATTTTAACATCCAACTCTAACATTCTTATATTTCTCCAAATTCCTATAATCACAATAAAGAGCTGTCTTGGCAAAACCTTGCCTTGACAGCCCCTCTTTTATTCTTCCTCAAGTGCAGAAGTACAATGTGGACATCTGGTAGCTTCCAAAGGAATGTCACTCTTACAGTACGGGCACTTCTTTGTCGTAGGTGCCGCCAGTGCAGGCGCTTCCTCTTTTTCTTTCAATTTGTTGATACCCTTTACCAACATAAATACCACAAATGCCATTATCACAAAATTGATAATACCGGAAATAAAGTTTCCGTAATTCAGGGTAGCCACACCGGCTTCCTGTGCTTCTGTCAAAGTTTTGTAAGTATTGCCGTCCAATGCTACAAACCAGTTAGCAAAATCCAACTTGCCGGTAAACAAACTAAGTACCGGCATAATAATATCATTTACCAAAGAGCTTACTATACCGTTGAAGGCACCTCCGATAATTACACCGACTGCCAAATCAATCATGTTGCCCTTTAACGCAAATTTCTTAAATTCCTGCATCATCTTCATATTCTTTCCCTCCAGGTACTTCAGTATCTTTCGTACTGTTTTCTGACAGATAATAAATATCCGTCCGCCCCATCATATATCACTACTGTAATTATAGTAAGTTACGAAGGAAAATGCAAGTTATTTATATTTGTACGGTGCAATTTATCTCATACGCACAAGCCAGCAACACCTTAACCAATCGTACCTTTCATGTACAGAACAATCAGTACACAAGCAACAATTGCAAGTACTGCCACCAACATCATAACCCAGGAAGTCTTACTTGCCTTTGCAGCGGTAGAAGCCTCTATCAATCCTGCTTTACGAAGTGCTGTTACCAAAGGCTTATATAACAGGTAGGTAAATGACGCATTCAATACCGCTTTTAACAGATTAAAAGGCAAGAATATAGGAATCAACATACCTGCCACCTGTTCTCTGGGTGTTCCCATATAAATAGGGGTTAAAAGATAATTCCAAAGAAGCATAACACTTGTCATCACAAGACATCCTGCCACCAGACCAATTACTGCACCGGATAAAGTATGTTTTTTCTTGTAAATGACAGCTGCAGTGCCCGCAAATGCAAAGGTTGAAACAAAATTCATAATACATCCGATAATACCGGTATCACTTACCGTAACCATCTCCACCAATGCTACCACCGCAGTTACAATAGCTGCCATTCCCGGTCCCCAGATTAGTCCGCCCAATGCAATTATTACATCCTTGGGATCATAGGTCAAAAACGGTGCTGCCGGAACCAGCTTCACGTGAATCAGCATCATTACCACATATGCAATGGCACAAAGCATAGCTCCAAAGGTTAATTTTTTTGTCTTGTTACTCATCTTTTCCTCTCTTTCTGCCGTATTCTACGGCGCCGTAACCGATTCCTTCCCACGGTCCGGCAATGTATATTAGATTTAAGGAAAATTCTTCTTACACGCAAAAAGCCCTGAGCTACCTATGGGCATAGATATCTCAGGGCGCACTTTCACACATGCATTTCTTCTTTCATCCAGACTGTACTGTTGGTACCGGATTCTGACCGGTTCAGCCACACCCGTATAGGTGCAGGTCGTAGACTCATCATCTTTCGATGCCTCACTACCAGTAGGGAATTAAAGGAGTATCCTTTTCACCCAACCCTGAAGAACTTTACCTCAAGGGGTATCTTACTACAGGGAAAAAGTTGTGTCAACCAAAAATTTATCCCCTCCTGTTACAGAGGGGATATCCTTACTTCTTAATCTTCATGGTCAGGGAAATACGTTTCTTCTGCATATCGCAATCCAGCACCTGTACATCCACGATGTCGCCTACACTCACTGCCTCCAAAGGATGCTTGATGTACTTCTCGGTAATCTGGCTGATGTGTACCAGACCATCCTGATGCACACCGATATCCACAAACACACCAAAGTCAATAACGTTACGTACGGTACCCTTTAAAATCATACCGGGCTTCAAATCCTTCATATCCAGTACATCACTGCGAAGGATAGGCTTAGGCATATCATCACGAGGGTCACGGGCCGGCTTCTCCAACTCCTTCAAAATATCCGTAAGGGTGATTTCACCGATACCCAGCTCCTCTGCCAATACCTTTTTATTCTTAATACGCTTCTCTAAGCTGCTGATGCTTACTTCGTTCACCTGCGCCGCCGCTTCTGCTTCCTTCGCAGACTTGCCGCTCTTAACAGGTTCTTCGAAGGTTATACCACCCATGGCTGCGGCCAATGCCTTACCCATAGCAGTATTGGTGTTGCTGACACGAACCTGCTTCTGTACGGGCTTCTTAGGCTCCTGCTTCTTGGGTGCGGGTACTTTCTTACCTGCCGCCTTTTCTGCTGCTGCCTTCTTCTGTGCTTCCTTCACATCCTCCATGGTCAGACCCAGCTTATCTAAAAGCTTCATGGCTGCTTCATAGGATTCGGGATGTACACTGGTGGCATCCAAAGGATTGTCACCATCGGTAATACGCATAAAGCCTGCACACTGTTCATATGCCTTAGGTCCCAATTTGGCCACCTTCAAGAGCTGCTTACGATTGGTAAAGCGGCCGTTGGCTTCACGGTAATCTACGATATTCTTTGCAATGGTCTTATTGATACCGGAGATATATTCCAGCAAGGATGCGGAAGCAGTATTTAAATCCACACCCACCTTATTTACGCTATCTTCTACCACACCGTTTAATGCTTCAGAAAGCTTCTTCTGGTTCATGTCATGCTGATACTGGCCTACACCAATGGACTTAGGGTCGATTTTTACCAGCTCTGCCAAAGGATCCTGCAGTCTTCTTGCAATGGATGCGGCGCTTCTCTGTCCCACATCAAAGTTCGGGAACTCCTCGGTAGCCAGCTTACTTGCTGAATAAACGGACGCACCCGCCTCGTTTACAATCACATACTGCACGGGTCTGTCAATTTCCTTCAAAAACTCTACAATTACCTGCTCTGATTCTCTGGAAGCGGTACCATTTCCTACGGAAATCAAATCTACTTTATACTTATCAATCAGCTTCTTTAATTCAAACTTGGCTTCTTTCACCTTATTCTGAGGCTCGGTGGGATAAATCACCTTCGTATCCAATACTTTGCCGGTAGCATCTACCACTGCCAGCTTACAGCCGGTACGGAAAGCAGGGTCCCAACCAAGTACTACCTTGCCGGCGATAGGGGGCTGTAATAACAGCTGCTCTAAATTCTTGCCAAATACGTTAATCGCACCATCCTCAGCCTTTTCAGTCAAATCATTACGTATTTCACGCTCAATGGCAGGCGCAATCAAACGCTCATAACTGTCCGCTGCTACTTCCTTTAATATTGGTGATGTAAATTCATTCTCAGCGGCAATCAACTTGGTTTCCAGGTAACGGAGGATTCTTTCCACCGGTGCATTTACCTTTACGGTTAGAATCTTTTCTGCCTCACCACGATTCAATGCCAGTACTCTGTGGCCTGCGATTTTCTTTACAGGCTCTTCAAAATTATAATACATCTCATATACGCTCTGGGCTTTTTCATCCTTAGCTGCACTGGTTACAATACCTTCCTCGGTGGTGGCATTACGGATATACAAACGATGCTCTGCCTCGTCAGAAATCATTTCTGCAATAATATCCTTGGCGCCCTGCAATGCTTCATCCGCACTTGCCACGCCCTTTTCTTCGGAAATATACTTGGCAGCTTCTTCCTCCACTGGAGAAGTTGTGTCCTGAGCCAGGATAAACTGTGCCAGACCATCCAAGCCCTTTTCTTTTGCCACGCTGGCACGGGTCTTTCTCTTGGGTCTGTAAGGACGATACAAATCCTCTACCACTACCAGGGTCTGGGCTGCCAGAATCTTCTCCTTCAGCTCCTCGGTCAGCTGTCCCTGTTCTTCTATACTCTTTAATACCTGTTCCTTCTTCTCTTCCAGATTACGCAAATAAGTCAGTCTCTCATGTAAATCACGCAGCTGCTCATCATTTAAGGAACCGGTTACTTCCTTACGATAACGGGAAATAAAAGGAATGGTATTTCCTTCATCAATCAATTTAACTGCGGCTTCTACCTGCCACTTTTCTACCTTTAATTCTTCTTTGATTTGTAATATAATGTCCATGCTTTATATCCTTCCGCTTCAAATCTATCCTGCATACAGTTCACAGAATCTTTATAATTATAATAGATACCTTGCATTGATTTCAAGTCTAAAAAATGATATATTACACATAATGAGTTTATTTTGAAAGGAGTTCATTATGGATTCAAACAACCAAAACACATATTACTCCGC
This sequence comes from Lachnospiraceae bacterium, assembly GCA_017520425.1. Taxonomy (GTDB): domain Bacteria; phylum Bacillota; class Clostridia; order Lachnospirales; family Lachnospiraceae; genus Acetatifactor. The sequence continues at coordinate 32,060 of JAFXFO010000036.1, read as the reverse complement.
CGATAAGGAAAATCCCTTTGCTTCGGCTTCCCTTATCATGGGAGTGTTAGCTATACTGACTATTGTAACCGGCATCCTGCCATTTTTCTTTGGTGGACTGGGTATTTTGTTTGCCACCCTGGCTCGCCGCCGCAAGAAACCGCTTGTCAACTCTGCCTTTATCGGATTGGTTACTTCTGTCATCGGTATGTTCCTATCCTTTGCAATCCTTTGTATTACTATTGTACAGCTTCCGGAGATGTTGAAGGACCCCGTATATCGCGAACAGCTGAATGCCACTTACGAGTCCATGTCCGGAATCACTTTCGACGAAATGTTAGAACAAAGCGGCATCGATTTGGACAGCTGGTTGAACAAGTAATTAGGAAAGGATATCACACTTATGAGCAAATATACCCCATGTGCCGAAATAAAAGACATGGCCAAATGTAAACTGGAACGCAAGTACAGCGTATCCATTCTGGCTTTTTTGACCATACTCATCCTGGAATATTCCGCTACCGCTTTTTTAACACAGCTTATTCCTTCAGGCACCTTTTCCCAGTTCTTAAGCTATTGCTTTTGTAGCTTTCTGTTATCTGCCTTTTTAGGTATTTTTCAGTTAGGAACCTGCCTGCTTTACTTAAATATGGCTTGCGGCCAGCCCTATAAGCTGGATCAGCTTTTCTACGGCTTCCAGCACAATGCTTCCGCCGCCTTTACGGTTTCCCTGACAAATGGGTTATTGTCTTTGGTCTGCACCTTACCGTTTCGAATCCTACTGCGCCTTTATATGGATTCCGGTCGCCCGGATTACCTGTACGGTGCTTTAATCGCTTTTGTTGTAGGTTTTGTTATCCAATATCCTATCAGCATCGCTCTTTCCCAGAGCTTCTATTTGCTGTTGGACTTTCCGGAATATACCGGCAAGCAGGCTTTAGCAGCCAGCTGTAAGCTTATGAAGAAGCATATGTGGCGCTTTTTCGGTCTTCAGCTCAGCTTTTTGCCACTGATGTTTGTTTGTGTATTAACCTTTTCCATCGGCTTTTTATGGCTGGTGCCCTACATGAACATGACTTATACCCTGTTTTTTTTGGACATCATGAAAAACGACTGATTTTAACTAAAACAAAAAAGCAATCATTTTGGGTTGCTTTTTTATTTTACCTGTGTTAGAATGCCTTCAATAGCAATGACGAGAAAGAGTAAGCATAGAACGCTTTTACAGAGAAATCCATCATCTTCGGATGCGCTGAGAATGGATGAAGAATACTTTGCCGAACATGGTCTCCGAGCTGCGTACCGAGCCGATAAAGTTGGTTAGGCTACGCCGGGGTCGCCCGTAACAGCGATAGAGTTTCGACAGATCATTTCCTGTCCGAACTTGATAAGGCCTGTTATCGTGAGAGGCAGGTGAAATAGGGTGGTAACACGTGAGCAGATGCTTTCGTCCCTTAGACTATTACAGTAAAGGGGTGAGAGCGTTTTTTTATTTCAAAAGTAACTGTGGTCAATGTTATCAAACTAAGAAATGAGGTATAAACTATGAACAAGAATATTTTAATCGGCGGAGCTTGGCCCTATGCCAACGGCTCCCTTCACATCGGACATGTTGCCGGTCTTCTCCCCGGCGATATCTTAGCCCGCTACTATCGTGCCAAAGGAGAAAATGTATTTTATGTATCCGGAAGCGACTGCTACGGTACACCCATAACCATTCGTGCCAAGCAGGAAAACCGTACCCCTGCCGAAATCAGCGAGTATTATCATGCAGAGTTCTGTGAAGACTTTAAAAATCTGGGATTCTCTTATGACTTATATGGCAAAACATCTGATGAGAAGCATATTGCCTTCGTGCAGAAATTCCACAAGAAGCTTTATGCGGGATGTTACACAGAAGAACGTACCGTAAAGCAGGCCTACTGTCCCAGCTGTGCCAAGGTGTTGACAGACCGCTTTGTCATCGGTACCTGCCCTGTTTGCGGTGCCAAAACCCGTGGTGATCAATGTGACTCCTGTAATGAAGTACTGGATATCGAAACACTTCTGGATACCCACTGTGCAGATTGTGGTTCTGCCCTGATTTACAAGGACAGTACACAGATTTTCCTGCTGATTTCCAAGCTTAAGAATGAATTGGTCAACTTCCTAGAAACCCACCCCTACTGGCGTAAAAACGCTATCGCCTTTACCAAACGCTATATTGACGAGGGTCTTCGAGACCGTGCCATTACCAGAGACTTGGAATGGGGTATTGATGTACCCCTTGACGGATATGATGAGAAAAAAATCTATATCTGGGCAGAAAACGTACTTGGTTACCTGTCCGCCACTGCAGCTCTTTGCGAAGAAAGAGGCATTCCTTTCGAAGAAGTATTCGGCGAAAATGCCCGTCACTATTATGTCCACGGCAAGGATAATATCCCCTTCCACAGCATCATCCTGCCCGCCCTTCTTTTAGGACACGGAGAAGGTTTACGATTACCGGATGATATTATTTCCAGTGAACACATTACTCTGGAAGGTCGTAAAATTTCCACCAGTCAGAACTGGGCTGTGTGGCTAAAGGAGTTGAGCCGTGACTATCATCCTGACGCCATCCGTTATTTCTTCATCGCCAACGGTCCGGAAAAGCGTGATACGGACTTTTCCTGGAGAGAATTTACAGAGCAGAACAATTCGGAACTGGTAGGTGCCTGGGGCAATTTTGTAAACAGAACCTTGGCCTTCCTGGTCAAATATAACGACCGTCGGATACCCGAGGGGACTGTTGACCCGGAAATCCGTTCTAAAGTTGCCCAGATCTTCGAGACCGTGGGCACCCTTATTGAAAATGGTCGGTTTAAGGATGCTCTGGAGGGTATCTTTGAACTGGTACGTTTCGGCAATAAATACTATGATACCAAAGAACCTTGGAAAACCAGAACCTCTGCCCCGGTGGAATGCTCTGATACACTCTTTCACTGTACCTGGCTTATCGGTAATCTGGCAGTGCTGCTGGCACCGTTCCTTCCCTTTTCTTCTGAAAAGGTACTGGGCTGGTTAGGTCTTACTACAGTTTGGAATGTGCAGGATTTTACAAGCTGGAAAATCCCTGAAGATTATTCCATTCTTTTCACCAGAATTGAACTCCCAAAACAATAACACACACAGAACCCACCAAAGCGGAATCTTTCCACCCGGTGGGTTCTGATATTTATTATGGATTTGTTATTCACATTTTACTTCGACAGCTTTCCGTTGCTCTTACACTCTCCCGCTCCGCTGCAGCCGCCGCTACAATGCCCGCCACAGCTTCCCGAATCCGGACAACCAATACACTTCACACCTTTTTCCTTTTGCTTCCTGATATAAATAAGGGCTCCCCCTATTATCAACAGCAACACTACAGCGACAATAATATCAATCATACTTTATCCTCATGCCACCTTTTTGGCCATTTGTTCCTTTTTCAACTGTTTCTTGGTATTTTGAATCATGGCAATTACCACTGCTGCCATCACCAGCACTGCTATCAGTCCCGGCACAAAGCCTGCCCCCAACTTGCCGGTGGTAATAAGTGTTCCAATCTGATATACCCAGAAAGCTACCGTATATCCAGTACCCAATTGGAGTGCCACTCCACCCCAGAACCACTTCTTACTCTGCATCTCAGAATTCATAGCACCCAAAGCGGCAAAGCAAGGAGGAGTGAATAAGTTGAACATTAAGTAAGCCAATGCTGCCACTTTGGTAAGGCCCATCACTGTTGCAACTTCTGAAGAACCGCCTACCAGTGCCAATTCCTCCGTATCAATAAAATCTGTCAGCGCATAGCATACTGCCAAAGTACCTACTACATTTTCCTTGGCAATAAAACCGGTCACAGCCGCTGCAGCCAGCTGCCATGCAGCAATACCAACTACCGGCACCAATAACACTGCGATAGGGGAAGCAATGCCAGCTAAGATAGAGGTACTTTCCATGCCCTCTTCTACAATCTGTAGCTTCCAATCGAAGCCCTGCATAATCTGAACTACTGCATTACATACCAGGATAATGGTGCCCGCCTTGATAATGTATGCCTTACCGCGGGAACACATGGAAAGGAATGCTCTCTTCAAGCTGGGAAGCTTATATTCCGGAAGTTCCATAATAAAATAGGACTTCTTATACTTATTCCCGGTAATCCTGTTCACCAAAACCGCACCCAGCAAAATAATCACGATGCCTGCAAAATACATGAGGGGTCCCACCCACATAGCATCTGCAAAGAAAGCACCTGCAAACAAAGCGATTACGGGCAACTTCGCACCGCAAGGCATAAATGGTGCCAGCATGGCAGTGGTTCGACGCTCTCTTTCATTCCGAATGGTTCGGCATGCCATAACACCGGGAATCGCACATCCGGTACCAACCACCATAGGTATTATGGACTTGCCGGACAATCCCACCTTCTTAAAAATCGGGTCCAAAACAACACTGGCACGCGCCATATACCCACAATCCTCTAAAAGTGCAATGAGGAAATACATCACCATTACCAAGGGCAGGAAGCCTACCACAGCACCCACACCACCGATAATACCATCTATCAGTAAGGAGTACAGGAAGGGATTGATGCCTTCCACCATACCGGCTACCCATTCCTGAAACACCTCTATCCATCCTACCAGCCAGTCAGCAATCCAGGTTCCCAAGGTAGACTGGGAAATATAGAATACCAAAAACATTACCAGTGCAAAAATCGCAATACCGATAACCGGCTTGGTCAGCACCACATCCACCTTATCCTGCGCATTTCTATCCTTCGTAAATACTTTTCGGGTTTCTACTGTTTTCACAATATGGTTCACAAATTCATATCGTTTTTTATCAGCTTCCATTGCAGAAGCTTTATCTGTCAACGCCTCTTCCTGTCCATCATAAGGCGCCTTCTGTCCTTGTCCGATGACCGTCATTACAGCATCTATTACCTCCTGCAAACCACCTGCATTGGTGGAGACGGTTTGTATTACCGGACATCCTAATGCCTCAGAAATCTTCGCTGTATTTATCTTTGTACCTTTTTTTTCATTAATATCACTCTTATTCAGTGCGATTACTACCGGGATTCCCAACTCCAGTAACTGCGTGGTGAAGAATAAGCTTCTGCTCAAATTCGTAGCATCCACAATATTAATAATGGCATCCGGCCTCTCACTTTTTACATATGTACTGGTTACACCTTCTTCGGAAGTAAAAGGGGTCATGGAATATGCTCCCGGCAAATCCACTACGGTTACCGCCTGTTCACCCTTATAAAAGCTCTTTTTTATGGTACTTTCTTTTTTATCTACGGTTACCCCGGCCCAGTTACCTACTTTCTCACTTTTTCCTGTGAGTGCATTATACATCGTAGTCTTTCCGCTGTTCGGGTTTCCTGCCAATGCGATTCTCATAAAGCTCCTCCGTTTCATTCCTTGCCAATATATCTTGTCTGATAAAATTATGTCTATTTTCTTATTTTCACCTTATTGTGTAACAACTCTTTGCCCTGGATTGTTTTTTCTAATTTTAGTTAGTTTTATCTAACCATTATCCAAAATATATAGCGGCCATCTGCCACTATACTACAATTGCACCTGCCAATTGATTATCAATATTGTATCTGCCATCCTTTATGGAAACCACCAGACTACTTCGAAGCTTCGTAATCACAGTAATAGGTTCGCCACTATAGCATCCAAGAGTAAAGAGGAAAGCATTCATCTCTTCATCATCCGTCACAAGCTCCTGAATGATGTATTCTTCGCCGACCTTTGCTTCTGTCAATTTCATTTGACCATCCTCCTATTCAATTTATGTTAGTTGCAACTAACTCTTCTACAGATTAGCACCGCTTTTTGTTTCTGTCAAGTAGGATTTTAAAATTATTTACACTTTTTTCCAAATCCCTAACTTTCCGCAAAATACTCTTCCAAAGCATTCAGGTTCGGGTCGGAATGTTCTATTTCCCTGGCATAACGATAAGCCAATTCCACATAGTCTTCCTGTGTCAGTTCTCCTTTCTCCACCCAACGGGCCAGATACAATTCCCTGATAAACCGCACGGACTCCACTGCCAAAGCCATCTTACTGTAAATCCAGTCATCATACACCGCACCGCAAAAGTAAGTATACAGGAAAAACACAAAGAGCTGCAGACCAATCTGCTCCCATTGTGCCAGCCTATCCTGAACTTCCTGTAACCAGCCTTCAAAAGCTTCCACCTGCTGCCGGTAAGCTTCTTCCCCCTTTGCATAAAGGCTTTCTTCCAGCCCATCCAGTACCTCTGTCCATTCTTCCCGAAGTCTCTCTAAATCATAGATATGCGCAAACAGGTCCTTTCTATGCACAAACCGTAGCATTTCCGCGGGCTCTCCTGCCCAGGGGAACTGTCCCTCTTCAAAAGAACGAATTACGCTATCTATCTCAAAATATTCTTCCCTGTCAATACACTCCTGCATCTGCTTTGCAAACTGCAAATAAAGAGCCAGTTTATCATCCAAACACATATCAGCATCTTTCAAATGCTTCATAATCACGGTCCGTGCATCTTCTAACTGGGTAAACAGCAGGATATCAAAGTCTTCAAATTCCTCAGCCAGCTCATCCTCCGAATCATCCTGCGTTTCCACAAAAACCGGGAATTTCTCCTGCCCCAAAATCATCTTTGCAGCTACAGGACAGGACAAAGAGAGGGTATACTCTCTCAGTCCTTCAAACTCTTCCACATGTCGCGGATAGTTGGTACAGGTCTGACAAAGAGCCCTCTCTCCCAGTTCTGTATAAATATCACACAAATCCTTTTCATTTAAGAATGCGCACCTTTTCTCACACTGATAAAAAGCTCCCTCCTGCCAGTCGATGGAATCACGAAGTCTCTTTCCGAAGGCACCTTCCACCTCTCCATAATAGTCCAAAGACTCCTCATCAATCATAATCTGCCATCCCGCACAGCAGGTATCCGGACATTCTCCTGCAATACAATCAAAATCCTCAAAATAATCAGGCTTTAGGTAACGCATGTAACAAACTCCTATCCTTTTATCTTTGCTTCAAAGCTCTTTTCCTTGCAAATAAGTTCAAATCCGAATCCGTGAAGCTCACAAATATTCCTTGCGATAGCAAGCCCCAAACCGCTCCCCTTACGATTGCTTCTGCTGTCATCACTGACCACAAAGGGGTCACACAGGGTATCAGCCACAGCACTCAAATCCTCTTCACAAACATTCTGAATGCTTATTTCCTTATCTTTCATAATAACACAAATGGTGGTATCCTTTGAAGCATATTTTACAGCATTATCCAAAAGATTGCATAATAGCTGTTTCAATAAGATGGCATCTGCCTCCAGCTGTACACCCCCGGTCATTTCCGCCTTCAGACCTCCTTCCTGAAGATTTTCTTCCCGTTCTGCCACAAGTTTTTCTACCATCTCCCTTACCTGTATGGGTTCTTTCTTTAGGGACAGCTTTCCTTCCTCCATCTTGGACAGATACAGTACTGACTCTATGATACCATTCATATACTGCACGCCATTTAAAATGGATTGCGAATAATAGGTCTGCTTCTCCGTATTCAAATTGTCACGCAAGTTTTCCGCATAGCCGGATATACTCATCAAAGGGCTCTTCAAATCATGAGCCAAGATATTGGTAAGGTTCTTACGATAATCCTCCAATGCATATGCGGCTTTCAGGCGAGTGTAAGACAGCTTAGCCAGCAGGAACGCTATAAGTGTACCCAATAGCAGCATTGCCACTCCTATACCCAACAGCGCACCAACGTAATTCTCCCATACATTCAGATACGCCACACTCAACATAGAAACCATATGTCCTTTTCCCAGTTCCACTTCCATATCCGAAACAATTTTTACCGTAAAAAAGGTCTCTCTCTCCTCCCATGCTGAACTTTGGGTATCAGTTCTTCTGGCTTCATAGTAATCCCATAAAAGATTATAAGCATCATCACCACTTCTATTTCCCATCATGTAGGAATTGGTAGGGTGATATCCTAACGCAATAGGATTTCTTAAACTGTATCCACTAGTATGTTCTTCCGTATACAATTCCGGTACAATCTCTGTGCCTTTTATAGTTGCCTGAAATACGCCTTTCTCCGTATAATCCTTCACCAGTATACCCTTTAACAAATTAACTTTCGTCACATCTACATGAAACTCTTTAGGTACAAAAAAATCACCATCAGAATAAATGGTATCCATGCCTGGCAGAGCCTCATACAAATAAATAAATGGTTTTCTTGCTGCCTCCAGCTTCTGCCTATATTCCTTCCATCCCTGTATATCATCTAACTCACAAACTAATATTTTTATCTCGTCTGCTTCCACACCGGTATTGCGTATAAAGAACATTTTTTCCTCGCAACTCGCGATGACTTCTCCAGTCTGCGTCTTCCATAACAAAGAAAAGCAATTATGGGTATTGGTCATCATTGCAAGTCGCATCTGGGCGCGATTAATCAGTTGCTGCCCTTCAAAGTTCTGTGACAGCATTGCAAAATGTTCTATATTATGTCCCTGTGCCCAGTAATAATTGGTCTTCAATTCATTCTTTTTATACGTAGCAAAAGCACTTACTCCCGCCAAATAAGCCAATACCAGAATTATTACTGCCACCAGCCACCTATGCAAAAACACCGTGCCAAACTTTTTTCTTTTCCGGCTCTTTAGCCTTTGAAGCATTCCCTTCTCTTTCTTCTTTCTCCCTCTCATAAAAACACCTCGCTAATCCGTAATTTTGTACCCCTTTTTCATGACAGTCTTAATCTGTGTACCGGCACTTCTCAATGCCTTTCGCAGCTTCTTGATGTGATTGTCCACCACACGCTCCCCGCCTTCATAATCATAGCCCCAGATACGGGTCAGAAGCAGCTCTCGTTCCAATACCCTATCCTTGTTTTCCATCAGGTACTTGAGAAGGGCATACTGCTTGGGCGGCAGGTCCACCGGTTCATCTGCCACCTTTACAGTGAAGCGGACCGGATTCAAGGTTATCTTCCCGCAAACCATCTCCGTGGAAGCCACCATCCCCTTGGAACGTTTAATCAGCGCCTGGCACTTGGCATAAAGCTCCGCCAATGAAAAAGGTTTTACCATATAGTCGTCACAGCCCAAATGATAGCCGAAGAGTACATCCTCTTCCCTGCCTCTGGCGGTCAGGAATATGATGGGTACGATGCTGTTTTCTCGAATGGTTCTGCAGATTTCAAAGCCATCCGCCCCGGGCAGCATAATATCAAGCAAGCACAAATCATATTCTCTTTCATAAACCGCAGCCAAGCCTTCCGTACCATCCTTAGCAATATGCAATTGCATTTCTCCTTGGCTTTTGGCACAGAAAAAATCTTCTATTACCTCTCTTATCTGTGCATCGTCTTCTACCAGTAAAATATGATATGCCATAAGTTCCTCCGTATCTTTGTTCTGTAACTATACTTAGTTTATATGAGGGTTATATCCTTTGTGTATCCTCTATATATCCTTTTTGTATCCTTCTAAAAAAACAGGAGAAGTCACAAACCTGTTCCTTCTCCTTGTTTCATTCTTATTTCTTCACGCTTAACCACTTTAAATATCCATTAATAAAGGTATCCAATGAACCATCCAACACGGCATCCACATTGCCGCTTTCCACATCTGTTCTGTGGTCCTTGACCATGGTATAAGGCTGCAATACATAAGAACGAATCTGGTTACCCCAGCCGATATCCTTCACCTCACCACGAATATCGGAAAGCTTCTCTACATTTGCTTCCTGCTTGAGTAAATACAGCTTTGCCTTCAGCATCTGCATAGCCTTATCCTTGTTTTGGAACTGGCTACGCTCATTCTGACACTGTACCACAGTACCCGTAGGGATATGAGTGATACGGATAGCGGATGAGGTCTTGTTGATATGCTGACCACCGGCACCGCTGCTTCGGTAGGTGTCGATTCGTAAATCCTTTTCATCGATTTCTACATCCAAATCTTCCTCAATATCCGGCATTACATCCAGCGATACGAAAGAGGTCTGGCGCTTACCCTGTGCATTAAAGGGGGAAATACGCACCAGTCTGTGCACACCCTTCTCTGACTTTAGATATCCATAGGCATTGATACCATTGACCTGGAAGGTCACGGACTTAATACCCGCTTCATCACCATCCAAAAAATCCAGCACCTCTACCTGGAAGCCCTTGCGCTCCGCCCATCTGGTATACATACGGTACAGCATGCTGCACCAGTCGCAGCTTTCGGTACCGCCGGCTCCGGCATTGAGCTTCAAAATAGCATTGTTCTTGTCATATTCTTCAGACAGAAGGGTACCGATTCTCAGCTCGTCGAATTCCTTCTTGAACTCTTCCAGCTCGCTCTGTATCTCAGGAATGAGGGACTCATCATTCTCCTCATAGCCCATCTGAATCAGGGTAAGAATGTCATCATACTGGGTGGCCAGCTTTTCATACACTCCTACGGTATCCTTCATGTTCTTTAGTTCTTTCATCTGTTTGTTGGAGCGGTCCGGGTCATCCCAGAAACCGGGTGCCTCCATCTCACGCTCTAATTCTTCGATTCGCTTTGCCTTACTGTCCAGGTCAAAGTGAATCCCTCACTTCCGCCAAAGGAGTTTCGTAAGTCAGAATTTCTGATTTCATCTGATCTAATTCAACCACTTAACGTCACCTTCTTTCTATAATCTTTACTCATATGTTCGTGCGAGAAGGTAATATTCTGCATTCGGGCACGCTTGCGCTAAGTAAACAACGTAGCGGTACTAGGTTTGTAAAATACACAAACCAAGGACCGACGTTGTTTAGTTACCCTTATTGCAGAACATTACCTCCTCTCACTCACCTAATTATTCACTTAAATCATTTAATTATTTCCCAATTCTGCCTTACTGCATTTTGCTTTGCTATTTTCTGCCACAGCACTGTTTGTACTTGAGACCGCTACCACATGGGCAGGGATCGTTGGGATATACTTTGTCCTCGGTCTTCTTTACGGGACCGTGGCTGGCAGAGTCTTTGTTGGTGCCGGTGATTTTTACTACCTGTTCACGCTCAATCTTCTGCTCTACGGTAACGTGCATCAAAGCACGTACGGTTTCTTCCTTGATGTTCTGGGTCATGTCATCAAACATATCATAACCGTTCATCTTGTACTCTACGATCGGGTCACGCTGGCCGTACGCCTGCAAACCGATACCCTGACGCATCTGGTCCATATCATCGATATGCGCCATCCACTTTCTGTCGATTACCTTAAGAAGGATGACACGCTCGATTTCACGAATGGTTTCCGCATCCTGGAATTCTGCCTCCTTCGCCTCGTACAGCTTCACAGCCTCTTCCTTAAGCTGCTGCTTCAAGCTGCTCTTTTTTGCCTTCTTTACACGTTCTGCGGTAACCGGCTCCAAAGGAATGGTGGGCAGTAACAATGCATTCAGCTCGTCGAAATCCCAATCTGCCACATCTGCATCATCATTGATACTGGTATCTACACAATTCTCTACGGTATCTGTAATCATCTTGTAGATTACATCATGCATACTTTCTCCGTTGAGAACCTTGCATCTTTCTTCGTAAATAATCTCTCTCTGTTCGCTCATTACACGGTCGAACTCCAGGACATTTTTACGAATACCGAAGTTATTATTTTCAATCTTTTTCTGAGCTGACTGAATGGCCTTGGTTAAGGTAGCATGCTCGATTTCCTGACCTTCCGGAATACCCAGTGCATTAAACATATTAATCAGTCTCTCAGAACCAAAGAGTCTCATCAAATCGTCCTGCAGGGAGATATAGAACTTGGACTCACCCACGTCACCCTGACGTCCGGAACGACCTCTTAACTGGTTGTCAATACGTCTGGACTCATGACGCTCCGTACCGATAATCTTCAGACCACCGGCTGCTCTCGCCTCCTCATCCAGCTTAATATCGGTACCACGACCTGCCATATTGGTAGCAATGGTTACCGCTCCGTGGATACCTGCATCTGCTACGATTTCTGCTTCCATTTCATGGAATTTTGCATTCAACACTTTATGTCTGATGCCTCTCTTGGTCAGTCTGCGGCTCAGCTCTTCACTGGCTTCAATGGTAATGGTACCAACCAAAACCGGCTGTCCCTTAGCATGTGCTTCCACAATCGCCTCAATAATCGCATGAAGTTTTTCTTCCTTGGTCTTATAAACCGCATCCTGATGGTCGATACGGGCAATGGGCTTATTAGTAGGTACTTCAATAACGTCCATACCGTAAATCTCACGGAATTCATTTTCTTCCGTCAAAGCAGTACCGGTCATACCGGCCTTCTTTTCGTACAGGTTGAAGAAATTCTGGAAGGTAATGGATGCCAGAGTCTTACTCTCTCTCTTTACCTTTACCTTTTCCTTTGCTTCGATAGCCTGATGCAAACCATCGGAATAACGACGACCGGGCATAATACGTCCGGTAAACTCATCTACGATAATAACCTGATTGTCCTTCACCACATAATCCTGGTCACGGAACATCAGATTGTGCGCTCTCAGTGCCAGAATAATAATGTGCTGGATTTCCAGGTTCTCAGAATCCGCAAAGTTGTCGATGTGGAAGAACTTCTCTACCTTTTCCACACCCTGTGCGGTCAGATTAATTGTCTTGTCCTTTTCACTCACGATAAAATCACCGGTCTCCACCTGTTCGATACCCATGATGGCATCCATCTTGGAAAGGGCTTGCATATCTTTACCACGCTTCATCTGACGTGCCAGCAAATCACACATTTCATACAAAGCTGTGGACTTTCCACTCTGTCCGGATATAATCAAAGGAGTTCTTGCTTCATCGATAAGTACAGAGTCCACTTCATCGATGATAGCATAATGCAATCCTCGAAGTACCAACTGCTCTTTATAGAGCACCATATTATCTCTCAAATAGTCAAAGCCCAATTCATTGTTTGTTACATAAGTAATATCGCAGGCATATGCAGCTTTTCTCTCCTCTGAGGTGGAGCTGTTCAGTACCACACCAACAGTAAGACCCAGGAACTGATGAACCTGTCCCATCCATTCTGCATCACGCTTTGCCAGATAGTCATTAACGGTAACAACATGCACACCCTTTCCGGTAAGTGCATTCAAATAAGCCGGCAGCAAACAGGTCTGGGTCTTACCTTCACCTGTCTTCATCTCGGAGATACGTCCCTGATGCTGAATAATACCACCAATCAACTGTACTCTATAGTGTTCGGTATTTAACACACGTCTGGCAACCTCTCTTACTACCGCAAAGCTTTCCGGCAGTAAATCGTCCAGCGTCTCTCCTGCTGCATAACGTTCCTTAAATTCTTTCGTCTTTGCACGTAATGCATCGTCACTCAGCTCCATCATTTCCGGGCGCATTGCTTCAATCTTGTCTACGATAGGCTCAATACGCTTAATCTCTCTGGCGCTGTGTGTACCAAATATCTTTTCAAATAAACTCATATAAATTCCATCCTTCTTGCTTTTTTCCAAAAAAGCCCACTGAATATTGTAGCAGATTTTTTGCAAGGATTCAAGCGTATATACTAAGCTATCTCTGAACATTTTGTAAACTTTATGTGAACTATCAAAAGTTTGACTTATCATATCAAAAAGAGTATAATGAAGGTAACGTTTTCCGTTGATTTTTGACACAAGAGGAACCTGCATGAGATTTATTTCAATAACAGAAGCACTGCCCGGCATGATAGCCGCTCAGGATGTTTTATCAAAAGATAATCTCTTCATTCTCAAAAAGGGAACACCGCTGACAGAAATGGTTATTCACCGTCTGGCGATTCATGGTGTTCTCTCTGTTGCTGTGGATGAAAGACCGGTTCCCCCTCCTGAGATGGCCAACAACCATGTACGCACCAGTGAGGAGTTTCAGAAATTCCAGCATATATATACCGTAGAAGCAGAGGCGTTAAAGAAACGGCTCAATACTATCATTGCCAAAAACGAGCCCCTGGATGTGGATGCCCTGATTGGCAGTGCCATGAAGATTGTTGCTAATACCAAGGGGCGCATCAGTATTTTTGATATGCTCCACAACATGTATGAATTTGATGATTCCACATATTCCCACTGTCTGAATGTGGCTCTGATTTGTCATCTTTTTGCCGGTTGGATGAAGATGAACGAAGAAGAAACCCGCATGGCTACTGCTTGCGGTCTTTTGCACGATTTAGGCAAGCTTCTGGTGGCTCAGGATATTATCCAAAAGCCCGCATCTTTGACAGATGAAGAGTTCAATGAAATCAAAAAGCATCCTTTGGCCGGCTACCGCCTGTTGAAGGAACAACATGCTGATGAGACGATTTGTAATGTAGCTCTTATGCACCATGAACGATGTGACGGCAGCGGTTATCCTTCCGCCCTTGTAGAGGAACAAATTGATGACTATGCCAAGATGGTAGCTATCGCCGATGTATATGATGCCATGACTTCCAATCGTGTTTATCGTGGTCCCATGTGTCCTTTTAAGGTGATTGAAAGCTTTGAAGAAAACGGTTACCAAAAATACGGCACTCATTTCCTGTTGCCTTTTTTGGAGAATATTGCCAATACGTATCTGACCAATCCCTGCCGTTTAAGCGACGGACGTACCGGCACCATTGTATTTATCAATAAGCAAAAACTCTCCCGTCCCACCATCATGTGCGGCAAGGAGGTTGTTTCGCTTGCAGACCGTCCTGATTTGCAAATCGAATGTCTGCTATAAATTTTATCAAAAATGTAACCACTTACAACAAAGAACGAGGTGCCTTTATGACCATTTATGATATTTCCGAAAAGGCCGGCGTATCCATCGCCACGGTTTCCCGGGTTCTGAACGGGAGCAATAATGTCAGCGAAAAAACAAAAAGAAAAGTATTGGATGTAATGAATCAATATGGTTATACTCCCAATGCCTTTGCCAGAGGTTTAGGTCTGAACACCATGAAAACCATCGGCCTTATGTGTGCCGATTCCTCAGACCTTTATATGGCCAAGGCAATTTATTTTGTAGAACAGCTTTTACGTGCCAATGGCTACGACAGCATCCTGTGTTGCAGCGGCTATGACCTGAATAATATGAAAAAAAGCATGAACCTATTGATTAGCAAAAAAGTTGATGCTATTATTTTAATCGGTTCCACCTATATTTCCGAAAAAGATGAAGATAATAAATATATCACGGATGCGGCTTTACAGGTTCCTGTCATGATGTTGAACGGTTCGCTGAACGCCCCCAATGTCTATGGTATATTATCCGATGACTATACATCAATATACAATGCCACCTTATATCTTCTGGATTCAGGAGTAAAGGATATCCTGTATTTCCACGCCTCCCATTCTTACAGTACCAAGCGTAAAATGGCCGGCTTTGTGGATGCCATGAAAAGCCGCGGCTTATTTAAGGAAGAATATTTGCAATATTTCCCGGGTTCCCATGAAGATATCCCGGCCATGGAAAAGCATTTAACCAAACTAAACAAAAAGGGACAGCATTTCCAAGGCATTATCGCAGCCAACGATACTCTGGCAATGGGTGCCATGAAATATGCCCGCATTTCCGGTTTAAACGTGCCCCATGATTTATCGGTCATCGGATACGACAACTCCCTGCTTACCAGCACCTGTGACCCGGAGTTAACCTCAGTGGACAATAAGCTGGAGACCCTCTGCGGCCATCTGATTCAGACACTGATGGATGTCCTTGGCGGCAAAGATATGCCTCAGGAGACCGTCTTTGCCACTGAGCTGATAAAGCGTGGTACTACGAAATAAAATATTAACGATAGAAAGAGGATTATTATGAAAACATTTATGGACCGGGACTTCCTCCTGGAAACAGAAACAGCAAAAACACTTTATCACGATTATGCAGCGCATATGCCCATCCTGGACTATCACTGCCACATCAATCCCCGTGAAATCGCAGAGGATAAGCATTTTGACAATATCACACAGCTTTGGCTTGGCGCAGACCACTACAAGTGGCGCTTCATGCGTTCCTGTGGTATTGAAGAAAAATATATCACCGGTGATGCTTCCGACTATGACAAATTCTGTAAATGGGCAGAATGTCTGGGCAAGGCCATCGGCAATCCCCTCTTCCACTGGAGTCATTTGGAACTGCAGCGCTACTTCGACTACCATGGCGTGTTAAACAAAAAGACCGCGGATGATGTTTGGAATCTTTGCAACGAGAAGTTAAAGGACCCTTCCATGGGTGCCAGAGGCCTGATCAAAAAAAGTAATGTAACACTGATTTGTACCACGGATGACCCTATCGACTCTCTGGAATGGCATAAGGTCATTGCGGAGGATGACAGCTTTGATGTAAAGGTGATGCCTGCATGGCGTCCCGACAAGGCTATGTATATCGAAAAGCCGGACTATCTTGACTATTTGGACCATTTGGCTGAATCCGTTAACATGGGATGCATCACTACCTTCGCAGACTTAAAAAAGGCACTGCTTTTACGTATGGACTATTTCGACAGTATGGGCTGTACCGTATCCGACCACGGTATGGAGTTCGTAATGCACGTACCTGCCAGCGAGGATGAACTGGAAGCCATCTTCTTAAAACGCCAGAACCGTATGATTCCTACCCGTGAGGAGGAGCTTAAGTTTAAGACCGCATTTATGCTTTTCGTAGGCCGTGAATATGCTCGCAGAAACTGGGTAATGCAGCTTCACTGCAGCGTAAAGCGTGATAACAACACTGCTATGTACAAGAAAATCGGTGCGGATACCGGCTTTGACTGTATGATTAACAACACTCCTGCTTCTCAGCTGGCTGATTTCTTAAATGCACTGAATGTGACCGGCGAACTGCCCAAAACCATCATATACAGCTTGAATCCCGGCGACAACCAATCCATCGGTACCATTATCGGCTGTTTCCAGGATGACTCTGCGGTAGCCAAAATCCAGCAAGGTAGTGCATGGTGGTTTAACGACAATAAGACCGGTATGCAGGAGCAGATGATTTCTCTGGCAAACTTAGGAAATCTCTCCGGTTTCGTAGGTATGCTGACAGACTCCCGCAGCTTCCTGTCCTATACCAGACACGAGTACTTCCGCCGTATCCTTTGTAACCTGTTGGGCAACTTCGTAGAAAACGGCGAGTTCCCGTTAGATATGGATATCCTCACCGAAATCGTGGAGGACATCTCCTACAACAATGCAAAGAGATATTTCAATTTTCCGATTAAGTAATGATTGATAAGGATGCCCCTCCCAAAGGGCATCCTTTTTTGATGATGAATTTCTTTGAATAACTTGTAGTTTTTTGTAGAATTCGGTATAATTATTAAAAATCTATAAATTTAGGTGAAGACTTTTCTTCATCGGTAAGGAGCCTATATGTTTGGAAAACGCCCGGATGGACGTCTCGTTCGAGACTTAGACCCCATGCAGAAGATCATGCCCTACGTTATGAAGACCCGTACCGATTCTATGAATATGTACGAGGATACCTTCGATTGCAAGCCCATGGATATGTACATAAAGGCAAAGGCTGAGGAAGGCCTGAAGCTGAGCTATATGCACATCATCATCGCTGCGGTGGTAAGGCTGATTGCACTCCGTCCCCAGTTAAACCGTTTTTGTGTGAACGGCAAGATTTACACCCGTCCCAAGATTTGGGTAAGTTTCGTAGTACACCCTACCTTGGATGACGGTAGTACCGGTACCACCATCAAGCTTTGCTTCGAAGGTACCGAATCCATACAGGAAATTGCCGAAACCATTAACGCCGCTATTGCTAAGGAAACCGTAAACCGAACCGGTGAAAACGGCACTGATAAGCTGTTACGTACCCTTATGAATGTCATTCCCGGACCCTTTATTAAAGGGGTTATCAACTTACTTTTATGGTCGGACAAGCACAATCTTCTTCCCAAGAAAATCATTGAGCTGAGTCCCTTCCATACCAGCTTTTTTATCACCAATTTGAAGTCCTTGGGTATCAATCATATTTATCACCATGTATATGAATTCGGTACCACCGGCCTCTTCTTCGCCATGGGTAAGGAACAGCGTGTCCCCACCGTCCTCTCCAACAACGATATCGTTCCCCAGAAACGTCTGGGTTGGGGATTGGTCAGTGATGAACGCTTCTGCGATGGTCTCTACTTCGCACTGTCCCTTCGCCAGCTTCGAAAGTTTATGGCCAACCCGGCTATATTGGAGAAGCCCTTAGAAGCCAAGGTTGAGGATTTCAACTAATCCAACAAAAGTAAATAGCTTAAAAAAGAAGCAGAGACAGCTTGGATGTAACCATTCGGGCTGTCTCTTACTATATTGTTGATGTGATACATCAACGGAAATGCATCTGCCTTCCATGCAGAGTTAAGTTCGTGTTTTTATACGTCTATTATACTACTCTCTTAGACTCCCATCAAGTTTATTGGTAATTCTTTCCAAAATGTATGTATGTTGCATATACGCAAACCTATTATGAATGTTTCCTAACTCCACCCTCGTTCTGAAAAACAACTATAATTAAATCAATTACTTCACTACAACAAGAGGAGTTTCATAAGAGAAATGGCTGATAACAAGATACTAAAGAAGAATATCCAAAATCTTATCAACAAATCCGGCATCTCCATGCGCAAATTAAGCTTGGCCATTGATGCTACTCCCTGCTATATACAGCAGATGATGGTGGATAAATTTGACCCTTCCATGGATAAGCTCTATGCGATTGCCAATTTCTTCGATGTACCGGTTGCCTCTTTATTCATTGATGACAATGCGCTCATTCAGGAAATCGATACCTATTTGGTCTATTTAGATGATGCCCACCTGGAGGTGGTGCTGAATCTGACTAAGCAACTGATTGCTACCAGTAGTCAAAAGTAACCGGGTGAGGTAAAAATATTATATTAGATACTAAATTGATTCAAAAAAACGGCGAATTGCAGACAATACAATTCGCCGTTTGTGTATTATTATCCTTCATTTTCATCCAGATACAGCTGCACCCTGCTTTGTATCACATTGCAGACCGCATCTAAATTCTTCCCTCCATTCAAGTAAGCGGGAAGTTCCTCTTCGATTATTTTCCGAATTTCAACATATTTCTTCTTTCTGAGTTCTGCATACGGAAACAGCTCCAATATTTTGTCTACCTGTTCCCGGGTCACTTCATATCCGTATACTTCCTTTATTTCCGGCTTAAATACATTTTCGATGGAACGGTCCAGATTGCTCTTCCATGTATACAATCTTGTACTCGGTACTTCATTGGCATCACTCCACTCATTGCCCTGATAGGTCAGAAAGAATTCCACAAAATCATATGCCCCTTCTTTCACCTGACTGGTGCTGAAAATACTAAGCGTATAGGCCTGTAAGTATGCCTTTGGTGCTCCATCCGTACTTGGATATCCCTTATATACACTTTCTTCACCAAGCAAATCATCTCCCGTGGCGGTACGACTCAGATTATCAATCCCCGCTTCTGTGATATATCCGGACTTTACATCAATCTCTGATTCAAAATTGGGCTTACCGGCCGTTTCCGGCAATTCCAGGCTCTTGATTTTCGCCACAAAGCGCTTAAAGCTCTCTCCTTCCAAATCAATCCTGCCACTGTTCTCATCCAGACAAGACTCAATCACCGTATCCAGACATATATCAAACACGCCGCTTCTGGAAAGATTCATATAAGCATTCCTGTTCGGATGCTCTTCCAACCATTGCAGGAATTCTTCCACCGTCCAGCCGGGTGTTCCCATTTGAGACTCCGCTCCCATTATGGACGTCAGATGAAACATTCGAGGTATCATAAACATCTTGCCATCCACATAATATGCATTTCTGACCGGCTCTGCCAGGTCTGAAAAACTGATTTTCCCTGATGATTCAATATAGGGAATCAGATCCTCCAAACACTGATTGTCCAAAAAAACATTCATGAGAGTATTGTCTGCAGAGAAAATAATATCCGGAAATTCCTGCGTGGTAATTATTTTAAGCGGGTCAAACTCCGCCTCATTCATGTAGGCATATTCATAATCCCTCAACTCCACCTGATAAGCATCACTCTGTTCGTTATACGCCTCGATGATTCTTTCCAACATCACGTGATTCATATTGTCAAAGGAGTAATCATAAAGGGAAATATATCTTCTTCCGGACGAATCCGTATTCTCTTCCTGCACGTTTTCCGCCAAAATAAATTCTACATACTTAACTGCATTCCGATCGGCAGCATACCCTAAAAAGGCAAATCCATCCGCCAATTTCTTTGCATCTACCGTTTGCTCTATACTAACATTACGCCCCTTCAGGCTCATCTCCTCCAGCACTTCGCCGGTCTGTGTATTTAAGGCATAAACATCAGCGGCATCCATAAAGAAGATATCCTGACCTTGCTTCCATAAAAGTTCACCATTTCCCTTAATAGGTATGCTTTTTGAAAAACCAGAGTCCCCTTCCTTCAAGAGAACCAGCTGACAGTTTTCGGTTCCTTTCTCCATATAGGTGACCGCAATACTGTCCTCTGTCAGCTCACATATCCCCCGAAAAGCCTCTCCCTTGCAGGGATAAGACTGCTTCACAGAACCGTCCCTATCCACCAGAAACAGGTTCTTCTTGGTCAAAACATACAGACTGCCGCTTTTCGCGGGAAGAAACTTCAAAATACTTTCCTTCTCAAAATCTTTTTCCGACAGCTTGATTTCTTCTGTCCGGCCACCCTGGGAGTCATACCCCAATATCTGATAGGTCCTGCTGTATTCCTCCTCTTGCATCAGCAATAAGTAAAGCATCCCATCTTCTGATAAGTAAGAAGACGTCAGAAAAGGATTGTCTAATACTACCCCCACAGGTTCCGGTTGGGCCTCCTTAGACAGCGCCTGCTTATAAAACGTTATCCTCCAATACGCCTTGCCGTCCTCTTCCCAATCCTCTCTTTGATAAAAGTAATAGGTATCCCCACAAAATCCTACTATTTCCAAGGGACAATACTCCTCTTCATGCCGAAAAATCGTAGGAACCTCCCTATACTGCTTTTGCACATTTTCTGTTGTCTCCGCTTCCTTCTTTCCGCAAGCACTCAAAATACAGAGGAATACGGTACTTAAGATTACGAATAGTTTTTTCATCAGAATCCCCCTATTGCATGTTCTTTATTTACATCTTATCATAATTAATAGGGATTGTCCTTAGGTTTTTCATATCATTGTATTCCATTATTGGTTCTCATCCAGATACAGCTGCACACGATTCTCCAAATGCTCCAGCGCCATATCTAAGGTTATCTCATTGTCAAAATACCTCGTCATTTCCTCCAGGAAAATACTTAGCAGTTCTCTTGGCAGATACTCCACCGGTACTGCATTCTCCAATAGCTTTTCCAGTGTCTCCTTATCCTTAGAAACATCCACTCCATCCCCCAGCTGAATCTGCTCAATACCCAAAGCATATGCATCGGTTTGCTCGTCCATGGCCTCCCATTGTTCCTCCAACACATCCTTTCGCACACTGAAGGATAATGTACTGTCCTTAATCGTCTCAACCTGCACCTCATAGGAAAGCAATATCTTTAAAAACAGACACGCCGCTGTCACCTCTTCCTTGGAAGCATTTTTACGAATCGTGATGGGCTCATCACTTCTTAAGAAATGCTTTCCTCCATTCTTAGTCGGATACCCGCTATACTGTAGCTTTTCCCCATAATACAATCGATAAAGTGCCAGCTGTTCCGGGCGGCTAATGGTTACCGGATTGCAAAGCACCTTTCCTTCCTCCAAGCCTTGACCCGGCACAAGCCTCTCGTTATTTGTATAAAAGCGTTTCACATTTTCTAAAATCTCCTGTGTTTGTGGTTCCCTGAATCGAGTGGTCTGCGTATTGGCATCTATAAAATAGTTCTCCTCCAAACCATGCATCAAGAAACCAGCCACAAAGCTCCAGCCCCCATCACAACTGACGCTGTCTGTAAGTGCTGTCAATCTTTTATTCTCCAATATCTCCCTGGTAAGCATATCATAATCCCAGTCTCTAGCCTCATCACCCACTGTTATTACGGTTTGTATCCTAAAATCCCTCACAAGCCCATATAGCTGTCCGTCTATATTACCCTGTTCCATAACAGGAAGTAGTAATTCATTATTAAGCTTCAGCTTCTCCAGGATTTTATCCAGCGGTAGCCATAATTCCTTCTGTTCTTCAAACCCTGTTAATTGAGTATCAATCAAAACCGGGCCATTTCCGGCCATCAACTCTGTAAGCAGTGCTGTTTGGTCATAATCTCTTTTTAGCTCCATATAGTAAGCCGGATATTTTTTATTGAACGCAATCACAGCTTTTTCATATATGGATTTCTTATGGGAAGGAATGGCGAAGGCAATCCTTTGTATGGGCACCTGTTCTGTAGTAGGCTCCAGGTTCAGATAATACATCTTATCCCCTTCCCCGTATAACAGTGATATCCTATTCCCTTCCAAATACTGCACATCCCATACATTTGTCACCAGCATACCATGCTTTTGCCATTCATACAGAAGCGTAGCCTCTTGTATATTTTTCGGATTGCTCTTGTAGACTCCTACGCTATCTGTAAAAATAATAGTATCCTTATCCGTACAAATCGCTTTTTGTATGTTCCGGTTATCTTCCTTTTCAAATTCTGACAGAGTCTCCATTTTCCCCATTGTCACATCATACTGTAGGAAAACGAATTTCTCCTTTTTATCAATCCGTTCCTGCATTTTCAGTGCCACTTGTCCGTCCGTGGTAAAATATAATTGCACGTTGCTTCCTTTTATCTCATAATCATTTAATATTTCCCCTTTACTATCCGTAATCACATAGTGCTTACTGTCAGCCTCATATATCAAATGCAGATTTCCCAGCACATCCATCCGCATGGTATTAAAGATAATATAATCCTCTCCATCCAGAAAAGGCAGGAGAATATCCTGCTTTCGATTCATATCCTTATCCAGCAGAATTACATGATGCTCTACACAGGCCCCATCTTCTTGTGGGGTAATGGTTTCCAGAAGAATATCATCCGTACCGGCTGCTACACCAATGGCCCAAACCTGCTCGGTTCTTGACGTAAATGCCCGGCTTCCATCAACTCCGTCTGCAGTCACAAAAGAGACTTCGTCCCAGCTTTTTTCGGCATCCATCAGCAGATGCTTCTTCATACGATAGGCACGGGTATCAGCCACCAATTGACCCGCACCTCCGCCACCGGCCGCATCTTCCGGATAGGAACGTTTTAATTCATAATGGCTTGTAGCAGAATACAAATCCAAAGAATTGTCCCGCCATCCTCCTTCACTCACATCCAAAGAATCCAAATCTATCTCCTCTAAGGATACCTTTTGAGTCAGCTTCTGTGTCAACTCCTCAACCTTTTGTTGCCCTGCATTACCACCACAGCTGCTAAGTACTAACATGCCTACCAGAGTCATAGCGCATATCTGCCATACCTTTGACCTTTTTTGCATACAAAAACCTCCTCACAATACGATACTGCTTATCTTTATGGTATCATAATTATGAGAAGGTGTTTTTTAAGATTCTTTTAAATTTTTAAGAGTTTCTTACGTTTTAATTTTCATCCAGATACAGTTGCACCCTATTCTGTATCACATCACAGGTAGCATTTACATCCCGATTTCCTGAGAAGAAGCCATCTGCTTCTTCCAAAACAATATTTCTGATTTGCCGGAACTGTGCGGTGTCCGGTGAAGCTTGGGCAAGCATACTAATTATCTTTTCAACATCCTCTTCTTCCAGTTTCAGCTGTTCTCCGTTTAGCACCAGAGTTTCATCCTTTTGTGCATTTGTCAGGCTCTGTTCAAATGCCTGCTTTTGGGTGTGGAATTTGGTGTCGCCTTCTCCCCTCGCTTCATATGTCATAATATACTCCCAGAACGCAAATGCGCCCTCGGGACAGGAAGAATTTGCCGGAATACTTAAGCAGGACATACTCAACAAATAAACCGGTTCTCCATTATGTGAAGGATACCCCTTATATACAAAATCACTTCCGTACAGACTCTGATAGGTAGAAAGCAAATATTTAAAAGAATCACAGTACAATACTTCAAGCCGTACCTCATCAGAAGTCATATCCCTATGCCAGCTATCGTAATAAGTATTCGTGTCTGTTTGCAGTTCTTTCACTCTGCTTAGCAGCCGCTTAAATTCATCCGAGTCAAAAGCTGCCTTGTCATTTTCCACATCCACAAAGCCCTCTATGCCACCTGCCAGACAATATTGCAATATATTAGTCTTTGATAAGCCGTCCCATGCCTTTGCCTGGGGATGTGCCTCCAGCCAGTGTAAAAATTCATCCACTGTCCAGCCGGGCGCCTCTCCCAGCACCGCACCACTTCCTCCCAAAGTCTCTACCGAATAGGTAACCGGCATTCCATACAAGCTGCCATCCCTTTGAAAACACTGCAGAATCTGCTCTTGGTAATCCTCTATGGCGATACCACCCTCTGCATCAATGTATGGTATCAAATCTAACAGCACTCCTTTATTCTCATAAAAGGGCAAATCCTTGTAATCCGTAACCACCAGAATATCCGGGCACTCACTTCCCAGTAATCTCGCATGTATCAACTGTTTCAATTCATCCGTGGTTCTTCCTTCCGGCTCTATGGCATCGATTTCTACCCGATACTTATCATTACTCTTATTAAAGGCAGCCACCAGCTCTCCATAATGCCCCTGTAGACTCTTCTCCCACAAGCCCAGCATACGAATTACCTGCTTCTCATCCTTTGCCTCCGCCTGTCCCACATTTTCTGAAAGTGTCAGATACTGCATTTTGGTAGTTCTGTCCCAGCTTATCAGCCCTATGCTGCCGTCTTCATTCACATGAAAATCCAGTATCTGTGAAGATACAATATCATAATCGGCAAAGGCCAAACAAATGGTGCTTTCATTCTTCTGAACATCTAAATGATATAGGTTTGCGGAATCATAAAAATAGACATCATTATCCCCTTTTGATACCAAATGACCTGCTCCCTGAAAAGTACACAGCTTCTTTAATTCCTTATCCAGCTTTGCCAAGCAAACAATACTTCCATCCTCTGATTTGTAAGTGATGTAAAGCGTATCGTTTGTGGTAACTGTTCCACCCGTAAACTGTAATCCGGGACAGGCAAAACTTTGCTTACATTTCCCTTCCGAATCCAATAGATAAAGCTTTTTCTGTGTTACAATAATTGTGTTATTGTCAGATGTTTTACCCATAGACATAACAGCACTTCCGTCAACTTCCGCATCTTCAATGGAAATACATGTCATATCCCCGGTAGCTACTATGTAATCCGTAAGATAATATCCACCATCCTTCTGCGCCAGACAAGCCACTTTATCGGCATCCTTTGTCATAGTGATAGCCTGCGGAAGCATTCCCTCAGGAAGCACAAACTGCTGTATCTTCCCCGGTTCCTCCGTGCTTCCTACACAAAGATACGTACTTTCTGCGTTTGCTCCTGCCACAGCATAATGCCCCTCGCCTAAAAGCACAAGATTGGAATAAGGCGACACCATATCCGTCACCGGCAACTCTTCAGATTTCAAATAAAATAGCTTTTGTGCTTCTGCCTGCTGTATGGTTGAAGTATCCTTCTTTCCACAAGCTGCAAAAACCAACATACAAACAAGCAGTATGGCGATTATTATTCTTTGATACACTTTGCTATCGGACATATGACGTATCCCCCTTCCCTATATACTGTTTCCTAATAAACTGAATGAACGGTACGTACATAATTTTTTACTACGTTTTCGTCACCACATGCACATCTCATTCATATTCTCTCATACTCATTCTCAAAATACAACCATCTCTGAAAAAACATTATTTCGATGTTAACATACTTTTATCTATGTTCATCCAAATACAGCCTTACCCTGTTCTCCAGATGCTCCATCGCCATATCTACACTTATCTCACCAGCAAAATACTGCGTCATTTCTTTCTGAAAATTACTGTGCAGTTCTCTTGATAGATACTATTATGCAACTGCATTATCCAGTAATTCTTTAAGTGGTTCCTTATTTTTAGAGACATCCATTCTTACGTTACAGGATAATGTACTGTCCTCTATGGTTTCCGCCTTTACCTCACAGGAAATCAATATCTGTAAGAGCAGGTGCAGATAGCAGTTACCTCCTCATTGGACGTATTCTTATGAATCCTGATGGACTCTTCCCTTCTGATTCACCTTATAATGCAATAAGAACTTTTGAATTTCTCCAAAAGTTCTTATTCCCAGTTTACACGTGTACTATTTCAATCTAACCAATACTACATTTTACAACAGTATATGCGCACAACTATAAGCAACGCATTAATAAGTCCCTGAATTAGCAATAGCTCTCTCTATATAGCCACTTAAATTCTCTTTAATATCATCATAAACAAAGGTGCTTGTTGAATGCGGTGGATTATAGCACTCTATATAATTTGAAAGTCTATGCCCATCTTTGTTAGACAAACCATAAAACGGATTAGCTCCTTGTGATGACTGATTTCCATTTGAATCTTTCAAATTATGAATATAAACTCCTACAATACCTTTTTCCAACTCATACGCTTTCTCAATTTCATACTTAACCCACTTTCTTGATGATGTCTCACTGCCAATAAGCACAACAACGCAGGACCGTTTTGCCATCTGGGCATCTATCCATTCCTTTATTTTTGTATCAGATTTATAACGTACCTCCTCCCAATCATTAGCTGACCAAGTTGAAGAATTATCAACAACTCCCATATTTTTTACTTGTGCAGCTCTCCAAAATATCTATATTCTCATTCTCGGAGGTTTCACTCGTAAATGCTGTGACAATTCTGTTATTTATTCCAGCACGGTTCATCTTCTCATTCCGATAAAACTGTGCAACAGCAATCAGATCATCCTCCTTATCGATATCCAGACCTATCTCTTCTACTAATGGTCTCAATAGGTTCTTCCAATCAACATATCCTGCTCCTCTGGAAAGACCCGCACCGGCAAATACAGCTGCATATCCTTCTATAACAGCCTTTCCATAACTAGATATTAATTCCTTTTTTGTTGCCACTTTTCACACATCCTTTCATGAATCAACGCTAACCATTTCTCTTATCTCTCCAACAGCTCACCAGTAAGTTGCCTTAGACTCACAATACATCCTTCTTTTCAAAATAGAGCCTTCCCTCATAAAAGGAAAAGAATAATAAAAATCCTCCCAACAGCAAACCTGATATAGGGTTCAATCCATTCTCTACAACATATGCACTTCGCCGCCACATAGCATAATTTCCCGGCAAACACCACACCGTGTAATAAGCAGATAACACGTAAACTGTACAGGAGAGTGCAAAGCTTACTTCTGGCGAAATCAAAAAAGCGATAAACATCTGTAACATGCAAATTGCCATGGTGGTTATTATTGGCAATATAATTGCCAATAACAAAACTTCAATGCCAGATAAATAATATGCCCCATTCTCAACTATTCTGGAAATCAACTCAGAATGATGCAAGGACGGAGTCGCTCCGCAGTACAAAGCGGTACCTCCCATCGCTAGCATCGAAACCAAATAATAGATAAGCACACTTGTAATACACCATAAACTTTTTCCGTTCCACCATGAACTACGACTCTTGGGTGTAATAAATAATACCTTTCCATTATCCTCAAAATCATGATATCCGTAATATGCTGTAAAATAAGCAGCACCTATCTGAAACACAAACCAATAAATTGGAATTTCAAAATATTGTTTCATATCAAAATGAAAGACCTTCATGCCCTGCATACCAAATAAATAATAATCCATAACTGTACCATCTCCCCAATAACCTTCAAACTCTTTCAGAGTCATCGAAATATCATGGAAATTTAGAGATTGTGCTATCGAGATAATTATGGGAACTAACAAAAGCCATGCACCTTTTTGAATACCAAGATATATATCCCGCTTAAAAAACTTCATGGTCGTCAACTTACATTCACCTCCGTTGCCACAATATGCCCATCCTTTATCTCAAAGATTTGATCGCTTAAAAATTCCAATTCCTCCTTGTCATGACAGGCAACGATAATTAGTTTCCCCCTTCGGGCCAATTCCAGAAGTCGGTTCTTAATCACGACTACACTTTCCTCATCCAGTGCATTGATAGGCTCATCTAAAACAATGATATCCGGTTCCCCCATTATTGCGTTGGCAATCCCCAGCTTTTGTTTCATACCCATGGAATACTTTCGATAGGTGCGTTTATCCTCCGGATCCAATCCCACCCACTCCAATGCCTGTTTGATATGTTCTTCACTTATACCATAGGACAGGGATGCCAAAAGTTTCAAATTTTGCATTCCAGTATATTGGGGGAGAAATGATGGGTTTTCTATTAATCCGCCTATACTAGGCGGTACTACAATATCCCTATGTAGTTCTTTTTCATCAATTAACACTTTTCCTTCTGTAGGAAGGATAAGTCCACATATCGCTCGCATTAACATTGTTTTACCACTACCGTTCTTTCCCCGTAGTCCATAAATAGTACCCGACTCCATACTTAAATTGATATGATCCAGTATAATAACATCCTTTATCTTCTTAACCAGATTTTCAATTACAATCTTACTCATAGAATATCCCTCCCTTTAGCCTGAATATATGTAGTACACATAGTTACCAAAAGAACAACTAGATAGGTTCCTATCAGTTTTTGAGCGGTGGTAACATAAGATTGCATGGGATTCGCCATTTCCATAAGGGAAAGGTGTCCCGATTCAGTAGAACTCTGAAACAATACTCCTGTCACTATATAGATTAAAAACGGGATCATTACTGCTGAAAATAAAGTAGAACATGCTTTCGTAACACTCAAAGAGATTAACCCCATCAGTCCTCCTATTAATCCGTCAATTAAAATAAATATCAACGCATATAAATGTGGTTTCTGATAAAATAGCAAAGAAAACAGATGACTATCTTTAATAGCGGCCGCCAAAAATTCCAGCTTTTCTACCGAATGATTGGGAAATAGACCAGCTACCAGAAATAAATTCAAAATAAGGGGAAATGCAACAGCACAAAAGCCTGTTAAGAATACCGAACTTACCTTTCCCCAAAAATATTCCATTCGTGATACCCTGACACAAATATTTTTATCATATCCGCTTTTGCAATCCGCAAAATAACTTCCTGCATAAGGTAAGCAAGCAAAGACGGGAAGTAGTACATAAAACAGACTATTGCAAGCATACATATAGTCTGTTCCAATCCATGCCTGTATCACTACCTTGTTTGGTGAAGTACCAAATTCACTCCAAAACAAATGCAAATCCGTCAAAACCAGCATTGAACTCAAAAGCAGACTAATACGAAAGCTCTTTTCTCGAAAAGCACGTCTACATTCAAAAATAACTATTTTCACTCTGCTTACTCCTTTCCTAGCTTTAACTCTATCCACTTTTTATGAGGATAGAGAGATGTTACAAAGTAAAATGTCTGTTCTTCGTGATGCAACCAAGAATTCTCCTTAAAGGAACTTCTGTTTATTGTTGTCATATACCAAATCTCTTGTGCCATGCCAGGTCCGATTCCTTCTCCTTTATTTTGGTTTATGGCACTTCCCAGATATGGATCCATACCATTTCTCCAAACAACTGCTTCAAATCCCACTCCTATTGAACGTTCTATTTCTTCCCATGTAATAAGGTTTTTTCCGTTATTTTCTAATAGTAAGCACACTCCGATAATTTGATATGAACTTTTATCTGCTTCTAATCCTGGTATTGTGTCTGTTGCTACTTTAAATCTTTCCTCAAAACTCCTACTGTCGAGCAGACATGCCTCCGTCGCAGTCACTATCAACGGTTCATAAGAAATCATCTCCCCCATATGATAAAGCTCTATTTCTCGCTTTTCCTGATTAACCCAATAAATCCGGGTACACCAAAATATACATACTACACCTATCAACAACCAGATAATTTTTTTCATATTCTCACTTTCCTATTCTATCAATCCGGACAGCATTCCGATTATACTCCGGGTCTGATATTGGCAGTTGCAAGGGTTGTCCACCTATATAGTAAGTCTGCCCTTCACCCAAATCAAAGTCTTCCTGCAATACAAATCCTAATGTACACTCCAAGATTTCTCCCGGTGCAAAGTTATAAAAGAAAAAATACGTTCTATCATTCCCCTCGTTATGTATAGACTTATCAAAATAACAAATAGCATCGATGTCATAGCCTGCTCGGGTTCCATCCGCTGAACGGACATAAATACAAGCCGGTATAAAATTTTCACCTGGATAGGTACTAGTAATTCTACATTGAATAAAGGCATAGCTTGAATCTGGATGTTTAGTATATATATGTTTTTTTATTATCTCCAAGTTCTCATTCGTTATCGCCTCGTATTCCTCCTGTGTGTACTTCTCCTCATTCTCCCATATCTCTTTCAAAGCAGGACATTCTGCTTTTACCTTCGCTTCATCCAAATAACGTATGGTATAATCTGTAGAAGGAAGCTCTCCTAAAAAGAAGTTTTTTCCCTGATATCTTTCCTGCTGATTCAGCTCTGTCTCATGCAAAACCTCGCATGAAAGAAGCTCTATTTCAAGAGTCCCACAGTGAATAATACTATTTTGATTTGTATTTTCCTGCTGACGTGCCTTCCATCTCTCACTTGGAACGATTTTCTCTTCATTCAAAATAAGGATAGTGACCATCACTCCCACAAAGAGAATTGCTATAATCAGTTGCTGGTTCCATCTTTTCATTTGAGTCTTCCCTCCATAAGTTGATTATAATGTCACAATATAAGAACATATGAGCAAACTGTCAAATCGTTCTAGACTGTTTATCACCATGTTTTATTCCAATGCATCTGGATTCCACAGTCCTCTGGTATATACCTGTCCCGTCACTGTTCTTTGTAAATATAAACGTGCATATATTTCCCCACTAAGAATAAAATCATTAGTAATTCCTATCTTCTCTCCTGATGAAATCTGCATAGGTGTTGATCTATTATTTCCTGTAGTAGCATTTTTACTTGCACCGCCTTGAACAGTATATATAAGGGCCGGTCCTTCTGTTGGATTTACATACACCTTTGTTTCAATACTAAATTTATCCCTCCATACTGTATTTCCTACCGAATCCATATTATAATAACTATATTGATAAGTAGGGGTATTCGGATTAGGTTCTATTGCATGACATACCATTGGTAAACAGCAAAAACTCATTAATGCAGTTGCAATAAATCTCTTAATTGAACATATTCTCTTAATCATATATATCTCTCCTTTTCTATTATTTTTGTTGTATTTATCCTATATAGGAAAAAGAAACGCTTCTTGGTGTTTATCTTACTACTTTTGTAGACTTTTGGCAATACCATATTGTTCCTGTTTATATTTGTATATATATTGTCGTTACTTTGGCATTATATGTTTATCACATGTCGCCACTTTCCATAATAAAAACATTTATAATATTGGTGTACAATCAATGTAGAATTAGTACGAGGTATGTATATGCAGGAATCCAATGAACTGAATGCTTTAAAACATAATATACTGGGATTAATGAGTCGAGACGGAATATCCATGCGTGAACTTAGTCTAGCCCTTGATACCTCTTCAAGCTATATACAAAAAATCATGGAAGGCAAATATGCTCCTTCCATGAACAAACTCTTTGATATAGCCAATTATTTTCATGTTCCGGTAGCCTCCTTGTTTATAGAGAAAAATTCTCTCATACAAGAAATCGATACCTATCTGGTATATTTGGATAAGTGCCATCTGGAAATCGTGCTGAGTCTGACCAAGCAGTTGATATCAACTACAAATCCGAAAGGACATGAAGCAAAGTAAATATATATATTTTCCTATTTCAGTGAATCAGCACCACCCGTCTAACGGGTGGTTTGCTCTGCGGCTATAAGCCTCTGTTACCGGCCAGCGCCTAAAGACGCTGGCTTTCACTTCGTTCAAGCCATTTCGCCTTTGCCGCTTTCGCCACCCCTAGAAGGGGTTAGTTACTACT
>JAFXFO010000035.1 GCA_017520425.1 Lachnospiraceae bacterium | reverse complement strand
TCCTCCGTAAAGCCAAACTGCTTGGCCACAGTACCAAAGCTACTCCGAATCAATTCTACACATTCTTCCAAATCCTTTTCTTCTACTTCACGAATCATATGAAATCCTTCCAAAAATCGATTAGCCTCTTCGCGGCTTCTAAATACATAAATTTTCTTGTCCGCATATTTTTCCAAAAGCTCTAAAATATGTGGCCTGCTTTCCTCACGGAAGCTTCTGATAAACTCCAAAAACTCCGCCTCTACTTCTTCATCTTTCCCCTCTACCCAAGGCATGTCTGTTCGCGTAGTTCCTTTTCTGGCATGGGCTCCTTCCAGACACACCTCCACCGGATAATCCAAGAAGAACACCGTATCGCAGACCTGCATACGCATTTCCATGGTTCGGTTATAGTTCCCGTCGATAATCCAACGCTCCTGACCTAATGCATCTTCCAGTCTTTCCTGAAAAATCTCCCGGGGCACTTTCGTCCGGTCCGGGTTCCAATACATCATATCCAAATGGTGTAGCGGAAGCTCGGTCCGCTTATGTAATTCCCGGGCAAAGGTGCTTTTCCCTCCGCCGGGACAACCGATGATGATTACTTTCTGCATGCTTTCTCCTCTCCGGACAGCTTCTCCACTGCCGCGTTCCACGCTTCCCAAAACTCCTTTATGGTAGTATACCGCTGATGCCTGTTTTGGGCAACTGCTTTGGATGCTACCTTATAGCTTTCCTCGCTTAACTGCCAGCAGGAAATATCACAGGGCAGAAACCGGTTCCACATATACCTTTGGCCGATTTCCTCTCCGGTAAAGGTACCAAAAAACTCAAATAGTAAAGCTCCCAGTGTAAATAAATTGGTCTGCTCATCTATCACCGCACCTTCTTCGTATTCCTCCGGTGCCTTCAAACGCTTGGTTCCAAACCAGTCTGCTCCCATGTCATTCACAACCGGCACCTTACGAAAAAAATCAATATCGCAAATGGTGGTGGTGTCCGTGGCAAAATCATACATAATGCTTCCGTCATAAAAATCCACTGCCACATAGCCTTGCTCCTGTACCCGTTGCAAGAAAGAAAATAACACCTCCGCCATATCCAGCTTTTTCCGGATGGGCAGCTCTTTCAGTCGCTGCTTGGGACTTTTCAAAGAGGAATCCTTTTCATAGGCCTCAAAATTCCAATGGTCAAAAAGGCAGTCCCCCTCTGCCCATCGAAACACCGCTATGTAAAGCTCCTGATACGCATAGGCCTCTATCAGCTTTATCAGGTTCGGATGCTCCAGGTCCTTATATATCTGAATAGCATTCTTTAATGTGGCAACGGACTCCCGAGGCGAAACCTCCGCCTCCAAAGTATCCACTCCGGCAATCTTACAGAAGTACCTTTCATCTTCCTTTTCCATGCCCACACAGATGCAGCCCGAACCGGTTTCGTCCAATCCCCAGAAAGCATTCCCGTATTTCTTCAACCAACTGAAATCATGCTGTTTATTTAATTTGAAGGAGATATCATCTATTTTGTTGATTGTCATAAACATCCTTTCCCATACACCAACATCCCCCGTCCGTAGGGGTCATCTTCTGCGTCATGCTCCTCTCGAAGAAAAACATATCCGCATTTCTCAAGCACCTTCACGGATGCCTCATTTCCTTTCATCACACGCCCATACAACACCTGCACGCCAAACAGCTCACCCACAAACCTAGTCATGGCTTCCAGAAGCTCCGTGGCATATCCCAGACCACTGTATTTCCGGCAAATGCTGTATCCGATTTCTACCTCACCGGGTGCGCCTTCTACTTCATTAACGCCGGTATCTCCTATGAGTTCGCCGGTTTCCCTGTGCTCCACTGCCAAAACATAGGGCAAATGTCCCTCATCCACACAAGACTGATAGAAAGCGATGGCACCGGCAGCTTCCTCCAAGCTTTCATAGCTCTCGTTTGGAATCCACTGCTTCATTTCCTCCTCCAAATGATTCTTATAAAGCTGCCTTGCATCCTCTGCTTCAAAGCGCCTGATGCGCAAATGCTCTGTTTGAAATAAGTATTTCATCTTCTTACCTGCCCTTTCTAAAATACTCTACACTAGTCCAGTGGCAATCCAAAACATAAACTTCTGCTACATAGATACTTCCTTCACCCGATACCTCTTAATTTTCCCTCGGATTTCCTCCTGGGTACACCATAATAACGATACAAATCCTGCATAATCCCGTGCTCTTCGTATCCCTACTTCAAAAGTATCTATAGGTCATTAATCCTCCAAAAAGATACTCGTTTTTTTATTTAAGGATACTTTTTTAGCCAACTTTCCAATATAGATACAATCCCATTTCATGGGAACCATTTAAACCTATTTGATACTACGTACACAATATGTGGCGCCCCAGTTTTTCAGCACCTCCACCTTGGTAAAGCCGGCTTTCCTAAGAATTTCAGTCTCATGCTCCACCGTCAAAGGAGTGTCATAGTGATAGAACTCCTCATCCCTGATGCCTTGCTCCTTTTTCAGTCGTAAAAGTTCCTGACGGTGAAATATTTCCTCCTCATCCGACAAAGAAAAATAATCCGTCAGCACAAATGCTCCTCCCGGTTTCAAAGCCGCACCTACCTTTTCATAAAGGGACAGCTTTTCTTCCCCTGTAAAATGATGCAGAGACTCCACAGATACCACTGCATCATAGACTTCCTGCCCAAGCTCCACATCAAAATAGGAACCCTGTATCAAATCTAACTCTTTCTCCGGGAACTTTTTCTTCAAAGCCTGAAGCATGCCTGGTGCCAAGTCGATACCCGTCACCTTTGCAGTAGGATTTTGCTGAAAATAGTACTCCAGTTCCAAGCCGGTTCCGCAACCCAAATCCAGCACCATCGCACCCGGCGCCATGGGTAGGCACTGCGCCGTAAAAGGATAAAACACCTCCGCCGACTCAATACATGTCAGCATATGCTCTTCATAGCCATCTATGCGATTGTCAAAAAATTCAGCCATTTTTTCCAGCATTTGGGGACCTCCACATCATCAAATACTCTTCCTCGTTCTCGCCTACGATATCAAAGCCCACTTTTTGGTACATTCTTACTGCATAATTAGCCTTTTGTACCGCCAAAGAAGCCTTTTCATAACCTCTCTCTGAAAGCTCCTGTAACATCCTTTTCATTAGTGTGGTGCCGATTCCCATACCCCGATACTCCTTGTACAGGGATATGGCAAAGGAAGGGACTCCGTCCTCCAAGTGACCGTAATCCTCCATGACCCGCACCCAGACTGCACCTGCTACTTTTTCATCTGCCTCTGCCAGAAAGCAGATATCATCGGGCCGCTCGCCAAAATCTGTTATGTAAACCTGCAACTCCGGTAGCCCAATAATGTCCCGACCGGGTGCCTCCACCCCTTCCGGAATGAAAATCGCCTCGTATAAAAAGTCTTCTAAAAGCTTCTGCTCCCCTGCTTTCCACTCACGAATCTCTACCTTCATAGTTCTCTTCCTTTTTCCTACCAAGCTGCTGCCGACTAAGCATTTTTATTTATTATTTCCCGAACATACTCATCCGACCACAGCTGTACTTCCACATAGCCTCTTCCCGTAGCCTTCAGAAATGTCTCAAAATCTCCATGCTCCGCGATGCGCTGATACAAATCATCCACCGTCAGTAGCTCCACGCTACCCTTCTGCTGAAAATCGTAACCGCTGTCTCCGATGGTAAAGCTGATGTGACAAGGGTCTACATCCTTTAAAAGCAGTCGGGTTTCTATTCCATTGGCAAACCAATCCTTCAAATAATCGCTGCCCTGCACCACAAAAGACAGGGGATGCTCTTCCTCCGGCATTCCGCCCAGCTCTTTGAAACGCTGATACAAAAAGGCATCCTGCTTCATCCGCATGGGATAGTAATTTGCAAAATCCGCAAAACGATAGAATGCTGTGGTCTCCGGGTGCTGCCTCGCCATTTCATAGGCCTTTGCATAGGCTTCCTCCTCCGGCAGACGCATAATATTCAACAGGGGCATACAGTCCGGATGACAGTAATTCACTAAGGTCAGCTCCTGACAAGTACTTTCACCACCTTTGATATCTCCAAACATTCCAACACCTCCGCATCCTTTTTTCTCCTTTAATATCTCACGAAGTTCCGCCAAATCTCTCTTCTCATCATCAAAGTAAACTGTTCGGAAGCCCATCTGCCTGGGAACCTCCAGATTCTGCGCGGTATTGTCGATAAAGACACATTCCTGCGGCTTCAATCCGCTTCTTTTCAAGGCCTCCTCAAAGATCTTCTCTTCTGTCTTTCCACTATGTACCTGGGCGGAAATCACCACCACATCAAACAGCTCCTCCAGACCCTTTTCCTTCAAGATGGTCTCTATCCTGTCCACCTTATTGTCCGTAATCATGCCAATGAGGTACTTCTCCTTCAACTCCCTGATATAGCCAACTACCGCCTGGTCCAAGGTGATATTCAGGAAGGCCCCTTTTAAAATATCATAGTCAATCTCGATCTCCAGCTCCTCACAGAACTGCTGCCACATTTCCGGATGGGTCACCTGGCCCATCAGTAATGCTCTGTTATGTCTCCGATAAGCCTTTTCCACGGCTTCCGCGGGTAGCCCCGTTGTCTCTGCTATGTATGCAATAGTGGGCGGTGTGCCCTGCTTTTCCAACGTAATGACACCATCAAAATCAAAGAATATCCCCTTAATCATGGTTAACTCCTTTCTATTTGTGCACATACACTCTGGTCATTTCTTCTTCTCCATCGCCCTGGGCCATACATAAGAACTCCCAACCATACCTTTCGTAAAAGTCTGTATGGTCTGTCACCAGATAGATGGGCGAAATGCCCTTTGCCTTCTGGTCCTCCACTACCAGATTAAGAAGCTTGCCGGCGATACCCTGACCGCGGTATTCCTCCTCCGTATACACGGCGCACACATTGGGAGCCAAGTCCTTTCTATCGTGGAAATCATTCTCGATGACACCCAAGCCACCGACGATGCTTTCCCCATCCAGACACAGATACCATCCGTACTCCGTATCGCCACTTAAGTACGCCTCCATACATTCCAAATAGGCTTCTGTTGGCACACCCCACTTGCTGTGGAACCACTCCGCCGCCTTCTGCGTTAATTCATTTTTTTCTCTCAGTGTAATATATTGAAATTTTGCCATTTTTTGTTCCTTTCTGAAGCTTATTGCAGCTATAATCCCTTACCACTCTCTGTCTTCATGCAAATCATTCCAGCAATACTCCACCTCGGCTAGGGATATCTTCAACTCACACTCTCTATGATAAGGTTTCTTCTTCGACCAAATCCAGCATTCTATGATCCAAGTCCCATAACCCTTATATTGGTACAAGAATTCAACGGTCCCTTTCCCGTTGTTCACATGCTCCAATAAGTTAGTAAGGTCCCATTCTTTCCGAATCGTTTTCTTACCCTCTTCTTCAAAGACGTATATCGTAATATCGCTCTCATCCGCCGATTCCAAAAAGAATCTTACCTCAGCCCCATCCGTACGAACTGTCTTATCAACATTATTATCCGGATGCCCTTGGCAAATCCAGATACCATCCTCAAAACCAAAGGTCAAAACACCCTTCTCGTAGGATATCTTAGTCCCATGACAATCATGCAGGCTGATATATTCATCCGTCCTATCACAATGCTTCCACATAGACTCTCCCCCTTCGTCCATCCGTTACTTGTTCATCTCCTCCACCAGCTCCGCAGATTTCACGGTCATCTCCACCCATGCAGGGCGGAAGCCGCTCTTGATAGCGTTTCTTGCAGACTTTATATTGGACCATGCACAACAGTAAAAAGGCACCTTGCCTCTTTCCAGGATTTCCAACGCCAGTCGGCTTGTTAGTGCTGACGCGATGCCTTGCCTGCGGTATGCGGGAAGCACATCCACCCCTATCTGCCACATGGTGTCGCAGTCGGCGGAACATGCCGCCAGCCCAATCAATTCGCCGTTATCATACGCGCCCACTCCCAGCACATCCAGTTCCTTACGATTTTCACACAAGGCATTGCTCCACTCCGGCTGATACAAATCCTTGAAATCCGCCGCCTCCAACACCCGTAGCTCATACTCGCAGGGCAACTCCCGCAGTACCTCCAAATCCGGCAGGAAATACTCTGCCATAAAGCACACACGGTATCCGTACTTCTGAAAGGCATCATTCAAAACATGCATATTGGGCGTTTCAAAGCAATGCTCCACCGGGTACTTGTTGATATACTGCTCCACGATTTCCCGATACTCTTCCGAAATAGTAGCCACAATATTATCCCCATAGGAGATCAGATTGCACACATGGGGAAGCTTCAAATACTTCCTGGCCAATGGGTTTTCCTTGGAAATCGTAATCACATTTTCGACGCGTGTAAAATCGCCCGCCTCACAATTGGCATCAAAAGCAGATTGCTGCATAGCGATGTCCTTTATCATTTTGTTTGTAAAATTCATATTATTTCCTCACTACTTGTAAAGATACTCCCTGATTTTCCGCATCTCTTTCCACACATTATCTCCATAATTACTCACCAGCACGGAAATGACATTCTTGTCCGGATTGTACTCGGACAAAAAGCTCACCCCCGGGTCACAGCCCTGAAAATAGGCAAAGTCCGTGCCCTTCGGATTGTCAATAATCCACATGCCGAACCCATAATAGCCTTCCTCCGGGTCACTACCGTCACCGCTTTGCTTGCTCATCATAGCAGAAACCAACTCCTTGGAAATCAGCTTGCCACTTAACAGATTCTGCCAAAAACTGACGATGTCCTTGACGGTGATAAATGCTCCGCCGGCACCGGTTCCTTTCGCATCCACAGAATAAATATTGGTACGATAGTCCTCCGTTTCCGGACAATAAATGTAACTATTGGCACATTTGCGGGGCAGTCTGTCCAGTTCATAATAGCCTGTGGACTGCATGCCGCAAGGGTCAAAAACATTTCTCTTCAGGTACTTATCAAAATGAAGACCCGTTACTTTTTCAATAATCGCGGCCAACAATACATAGCCTGAATTATTATACTGAAACCTGCTGCCTTTTTCATACATCATGGGCTTATGGAGAAATAGGGGAAACAAATCCTTGTTATGCCTGATTTTGTAGTTGGGGTAATCCACCCACAACTCCTCATACTCCTCCATCACGCTTTCATCAAAATAATCCGGCACTCCCGATGTGTGGTTCAGCAGCTGCTCCACCGTCACTTCTTTGTCAATGTTATGTAAATCCATATCCAGAAGTTCTCCCAGGGTATCATCCAATTTGACTCTCCCCTGATCGATTAACTGCAAAATACCTACCGCCACGAAAACCTTCCCGGCGGATGCACTGGCAAATTTCGTGTCTATGTCATTTGGCACCTCATTGGCCAGGTCCGCAAAACCGGTCACGCTCTCGCAGATGACCTTGTCATCTTGCAGGATATAAATATTTCCTCTGAAATTGCTGTCGATCAGCTCTTCTAATTTCATAACACACCCTACTCCTTCACATAATCTCTGTCTTTATCAGGCAAGCTTTCGGAGGTATATCGTTCCACGGTCATATGCAAATCGTACTTTTCGCGAAGTTCGATGATTTTAGGCATCATGGGCGAATGATGGTGGATATCAATTGCTTCCTGATTTGCCCAACTGTCGATTAAAAGTACAGTTTCTCCGTCTTCCATAGGGAAAAAATACTCATAACGAAGATTACCGCTTTCCTTACGGATTTCATCAACAATCCCACTGCTTATCATCTCTTCCGCAAATTTCCGTGCGTTTCCTTCAACGCCTTTGTAATATATGTTTATTGTTATTGACATATTGATCCTCTCTTTCCTGTGCATTTAAGAGAAACTCCTATCAAACTCCCTTACTGCTTCCCTATTCAGCTCATCATTATAAATATCGGACTCAAAATACTTCCCGCCATATGCCGGTTTTAAATATCCCGGTACCAATTCCATTCCCATGAAGGACGAATAATTATACCCTTCTGAGTCCGTGACACCAAATTCCGAAGCTTCCTTAAATCCAAACTGTGGATAATA
This sequence comes from Lachnospiraceae bacterium, assembly GCA_017520425.1. GTDB lineage: Bacteria > Bacillota > Clostridia > Lachnospirales > Lachnospiraceae > Acetatifactor. The sequence goes on along the minus strand of JAFXFO010000035.1, from coordinate 24,314 downwards.
TTCCGGTCGTCCGAAAAATAATATCGCTCCAAAGCCTAAATGCTTGGCTTGGTCTATCATATGGGTTATAAGTGCTTTTCCCACGCCCTTTCTTTGATACTGAGGCAAAACACTGATGGGACCCAGGTTCAAAACCGGAATTGTTTCCTCTGCAGTCCGCACCTCTGCCTTACTGCAAATAATGTGTCCCACAATCTCTCCTTCTGCCTCAGCTACGAAACTCAGCTCCAAGACGCCGTCTCTTTCTCGCAGTTCATGAACCATCCAATGCTCGTAGGGGCAACCAATCTGTCCACGCTCAATTCTATCCGGATATGCAAATGCACATCTTGTTACTTCTTCTACAAGGTGGTGATCTATTTCTGTTTCTAATCTAACGGTAATGTTCATTCCTCATCCTCTCCGGCTGCTTCAAAATCCATAGCTAATTCATTACCTCAAACCACTCTATGGCTCTTTCCTGCCAGCCTTCCATACACATACCCGCACCATCAGCAAATCCGTGGCCGCCGGTGGGACCGATTTCCAGCTTGCAAGGAATTTCCGCATTGGTTAGTGCCTCAGCAAGCCTCTTGGAATGTTCCGGGTCCACCAGCTCATCCTCTGCTGCCAGGAAAATGGCAGTTGGCGGGAATCCTTCTACATGCATAGGAATTTCGAAACAACTGTTACACGCTTCCTGCATGGTACAACCAAGCCCTGCACGTGCGAACTCGTCCTTGTCCTCGCCTTCGTCCCATTCGTCCGCATCCATAATACGATAGGAGGTTACCGGATAAATAGGGAAACACGCCTTGGGTTTGGGAAGGTCAAATGCCCTGTAACCCTTCTCTGTATTCCAAAGACATACGATATATCCCCCGGCAGAAAATCCGCAGGTAATGTAGTTTTTCGGATCCACATGGAATTCCTCCTTGCGGGACGCAATGATTTCCATGGCACGCGCCATGTCATCCATGGCTTTGACTGCAGCGCCTTCCACTTGCACCTGATATGTAAGGATAAACACATGATATCCAAGCTCATTAAAGATCCGTGCTACCGGCCAGCCTTCTGTCAAATTCCAGACATTGACAAACCCGCCTCCGGGCACCAGCATAATAAATGGTTTGTCATTTGCTGCCACATCCTCGGACGGGAAATAAACAATGTTTGTGCCCTTCTTTGAAGGTGCCTTGAAGCACTCCTCCTCAGAATACAAGCTAAAATAATACCCTCCCGGAGCCGCCACTTCCAATAACTTGGTAAAGCCCCTTTCCAAATTACCCCAGCCCACTTTGTCAGCAATCTCCTGCAAAGTCCAATGGTAAAATTCTTCCTTGGATAAATCCCGGCCTCTTATGGCATCCGGTGCAATATCTGCAATCATAGGGTTTTCTAATAGTTCCTTTAGTGTTTTGTTCTTTAACATTTTCCTTTCCTCCCTACCCAATCGGATAACTTATTTCATCTCCCCAGCTCCACGCCAGTTCAAAAAAGTCATCTACTTCCACTAAACCTCGCGACCACAAAAACGCTCTATCCCGCTCACTAAGTTCCGTAAGCTTCTTCCAACTCACATTTTTAATGGTCTGTTCTGTTGCTTCCGGATCCCCTCCCACAGTTTCCTTCTGCTCTTTGGAAACATCTACCAGAAATACATATTCTACACTTCCGTCCTTGCAATACAATATATTTAGGGGTCTGTTAACCACACCCGTCAGCCCGCATTCTTCCTGCAATTCTCTTAGTGCTGCTTCCTCCGGCGTTTCTCCTATTTCAATACCTCCGCCCGGAAGCTCCCAAAATAATCTTCCCCGCCGCAAGGCCTGTACCATCAAAATCTTCTCGCCTTGCACGACTAAAGCCATACTTCTGTTACGCATTTATGTCCCTCCGTGTGTTTGCGTTGGATTTTAGGGATATCAACTCATCCTCTCCAAAACATCAATTAATTCGTTCCAGGCTGTAATATGTAAATATTCAAAATCTATTATCCAATTATCATTTTGATGTGCAAAGGGATTTGTGTTATCATCCGTTCTTCCTTCATATAGGACGGGAAACATACCAACGTTCTTTGCTCCATACACATCAGCTTCTATACTATCACCACAATACCACACTTTATCAGCTGTCAATCCCGACTTCTGCAATGCAATATCAAACATCATGCTATGTGGTTTCCTAAAAATATAATCACTTGATGCCAAAACAAATTCCAACTTGTTTCTTGGGAGAAGTCTGTCAAAAAGTTTTTTCAAAGCATTACCTGAAAAGCAATTATTACTTATTACGCCTGTTCTGATTCCTTTTTCATTAAGATAATCAATTAACCTGTCTGCATGGGGCATTATAGCGCCTTGCGATATACCGTTCATGATGATCTCTTCCGCTTCTTCTATGGAAACGGATAAGGAAATATCCATATATTCCATGGCCAGTCTTAAAAAATTATGTTCATGGATTTCCAGTATGGGTCCCCGCTCAGCCTTTATTTTTGCAAATAGTTCCACTATGGTTTTATCATATTCTTCTAAAGAAATATTACGCGGATTTCGATTTATATAGGGATAAATGGCTTTATTCCCATTTGAAGTACTAAACCCTGGCTGATATAGTAAGGTACGCCCATAATCAAAAATAATCATTTCCGGTTTTTTCACTTCAACACCTCTTTCACCAATATTCTAGTCAATCCATCACACCCTGCTGTTCTCATGATATCCTCTCCAAATATCAAACAAAACCTCACTTCTTGGTTCATACTCCGGATAAAATTTCTTCGCCAACTCACCATAAGCTCTCGCTGCTGAATATAGCTTACCAGCTATTATGTCAAAGGTTTCATCACCCGTCAAAAACGGATTCTCACTTTCAAATTTGCGATAGCAAAGCTCCTCACAATATCCATAACGGTGATGATTGGTTCCATACTTCATGTCACGTAAAATCATCTGCTGGACAAGTGTTTCGTTTACATTTATGTTCGCCAGATGGGCACTAATCAGATAATCCTTCCGATACAGTTTCCCTAAGGCCTGTACCATCACAAACCAAAACTCATCCACCTTATTCATAGGCCATGCAGGGTTACTATATCTTTCCGGTTCAGCATTCAATTCAACGGGTGTATATTCATCATCATATTGAAACTCAAAGCCAAAATCGTATCGTATACCATCTCTGAAAACCATGCGGTACATACTTGCTTCCGGATTTGCACAAAAGCCTAAGTACCTATCCGGTGTAATTCCCAACCTCCTCGGATGTCGCATATAATCTGCGGGAGAGACTGCACTATTCGTTGGTAAATTCACAATGATGCTTATGTCTGAATCACTGTAGCAATCATGATAGCTTTTGCTTATAGCTTCCTTTAGATTCGCTTCCTTATGCTCATTATTTTGAATCACAATATCCCGAAGCTTCACACCGCCTATTTCCGGGAGTTCAAACAACTCATTCACATACGTAAGCAGCCGTGACTCAACATAGTCTCTATCGATTTGAATTTTGCTCATTATCGCATCCTCCCCCAGTGTTCTTGCAAGCTATCCTACAGCACTTCAATCACTTTAAATTCCTCAAAAACTACCGGCATATTTTCAGAAAATGTATATCCCAGTTCCTTACCTTCTTCGGTGAAGAATTGCTGATGCGTCTTCTGCCAAGATTCCAAAGTATCATCCTCACCCTCTAATCTTGCAATTTCATAAGTCATATCAGCGTATGGGATGATCCGTACATTTGTGGTTTCAATGACGCAGCCGGGTGTTCCGTCCCAGTATGTAATAACACATCTGTCGCCAACCTTGGGAACCGCCTCCCCTTCTATCTCATATGCCCACAAACTACTGGATGTAGCTCTTTTCTTCCCCGCCAAAACCAATCCAAGGAGATAATTTGCCGCCTTTTCTGTTCTTTCAAAATGCCCCTTTTCTAAATTGCTAATGTCCATTTTTACCTCTAATAAAATATCTTCCGCCAACCTCACATCATCCATGGTTAGTCCCACCCTCTGGTCAGGCTTCACCTGATACTCTTCTACCTGAATATTGTGCAAATCCAAATCATCCAGCACCACCCAGGCAGATACATCCTCATGTTCCTTCAACCACAGAAGGATTTCATCGGCTTTGACCATACTGAATCTCTTGGTTCTTCTGATTTCTTCCGTGGTCAAATCGGGAGTAACTCCATCTATAGCCAAGCCTTCCATTGCAAGCATCTCTACCAATCTCTGAGCCTCTTTACGTGTTGGATTTAACTTATCATCAAACCATACTCGCCAACCGGAATGGAGGATTATTTTGGCCTTTGTCTTTTTCACCAGTTGTGCTAATAGCTTAATTTTCTGTTCATCAATTAGTATACCATCACTAATCTCTCTTTGATGGTTATCGTTCCAGAAATTAGAATTCAGCACTCCATCGATATCTAAGAATAGGACTTTCGTCATAATAATTGCCTCCAAATTTTTACCCAATCCTACAAACCATCTGAAGGTCATCAGGCTCATCATTTGCTATAGCTATAATTGGATTGTCCGTAACCTCTGCACCCATTGCCTTGTAAAAATGGATGGTCTCCTCCGACGGACAGGCGGAAATATACAACTCCTTTGCACCATTTAAGCGAGCTTCTTCCACCGCTTTTTCCCATAACATGCGTCCGATTCCCTGTCCGCGGAAATCCGTGTCTACCTGAATCAAATCCAGAATCATCCGCTCCGATACCAATTCTTTCACAAGACTCATAAAGCCCACAATTCTTTCTTCCTCAAGTGCAAGGTAGGCAATATAAGCATTGTCCGTCAGGTCTTTAGCAACCTCCCGTTTTTTATCGATGCTCCAATCCATCACCCCCGGCTGAGCTTCCAACACGTATGTATCATCTTTTTTAACATATATCCTCGTAATTTTCTGCTGACGGTTAAAGTCATCCAGATTGATTTCGGGGAATATGTCCCTACTCACTTTTACAACTTTCATATATACCCCCCCAATGAATTAGGTCAAACTTGCGCTTATTTGCGCTTCTCTCCTCAATAATACAATACTTTGGACATATATATTTTTTTCTACCTGTAATGTCCAAAAAACATCCATTTTCAAAGTATTTGGGAAGATTTTTGAAGCATTTTGGACATATACAAAATTATTTCTCTCAGATGTCCATGGTTTGCCCCATTTCGTGGACATTTTCTACCTAAAATCTTCCATATGTCCAATCCCTTACTCAAAGACGGGAAAATCCGCCTTATTTTACCGGGTTTTTGGACATACTGATATATTTTTTATGTATATGTCCAATTATCTGTCAAACGTAAAGCCTACTGCCTCTTTATCCTTCGCAACAAAAGTATCATACTTTCCTTTTGTATACTCGCTGATAACCTGTTTCCAAAAGCTCTGAGCAGGCACATTACTTTTCCACTGTGCCACCTCCCAGCTTCCGGGAAACATGTCAAAAACCTTCATGGCGGCAGCCTTTCCTACCCCTTTACGCCGATACTTTTTCATTACGAAAAATTCCGCTATATTATGAGGATTAGGCAGATTGTTATATTCGCAGCAGGACCTTACCAAAACCAATCCCGCCAGCATTCCGTCCACTCTGATGAAAAACGGATATCTTCCCTCTTCATTCCAATAATCATCAATCCGAGAGTAACCAAAGTATCCGTATTCATTAATATCCTCGCCGGAAAACTCCGAAAAATCGTACATATATAATTCCATCATCTGCATAAAAACAGACTTTTGTTCCCTCAATATGGGGTCAATACGAATCTCCATCTCTTCTCCCCTACAACCTCTTCAAACAAGAATGCTTTTCATCTATGGCAAAGCCGTTGTTTCTGTAAAAGTTTAAGGTACTTTCCTTGTTGGATCCGGTCTCCAGGAATACCTTGTAGCATCTGCGCGCCTTTGCGATTTCCGAAGCCTTTTCCAACAATGCTGAAGCAAAGCCTCTGTTGCGATAATCTGCGTGGGTTACTACATTTTCAATCACGGCAAAAGGCCTGACATTGTGCGTTAGGCCTTCGATAATGGCCATCTGTACGGAAGATACCACTTTCCCCTCTTCCTCTGCCACCAGCAAATACATATTTTCATCCTGTACAAACTTTTCCAGCATATTTTCCCACACTTCCATATCCTGCTCTTCCTTGGGTGGAAAATGGGTCAAATACTCAAAGTAAAGTGTCTTAAGCTCGTTTGCATCCTTACCTTTTGCTTTTCGGATTATCATACTGTACCTCCTTAAAGAAATCTCAAATAATATTCATCGTCGCCCTCAAAGACGCCCATTCTCTGAAAACCATGCTTCTCGTAGAATCGACCGGCCTGTGTGTTATCCTTATGAACCCCAAGGGCCAAGGAACGTCTGCCAAATTCCTGATACACTAACGCAATGGCTTTTTCCATAATTTCACCGCCCAGGCCTTTGTTACGGTATTCTTTGTCCACCACGAAGCCCATTAATCTGTAAAACGGTATTCCCCGCATTTCCACAGGATCCGTATCCCAGGGAAGTGCCTCACCCACCATAATCAGACCGATGTACTTGTCCCCCATTCGTGCCAAAAAGGTGTGTCCTTTCAAACCATTTTCCACACCATAATCATTGGTTTCCATTATGGTTGCGGCAGTATCCACCCATTCCTCGGGGATATCATCTCTGTCGATTTCACACGCATGGTGGTAATTTTCATGGGTCAGCTGTTCCAGGATTATACTTGCATGGGTAATAGATTGTGCTTGCTGAATTATACCATAAATTTTCTCTATAAAAGGTGACTTATGCAATATATACTTCTCTATATCATAGGGATATAATCTTGCGCCCTCTTCCTTGATACGACTGTACTCACGCACTGCTTCAGGATGTGAACGCAAATAATCCCTAAATGCAATATGCCTTCTTAGCTCCGCAGAATCCTGCGGGCAAACATATAAATGATGCTTCTGCAAATGTTCCTTCTCGTCATACTTAAACGCTTCCCGACCGGGTATACCAAGGTTTCCCTCGTGTCGATAACCGATTCGCTGAAGCGCCGAGATTACATCATCCAGCATTTCCTCTTTAATGACCACATCGATATCGATGATAGGCTTCGCTGAAAGACCTTCCACCGAAGTACTGCCCACATGCTCTATCTCCAAGGCCAATTCTCCCAGGGCATCCCTGATTTCAGCTTTGATATCTATAAAATTCTGCTTCCATGCCTTATTGTATGGCTGGACTAACACATGTTTTGTGGTCATTTATCCTTCTCCCCTCAAATATAGGCGGCTTTGGTCATATAGAGATTTTTCTACCTGTAATGTCCAAAAAACATTCATTTTCATAGTATTTTTGAAGTTTTTTGAAACATTTTGGACATATACAAAATAATCTCTCTCTGATGTCCATGTTTTGCCCTATTTTGTGGACATTTTATGCCTATAATTTTCTATATGTCCAATTTACCTAACCTTCTCTCTCTTCACAATCTCAAACCCGCACTTCTCATACAATTCCACAGCCCCTTGATTCCAGGCGGCCACATGTAACGTAATCGGTTCGTCACTTCTCTCCCGGATACGCTGAATCCCCCAAAGCAAAAGCTGCTTTCCATAACCCTGACGCCGAAATCCGGGGTTTACGATCAAATCATCTATTTCATTGCCGTAGCAGGCCACGGACCCAATGATTTCTTCATTATCCACCAATAAATAGATATCTCCCGCTTTATCCACAATCTGCCCATAAGCCTGCAGGAAATTATATGGTTCGATGTCCAGTGCCTTCCGCATTTCGTAGAAGCATTCGTTGTAGATTCGCTTGTATTCTTCAAAATATTGCATTTGGAAGGGTATGCAGGATATGTTGGGCTCATCCGTTACAGCTTTATTCAGTTGCATTTCATAAGCTATGATTTCCATCTCTGCTCCTCACATCCACAAACGAAGCTCTTCCTCGTTACACTTGCCCACGACGACCTCTATCTCCTCAAAGCACTCCGGAACCAGTGCATATGCAGTCATCCTTTGATGCCCCTCCACTATGACAAAGGTCTCATAGTCGGCTGTGATGAAGAAGGGCTTAGGAAAAGTGCCACCGTCCTTTATATACTCCGCTGCACGTAAAAATCCTTCATTGCTTACCTCGAAAATTCGTACCCCGCGCCGGATAGTCTCAGCCGCAGCCATAGGCTTGCGGGTACCTGCAGACAGCTCATTCCAATAGCTGTAATCGATATATCGGATCTTCTCTAAATCCGATGCCGAAAAACTGCATAAGCTCCACTCTGTAAAGCGTGTTGGGAACCTCTCAAACAGCTCTCTGCCCTCTCCATATCCGCGGAATGTGCCCAGTAGCTTCTTTCTTTGGGTATTCTGGAGCTCACTTTGCAAATCTGCTTTGGTAATAATCTCCTCGTCAAACCCATGGTCTACCATTGCCTTTTCCAGTTTCTTAGAGAATCTCTCAGAGGTGCTTTCCGCTTTTAGGAATTCCAATATCATTTCATGTTCTGTGCTTGCCCGTAGTAGCTTCATTCTTATTTCTTTAACTCCCAATACAAATACAACGGTATCTTTTTTAGCCATGCCATGGCCACGGATATTTCGGCCTGCTCGTCTGTAGCCCGGGGCTCGTTCAAATCCACGATGGTCAGCCCCACCTTGATAAAGGTCTTCACATAATCCTCCATGGTTCTGTGCCTCCAAATCACAGGCGTCTTCCCTTGCCAGAGAGGCGCCTCCCACTCCTTGGGTTCAAAATAATTCATGACAACCACCTGTCGGTCGATGCCAACACCCTGGCGTCCTATGCCGGTATCGTGATTGCCATCAAAGCAGGGATGCAACACACTTGCAAACAACCGTCCTCCCGGCTTCAACACCCGTACCACCTCACGTAAGGTTCCCTCGAAGTCCTCGCAGTCCATAAGCATCATGGAACAAAGCACCACATCAAACTGTTCGGATTCTATGTCAAATAAGTCATTGCTGTTTCTCACAAAATGCTCTATGGAAAGATTCTCTTCCTTGGCAAGAGAAGTCGCATATTCAATGGCTTTCGCGGAACAATCCACCGCAACCAACTGCGCTCCTCTTTTCGCCAGCTCCCTGGAATAGCCGCCTTCTCCACAGCCTAAATCCAGGATTTTCCGGCCTGCCACATCTCCCATAAACTTCAGCATATTAGGCATTATAAAATGGATTCTGGACTCTCCTGTCTGTGCCAGCTCAAACCATTCATCTCCCATGGCACTCCACGCAAGGGTGGAGCTGTCGTGCTTCATTTCTTTCATGATACCCCTCCTGATTACTCGTATCTTCCTCCACGCTTGTGCAAAAAGTACCCAAAGTTAAAGCGGACCTCCTGTCTCTCCACATCAATATTGGTGTAACAGCAGGAGTCAAATCCTATCAATTCGAACCCTTGACTTAAGTAAAAGGCGATGGCACGCACGTTGCAGGACTGGGTTTCTAAGATAATGGCTCTTCTGCCCTGCTTCTTTGCCTGCTCTTTTGCCACATTCATCAAGCGAGTACCGATACCCTGCCTGTGAAGCTCATCCGCCACCCAAAGCTCTGTCACCATAAGGCGGTTACTCCACTCCTCCGGACAAATCTCTATGCATGCCAGCAGCTCTTTTTTGCCGTCCTTTTCGGAAACGATTCCAAAGGCTTCCGCCTTTTCCCAATGGTCCTGATACAAACCATCCGGGAAATCGTACTCCTCCGGCGTATGCGTCACCGGAATGTCAAATTTCTTTTTCACCATCTGTACTTGAAACCCGTCGCTTCCGGTCCTTGTTTCTAAATCATAATATTCTTCTGTGGTGTATCGCATCAAAATCGGTACCCCTTTCCACTCCTTTTTGGGCAAGGGGATAATTTCGTATTCCATATGTACCTCCGTAAATCTAAAACAATCCTTTATTCGTCCGATTAGCTTTCGTATCAGGTATCAATCCGATCTAACGCATGGATATTCTTGTTCCTGTATACCAAATCCTCCCTGTCCGTAAATCCGCGATTCTCCCAGAAACCATTGCCTAACGCATTCTTCTTAAAAGCCACTAACGCAACCTTATTTATACCTTCTTCATCCAATGCGGACATCGCGCTATCCACAAGCTTTTTAGCAATTCCCTGATTTCTATAAGTGGGCAAAACCGCAGTATGATGAATATATCCTCGTCTACCGTCGTGACCGGCCATTATCACTCCAATAATAGTACCTTCACAGTCTGCCACAAAGCTTGTGGTAGGATTTCGCCTTAAATACTTTGCAATCCCTTCTCTGCTGTCATCGGTTGTATTTAAGCCCATCCCGGGCGTATTAATCCACAAATCGTATACTCCGTCATAATCATTGATTGTCATTACTCTTATATTTATCATCACTTCCTCATCCTTTCCAACTGCTCCCGCGTAAGGGGCCTAATCTCCCCTTTTTCCAACCGATAAACTTCCCCTATCTTTGTTATTCTTTCTTCTTTCACAAAAATTGCACTTTCATCCGTCATAAGGCACACCGGCAGCCCCATGGAAACCTGCTTCAAAGCCTGCAACCATTCGTCCTCTAAAGGATAATGAGCCTTGATTGTAATATTTGCAAATCCTAAACCTTCATAAGGTGTAGGGGTTTCATAGATATCCACCGTAGGACCTCCCATGTTCATAGCGCCTGCGCTGACACCCAGTATCACGGCACTGCTACGGCGAACCTCATCAAGGATCCCTTTCTCACGCATCAGCTGAAACTGCAGGGTTGCATTGCCTCCCATAAGGAAAATGCAAGAGGCCTCACGGACTAACCTTACAGCCTCCGACCCTTTGGTCCGATGGTCAATCACATAGTGCTTTACAAAAGGCATATTTCTCTCTGCAAACATCCTATGCATACCGTGTGAATCTTCATCGTTTTGTGTATAATTATCCGGCTGACAGCTGATAAACACAAGGCTGTCTCGAACCTCCAGCGCCTCTTTCAGCACCTCTGCGATGGAGTCTGTAAAGTGGCGTGTGGGAAATCCGCTGAAAAATCCCAGTAATTTGGCATTCATTATTTTCCTCCTAAAACTTCTCAATCCCTCAGCTTCTTGGAAAGGTACAGCACCAGGTCGTCGTCAATGGTACAAACCGTCTCGTATTGGACACATTGCTTGTCCTGATACCAGACACCGGATCCGTCCGGAATGTATCCGCGCTTCACATACATCCTCTGGGCACTGCCATAAGCATCGCAAAGCCCTACGCCCAGGCAAACCGTATCCGCATACTGCCCTGCAATCTGCTCCGCCACGTCCATCAGTTTGTTGCCGATTCCCTTTCTTTGATACTTTTGCAACACGCTGAAATCAACGATTATCGGCAACCCCTTCCCTTTGAAGGGACCTTCCTTGGCATTTAGGTACACATACACGGAACCGGCAGGATGTCCCTGATATACCGCCGTCAGGGTAATGCATTTCCCCTCCGCCTGGTCTTTCAGTCTCATCAGACAATCTCCAATTTCCGGGTGCCATCCCTGGGCAGTGTATTCATCGTAAAAAACTTGATCATCCGCTTCTTCCATGTTGCGGATTCGTAATCTATCATCTTCGTAGTAAATCATTTTCTCTTCTCCTTTTCAGAACCGCTGTAATCCAAATAATGCCTGTCCTTCATACTGTCGCCTATAATCAAAATACATGTTGTACCACTTATTTACCCAATTTCTTAATTGCTCGTTATCCGGTTCCGCCTTTAACCGAAGCAGGTCACGCTTACCGCTCCAATTGAGTACATAGCGCTCCCACATTCCCTGAGTATCACTTGCCATGGAAGTCATACTGTAACCAAGCTGATTGAATAGACTATTTAACTCAGACAAGGGCAAAACTTCCTCATCAAAATCAATTAGTTCCTGAGGCGGATTCATTACCTTTGAATACAGCTTCTGATAGCACAGCACTCCACCCGGCTTCAAAAATTTCTCTCCGAGGGCCAATGTATCCGCACTACTCCCTATTGTCTCACTGCAAATAACAACATCATACTTACAAGTATCCTGATATGTTGTAACATCCCCCTGTATAAGGGTAACCTTATCCATCTGACACTTTTTCAGCCGTTCTCTTCCGATGGATAAGAACTCATCCACAAGGTCAATACCGACGCCTTCTATCCCAAAGGCTTCGCTCCATACCTTCAACAGCGTTCCATACCCACAACACAGGTCCAGAACCTTCATATCTTCATTTAGCCCTATCTCATAGCCGAAGCGTACCAATTCCTCTACCGGCACCATGCTGATTAAGTGGGCATTATCTTCTAACATATAAATGTAATTGCTGTAATGATTCATGTTTTGTTCTTCTCCTTTTCTCTTGTAGTCTATTACATCCACTACTACACTAAAAAATTTTCCATATCTTTCGAAAGCTCTGCCACTTCCTCTTCCACTGTCTTTTCCGTATTGTCATAGAGATGTCCCTGATTCTCCGGAAGACTGTCAAACTTCTTCTTTAAGAATATTCCTCTCTCAATCAATTCGTCATCTCCCCGGGACTGAAGACGTTTTGTGATTGCCTCCTCTGACGCAGTAAGTACCAGATAATACAGCTTTGCATCATATTCCTTTGCAAGCTTCTGTAACAGTGGCAATTCGTCCTCAACTACATAATCAATTACCACATCCAAGCCTCGCTTCAAAGCCTTTCCTGCCACATCCACAATACATTCCCAGTTAAACTTCAACACCTGTGTCCAAGCTAATGGGTCCGTCTCTTGTAATTCCACACAAAAGGCATCTTTTTCGTACATTCCTATAAATCCCTGATGAAACACATCCCCATGTATCACATAAACATAAGTCCGCTTCTCTACCTTCACCAAATACTCCGCATAGGCATCCGTAAGCGTTGATTTTCCACATCCGCAGGGACCGGATATCATATATATATTTGCCATAATTGACTTCTCCTTCACGTAAGTCTCTAAATTGGGCAGAGGTTCAAGAAAGGCCTCATTTATGCCCAAGAAATTACTTCCATTGCTACATTATCTTATAATAATTGGACCGTTTGGGCATACCGAAATCAAATCCCTTAACCCTGCCCAAAATAGTGCCCTCTCTTTGGGCATAAGACTATGCATCGGCGCCACCTATACCCAAACAAGCCATTTTCACTGCTATTTTCCACCAAAACTGCCATTTTATTGGGCATGGAAGCTACGAAAGTCCTTTGCATGCCCAATAGCCCTAAAATACCTTAAAATCCGGCAACTACAGACTTAACCGCAACACAATCTCGCCCTCATTCATTTCCCCAGTTTCCGCAAACCGGTACTTGTGATACAGAGAAAGGGCTACTGTGTTGGTCTCCTTGGTAGACAGCAAAATATGGTCTGCTCCGTGACTTTTGAAATAATCGATAATCTTTTCCAGCGCTGCTGAACCATAGCCATTGCCCTGCAACTTCTTATCAATCATAAAACGCCACAGCCAATATCTGTCATTGGGGTCATTTGAATCCAGCTCAAAGGCAAACATGGTAAAGCCTACCGGCTTATCATCCGCATATATGGCGAAGGGTCGTGCTATTTCCCTATATTCTTCACTCCGTGCAGTTTCTAAGGAAACCTGATTCGCTGCAATAAATTCCTTTTGCGCGTCCCACACTTCCAGCAATACTACATCATCCTTATTGGTATCATCTATGGTTCGTAGTTCTATTTTCATGGTTTTGTCACCTCATGGATTTGGCAAACTAAATGCCAATATGCTCAAAGTTAACCCCTTCCTCATTATCATCAATCAAAAGGAAGGACGCCCCTTCCAACCCGGAAGCGGAAACAGAAACCACATTTCCTTTCACGAAATTCTGATGACAATGGCCGATTACAGACAGTTCATATTTTGTCACGTCTTCACTTTCACAAGCCTTATCAAACACGCCGTTTTTCAAGTCTGACAGCTGGAAAAAAGGATAAGCGGCATGGATATCCGAAAACAAAAAATGTGAAAAATGTATTTTATGACCGTTACATTCACTTTCATAAAATAGCGACATCTCCCTGATGAACTGCATATGCTCACTTGTAAGCTTTTTTCTGGTTTCGTCATAATAATCCCTCAAATACTCCACATCCGGATCGATATCAACGCCATATTGCATATAAAGCTCACAATTGCCTTTTAAACAGACTATTTCACTGTCCTTTAAGAGTTCCAGACACTCTATCTCTTCATGCCCGCCTTGAAAAATATCACCCAAAAACACTGTCAAATCTACATTTTTTTCCTTTATCTGTTCAAGCACTGCTTTCAATGCTTTCAGATTTCCGTGAATATCGGAAAATACTGCTATTTTCATAATTTATCCTAACTTACTATCAACTTCAAACTTATCGTTCTTCACAAATTCCGAAATAATATCTTTCGCTTCATATAGTGCCTCTAAATATTTACGTTGTAACACTTCATGGATGTTGTAAGTTTCCGAGTCTATCCTATAAACACGTTCAGAAGCATCATTATAAGAAACCATCCCTACCACATTTTTTCCATGATAAATCCGACAGGGTACCACCGGTCCGAAGCCGTATTCACATGACAAATAGTCAAACTCATTACAGCAAGGACAGAAAACCATCAGATTCGCAAATCCTTCATATTCGTATTCAAAGCCACATTTTTCGCACTGCTTTTTTAACATAATACTTCACCAACCTTATCAGCTTTATATATTTACCTGCACAATCTCTGCATCTTTCATCGGAAAGCGTGTCTCCTTGTTCGTATAAGGTATTCCGTTTTCCAAACATAAAATGATGTTCATGACACCTCCGTGGGACACCAACAATACATTGTCCTCGCCTACCCGGCACTTGAATTCCTGCCATGCCGTTTGAATCCTCTGAAAGAACTGCTCGGGGCTTTCTCCCTCCGGCCAGCTTTCTGTCCAATCAAGCGCATTCCAATACATTCCCGGATATTTCTCTGCAGCTTCTGTTTTCAGCATACCGGCCAATAAACCATTATTCGCTTCCCGAAATTGAGGCAGATATGTGACTTCCAAAGCAAGCTCCTTTGCCACAATTTCAGCGGTTTCCTTTGCCCTGGCTAAATCACTGGAATAGATCTGCGAAATACCCTTATTGCGTAGGAATCCCTTGGCATTATTAACCTGTTCCCTACCCTTTTCAGTCAATCCATAGGTACTCCACCCACCGTAACGATCGGTTGGGTCAGCCCCATGTCGCATTAAATAAATCATATTAGTCCCCCTGCACCTTCGCACAATAAGTACATCTTCCATACTCATCCAACTCCAGCTTACGCAAGGTTTTCGACAATTCTTTGAAAATCACCTTGTCAAAGTCTTCCGCTTCAACTACCGGGCTGTAACCTTTATGCCCGCATATTGCGCAGGTATGGATGTATTTTTTTGCTGATTTGTCCCATTTTTCAATATAAATGGAGTAATCCCGTTTTGTGTGTTTGCTATGTGACATTCATTTTCCCCTAATTTTCTAAAGAACACTCAAAAATTTCATTCTCTTGTTTGAAATCATTTCTGGAATACCAATTAACAGAATTGGCACTTGGCCATACAAACATCAATTCACAATCTTCTTTTGCCAAATAATCTTTAATATATGTTAATAACTCTGTTCCTATTGTCTTATTACGATATTCCTTTAATGTATAAACATTGGTCAAATAAGAAATATATTTTTGTTTTCTATTTGGCTTAGGTGTTTTGGGTATTACATATACAAACATGGAAGAAATAATCAAATCGCCTTCACTCGCCACAAAAGCTTTATATTCTTTATGTTCCTTTAAAAACGCTATAAATTCTTCCAGAAATTTGTCCTTATCTACTCCAGCCAACCGTGATGTATGATAATCTGCATCATCTTCTTCACAATGTAACCATTTCATCTCTGCTAACTGCATATAATCTTTTTCCTGTGCCATTCTTAATTCCATAATTTCGTCTCCATAAATTAAAATATTTGCGAGCCTTCATTCTTTCCACATGACTAAATATTTCCTACAGCTTCAAATTGTTGCATATACCTATATAAACAGAAATAACTTATAATCTATCCGTCAAAATACGTGTTCAAAATACACTTGAGACAGATATTTTTTAATAAAATCTAGAATATATATGCTCAAAATTCTTAAATGCAACTTATACGACGGATATAAATTTACTATTCTCTAAATCTATCCGTTATATTTTTGCTGGTTGTCTTCGCTTTGACAGATAGCACTGTTCATATTTACAAATCTATCTGCTGAAAAATATAATTCAAGTAAAAATATGACATATAGATTTTAGTTTTTATTACCTTATATCTGCCAGTTCCATTTCAGAAGAGTTTTTTAAGCGTATATATATTGCATTTTGTAAACATCTATCTGTCACCAACAAATTTTGTTCCGGTTGTTTAACAGATATATTATAAAAATTTGATATTTATATATGCTTTTACACCACTATAAAGTCATCCCTTTGTATTACCACACTTCCCTTTCGCAGTTATCAACGCAGATTCTAAATCCCAATAATTGCTCCAAGCCCTTTAGCAACTTTTTCACTTCTATATCCTCTTCACTAAAGTCACTGGTAACAATCGACACATAGTTTGTTTCGTCTTTATCAAAATCCAGACTGCTCCAACTATTTAAATCCTTCACCTTCATAAGCGAAATATCAAGAAAAGGCTTCTTGCTGACAAAAATCCCATTGTCTCTTTCTTCAAGCATGGTAAATGACCGTAAATAATCCAGAATCTCGATGGTATCCCATGTATTGGAACGACAATCTGTTTTTATGTAAAAATAGCTATACATACCCAACCCCCTTCTGCTGTTTTCACTATCCCTGCTTGATCGCCCTGGTTAAAAAGTGTAATTCCGTGATATCCTCCAACTGGCATTCCACATAACCGTTGATTACCAGGCCGCATTCGATCTGCCCACCGATATAATCTTCCATGGTGTGGCCATATTCTACCCAATCACTCATGCCGTCGTGGTTCGAAGAGCAGTAAGGCATCCTGTTCACCGCCTTATAATATCCGCCGGTTTCGTCCTCCACGAAGTCGCACAGATAGTTGATGGGATTGGGTGCCATCATGATAAAGCTTCCGCCCACCTTTAGTACTCGACTGACTTCCTGAAATACCGGCCTTACATCCGGTACATACATCAGAGAAGTAGGGTTTAATATGCAATCAAAACTGCCATCCGCAAAGCGTGACAAATCGCACATATTCCCTTTTTCAATGCGGATATTCAGCTGTTCCTTTTCCGCTATTTCCCTGTCCTTCTCCAGCATCTTCTCGGAAAGGTCTAAAACCGTCACCTCTGCTCCCGCACAGGCAATTAGTGGCGCCTGTAAGCCTCCTGCTCCTGCCAGACACAGAACCTTTTTCCCTTTGATACCTTTCAACCAGTCCGCTGGTACTTCCTTATCAAAAAACTTTATGGAAAGCCTACCCTCTCTGGCTCGCTGCATTTCCTCAGCTGTGGCACAGGCAGACCAATTTACATTGTTTTCTACCAGTTTGTTTATGTTTTTTTCTACTTGTTCAAATATGTTCATTAACTAATTCTCCAAATATCTGTAACCGTCAGGAATTCTAATATATGACCTTATATGGTCATCTATGGGACGTTCAATTACTCTCGATATATTATCGTTGAAGGTATTGCCCTCTGCTACAATGATTGTATTATCTTTCACTTCTAATATGATGCCTATATGGTCATGTTCCTGATTGATAAAAACTCTATCATAAATTACAATATCGCCGGGCTTGGGAACAAAGTTTTCATTTCTTCTATGATATTCAATACGACTATCACCCATTGCATATTCTTCCCAACCGCCACAACCGGCCAAACTACAGGTTACACATTCGTTGGGGCTATATGGAAACTGAAACCCGGCCTCCATACAACAATAGTAAACAAATGCCGCACACCACAGTCTGTCAGCATCCTTAATGTTCCATTTGGGGAAATGTTTGATAATAGGCTCAATGTTTGACTCTTTCCCTCCCAAATATCCATGAAAAGGCATTTCTGCTTTCTCTCTTGCAATTTTTACCAATTTTTCTTTTGTTGCGTTTTCCATAAAGGTCTTCTCCTTAAAATTCCCTATACCAGGTCGGTATAACCTGCTTCATCTTGTCGTACCATTTCACTACATTTCGATTCAGTTCCATGATACTATCCAGACAATCCGGTGCGAAGTACTTCGCCCATACGATAGAAGTGATGGCACTGGTAGCTAAATACAAAGCCAGTATGCGCCAAAACTCTTCCGGCACCTGAGAATCAAAGTATCCGTCAATCTGCCCTACTGCAAATGCAGTATGCTCTACACCGATACTTTTAAAATCCACCCATGGGTCGGCAACCCCATCAAAATCCACAGTCTGCCAATCTATCACAAATAACTCCTCGCCGGCGATAATCAAGTTACCCAGATGATAATCTCCATGAATATTGCATTGATTTCTATCGTGCAACAGATGCTTGTTTTCCTCAATAAAAGTCAGAATCTCTTCCGCGCCCTCAAAGGGGATTCCTTCGTTTTTATAGGCATCTATCCTTGGGGTAATCACATCAAAATACCTGTCATACCAATCCTGCTCTGTACTTTTTATGGCCGCATTTTCATGAATGCCCCTTAATATCTGTCCTGCCTTTACTCCCAGCCCATACTGCTTGTCCTTAGGCATGTCCGGCAATATCTTCTCGGCCTCTTCGCCTTCCATCCACTCTAAAAGCATATAAACAGACTGCCCCTCTTCACACAATCCAAAATCTATGGCCTGAGGAACCGGCAGATTTGCCTTATTCAAAGAGGTCAGAAAGTCATAATCCTTCTTTTTTATATCTATATTAGCCGCCTCTGAAATACGCAATAAAAGCTTCTGTCCGTCCACGGTTTCGATATAATATTTTCTGTCGCCGGACATTCCGTCCTTTACCTCTTTCACTACCGAAAAGGTGGATGCTGCGGGGATATCTTTAAACATAACTATTACCTCTCTTCTATTATCGCCTTCACCGCTTCCAAAGCATTCTCTGCAATTATATCTGCTTCGTACCCTGCCCAGGTATCACGGAATTCTCCAAGGCTTCCCTGGCCTCCGCCGGTCAGTACCAAAATCCCCTTGCAGCCGGCATTATGGGCCATCACGATTTCGTTCATGCCCATGTCGCCGATTACGAAACAATCCTTTATATCCAATCCGTATTTTTCTATGGAATCCTCTATAAAGCCGATTTTCGGCTTTTTACACCGGCAGTTATCACTGGTAAGATGAGGACAACAGAATATTTCCTCAATCAGTGGCTCTTCGAAATTGAAAAAGCTTAATATGCGCTCTTCCTCCCGTTTATATACTTCCATGGGCAATAATCCTTTGCCGATTCGGCTTTGATTGGTAATAACAATATTCTTAAAACCATTGTCCTTTGCTAACTTCAAGGCCTCTTTCGAAAAAGGATAAGCTTCAAAGAATTCAATACTTGCCACGGCTTCTCCGCCTAAAGTACCTTGCAAATCCCAAAATAATGCTTTGTTCATGTCTGTTATTCCTCCTCTGATTTCCCGGGAATCCATTACCTCGATAATCAAATCCTCATCGCCTTCAATTCTACCCATACCGGTTTATATCCTGCATTCATGGCAACTCTTTTTGATGCAATATTTGACCATGCCGTTCCGTAGTAGGGTATTCTCTTTCTCTTTAACACTTCTTTGGAGATGATTCTAACTAAGTCCGTTGCAACATGATGCTGTTGACTCTCCGGTACTACGTCAATACCGATTTGCCAAATATCATCAGTATCATTACTTGCTGCAGCCACACCCAGTATTTCGCCCTTTTTATAGGCTACCACTGCCAGCATATCCCTACGGTCACTTTCTTGAGAGTATCCCAGTGCCATGTGAAATCTGTGGTCACCGTATAGCTTTTTTATCGCCTCACCCTCCAGGATTTCAAACTCAAAAGCAGGATTTACCGGCTGGATTTCTCTCCTGTCTGGCAGGTAAAATTCTTCGATTTCACTTATAACAGCTCCGTGCTTCTTTAACTCCTGCTCCAAAATATTCAGGGGCATATCAAAGCACCGGAAACCGTCCATATTTGCTATATAATCGGTCATAAACGGCTCCAACTCCGGTCGGACCGCCGCTACAGCAGCCTTTCCGAAGCAAGCCATAAAAAGCAATAAGTCATCATCTATGTTGCGGCGCTTTAAAAGATTGGGTGTAAGTATCGTAACAACATTTTCTTCCTGCTCAAAATTCTCTTTTACAGCGTTTAAATCTATTGCCAGCTGTTCTTTCAAAGCCGAAATCATGGTCTTCTCCTTTATTCCCGTGCATACCACAAGCCATGCTTGTGGTACTGCCAAAATAGAAAGTGAAAAATCATTGATTTTTCACAATATTTCTTTACTGTACGACGCCCGTCCTGCCTGCTTGGTTTCTACATGGCGAAAACCGGCTTCGTAATATATCTTTTCCGCGGTTTCTCCGTCAGGCCACAGGAAGCAATTTTCAATCTGATGGGTCGTGCAGTATTCCACAAAGCTACTTATTAGTGCTCTGCCCACTCCCAACCTTCTGTGTTCTTTAGAAACCAACAAATAGTTCACTCTGCATACGCCGTCCCGAACATGGGCATAGGTCATGCCCACCGGCTTTCCTTCCGCATATGCTACAAAAAACAGAGTATTTTCATTAGCTAAGGATTTTCTGGCTACCGCAATTTCCCAAGGCTCTCCCGCCTTCTCAAAAATCTCTGATGCATATTCATCCTGCCACTCAGACACTTTAGAAACCACAATCTCCGGATTAGGGACAATCTTGTTTTCTTCCGACAGAATCATATACTTCTGTTCTTCCGACCAGCTATCAAAACCATACTCCGCAAGCACATCCTTGATTTCTTCAAAGTAACCCTCATCCGAAATGGACTGGTATATAATAGGCCTCATGCCTTTCCCGACATAAAACTCTATGATATCCGCAAGCACCTGTTCCAAATCCTTTATTCTGTTTTTGAAGATGACCCCATGGTTAGAATCATAGGAGTCCTTATTAGCTTCGTTATAGAACAGAACACCATATTCCCGCTCTTCCCAGTTTGTTATCTCTCTGGGGAACAAGTCCTCTTCTTTGTATATTTTTTCTAAGTTCATAACATGCTCCATCTACTTCTAAACAACAAAATTCACCAACCCATATATAAAGTGACATATGGTAAATACTGATATCAGAAGAACCGCAATCATATTCTTTCTATCAATCGCAAAGCATAAAAACGCCAAACAGGGAAAAATTGTCAATCCTAATATCACAAGCGATCCGGTCATTCCTGAGTAATAAAATATCCAACATAGAAAATACGCCAGACAACAAACGATGGTAGCAATGATGAAAGTTGTAAAATGTAATCTTTTACGGTCCCGGTGAATGAATACACACAAAGCAAACACCATTAATACCTGACTGACAGAACCTATTGCATCTGCCACTTTTGTAACAGACTCGACCCTCAGAATATCATTTGGCGCAGGTACTACAAACCATATAAAATTAGGTATCATAATCACTAAAAAGAGGATTAGTCCCCATATCTCAAAACCTATCTTGTATTTTTTCAGCATAAATTTTTCTCCGCTCACTCACTTACAGCTCAATCCAATACCTTCTCAACCGATGCTGCCCTTCTGCCTCGTTATAGGCATCTATGATGTCTGCTAATTTACCACCCAGCTTTTCGCATACGTGGATGGACCTAGCATTCTTTTCGTTGATGGTGAACAAGACCTTTTCCATACCCAGCCCTTTGGCTATGGCTAAGCCTAAACGAAGGATTTCTGTTCCGTAGCCCTTTCCCCACTGGGACACTTTCACTCCATAGCCGATGCTTCCGATATCCGTAAGCACCTTCTCCGTAAACTGGGTACGAAGCTGGAACTCACCGATGAACTGCTCTCCATCCACTGCCCAAAAGTGCAGGCTGGGGGATTGACCTTCTATGAGACCTTGCTCCTTTTTCTCGTACCATTCCTTGGTGCGGGCCCACCAGTCCGCATCGATATTCTCCGGTCTGGTGGGCCTGAAGTAGACGATATTATGGTCGTATAATTCCTGACAAAATTCTTTGTAGCCCGCTACATACTCCGGGCATCGTTTGATTAGCTTTAGCACCACTCTTCCCCCTCAAACAACTCCCGTACAATAAACTTGGCCGGGAAAAATTCTCCCAGCTCGATTCCTACGATTCTTGCTTCCTTCAAGGCTTCCAGCTTCTCCTGTAAGGCATCCGTCAGCTCCAACTCTGTCGGCTCCTTATGGATAAACACGGTGGCATGGGCAGCCCATTCCGAATAACCGTTGGCATAGTCAGAATCAAAATGCAGGTGCAGATTCATCAGCTCTTCACTCATCTGCGGCTTTATAAAGCGCACCACATTACCAAAATGCTGCAGTCCCTCAAAGATGACTGGGAAGCTTTTGGTCTCTCCGGCGACCTGCTTGATACGCTCCACAATCATCTCCGTATCTTCCGGTGCATAGCTTCCCAAGCTAATATGATAGGGGATGCCCTGTGTCTTGCCATCCTCACCAAATTTCTCTTTCATCAGTACATTCAGATCTTCTAACTTCTTCTGGGTCTCACCGTCAAAAATAGCCATTACTGTGATAAATTTTTCTCTTTTCATCCCTTATCCCTCATGCAATATTTCCTTCTGAAAGGTCTCCCGAAAGGCTTGTATATTCCTGCTATCCGTCTTGCCGTAAATAGCAAAACACACCTCATCAAAGCATCTTCCGTAGGATTCCTTCACCAACACTTTTCTAAAATACTTTGACACTTCCTCGGGCTTATTACCGAAGGCTCCGCATCCCCAGGCACCCAGCACCAGATTCCGATACCCCTTTTTCGCAGCAATCCGAAGCATGATACGAATTCTGCGGGTCATGGCCTCTTCTATGGTTTTGTTTGAGGCAAACAGAGCCGCTCCGAAGCGGTTGGGTGCAGGAAGGGTAATCACCCCTACCTCCACCGGCTCCTTAAATAGTTCAAGCTTTTCATCACGGAATACGCAAACCGCCGGAGACAATAGCATATAATCTGACTCCACGTTGCTCAGATGGGTATTGTTGTATCGATACATTTCAGATGCTTTTTTTGAAGAAATAGATTCATAGAGGGTACTACATCTGCATAGGGCTTCTTCCTGGGCGTTGGCACCCATAAGAAAACCGCCGCCCGGATTGTGGGCATTGGCAAAGTTCATTACCAACGGATTCTTAAGCTCTCTTGCCGCCTGGTAGGAATCCGCGTTCCTTACAGATATCTTGCAGAATCCATCCCTGTACGCTTCCGTCATATCCCACTCCAGTAGCTCCTTACCGGCTTGCGGCGAATAGACTTCCACCTGCTCATAATCCTTCTGGGGTAGGTAAATGGTCTCACCTTCCAGTTGGTATTCTTTTTCCTTGTTAATCTGCAAGGTCTGCTTAATAATTGTTCTGATTCCCATACTAATCCGTCACCTCCGGGTCTCCGATTTCCTCATTTCCTAAATACACCTTGTAGGGTTTCCCTTCCTGCAGGTTCATAATCTGCCTGCGTAGCTTGGAAGGGTATAAGGGAGTAGTATTCAGGGTGCTGATGTCCAACCATTCAAAACCTGCTTGGTTGGTATCACAGATGCGCTCAACATCCTCCTGCTGCCCCAGATACTCACATAAAAACACCATATCCACCCGGTGAAAGTCTTCTCCATGTACGCCCTCTATGACGAACATCAAGTCTTTTACCTCCACCAGGACACCCATTTCCTCCAGCACTTCCCGTTTTAAGGTCTCCGGCAATGTTTCCTCTGCCTCCTGACCGCCGCCGGGCATGATAAACCACTCTTCCTCACCATCTTTGATTTTGATGGCAAGCATCTTACCATCCTTGATGATTAGTGCCTTTGCCGAAGTTCGAATTTGTCTGGTCATGGTTCCTCCTTTTCTGTCCATGAGTCATATGGGCAGAAAATGTCCATATGTCTTTTCCTAGCCTAGCTGTCCCAAAAATTAAGCCACTTTTTGCTTTTCTTCATTTTGGGATGAGCTTTTAGCTCTTTTTCTGGCCTTGTTGTTCCAAAAGTTAAGCCACTTTTTAACTTTTCTGGGTTTTGGGATGAGCTTTTAGCTCTTTTTCTGACCTTGTAGTCCCAAAAGTTAAGCCACTTTTTAACTTTTCTGGGTTTTGGGATGAGCTTTTAGCTCTTTT
>JAFXFO010000034.1 GCA_017520425.1 Lachnospiraceae bacterium | reverse complement strand
CTCATTATAACGGAAAGGTGATTTTTTTGTATAACAAACACTGCGCACCCGCATAGCGGGTGGTTGTATGTTTCGTGCGTACGTCGTTTCTCTTTCGGAGAAACTCGTAGCTACGCACTCAACCAGGCTAAAGCCCATAATTAGAAAAACCTGCTGTGATTGGTTATCCAACCACAGCAGGTTTGTTTTTTAAACTTCTTTCTTCGCGGGCTTGATATTTTTCATAATCAACAAGCCCAAGAATACTGCAACTATACCTATCGGCAAGCTAATCCATGCGGACTTGGTAAATCCTGCCACTATATAGGTAATAAAGGATATTACTGCCACAAAAACTGCATACGGAAGCTGGGTGGAAACATGCTTTACATGGTCACACTGCGCACCCGCACTTGCCATAATGGTGGTATCGGAAATGGGCGAACAATGGTCACCGCAAACCGCACCTGCCATACAAGCAGAAATAGAAATAATCATCAATGTAGGATCCGTAGAACCAAATACATTTACGACGATAGGAATCAAAATACCGAAGGTTCCCCAGCTGGTACCGGTTGCAAATGCCAGGAAACAAGCTACCAGGAATACTACTGCAGGCAAGAAGCTCATCAAACCTTCTGCACTACCCTCAACCAATCCGGCCACATAAGTACCTGCGCCCAAGCTATCTGTCATAGCCTTCAAGGTCCATGCAAAAGTCAAAATCAAAATTGCAGGAACCATGGCTTTAAAACCTTCCGGCAGACATTCCGTACATTCCTTTAAGTTCAGGACCTTGCGAACCATGTAGAAAATCAAAGTAACCATCAATGCTATGGTACTTCTCAGTACTAAGCCTACAGAAGCATCACAATCTGCAAAAGCATCTGCAAAGCTTACACCGTCAAAGAAACCACCGGTATAAACCATAGCAATAATACAAGATGCAATCAGGACAACGATTGGTAATACCAAATCAATTACTTTACCATTCTTCTTCTCAGAAGATCCTTCCTCTTTCACCTCAATAACTTTCAGCGTTTCCTCTTCATATTTTTTCATGGGACCGAATTCCATCTTCATGAAAATCAGTGCAAACATCATAATAATAGTCAATATTGCGTAAAAGTTATACGGAATCGCTTTCACAAATAACTGGAAACCATCTTCTCCCTCTACAAACCCGGCTACTGCCGCTGCCCAGGAAGAAATGGGGGCAATAATACACACCGGTGCTGCTGTAGCATCGATTAAGTATGCCAGTTTCTCACGGGAAACCTTATGCTTATCCGTAACAGGCCTCATAACACTACCTACGGTAAGACAGTTAAAATAATCATCAATAAAAATCATGCATCCCAAGATAATGGTGGCAACCTGAGCACCAATTTTGGATTTGATATGCTTAGCAGCAAATTCACCAAAAGCTCTGGAACCGCCAGCCTTATTCATAAGGCATACCATCATACCCAAAATCACCAGGAATACCAAAATACCTACATTCCAACCATCGGAAAGGGAACCAATCACGCCTCCTACAAGGATATGATTAATAGCCACTTCCGGGTTACCGTTGGCATAAAAGAAACCGCCCACTAAAATACCGATAAACAGGGAACTGTACACTTCCTTGGTAAGTAAAGCAAGTAATATCGCTATAAGAGGAGGGAATAACGCCCAGAAAGTACCATACATTCCGGGAACATACTCCGGTTCCTCTTCCGCTTCAAAGGCAACCTCACCATTCTCATCGGTAATTCCTTCAAATAATACTTCGTCGCCATCTTTTACCTCTACCTTCGCTCCGTCTATGGGTTCACCGGTCCCCTCGTCACTTACACCATAGATGTAATCCGTAACAGCAGCTTCCGCATAGACTGTCAGAGGCATCATAAGCAAACAAATCATCAGGACTGCCAACCCCAATTTTTTCTTCAGTTTTTTCATAGTTTTCCTCTCATTCCGCCCTTTCGGGCTTATTCTATACCCATGCTTCTATTTTATCGAAACTTGTCGATTTATGCAAGGTATTTATACGGATTCCCGACACAAAAAACTCTTAGAAGCATCTGCCTCTAAGAGTTTTTTCTTAGTCATTTACATATTGTATCAATTCAAAGAATTCGGTGGGTTCCATATCTATTGCATTACTGATTTCTTCTTCACCCAGTTTCAAATCTGTCAATACCACCCGAGTTCTTCCATCCTGCCGGTCAAGATAGAGATATCTGTATTCATATTCTAACATATCCTGCTTGCCCCAGGCATCCCTGGTATGGTCTGCCAAAACATAATACCAATCTCCCAGAAATACAACCGCCGAAATAACGGCATCTCCTTCTTCCGTAAACTGTACCACATCCACATACGCTGTATCACCCTGTTCTACACTTTGCAAGAAAGCTTCCCACTGAGGCATACCACTCTTTACCGTTCCGTGTGCTACCACAAAAGCATCCGTCTGCAAGAGTGCTTTGTAATCATTAGGATATGCACAAAGCCTGTCAATGGTATCCATCCAATAACCGCCGGATGCCCCTAAGTCCTCCTCCGGTGTATTAGCAGTTTCACTTTCCACCCTTTCGGAAGAAGATGCTGACTCCTGATAATAATCTTGAGGTGCATTATCCGTTTTGTTATTGCCTCCCAAGGAATCCAGAATATCCTTAAAACGGAAACCTCCATCTGCATCCTGCTCTCCCACTGCCACATGCACTTCATTCGTCGCCGCATCATACTGAGGTCCGGAACCTTCGCTACTGTCTGCTGTTGCTTCCTTCCTGCCGGTACGGGTACTGAAATAGAGTCCCACACAAACCATCAGGCAGGCTGCGGTAGCTAAGCTTCTTCGAAATACCACATTGTGAATGATAGAGCGTTTGGTTTCCTCTGCTTCTGTTACATATTTCTCACTGATGTTTCCCACTTCACGAAACAAATCATTTCCTGTCATTTCTTAACCATCCTTTCTCTATCCTAAACCACTATGCCTTTGTCTGCCAGATAGTCCTGCAGTTCGTTTCTGGTACGAAACAGTGTGGTTTTCACCTTACTTTCGCTGATTTGCAGGCGCTTGGCAATATCCTTCACTGAATCGGAATACCAGTATCTGCGCACAAACATAACTCTCTTTTCCTTTGGCAGCTGCTCCAGAAACGCATCCAGATAGCTTGCCAATACACCTTCTTCATATGCTGATTCCACCGTATCCTTGCCGGCCACACAGCCTTCCAGCTCCTCCAGCACCAGGTCGAATTCATGGTTACGCTTCTGTGCCTTATTATATTCATAACGGTTTAGGGCTATATTACGGACAATCTTGATTAAAAAGGCGGAAAAAACATTGGGTCTGGTAGGGGGAATGGCATTCCAGGTAGCCACATAGGTATCATTCTCGCATTCTTCCGCATCCGAAAAATTGCCCACTATATTCATAGCAATATGCCGGCATAATTTTCCATATTTCTTGGCGGTTTCTCCTATGGCACGCTCTGACCTCTGCCAGTACAATTCAATTATCTGACTGTCTTCCATAAGCATTCTCCCTTCCTTACCTATATAGACAGAACTTTATCTTCTTTGGTTACGCTAACTACTGTTATTCTAACATTATTTTTTATGAATCGCAAGAAAACAAGAACAGACTGTCTTATACCACCGTATAAAACAGTCTGTCTTATTACATATGCATTATATGTTTTACTTACATTCTTTGTTTTTCTTTCTGTTGTCCTCTACAATAACCAGACCAATACCGACCATCATCATAACAATTAGTACTCCCATAGCCGGGAACTCGTCTCCTGTCTTGGGGGATATTGCAACACCATTTGTGTTAACAGGTGTATTTGATGTTACGGTGGTAGTAGTTGCAGGCGGTGTAGTAGGTGCAGGAGTTGACTGTGCTGATGACGAATTGTTGTTTGTAGTAGTTTCCCTCTTATTTACCTTAAATTCATATAAGGTCTCCTTCTTCGCCAATACAGTATTCTTCAATTCCTTGTTGGTACTTACGGTATATCCGGAAGGTACCTTGTCAATTATTACAGTATATTCTCCTACAGGTAATTTCTCTTTCTTAACCTTACCTTCTGCATCAGTAGTTGCTGTTCCGATTTCATTGCCTGCTGCATCTTTAATGGTTACATCTGCACCGGGTACTACTGCATTTGTCTTTTCGTCACGAACAACAATTACAAGGGTTCCTAATTTGTCTACCTTATACTGATATTCTGCAGTTTTATCAGCTTCTACTGTTGCCTTAATCTCTGTATCGGTAACTACGTCATAATCATTCGGTACTTCCTTAATGGTTACCGTATACTCACCTACAAGTAAGTCTTTCACCAGAACCATACCATCGGCATCTGTTGTTACAGTAGGGGTAGATGTTGCAAGATTATCATTTGCATCCTTAATTTCCACTGTTGCTCCGGCCACTTTCTTTGACGCATCACGGACATCCGTAACTACAATACTCAGATTACCGTACTCGTTATGATTGATAATTTCAAATTCATAAACAGTATCCCGATTAGGTAATACCACCTTTGTAAATTCTTTATCGGTGGTCACAGTATAGCCTTCCGGTATTTTAGTAATAGTAACCTTATGTTCACCTACCGGTATTCTTTCCAGTTCTACTTTGCCGTTCTCGTCAGTAGTAACTGTTTCTTTTTTACCGTCCGGATACTCAATCTCCAACTCTGCTTTCGGTACAACCCTGCCATCATCGTCTTTTACAATAATATTCAGATTACCAAATTTGTCTACTTTGTACACAAACTCAGTCGTCTTATTGGGTTCAACCTTACTAGTGATTTCCTCATCGGTAGTCACTTCATAATTGTTGGGAACTTCCTTGATGGTAACCTGATAGTCACCAACAGGCAAATTAGAAATTGTAATCTGTCCTCTTGCATCTGTCTTCACGGTATCTGTATCCGTAACAATATTTCCCTCGGAATCCTTAACCTCTACTATTGCACCGGGTACTAAATTATTTGTACGTTCATCCCTTACAACAATCTGCAAGCTACCCAGTTTATTTACCTTGTATTCGCAAGTAACCGTATCGTTAACAATTACTTCCGGATAAATAACCTTATTGGTTGTTACGGTATATTCTTCCGGTACTTTCGTAATGGTCACGGTATACTTACCGGTAGGCAATCCGGTCAAGTTTACTTCAGCCTCATCACCTGTTGTAACAGTTTTTTTATTTCCCTTGCTGTCTTTAACTTCCAGTTCAGCATTAGGTACTTTCTGACCTGTTTTTTCATCAATAACTACAATGGTCATATTACCAAGTGTATCTATCTTGTATTCATAAGTCGTAGTTTTTTTAGCTTCCACCGGAAGTTCTAATTCCTTATCAGAAGTTACTGTATAGTTCTCAGGCACTACTTTCACAGTTACTTTATATTGTCCTGTCAACAGATTATCCAAATTCACCTGACCAGAATCCCCTGTATTCACAGGAGTAACATTACCCTTCTCATCCTTTACTTCTAATTCAGCATTGGGTACTTTCTGATTGGTTCTCTCATCCTTTACAACAATTGTAAGGGAACCGAACTTATCTACTTTGTATTCATACTGCGTGGTTTGGTTGGCTTCCACCGGCAGAGCGAGTGTATCCTTATCCAGTATGGTATAATCGTCGGGTACATAAGTCACCTTTACGGTATACTCACCGGCATTCAAACCGTTTATAGTAATACTACCGTGTGAATCCGTAAGAATGTCTGTCTTTTTATAACCGTCGGGACCGGTAACAGTCACCTTTGCTCCTGCAATCTTATCTCCGGTTCTTGCATCTGTAATCACCACATGTAAATGTCCCACCGGTTGGGTTGTGGTAATCTCAAACTTGTATTCTGTTTTTTCGTTCGGTTTAATCGGCTTCTCCATTGAAGAAGGCGGAATAATGTCATAATTATTCGGAACGTCCTTTACCGTTACGGTACAATTACCTTCTGTAACCTGATCCTTAGTAAATTTACCTTCACTATCAGTCTCTACAGTTTCCTTGGTACCATCAGGATAAACAATCTCAATTTCTGCCCCCTGAATCGGTGTACCCTCAACATCCTTTATGATGATTTCTAAACTTCCCTGCTTATCTACTTTATACTCGTATTCAGTCGTTTGACCTTCCTTAACGGTATTTGTGATTGTCTTATCCGTTGTAACGGAATACTCACCGGGCACTTCTTTAATGGTAACCTCATAATCACCAATAGGCAGGTTTTCTACTACCGCTTTACCTTCTGCATTTGTAGTAACCGTTGTTACTACCTTTCCGTCTTTTTCCTTGATTTCAAGCTTTGCATTCGGTACCGGATTATTGGTACGTTCATCGGTTACAATCACCTGTAAAGAACCGGTTTTCTTTACCACCTTGAATTCATAGGAAGTGGTCTTGCCGTCCTCTACACCGTCAGTTTTATTATCGTCTCCATACACATTATAAATGGCCGGTACGGAATTTACTTTTACAGTATAATTACCAACCATAAGATTAGTAACAGTTACCATACCGTTAGCATCGGTTTTAGTGGTATTATTGTAACCCTCTCCCGTAATGGTTACGGACACATCCTGAACCTTAACATTTGCATTGTCTTTTTCTGTAACAATTACCTGTAATGCGCCTACCTTTAGCGTTACTTCAAATGGATATTCAGTGGTTGTATTCTTAGCTACCACATCAACCTTTTGTTCCTTACCGGTTATCTTATATTCACCCGGAACACTTTCCACTGTTACTGTATAACTTCCCACAGGAAGTCCTGTTATAGTTGCACTACCATCCTTTCCAGTAGTAACAGTTGTAGAATAACCGTCAGGACCGGATACTTTCACAGTTGCTCCATCAATTTTGTTAGAAGCATTGTTATACTCTGTTACTATAACCTTCAAATTACCCTTCTGCTGAATTACTTCATAAGGATATTCGGTAGTCTGGTTTTCCTTCACCGATAAGGTCTTCTCATTACCGCCTGTGACTTCATAACCGTCTTTTACCTGAACAACCTTTACAGTATATTCTCCTACAGGCAATCCGCTTACTGTTACATCACCGTTGGTAGTTTCAATCGTCTTTTCATAATCTGTTCCGGTAATCGTCACCTTATAACAATCGATTTTATTATCTTTATTATTCTTTTCCGTTACAACAACAGTCAGATTACCGACTTTCTTAGTTACTACGAAGGAATATGCTGTGGTAGCGTCTTCATTCACCATTTCTGTGTCAAAATTGTCACCAACCACCTTATAGTTGTTCGGCACATTGTTTACAGTTACTTTGTATTCTCCCACAGGTAAATTCTTGACCTCTACCTGACCGTTTGCATTCGTTTTGAAGTTCTTATTATATCCTTCACCGGATACATTTACCTCTGCGTTTGCAATCTTTTTGGTAGCATCTCCCTGCTCTGTTACAGTTACTAACAAATGACCTACTTTCTTTGTCACTTCAAACTCATACTTGGTTGGAGTCGTCTTCTCTTCCACAAACTGAGTATCAATACCATCGCAGGTTACCTTATAATCGCCGGGCACCTCTTTTACAGTAACCGTATATTCACCAATCGGTAATTTCTCTACCTTTACCTGACCATTTGCATCAGTAGTTACGGTAGGAGTTGTTGTTACAACAGTTCCGTTACTGTCTTTAATCTCAACCTTTGCTCCTTCAATTGTATTTGAAGGTTTGTTATATTCCGTGATAACAACCACCAAAGAACCGGTTTTCTTCTCTACATAGAAAGGATACTCTGTGGGTGTACTTCCTTCTGTTATTGTCTTGGTATCACTATTGGGTGTTACAATGTTGTAATTACCCGGTACGGAATTGATTGTTACGGTATATTCACCAACCGGTAAATTCGTAACGGTAACCGTTCCGTCAGGACCGGTCTTTACCTCATTAGAATAGTCTTCTCCAACAATTGTTACCACTGCGTTTGCAATCTTATTGGTAGCATTGTCTTTTTCTGTCACAATAACTTTTAAGCATCCAACCTGCTTACTTACCGCAAAAGGAATTTTCGAATCAGAGCCCTCTGTTACTGTTGCGTCCTTATTGTCCGGATCAACAATATTATATCCGTCCGGAACAGAATTAACTTTTACATTATAGTTGCCAATTGGCAAATTATCTACGGTAACAGAACCGTCAGGACCGGTAGTAACTGTCTGGTCAGGACATCCGTTTCCACTGATGGTTATACTTGCGTTAGGTATCTTAACATCCGGTTTTCCGTATTCGTTTACAACAACCGTAATTTTGCCGGTCTTCTTTTCTACTACAAACGGTACTTTTACGGTAGGATCTTCTACCACAACTGCTGTTTTGGGATTGGTTTCTGATGTTGCCAAATTGTACTTATCCGGAACAGTTTGTACTGTTACAGTATAGCTGCCGATGGGCAATCCGGTAACCGTTGCAGTACCGTCTGCTTCAATGGTTACAGTCTGGTCCGGACAGCCATTGCCGCTGATGGTTACAGTCGCTCCCTGCATCTTATTGGGATAATTGTCTTTTTCGGTAACTTCAACCACCAAATCACCCACTCTTTTCTGCAACTCTAATACACCCGTACCGGTTTTGCCATTCGGGACATTCACCGCCACAGAATCTGCACCATCTATCGTCTTGTACGCATCCGGTGTAGCCACTACCTTTGCCACATAATCTCCATTCGGAATATCTTTCAGGTAGATTTTACCGTTTTCGTCTGTTTCTGCTGTCCATTTTTCGGACGATCCGTTTTTGGTAATCTCGACTTTGCAATCAGCTATGGGAAGCTTTGTATCCTTGTCCACTACTGTAATAAGCAAAGCCTGGATTTCCTTCTGGTTGATACATTCAGGGAATTCGCTGCTATATGCGGAATCCGGCTCACTTAACTTCTTATAGTCTACGGTTCCGTCTGCGTTAACTCTGCAGCAATAAACGGTATCATTTATCATAAAGCCCACTGCTGCTCTGGTTTCTTTCAAATAATATGTATTTCCTTTTGATACAGCTGAACCGGTTATTGTTACCACATATTCACCGTTTTTCTGCTTAACTGCTTCTACATCTGTAATCACAGGCATGGTGCAATCTGCATCTTTATACAGCGCAAACAAAGCACCCTGTGCCGGCTGTCCCATTGTTGCCCCGTTTGAAGGATCTACAAATTTCTTGATTAATTTGATGTTCTGCACCATTCCGCTCTCATTACTTCCGCCGGTTCCGTTCACAACGCTGTTCATGTTGCTAAACGGATAGAAATGTGCTTCTACACCACCATACTTAAGGCTTACTTCCTTAGCAATTACACCGCCTTCCATACTACCGCTGGCACAGCATACAACTGCCTGAGGAGCAACCACATGACCGAACGTTTCCATATGAATAATTTCATGTGTAGCATCCGGGAAGTTATAAATCAACTTCATACCATTAAGGTTACACTGAAAACCGCCCAGACCGTCTGTATATAATCCGCCTTTCGCCGGTTTCCAACCTTCTCCTGACTTAACTCCGTTAAAATATACGTTCAAACTATAGGAGTTTTCTGCGCCTCTTGACTGTGCATTATCCAAATTCACCATATTGGAACCTACACCGGTAAAATTGATAACACACTTCTTTGTTTTGAAGTCATTAACATTATTAATAATAATATTTAAATCTTTTGCTGCATATAAATCACTATACGGAATCTCATATACGGAAGCTGCATTAAAATCACAGATTAAAACATTGCCGTCTTTGGTTGCTTTTACAGCACCGGTCTTCAGTGCTTCCGACTCTGCAATAATCGCAGGGAAATTTGCCTCAAGATCCATGAAATTTGCATTTTGGGTAAATCCCGTCAAATTCCCTCCGGAAGCTGTTCCGTAATAAAATGCTCTGGTCGTAGCATAATAATCCGTTGAATATCCGATTTGTGCCGTTACAAGATGCTTGGCATAGGAAGGTGCATAAGCCGCATCACCTATCGTTCCGTTTGAAGACAAGCTACCGCCTACTGCCACAGGTCCCAAAGTATGTACACCTATATTACAATCTCCTCTTGTAACATACTGATAATAAGAAAGAAGCTGTTCAATTCCATACTCACCTGCATATCTGTCTTCTGCAGACGCAGCTTCTGCCTTCTGTGGCATTTGTATGCCGAATGTCATCACCAGCGCCATTACAAATGCAATTACTCGTTTCATTCCCTTTTTCATAAATTCCTCCCGGTTTCACACATCTTCATGTGCATTACTATTTGTAAAAGTTAAACAAATAACTCTTTGGTGCATTTCCCCCTATTTTGTGCACACAGTATTTATTATTTCGCTTATACGTTTAAGTTAACATAAAAAATCTATCATAAAATAGTATAAAACTGCTTTATTTCTATTTGTGAACTAAAAATCAAACTACCTCAAGAAAGCTTCCACCCTCTTGAGGTAATATCACTTCTTATTTAAAGTACTTCACACCACTTTCGAAAATCTTCATGTCCTGTTCTCCGTAAATATTCATTGCCACAGCCACGTCTCTTCTTTCAGAGTGTGCCATCTTACCGAGGCAACGTCCATCCGGTGAGGTGATACCTTCGATAGAACAATAAGAGCCATTGATATTGTACTCTTCATCCATGGATACATTACCAAACATGTCTGCATACTGGGTGGCTACCTGACCGTTTGCAAAGAGCTTATCCAGCCATTCCTTAGGTGCTACGAAACGTCCTTCACCATGGGAAGCAGGGTTACAGTAGGTTGCACCAAGCTCAGCGCCCTGTAACCAGGGTGACTTGTTGGAAACCACCTTGGTGTATACCATCTTGGAGATATGTCTGTTGATGGTATTGAAGGTCAATGTGGGTGAATCTTCCTTCTGTCCTACGATTTCACCGTAAGGTACCAGACCAAGCTTAATCAATGCCTGGAAACCGTTACAGATACCAAGTGCCAGACCATCACGCTCGTTAAGCAACTTCATAACAGCTTCCTTCATCTTTGCATTCTGGAAAGCAGTTGCAAAGAACTTCGCACTTCCGTCCGGTTCATCACCTGCTGAGAATCCGCCGGGGAACATAATAATCTGTGCCTGTGCGATAGCCTTTTCAAACTCATCCACAGAAGCTCTGATATCTTCTGCAGTCATATTCTTAAATACCTTGGTGATTACGTTTGCACCTGCACGCTCAAATGCCTTGGTACTGTCGTATTCACAGTTGGTACCCGGGAATACCGGGATAAATACGGTAGGCTTAGCCACCTTATTCTTACATACATAAATGCTGTCAGCCTTGTATACATCGCTGTTTACTGCATCCATATCCTTTACTGCCTTGGTAGGGAATACCTTCTCCAGCTTAGAGGTCCAAGCTTCCAATGCTTCATCCATGGTAATCTTAGTATCGCCGATTACAAATGCTGCATCAGCGGTTACTGTACCAATCACTTCATACTTCACGTCTGCTGCATCTAAAGCACTCATCTTGTCTGCTGCGATTTCTGCTACCACATCACCAAGGCCGTTGGTAAACAGGCTCTTCACATCAACAGCACTGTCCACAGCTACACCCAGCTTATTACCAAATGCCATCTTAGATACAGCCGCTGCCACACCCTTAGAATCCAGTGCATAAGCAGAAACAATCGTCTTATCCAGAGTCAACTCATGGATGGCATTATAAAGTGCCATAACTGCCTCGTATACCGGCATATCATATTCATCCTTCTCAATAGAGAAACGTACTAACTTATTACCTGCCTTCTTCAGTTCAGGTGTAACAATATCGCCATACTTTGCGATATCCACTGCGAAGGACACCAATGTGGGTGGTACGTCGATTTCATTGAAGGAACCTGACATACTGTCCTTACCACCGATAGACGGAAGTCCAAAGCCCATCTGCGCATCATATGCACCAAGAAGTGCAGCAAAAGGCTGACTCCAACGTGCAGGATCTTCTGACATACGACGGAAGTACTCCTGGAAGGTGAAACGAATCTTGCTCCAGTCACCACCGGTAGCCACAATCTTTGCCATGGATTCAACTACTGCATAAACAGCTCCGTGATAAGGACTCCAGCTTGACAAATACGGATCGAAGCCGTAGCTCATCATGGTTACGGTATCGGTCTTTCCCTTCAGTACGGGAAGCTTTGCTACCATAGTCTGGGTCTCGGTCAGCTGATACTGTCCGCCGTAAGGCATGAACACACTGCCGGCACCGATGGATGCGTCGAACATTTCTACCAGACCCTTCTGTGAGCAGACATTCAAGTCATTCAGCATGGTCACCCAAGCGCCCTTAACGTCGCCTGCTTCCACTTTTTCTCCCACAGCAGGGATTGCATATTTCTTAAAGTAATTGTCTTCCTTTACAGGCATATCTACCTTAACGCCGGTTTCCTGATGAGCACCGTTGGTGTCAAGGAAAGCACGCTTTAAGTTAACAATACTGTTGCCTCTCCAGTTCAGAACCAGTCTGGGTTCTGCTGTAACCACTGCTACCGGAATCGCCTCAAGGTTCTCTTCTGCGGCGTAGCCTAAGAAGGTATCCACATCCTTAGGGTCAACAACAACAGCCATTCTTTCCTGGGACTCGGAAATAGCCAGCTCGGTACCATCCAAACCTGCATATTTCTTTGGCACCTTGTCCAAATCTACAGTCAGACCGTCTGCCAGCTCACCGATTGCTACGGACACACCGCCGGCACCAAAGTCATTACACTTCTTAATTAACTTACTAACTTCTTCTCTACGGAACAGTCTCTGAATCTTACGCTCGGTAGGTGCATTACCTTTCTGTACTTCTGCACCACAAGTCTCAATGGAGCTTTCCGTATGAACCTTGGAAGAACCGGTAGCACCACCACAGCCGTCACGTCCGGTACGTCCGCCAAGCAGGATGATGATATCACCGGGATCAGAAGTCTCACGGATTACGCATCTTCTGGGAGCTGCACCCATTACAGCACCGATTTCCATACGCTTAGCCACATAGTTAGGATGGTAAATCTCCTTAACAAAGCCGGTTGCCAGACCAATCTGGTTACCGTAAGAAGAATAACCGTTTGCCGCACCGCGAACCAGCTTCTTCTGTGAAAGCTTACCCTTCAAAGTATCCGCTACAGGTACGGTAGGGTCAGCCGCACCGGTAACACGCATTGCCTGATATACATAACCACGTCCTGAAAGGGGATCACGGATGGCACCACCCAAACAGGTAGCCGCACCACCAAAAGGCTCGATTTCGGTAGGATGGTTATGAGTCTCGTTCTTGAAGAATACCAACCACTCTTCTGTCACCTTTTCACCATTTTCGTATTCCATCTCAACAGGAACCACTACGGAACAAGCATTGATTTCATCAGACTGTTCCATATCATCCAGCTTGCCTTCCTTCTTCAGCTTACGCATAGCCATGGTAGCCAAATCCATCAGGCACACAAATTTATCACTTCTACCCGCAAAAATTTCTGCTCTGGTAGCCAAATAGTCTTCATAAGTCTTCTCGATAGGCGCTTTATAATACCCCTCTTCAAATGCCACATCCTTCAGCTCGGTAGAGAAGGTGGTGTGACGGCAGTGATCGGACCAATAGGTATCCAGCACTCTGATTTCTGTCATGGAAGGATCACGCTTTTCGTCATTTGCGAAATAATTCTGAATATGTAAGAAATCCTTAAAAGTCATAGCCAGTCCCAAAGAACTGTAAAGAGCCTTTAATTCTTCCTCACTCATAGATGTGAAACCGTCAAAGATTGCCACATCAGCAGGGTCTTCGAATTCTGTTACCAGAGTCACGGGCTTCACCATATCGGTTTCTCTGGAATCTACAGGGTTGATACAGTAAGCCTTAATCTTATCCATCTCCTCTGCAGAAATATCACCGATAATCATATATGTAACCGCAGTCTTAATAATCGGGTTCTCATCTTCCTTTAAGAACTGTACACATTGTACAGCTGAGTCTGCTCTCTGGTCAAACTGACCGGGCAGATATTCCACGGAAAATACATGTCCGTTTGCCGGAATCTCAATGGTCTCCTCATATAAATCATCTACAGGAGGCTCTGAAAATACTGTCTTACAAGCCTTTGCAAAAATTTCGTCTGAGATGTTCTCCACATCGTAACGAATGAACTCGCGTACTGCCTCCACATTATCGAGTCCCAGATAGTTCTTCAGGTCACCCTTAAGTTCCTTTGCCTTTACGGCATACGGTGCCTTTTTCTCAACATAGATACGTCGTACCATTCCCATGATTTTCCTCCAAGTTTGTTTTGTATAATATAACGCCTATATAATAATACCTTTGTTTCATATTATTAACAAGCATAAAAACGACAAATTTTTCTTAATCTTCTACCCCAAGAGACTTCAAAATATACAATAATTGCTTATCCACACTTTCCGAAGTCACTCCGATGGTCTGTGCAGAGATCTTCAATCCCTCCAAAACCAGCATAATATTCCTTGCTGCTCTCTCCGGGTCTTCACAATAAAACTCTTCACTTTCCACACCGGTCTCTATCAGCTTACGAAGCACAAATACCGCTGACTCAAACTGCTTCTTCAGGATGTCATCCTTTTTCGACAGCTTATTCTCAAAATAAAACTCATAAGTCGCCTGCGTTAAAGTATCCTTCTTACGCATCAGCTCCTTCTTCTGTTCCTTCAAAAAAAGCATCAGAATATCCGTAGCCGTAGAATCTTCCTTCACATTGCCGGAAAAGACATCATCCGTTTCTTCGCTCTCCATCCGTAATACTTCCATGAAAATCTCTTCCGTGCTGTTAAAATACAAATACAAGCCACCACGGCTGATATCACAGGCTTCTACGATATCCTTCATGGTCACCCGCTTAAAGCCTTTTTCCATAAAGACTTTCCTGGCAGTATCCAATATATATTTTCGCTTCTGTACTGATTTCTCACCCATCTTTATTCATCCCCTAAACATTTAATGGTTTGTCCCAAAACTCCACGATTTCCTTCATCTTTGCAAGCACCAGATAGAAAATGCTCTCACTCATCCCCTGTCTCCATAAATAGGACCGGGTCATACCACCCCTTACATAGCAGGTGAGAATACCGCACAATACATTCCAATCCGTAATCCCGGCCGCCTCAATGGCTCTTCTTTCATCTGCCGGTGTTTTCAGTTTCAGTCTGCTATATACATACACATAATTAGGATCCATAAAGGAAGTATTATTCGCTTCCTTCACAAAGGCAAGCAGTGTACTGTCAAAAATAGGAAAAGCCATGGTTCTCCCCGCATGATCACCACCGTCATAATTGGTACTGTTATCTATCCCTGCATGCTCCTCAAACCAACGCAAGTAACGTAACAAGGGTGTCAGTTCTTCTTTGTATTTTGCGGACAATTCCTTTAAATATCTTACATCCTGTTCACCATTCATCCCAAAGTCCTCCGTTTCCGCGTTTTTGTGCAAAGATATACAGATTAAGTATATCATTTTTTACATACTTTGTAAAAGGATTTTCGCAAAAATATGACAGAAACGTTATTTTTCCAACAACTTTCGCTAATATTGTTTTATTTTACCTCAATATATTTATAGACATGGTTCACGAAATCTACTATACTGAACTTGTTCGATTGAAAAATCGAACTGCTAATTAGCAATTCCGGAAAATTCCCCTTTTACACAATCGAAAGCCCTGTGGATTCCCCCACAGGGCTTTTGATGTACTATTCAGAGCTCTGAATAGTTATTCACTTTTAAAACTTACTCTCATAATCCGTACCGGTCTCTCCCTGTAGCTTATTAACATAAACTTCCGGATTCTGACGCATCTGTAACAAAATCTCAAAACTGTTGTATAATAACTTGTCCTGACGATACCTATTGATTTCCTCTCTTCTGTCCAAATAGGCCTTAAAATGATCTACCTGCCACACTAAAATATCCGTTACTGTGTACCCGGCCACTTTGTATTTACATAAAAATTCACCATGTACTGCGTAATATTCCAACTCCTCCAAAAGCTCAACATCTGCTTTTAGAGTCTGCCAGAATTCATTTGACTCTTCATGGCTTTTACCGGCACTGATGGCCAAATTGTGTACCCATTCCTGTAATCTCGCTTCTTCCTCCATTAAAAACGTCAGAACCTCTTCCACACTGTCACATACATAATCTGCCACCGCTTTTACATGTGGTTTTGCAGTTTCCATAGCAAACGCCACACCTGTCGTCTGTAGCATACTCATGTCATTTTCACTATCGCCAAAAGATACACATTCCGCCACTTTAAATCCCAGCTTTTCTGCCACCACCTTTAAAGCAGGTCCTTTGCCACTGGTCAAAGGATTAAAGTCCAAAAATCCATTGCCGGCATCCACCACCTGCAGCTCTTTTCCGTACCTATCCTTAAAATACATTCCTTTCTCTTCCGGTATTCCGCCGGGATAGTATATGGATATCTTTAAAGGTGCCTCCTGCACCTGTGCAAAGCTTTCCAATCTGGTAATATGGTACTTCACCTTCTGCTCCATCACATCTGCAAAGCCCGGATTATGAGGTGCCACATAGCAGGTATTTTCTCCGGACACAATCAATTCCGAACCACCACCCTGTGCCTGAAGCTCTTCAATTAGCCCTTTCGCCATATTAGAATCTATGGTCTCTTTATGAATCACCTCTCCGCGATACATGACCAGACAGCCATTTTCACAGATATATACAATATCCATATTAAGTCCCTGCAAAAGGTTGAACATATTATAGTACTGTCTGCCACTGGCCGCCACAAACAGGTATCCCTGTTCCATAGCCTGGTTTATCACTTCGAAAAATTCTTTCGGTGCTTCCATTGCCCCCTTCTTTAATATGGTACCATCAAAATCACTGACAATGGTGGTTATATTCTTTCCGTTAATACGCATATACAGACTCCTTAGATTCTTTATCTTCTTCTATCATACTTCAACCATGGTCAAAAATCAAACTGTATCAATTTTTCCAAAAACTTTTTAAAATTTGTATTTTCCACTTGCCAAACAGCTCCCCTTATGCTACAATACAATTCGTTAGCGATACATAGAGGAATAGTACAGCGGTAGTGCGGCGGTCTCCAAAACCGTTAACGGGGGTTCGATTCCCTCTTCCTCTGCTTAGACCACAGAAGATTGTTTCTGTGGTTTTTCTTATTTCTTCCAAGGAGGTCACCATGCATCAAAGAACCGTATCCTATTCCAAATCCGAACAGGTCCATATCGTACAGCCTGCAGACTTAAATGCCGGCGGACGACTTTTCGGCGGCACCCTACTAAAAATGATTGATGAGCTGGCCGCCGTAGTTGCTATGCGTCATGCAGGTGTCAAAACCGTCACCACCGCTGCTATCGACAACCTAGTCTTCAAATCAGGCGCTTATGTAGGCGACATGATCGTACTCATCGGCTATATCACCCACACCGGACGCACCTCCATGGAGGTCCGGGTGGATACTTATGTGGAAAAGGACAACGGCATGCGCTATCCTATCAATCGTGCCTATATGGTACTGGTGGCCATGGATGGCGAAAATCGTCCCACTCCCGTACCGCCCATTATCTTAGAAAATGAATTTCAGGAGGAAGAATACCGCCTGGCCGAAAAACGCAGGGCACTTCGCTTAGAACGTAATAAGGGTGGCTTTTAGCCACCCCTTTTTTATACCCATTCTGTTAATCTTTTTCCATCCAGAACTGCTTCCACCAGCTTATCCTGTTCATAACAAAGTTTTAGAGAAAAGAATTCCTTCCTACTTTCCAAAAGTTCCAGAAAGATATAATCACCTTCCCACAGATTCAGCTCCCGAAGCTTCTCCTTCGGCACCCATTCCAGATTTCCCTCCGTACACTCTGTTATTTCACCCTCAAAGGCATCTGCCGTATACAGGCACATATACTCCGTCTCATAGCAATCCGTCACAAAGGTAATAATCCCACGGAAACGGTAATCCGTAAGAGTTAAACCGGTTTCTTCCTTCACTTCACGAAGCAAACACTCCTCCGGGCTTTCTTTCCCCTCAAAATGCCCTCCGATACCAATCCATTTATCCTTATTAATATCCTGCTCCTTCTTCACCCGATGAAGCATCAGAAAACAGTCATCTTTTTCTATGTAACACAGAGTTGTTAAACATGATTTCATAGAAGTCTCCTTCATTACATTCTTCCGATTTTCACAAGCCTCTTAAAAGCACACAAATTATTATAACAAAGGGGGTTTGTAATGTCTATATCGGGATACGGATTCTCTTGCGCAATTTCCCATACCGCAAAAGAGAGGATGGCCGAAGCCATCCTCTCCGTATATAAGTATCTAATGAATAAAAGGGTTCTATCAGTTTCCTAAATTATTAAGGAAGATTCACAGCTTCACCATAAGTTGCATTCCACTTCTCAGCACGTTCATCCATGATATCCTGACCGCCTGCGCTCAGGTAGTCCTTCATACCGTCATCCCATACCTTATCAAAGTCGCTGGGAGATGCAATCACAGAAGTATCAAATACGATGTCTCTCTTTTCAGAAAGAACGGTACCCATTCCTTCTTCTGCTTCAATAGCACCCACGTTTACATTCTTTTCAGCACGTGCATCAGTCATAGCAATCTTGTACGCATTTGCTACATCAGCAGGATCTGACTCTGCATAGCCGTAAGCAATAGACTTGATGGTAGACTCTTCATCTGCAAGGCAAAGACCATTACAGGTAATAGTATAGTCAATGTTGTTACCTGAGTTCATGATTGCCGCACCGGTTGCTGCCTTGGAAGCATAAACACCATCTTCGATCTTGGTATGAGTCACGCCTTCATCGCCAAGCTGTAAGTACTGGATGTGTGTAGGATCACTGATCCAGTCTAAGTACAACATAGATGCAAGAGGTTCATCATTGGTAGTAGGGAAGAAAATCTTACGATCTCCTGCAGAACTGGTGATGAACTTGGTATGAGTACCCTTGCTGTCTTCGAAAGGATCGATAGCAACATACTTAGCATCAGGACCAACCAGTCTCTTTAAGCTTGCTGCAATACTGTCAGTACCGTTTCTGAAAGGATAATCCCAGTTATGAGTAAATGCGCCTACATATCCGGCCTTCATCATATCATCTTCGGTAGTGTCACCACTTCCGTATAATGCGAAATCATCCCACATCAAATCAGAGTTATACCACTTGTTCAGCAAACGTACTGCTTCTTTGGTTCCTGCTTCAGTGAACTTTCTGTCATCGAAACCATTGATATAATAATCTTTGTTAGAAATTGCAGGATCCATGAAGGATTCGATTAAGGTAGCTGCTCTCCAGCCCACATCGTAGCTTACAGAGTAAGGAACCATCTTATCAGCATCAGCGCCAAGAAGAAGGTCTGCATTATCTCTGAAAGCGATTAACATACTTTCAAATTCTGCCTTGGTAGTAGGCTCTTTGAGGCCTAACTTATCCAACCAGTCCTTACGAACAAAGGTATTGATACGTGCAGTAACGGCTCTCTTTCCTTCGATAGCCCAGATAACTCCGGTCTGAGGATCCTTGTTCCAGTTAATATTGGTATCACCAAGCCATGCCCAAAGGTTAGGAAGCATCTCCTTATATCCTTCTACATAAGGTGCCAAATCAAGCACACCACCCATGTTTGCATAAGACTGGATTGTTGCATAGTCATAGGTCAAGCAGATATCCGGTGCATCACTTGCTGCAAGCAGGTTGTTAATCTGTTCCACCTCAGTCCAACGGGGAACTGCCACAAATTCAACCTCTACATTATGATCTTCCAGCATACCTTTCTTGATGTAATCGGTATACATGTTGTTAATAGGGTCTGAACCACCATCATTACCACGATCGTATACTTCTACGGTAATCTTTCTGGTTTCTACAAATTTTCCATCAACGATTTCGCTGGGATCAGCGGTTACAACAGGTGCAGCATTTCCGCCGCCGTTCTGTCCG
Organism: Lachnospiraceae bacterium; assembly: GCA_017520425.1. GTDB lineage: Bacteria > Bacillota > Clostridia > Lachnospirales > Lachnospiraceae > Acetatifactor. The sequence goes on along the minus strand of JAFXFO010000034.1, from coordinate 101,451 downwards.
CCGGTTGTGTCCACAGCTTTGTCTCCACCACATGCTGCCAATGACATGGTCATAAAGCAAGCAAGCAGTAAAGAAAGAACTTTCTTCTTCATTTCCTTTTTTCCTCCCTTTATATTAAAATGAATAGTAAAATGTATTGAATGAAACGGATTAAACAATCCGATTATTCCTTAACTGCACCCATAGTTACACCATGAATAAAATATTTCTGCAACCATGGATAAATCAACAGAATGGGCACCGTAGAGAACATTACAATGGCTGCCTTTAATGACTCTGATAAGCCCGGTGTAGAGAAGCCTTCCTGAGTTGCCACTTCCACACTGTTAATATTATTCAGGATGTTGTACAAGAGTAACTGCAAAGGATATAAATCCTTATTTGTTACATACATCAATGCATCTGAGTAGCCGTTCCAACGCCCTACAGCATAGAACAATGCCAATGTGGCAAATACCGGTTTGGACAAAGGTACATAAATACTGGTCAATATCTTGAAATAGCTTGCACCATCAATCTCTGCCGATTCCCTTAAGCTGTCCGGTATACCATAGAAAAAGCTTCGCATAATAATCATGTTATACACACTCATGCAACCGGGAATAATAAGTACCCAAGGGGTATCCAATAAATGTAGGGACTTCATCAGCAAATAATTAGGAATGGTACCTGCATTAAAAAACATAGTGATGGTAATAAATATATTGATAAATGAGCGTCCCTTTAAATTCGGAAAAATAAGCGGATATGCACAAAGTGTGGTCATGGTTAATGAAACCACTGTACATACCAAGGTCAAAATCACGGTCCAGATAAAGGAACGGATGTATTTCGGGTCTCCCAAAACCGTCATATATGCATCAAAATTGATTCCTTTTGGTATCAGATAAACTTCACGCTTAATCAAGAAATCCGTACCACTCAGCGAACGTGCCAGCAGGTTTAACATAGGAACCAGACAGCATATGCTCACCAGAATACATATTATTACAAAAAACCAATCGCCAATCTTGGCTCTTTTTGATCGAATCATTTCAATTTCCTCCTGTCTCTTCCTTACCAAATTCCTCGTTCGCCAAGCTTACGTGCAAGCCAGTTAGCCAACAGCAGGAAGAACACACATACAATGGACTGGAATAAACCAACAGCAGTCGTCAGAGAGAACTGCAATCCCTTAATACCAATCTTGTATACAAAGGTAGAAAGTACATTCGCCACGTCCATAACCAGCTTATTCTGTAATGCAAACGGACGATCAAATCCACTTCCCAGAATATTACCAAGATTCATTACCAAAAGAACGACTATCGTAGGTTTAATACCCGGTAAGGTAACATGCCACATCTTCTTAAATCGCCCCGCACCGTCTACAGACGCAGCTTCATATAATTCCGGATTAATACCGGCTATGGCTGCCAGATATACAATGGAGTTCCATCCAAAACTCTGCCATACACCCAGACCGATGTAGGTTCCCACCCAATGTGACGAACTATTTAAAAAGGGTACCGGTTCAAAGCCCATATTCTGTATAATCATATTGATAAAACCGGTAGAGGGTGCAAACAACTGCAACGCCAAACCATAAATGATAACCCATGAAAGGAAATGAGGCATATATGCTATGGTCTGAACCACACGTTTAAACCGCTTAAACACTAACTCATTCAGAATCAATGCAAAAATGATAGGCGCCGGGAATCCGATGATTAAATCCAACAGATTCAAACTGACCGTATTACGAAGTGCAAAGATAAAGTCTCTATTATTAAACGCCTTAATAAAGTACTCCATACCATTGTTCTTTGCTAACGGCATCTCCCAGACACTCATTCCCAGCTTATACTTCTTAAATGCAATCTGTATATAAACCATAGGTATGTACTTGAAAACCAATAAATACAGCAATGGCAAAGCCAACAATGCATACAGCTGCCAGTAACGTTTCATATATACACCAAAAGACTGCTTTCTCTTTGGCAATTTCTTCATTTTTTCTTTACTTTCTTTTTCCATTTTCTCACTCCTACGCGAACAAGATGTATATTTTATCTCTTGCTTCCTAGTGAATTATACCACATATTTCCTGCACCATAACGACACAAATTGCTCAATATCATGCAAATATTGCTATTGTAAGCGTTTTCATGCCCATTTTTTGTTGTCAACAAAACTGTGAAATATCTGACACAGCTTCTTGTTTATCACCGCATTCTGTGGTATACTAATCCGTGTATTGTATTTTTAAGCTGAGGTGAACCCATGAAAATCGGATTTGACAATAAGAAATATCTGACCATGCAATCAGAGCATATTATGGAGCGCATTGCGCAATTTGACAATAAGCTGTATTTGGAGTTCGGAGGCAAGCTTTTTGATGACTTTCATGCTGCCCGTGTGCTCCCCGGCTTTGCCATGGACAGTAAGTTGCAGATGCTGATGCAGTTAGCAGACCAGGCCGAGATTGTCATGGTAGTAAGTGCTGATGATATCGAAAAGAATAAAGTCCGTGGGGACTTAGGGATCACCTATGATAATGATGTGATTCGTCTGGCAGATGAATTTCGTGCCCGCGGTTTGTATGTAGGTAGTGTAGTTCTCACCAAGTATGCAGACCAGCCTATGGCAAAACATTTTCAGAAACGTCTGGAGAATCTGGGCATCAAGGTATATCACCACTACATGATTCCCGGTTATCCCACTAATACTCCACTGATTGTCAGCGAAGATGGTTATGGAAAAAACGACTATATTAAGACCTCCAGACCCTTGGTCGTAGTCACCGCTCCCGGTCCCGGCAGCGGCAAAATGGCAGTTTGTCTGTCCCAGCTTTATCACGAGCATAAGAGGGGCATCCATGCAGGTTATGCCAAATACGAAACCTTCCCTATCTGGAACCTGCCGCTAGACCATCCGGTGAATCTTGCTTATGAAGCAGCCACCGCCGATTTAAACGATATAAACATGATAGACCCCTATCATTTACGTGCATATAATGAAGCTGCCGTAAATTATAACCGTGATGTAGAAATTTTTCCTGTACTAAACGCTATCTTTATGAAAATCTATGGAAAGAGTCCCTATGCTTCTCCCACCGATATGGGTGTAAACATGGCCGGCAAATGCATCTTTGATGACGAAGCCTGCCGAGAAGCCTCCCATCAGGAAATTATCCGCAGATACTATAGTGCTTTGGTAGGCGTTGCAAATGGTACAAGCACTACGGAAGAATTAAACAAATTACAGCTATTAATGAGTCAGGAGAACTTATCTCCTTCCGACCGTCCTGCCGTAAAACCCGCCTTAGAGCGTTCTGCGAAAATCGGAGTACCGGTAGTAGCCATCGAGCTTCCTGACGGTCGCATCATCACCGGCAAGACCGGCGATTTATTAGGTGCCAGCGCTGCTGCTTTAGTCAATACCCTTAAAGTGTTAGCAGACATCCCTCATGAGAAACCGGTATTGTCACCGGATGCGTTATCACCTATCCAAACCCTGAAAACCCGCTATTTGGGCAGTAAAAATCCCCGCCTGCATACAGACGAGGTATTGATTGCACTCTCCGCCACCGCAGCTTCCAACGAGGATGCTACTCTGGCCCTGAAGCAACTCCCTAAACTGGCAGGCAGTCAGGTACATTCCAGCGTGATGCTTTCCTCCGTGGACATCCGCACTTTCAAGAAATTGTTCTGCGATGTGACTTGCGAACCTAAGAGTATCTAGAAAATATTACCCCAGTCCATGAAATCCATGGTCTGGGGCTTTTTTTATGCATTGATTTGCTTCTTTGTACCATGTAATATGCTCTAATAGGCAATTAAGAACATAACATCCTACCGCAGGGCTTCTTCCCTTAATGAAGTTGTGCGAGCACGCTAGTGTGCGCCAGAAGAATTGCGAAGCAATTCTTACAGAGAACGTCGCCGGACGTTCTCTTTCTCGCTTCGTCCAAGACCTGCTTGTAGGAAATTATGTTCTTATTGCCTTTAATGCATTGTTCTTAATACAAAGAAGCAAATCAACTGCTAACACACAAATTCAATTGCTTCCTGTATATTGCTGACACCGATTACTTTCATATTGCCTGTGGTCTTGATACTCTTTACGCAAACCTTGGGTACCACGCAGATTTCAAAGCCCAGCTTCTCTGCTTCCGCCACTCTCTGGGCTGCCATATTCACAGAACGCACCTCACCGCTCAAGCCCACCTCACCGAAAGCCATCAGTTTGGGGCTTAATGTCACATTCTTAAAGCTGGATACGATAGCCAGCACGATGCCCAAATCAATGGCGGGCTCTACGATTTTCATGCCGCCGGTAAGGTTCACATAGGCATCACAGCCTGCCAACTGTATGCCACATCGTTTCTCCAATACTGCCATCAGCAAATTCACACGATTAAAATCCGTACCTGTGGTTTGTCTGCGGGGAATTCCGAAATTGGTCTGGCAAACAAGAGCCTGTATCTCCAAAAGCAACGGTCTGCTTCCCTCCAAGGAGCAGGCTACTACGGAGCCACAGGCATCCATAGGACGTCCTTCCAGCATATACTGTGAAGGATTCTGCACCTCTACCAAGCCTTCCTCACGCATCTCAAAAACACCGATTTCATTGGTGGAGCCAAATCGGTTTTTCACTCCGCGTAAGATTCGGTAGGAAGCATGTCTGTCCCCTTCAAAATACAGCACCGTGTCCACCATATGTTCCAACACTCTGGGACCTGCCACGGTTCCTTCTTTGGTCACATGACCCACGATAAATATAGCCACATTTAACCCCTTGGCAAGCTGTAACAAGGTACCGGTGGACTCTCTTACCTGAGAAACACTTCCCGGGGCTGCAGATACATTTTCATTATACATGGTCTGGATAGAGTCTATCACTACTATCTTAGGATTTTCCCTATGAATCACCTCTGCAATAATATCCAGATTGGTTTCGCAAAGAAGCAACATCTCTTTCCCAAAGGTACCGATACGGTCCGCCCGCATCTTAATCTGTACCTGGGACTCCTCTCCGGAGATATAGAGTACTTTCTGTCCCTTTCCCGCTAACATCCGACAAGTCTGCAAAAGCAAGGTAGACTTACCGATTCCCGGGTCACCACCCACCAAGGTTAATGAGCCCTGTACGATACCTCCACCCAACACACGGTCCAACTCTGCGATTCCGGTTTCTATTTTGTCCTCCTCCTGTATGGTCACTTCAGCCAGACTGGTTGGAATCGCCTTGCCTAAACCGGCTACGCTTTTCCCTATATTTTTTGAGGAAGTCGCACGAACGACTTCCTCTACAAAGGTATTCCACTCTTTACATCCGGGACACTGTCCCATCCATTTAGAAGACTCAAATCCACAATTCTGACAATAAAATATGGTTGCATTCTTACTTTTTGCCATTCTCTACTCCTATGGATTATGCCTCAACAATTTTTACGCTTACATCCTCGGTCTTTAAGTCGATGCTTACACTCAGCTTACCACTTAAATTAGTTTTTACCGCACCGATAGAATTGCCCTGAAGGTATACCTCATATTCGGTATCCTCCTTTAAGCCTACAGTCACCTGTGTACTATGAGCGCCTTCTGCCAAAAAGGTTACACCCTCTGCGGTTTCTGCAAACTCATGCACTGTGGTTCCGGGAACCGACTCGTATAAAAACATGCCGTTCTTCTCAAGCTTGGTGATTTCCTCAAAGGTCTTTACCTTGTACAAATCACCCATATGGGCAAAATCCTCTACCTTTTTCTTGTCTCTCAGCTCATAATTTCCAAAGCTGATGGTTCCGTTTTCTTCGCTACGAAGCAATTCTTTTACTACTGACATTTCAGTACCCTCCTAATTTTATCTATTGTTTTTTACCGTAAAAGTCACTTGTCCCTGACTTGTATTTTTATCCTTCTTATAGCCGGCAGTTACTGTATCTCCGGCCTTCACATTGCCCTTCAGAATCTCCTCTGCCAAAGCATCCTCCACCACGGATTGCAATGCCCTACGCAAAGGTCTGGCGCCCATCTTCCGGTCGGAATACTTCTCCACCAGATGCTCCTTTAAGCTACTGTTTAAGGTAAGTTTGATATCCATATGCTCCTTGCAACGCTTCGTCAGACCGCCTGCCAGTAAATGGATAATTTCCTTCATGTTTGCATCACTTAACTGATGGAATACGATAATATCATCAATTCGGTTGATGAATTCCGGCTTAAAGCTTTTTTTGACCTCCTCCATTACGTTGGATTTCATCTTCTCGTAATCCTTCTGCTCGCCGCCTGCGGATGCAAATCCCAGATTCTTAGGGTCCACAATCCGCTGCGCTCCTGCATTGGAGGTCATAATCAATATGGTATTTTTGAAGTTCACCTTGCGGCCCTTGGAATCCGTAATATGCCCGTCATCCAGTACCTGCAACAGCACATTAAACACATCCGGATGGGCCTTCTCGATTTCATCAAAAAGGACCACGCTGTAAGGATTTCTTCTCACCTTTTCACTGAGCTGTCCACCATCGTCAAATCCCACATATCCCGGCGGTGAACCAATCATCTTGGATACGGAATGTCCCTCCATATACTCGGACATATCCACTCGAATCATAGCATTCTCATCACCAAACATGGCCTCTGCCAATGCCTTGGCCAGCTCTGTCTTACCCACACCGGTGGGTCCTAAGAACAGGAAGGATCCAATGGGTCTGTTGGGATCCTTTAATCCCACACGACCTCTTCTCATGGCCTTTGATACGGCCGTTACCGCTTCCTCCTGACCAATCACACGCTTGTGCAAGGTTTTCTCCAGCATCAGTAAACGTTCACTTTCCTTCTCTGCCAGCTTCCGTACCGGAATACCGGTCCACATAGCTACCACTCCGGCCACATCATCCTCGCCGATTTCCAGATATTCGTCCTCTTTCTTCTTTCCGTTCTTCTTCAACAACTTATCCAGTTTGCCCGCCAGTTCATCCTGCTTCGCCTTAAGTGCGGAAGCTTCTTTCAAATCTCCCTGCTGCAGGGCATCTGCAATAGCACTGTCCAGCTCCCGGATTCCCTTGCGGTATTCCTGCTGCTTACCGGCATTGCCCTCCTTGCGAAGTCTTGCAGCAGAAGACGCTTCATCAATCAAATCAATGGCCTTATCCGGCAAATTTCTGTCATTGATATAGCGTTCGGAAAGCTTCACTGCAGTCTCCACAGCCGCTTTTGAAATTGTCACTCTGTGGTGTTCTTCGTACTTTCCTTTGATTCCTTCCAAAATGGCTATAGCCTGTGTTACATTGGGTTCTTCCACATTTACCGGCTGGAATCGTCTCTCCAATGCCGCATCCTTTGACACGTATTTACGATACTCTGATATAGTAGTGGCACCGATCATCTGTATCTCCCCTCTTGCCAAAGAGGGCTTCAATATATTGGAAGCATCAATGGCGCCTTCCGCACCACCTGCACCGATAATAGTATGCATCTCATCCACAAAAAGAATCACATTACCGTCTGCGATGACTTCCTTCATCACCTTTTTAATACGCTCTTCAAACTCGCCGCGATACTTACTGCCGGCTACCATACCCGACAAATCCAAGGTCAATACCCTCTTATTTTGTACGGTAAAGGGCACATCTCCACTGACAATTCTCAGTGCCAAGCCTTCCACCACGGAAGTCTTACCCACTCCGGGTTCACCTAAAAGGCAGGGATTGTTCTTGGTACGTCGGCTTAATATCTGAATCACTCTGCCGATTTCATCCTCCCGGCCTATTACCGGGTCCAGCTTTCCTTCTTTAGCCAAAGCAGTCAAATCCCTGCTGTACTGATCCAGTGTAGCTGTTTTACTTTTCTGGTTCTGCTTTTTCCCCAAATCCTCTTTTGCCGTATTCGGGTCTGCACCAATACCGGTCAGCACATCCACGTAAAGCTTCTGTGGGGATACATTCATGGCATTCAGTAACCGAACTGCCACATTTTCCCCTTCCTTAATCAGCGCTAATAAAATATGCTCCGTACCGGTCTTTTTTTGTCCAAAGCGTTTCGCCTGCTTATGGGCATCCTCAAGCACTTTTGTTGCCCGGGGAGAAAATCCTTCTCTCTCCTTTATAGCCACCCCTGATTCAAAAACAATCAGTTCCTTTATCAGCTTCATCAAAGCTTCTGTGGTCACACCATTGTCTGTCAACACCTTAGCTGCCACTCCGCTTCCTTCCTTTGTCAATCCCACCAGGATATGCTCCGTACCCACATACCCCTGCTTTAGCTGTTTTGCACATTTCTCTGCAAGGGTCAAAGCATTCTGCGCTTTCCCCGTAAACTGCATCTGCATTATTCCAGCCCTCCATATTCTTCATATATCTCATCAATCAAATCATGAAATTCATCCTTGGTTATGTTTTTGCAGCTGCCTCTGGCTATCAAAACCTGAAGTTCCCTTCTCAGCTGCGTCATCATCTTCAGTTTATCCGTATCCACAGCGATCACGGCACCTTTTCTCCGGTCCACCTTTACATAGCCTTCCTGTTTTAACACAGTATATGCCTTGTTAACGGTATGCATATTAATGCCCACCGTTTCTGCCAGCTGTCGGACACTGGGCAGGGAATCCCCTTCCCGAAAATGAGAGGTGGCAATGCCAAAAATAATCTGATTTCTAAGCTGTAAATAGATGGCTTCATCGCTGTTAAAATCGATTTCTATTATCATACTGCCTCCTCCCTTCTGTTATACATATCATATCACAAACCCTCTCTCCTGAGAAGTCACTTTATAAACTTTTCAGAAAAAAGAAATAGCAAAAGAGGACATCCCAAAAGATGTCCTCTGAACAAAACTATTCTTCTTCACTACCGTCCCAATTCAGGAATTCGAATTCAAACTCATCATCGTCATCCGCTGCGAAGTTCTTAGACTGCCAAGTCTGCTTATTTGCTTCCTCTGCGGGTTTCTGTGCCACTGTCTTGGGCGTAGGTGCTACTGTTTTTTCCGGTGCGGGAGCTACCGGTTTAACAGGCGTCTGACCAGCCGGCTTCTGCTGAGGATTTACAGGTTTCTGCTGTACACTCACAGGTTTCTGCCCATTTACAGGTCTCTGCTGTACAGGTGCCTTAGGGGCTCTGGTATCTGCAGGATTTGACACCTTCACGGTCTGTGGTGCACTGCCTGCAGGTCTTTGCTGTCCTGCACCGGCCGGCTTCGCACCTGCGGGTCTGCTGCCGTTGGCAGGTCTGTTCTGGCTGCCGCTCTTAGGTGCACCATTTCCCACGGTATGCATTACATTTCTATTTTTGTTTACATTTGACGGATTATTGGCTTTCTGTCCCTGACGCTGACGAATGGTTTCCTTCTCCACTGCCGCAAAATAAGCATCATCCATAACCTCTCTCATCTTGTAGAAGAGGAAGCCTGCTACAGCAGCCAACGCCAACACTAAAATCACCAGGATTACAATCCATAAACTCTGGCTTTTTATCTTTTTATCCTTGCTTTCAATTAACTTGGGGTTTTCAAGAGCTGCGTTAATCAATGACTCCGCATTATACTTATATCCGGCATCATTATCTACCAGGAACCACTCTCCCTCTTTCTCGGTTACATAATACTTTCCGTTTACAACAGGAGGAGTGGTAGTAGAAGGCTCCTCTGTGGGAGTCTGGGTATCCTCTGACGGAGGTGTAACTGCCGGTGTATCTTCTACGGGCTTAATTTCGCCGGATACTGTTAAAAAATCATAGCGGATAAAACCGGTTACTTCGCCTGCATCTGAACTATAACTTACACGATACCAGGTTTTGTTCTGGCTATCCTGTGCACGACCGTTTACAGTCACTACGGTATCCTTCAGTACATTTGCTATAATACCACCTTCTGTGGAAGCATCAGAACGCACACGTACGGTATTGCCTACGATTTTCGCACTGACAGGCTGTACATCCTCTACCGGTACGCTGGGCGAAACAGTCACTGCAGGTGGTACATCGCCGGTCTTTTCCATCAAATCGCTACGGATATAACCGGTCTTGTTGCCATCATATACTACCTCATACCATATCTTGCCGTCAGCACCGGTCTTTTCACCATTGATGGTGAATTTCTGGCCGTTTACCGCACTTCCCACTGCTTCGCTGCTGGTGCTGGCATCCTTACGGATTTTCGCTGCCGAAGCTGTTACCTTTCCTTCTGCCGCATAAGCAGTCAGCGACAACATGGCAAAGCAAGCCAATACCATAACCGACATACCTGCAAATCTTAAAAGTTTCTTTCGCAAATCATTAATCTTTCTCATTTTGTACCCTTCCTCTAATCTTGCTAATACTCCATATCCCCTGTTTTATGCTTCATCAATAGCCTTACCAATGTCATTACGCATATACTTGTTCTCAAAGCTTACCCACTCTGTAGCTGCATACGCATTGGCTCTTGCCTCTTTCAAGTTTGCGCCCTTCGCAGTAATACCCAACACACGTCCGCCATTGGTTACAATGCCCTCAGCGGTCTGCTTGGTACCTGCATGGAAGCAATAATAGCCTTCTGCCTCATCAAACTTATCCAAGCCATCAATCACAAAGCCCTTCTGATAGCTTTCCGGATATCCGGCGCTGGCCAACACCACGCATACTGCCGCATTGTCTTCAAACTGCAAATCTACCTGTCCTAAGGTGCCATCGATACAAGCATCGATTACATCCATAATATCATTCTTCATTCGCGGGAGAACTACCTGGGTCTCAGGATCACCGAATCTGGCATTGTACTCCAACACTCTGGGTCCCTTGGGTGTGAGCATCAAGCCGAAGAAAATAACGCCCTTAAACTCTCTGCCCTCAGCCGCCATGGCATCCACGGTAGCCTGATAAATATATTTCTTACAGAATTCATCTACTTCATCGGTATAGAAAGGACTGGGTGAAAATGTACCCATACCGCCGGTATTTAAGCCCTCATCATTGTCCTTTGCACGCTTGTGGTCCTGTGCGGAAGTCATGGTCTTAATAGTCTTGCCATCCACAAAGGAAAGTACGGACACCTCACGTCCGGTCATAAATTCTTCCACAACCATACGGTTTCCGGCACTTCCGAAGTGCTTATCCAGCATAATCTCCTTCACGCCTGCCTTTGCCTCTTCCAAGGTGTTACAAATCAATACACCTTTGCCGAGAGCCAAACCATCCGCCTTTAATACGATGGGCATATCTGCTGTTTCCAGATATGCAATGGCCGCATCCGCATCATCAAAGGTCTCATAAGCCGCTGTAGGAATATTGTATTTCTTCATCAAATCCTTGGAGAAAGCCTTACTTCCTTCCAGAATCGCTGCATTTGCCCTGGGTCCGAAAGTTCTTAAGCCTGCCGCCTCACAAGCATCTACCAGCCCGCCCACCAACGGATCATCCGGTGCCACAAACACCAAATCCACTGCTTTTTCCTTGGCATAAGCTACTACTTTGTCAAATTCCATCACACCGATAGAAGGCTCACATTCTGCAATCTGTGCAATACCCGCATTACCGGGTACACAATAGAGTTTTTCCACTCTTTTGCTCTTCTTCATGCTGACTGCAATGGCATGCTCACGTCCGCCGCCACCTACGATTAATACTTTCATATCAAACTTCCTTCCTTTGTTTCTGCAAGTGTTTTCACATGTTCCAAACAGGAAACTAATTATTCTTCACAACCTTATTATCTACTACTAAAATTCTGCCGTTGGCAATATCATCAATGGCCTGCGGAAGTAAAATCCACTCTGCCTGCTCCATGACTCTTCTCTGCAATACTTCCGGAGTATCTCCATCCTCCACATATACCGCCTTCTGCGAGATAATGGGGCCTTCATCCATTCCTTCATTGACAAAATGTACGGTAGCACCGGTGACCTTCGCACCACGCTCCAATACCTTTTCATGTACCTTCAATCCGTAGTAGCCTACGCCACAGAAAGACGGAATGAGGGAAGGATGAATATTGATAATACGGTTACTGTACTGTGCCACCATCTTAGGGGGAATGGCCACCAAAAATCCGGCCAGCACCACCAAATCCGGCTTCAACTCATTCACCGCATTAAGTAATGCATCATTGAAAATATCGCGGTTTTCAAAGTCCTTAGGAGACACGCTGATAGCAGGAATCCCTGCATTTCTTGCTCTCTCTAAGCTCTTCACCGTCTTATTATTGCTAATCACACCTACGATTTCCGTATTGGTAATCTTACCTGCTGCCACACTATCAATAATAGCCTGCAAATTGGTACCACCACCGGAAACCAGTACTACGATTCTTAACATAAGGTTACTCCCTTTTCGCCAGCTTCACATTTACCTGCTACCCATGCGGTTTCACCTGCTGCCTGAATAGCCGCAATTGTCTTGTCCACATCTGCAGGGTCCACTGCTAACAACATACCGATACCCATGTTAAAGGTATTGTACATCATCTCATCTGCAATATTGCCGGTCTTCTGCATCAGCTTAAAGATTGCGGGTACTTCATAGCTACCCAAATCCATATGTGCATTTACGCCTTCCGGAAGCATTCTGGGAATATTCTCCTGGAAACCGCCACCGGTAATATGGCTACAGCCCTTAATGGTCACACCTGCATCCTTAACAGACTTCAGCGCTTTTACATAAATCTTGGTCGGTGCAATTAATGCTTCACCAAGAGTGGTTCCTAATTCATCATAATAAGTATCTAAGCTTTCCTTGGTCATTTCAAACACCTTGCGAACCAAAGAGAAACCATTGCTATGTACACCGGAGGAAGCGATAGCCACCAACACATCGCCGGGCTTAATATTGGCACCGGTAATCAAATCCTTCTCATCTACCACACCAACTGCAAAACCTGCCAAATCGTAATCATCCTCAGGCATCAGTCCGGGATGCTCCGCAGTTTCGCCGCCGATTAATGCAGCACCTGCCTGCTTACAGCCTTCAGCCACACCCTTTACGATGGTTGCAATCTTCTCGGGATAATTCTTGCCGCATGCAATGTAATCCAAGAAGAATAAAGGCTCACCACCTGCACAAGCCACATCATTTACACACATAGCTACTGCATCAATACCGATGGTATCATGCTTGTCCATAATAAAAGCCAACTTAACCTTGGTACCACAACCGTCTGTACCTGACAAAAGTACCGGATTCTCCATATTCTTAATAGCTGCCAAAGAGAAAGCACCCGAGAAACCACCCAAGCCTCCCATTACTTCGGGACGCATGGTTTCCTTCACATGCTTCTTCATCAGTTCTACCGATTTGTAACCGGCTTCAATATCCACACCTGCGTTCTTGTAATCCATAATCTCCTCCATTTGCCCTTGGGCCTGTAATTTATTTATTCATGTATGCTTTGTAGCCAACTTCCTGTAATTTCGCATCCTTTGCCTGTACCTGTTCTTTCAGGTTGGTGCTGTAGTCCTTTAACTTAGCAAGTAATTCTGCATCTGAGGTTGCCAGAATCTTTGCTGCCAGAAGACCTGCATTGGCACCGCCGTTAATCGCCACGGTTGCTACCGGAATACCGGAAGGCATCTGTACGATAGAATACAGGGAGTCTCTGCCACCTAAAGAAGTGGTGTGCATGGGAATACCAATCACCGGCATAGGGAAAATCGCTGCACACATACCGGGCAGATGTGCTGCCATTCCTGCTCCTGCGATGATTACCTTGAAGCCCTTATCCTCTGCTGACTTCGCATACTCAAAAAACACATCCGGCTCTCTGTGCGCGGAAATAATGGTCATTTCATAAGAAATGCCCAATTCCTCCAAAATATCGGCAGCCTTTGCCATTACGGGCATATCCGAATCGCTACCCATTACAATACCAACCTTTGCCATGGTATTCTCCTCCTTGTATCTATAAATATTCAGGCTATTTCGCCTTATAATCAATCCTATTTCCAGTTTACTAGACTATTTCACACTATGCAAGATGTTTTTCTACATTTTGTATACTATTACCAAATTCTTAAGAATTTCTTACCATATCTAGGGCACAAAGCATTATGTTTCAAAAGGCTCGTTCAGTGCCAGACACTCTTTTGGCATAAATTTGCCCTGTTTGATGATTTCAACCCTGCTTCCGTCCCTGCCCACGGCCGTCAATTCACCCAATTCATCATAGGGGATGGTTATGTCCGTATGGCAATCAAAATAGGCCTTTTTAGAGTCCGTATGGCGCAGTGCCGCACACTCATTCTCCCTGGCAATAATCTCCTTACCGTCAGGATTGTACACCTTAATATCCTCTGCATGGGAGTAACAGGTATCGCCCACCGCGAAATGTGGCCCCATTTTTTCAGCAATCAAAATAGGCAGCTTATCCTCAATGCCCCATTTCCTTGCAATTACATAAGCCAGCGTATTGGTTCCGATGGCAAACTCACCCATGGGAAGGGTATCCCGATGAAACAGCACATTTTCTTTAATGTATTTCTTATTTTGCTCCGTGTCAGCAAAATTGTCACAGTTGTAATCCGCGATCATACCATCCGCAAAGTACACGGTCAGATTCCGGTACTCCAATTCATTCAAATACACCTTGGAGACATTCAAAATACCATTGGTTCCCTTTAGCTTGGGAGATGTAAATACCTCACCCACCGGAATATTCACATCTGCCACACAGTTCTCAAAAAGAGTTTCCTTCTCCGGATTATTAAGCCGTGCCAAACTGATGGTTAAATCCGTGGCATTGCCGTTCATGCCCTTGATTTCCACATATTCCGCCTGATCCAATATATCAATCAATACCTGCTGATACTTTCGGTACTCCATATAGTCCAGCGTATTGATGCGGATAATATCCTTGAAAATCTCCTCAAAGTCCTTTCCAATTTCCGGTACCGGGAAGGCGATTATGGTAAAGCTGCGTTCTTCTTCTAAAATATACTCCCTCTGAATCGCACCCGCCTGGGAACGATATTCTACCACCTGTTTCTGCTGTTCTTTGCTTAAGGTAGGAGCACACTTTTTATTCACCGGTTCAAAGGGGGCCTCACCAAACACCTCCTGCACCGCAGGACCTGCATAAAGAGATGCAGCTTCTTTGTTATGCTCAAAAGCCGTCTTAAATACCTCCAGCTTTCTTTGCACCATTCCCTTGTCCCACACAAGTGCCTTATCATCCTTGTGGTCATAATCATACTGTTTGTTGGGATTACCGCCGATAGCACCCAGCTTGAACAATCCGCCCCCCTGCAAAACACCCATGGGCGTTCTGCGAACAATGGGCTTCAGACCCATTTTCGCAAAATTCTCCACCGCCTTACGCATCATACGCTCAAATCCCAAAGAATAACGGATTTCCACCGTATTCTTTTTGGACAAATCCTTATTCCCCAGCACAAAGCCCATACGATACCCTTCCGTATAGGTATCCGCCATCAAATCAATGGTTTCCTGCGGCAGGGATGCCATAAATTCCGAAGTCTTCACTTCGTTCTCTGATACATACTCCCCATAGTGATACAAATATTCCGGGCTTTTCAAATCTGCGAACCGTAGGATTTTGACCGCAAGACTTTCCTCCGGGACCACCATGGTCTTAATCTTGGCTTCTTCCGTCACATCCGAATAATCACTGACATACCAATAAAGAATCTGCTGCAAACCTTCATAAGCAGGAAGTTCTTGTGTTTCCTGCCACTGTGCCTCACAAGCACCGTAAACCTCTATAAACAGCTCCATGCGAATCAGTAGTTCTTCTATTTTTCCTTCTGCCGCCGGCACAATCATGCTACGAAGCTCCGCCGCCAACACAGAAAAGAACGGACCATACTCTGCCCCTAACTGTGCCACTGCATAGGAAGGATTGGCAAAACTACTCTCATAATTTTCTGAAAGAATCTCTCCGTACAGTTTTTCATTCCAGTCCTGCAATTCCTGCGAATCTGCTTTGCAGATTGCGCCACTCACCACAAATTCATAATACGCATTTACGGTTACCACAAAACCGGCCATATGTCCAAAGAATCTTCTCCAGGCATCCTCACCCTGCATTTCCTCTTTTATTTCAAGAATCCGGCCTATGGCCAGATCATATCTTTCCAACATCAAGTCATCCTGCATATTCATTATTTCTTACCTTTCATATCTGCAGTTCTATAAGGCAGTTCCTGCATATAAAATACCGCTGACTCCCAATATCGCCAGCGCATTCAGCCCTACACCGATCCAGCCGAATACCAAAAATTTCTCCTTCTCCCGTACCGCCAAAACAGCCAAAACCATCCCCACAATAGCAAAAACCAATGCCAGAATAGCGGCGATTCCGTAATTGAAAGGCGCATTCCCTTTCCTTAAATAAGCCAAATATATCAGCGATAATAAGGATATACAGCTCAACGCTCCAAAGAAGGTACTTAAGACTGCTTTGGCTGAATGTCCCTTATTGGTAAATTTATAATTCTTCCTTTTTGCCATCCGTCTTCCTCTCCTGCACCCTGTTTTCACAGGACTTATCTGCTAAAACAGGCATACCTCCTACGGAAGTATGCCCATCTGCTTAAAACAATATTTTTGACTTTCCTGCCAGCAACTTTGCACCACTGATAATCAGAAGCACTCCGCAGGCAACTCCCACCACAATGGAAATCACGCCCATAACAATATTTGTTGCTCCGGTACCCCTCATAACCTTGTAAGTTTTTTCTTCCATACTCATTACCTCACATTCACGCTTTTCTTTGATTACGCACCATAAGTCGCATAATATTCATCAATAGCCGCCTTTAACTCATCATCTATCAGCACCTGTCCGTTATAAGGCTTATTGTACAAATGCTCGATTACATCCATCATACTTACAATGGCATTTGCCTTGAAACCGTACTTTTCCTGAACCTCTTCCAGCGCTCTCTTTTCGCCACCCAGGCCCTTTTCACAACGGTCCAAGGAAACCATAAGACCTACAATTTCCACATCCGCAGCACCTCTTACCTTAGGCACAGTCTCTTCCATGGACTTACCTGAAGTGGTCACATCCTCAATCATTATTACTCTGTCGCCGTCCTTTAACTTGCTACCAAGGAAGCTTCCCTTATCTGCACCATGGTCCTTCTCTTCCTTACGGTCTGAGCAGTAACGAACCTCTTTGCCGTACAGCTTGCTGTAAGCGATAGCAGTTACTACACTAATCGGGATGCCCTTGTATGCAGGTCCGAACAATACATCAAAATCATCTCCGTAAGTATTATGAATAGCCTTTGCATAATACTCGCCCAGTCCCATCAACTGGCTACCGGTCACATAACCGCCCGCATTCATAAAGAAAGGGGACTTACGTCCGCTCTTTAATGTAAATTCGCCAAACTTAAGTACCTGGCAATCTACCATAAACTCTATAAACTCTTTTTTGTACTGTTCCATACCTCTTAAAACCTCCTATATCAAGCTTTCGCATATGTATTTCTTATCTGCAAATAACTGTAAATCGTACTGTTATAGTATAACACCACGGCTTTTATTTTTCAACTGACAAAACGTCGGTGAATTATCAAAATCTTTGGAACATTATCGCCTTTTTCACCTTTTCTGCCGCCTCCGGGAAATACTCCGCAAAATTGGCATCGCAGGGTTGCATAAATATCAAAAATGTAAGCAATATGGAAAACACCGAAAATGCGCAGATTACGGATACGGTTCTTTACTTATGCTCTGTGGTCTTAAGTCTGTAACCGATAACAAAAAATGCCAGAATACCCACGATGTAATAGGCATCCAATCGGTATCTTTCGCATAACCCCGGGGCCCAGTATGCATCAAACAGGGTGATGATTACAGGTACCAATAAGGTCAACCACACAAAAGCCTTGATACCATACAGATGATGCCTTGTTTAAAATCCAGTATCTATGTGTGATATCACCGAAAAAATGGGCCGGTGCAGGCTAGAACTGTGGACAGACATTAGACCATCTGTACATCTATTTTGTGGGCAGAATAACCATAAGAGCTCAATAAGTTAATGCCTTACGAACTTGATGATATATTATCATAAATATTGATAGAATATCTATTATGCCATCCATTGTTTTAAGCTTAAAATAATCTATCTATTCATTATTATTACTTGATACTACCAGTTTATAATTTAGCTATATTATCATACAATACTGAAAAATTATATTTCTGCATCCTTTTATCAATATGATAATGTCCACAAAACCAGTGCTTGAATTGAATATCATTTAGTATCCAACTTAAAAAATTTGTAAAACATGTGTTACTATAAAATGGCACTATACCCAGTTCCCAAATAATCTCATTAGGAGCAGCATGTGTCACTATATAATCAACCACTTTTTTTCTTTTAAGCAAACTATTCTTTCCGTATGCAATCTCTTCCCTACTTGGAATTTCTTGCGATTGCCAAACTTTAGGCTGTTGATTAGGATTCGAGTATGCACCTCCAAAAGCAAAAAAAGAACTTCCACATATTGTGTAAATATTTCCTCTAATCATATGATAAATATTATTTGAAATTTTATGCATAGGCCCGCCATACCTATTAACAATTTCACATTTATTAATTTCTACAAAATTTTCGTGATTTCCACAAACGAATAATACTTCACATTCTAATGCTTTAAGTTGCTCTAACCCCTGCTTTCTTTTCACCGCATCATCATAAATAAAGCCAAAATCTCCACAGACTATAATAATATCATTACTCGACAATTGAATATTTGCCTGATAAATTCTCGAGCTAAATTGTTCAAACTTTCCATGCAGATCCCCCATTATATAAAGCATACTTAGTCTCCTATCACTTTATTTAAATTGATATATTCTATAGAATCAATCACGGATTCTGGTGTACAATTAAATATCTTAATTTGCTTATTTGCACAGTATCCGTTCAAACAACGATATCCTACCAACATATCATAAAATGATTTCGCACATTTTTCCATAGATTTATTATTTATCACTTTCTCTAGCCATCGTTTTTGTAACTCATTAACTTCATAACCATAAGATAAATATATTGTATTTTTCTTCAACGCCGAATTTATATTCGCAATAATACTTGTCCCTTCGCAGCCTAACAAATATATTTCTGAAAATCCCATGTATATCGCCATAACTATTGCAAAATGAACCACCGTTCCGAATCTTGGTATTAACCATGCATAATTTGTTGATAAAACGTAGTTGTCCAAAAAACTAATTGGACTACAGAAATATGAAATATCAACCACTTCTGAAAACTGATTACTTTGGACAAATTTTTTTTGATTACTTGGGAAAAAACAAACCGGACGATAATCTTTGTTACCTATACTTCTCATTGTCATAAGCAGTTCGTTATCTTCCGGTTGTTCACAATCTAACTTAAAATAATTTTGATCTGCAACAAAATGATAATTTGTTTTTAGCAATTGAAAATCATCTCTTCTCATCATTTGATTAACAGTAAAAACATACTCTTTTTCAAACCGAACGAAATCTAAGCCATTAATAGATGGACCATTTCCAAAAATAAAACACCTTTTTCCTTTATGAATATTTTTATATTTCTTATTATCTTGAATTAACTTTATTTCCTCCAAATGAGATATTGAAAAAAAAATATTCTTAAACCAATACTTTGCATAGTTTTTATTCATGTTTATCACTCCCTTCATATCTACTTATTAACATCGAGAGTATTTCATCATCATAACATTTTCGCTCACGCTCTTTACTTATTTTAAGTATATCAAACAAAAAGGATAGCGAATCAAATCTCTTAAGCAACTTATCAGCAATAAATGTATGTGCATCAAATAATCCAGTAAGCAAATAGGCAAATTGTCTTTTATTATAGTCTAATTGCAAATAATCTGAAATGAAATCTGCGCAGGTAACAACTTCCGTAAAATCATATGTCCCTAAATAATTGCATATAATTTCTGTATTTGCATTTCCAGCTCCTCGACCTAGTCCCATAAAAGTAGCATCAACAACTATATCTCTTTCACGAATCCTTGAATCTTCTATAAACTGAATATTTAACGCATTTGCCAACATTTTATTGTTATGTCCATGAAATCCCATAGTTATACTACTATCCAACTTAGAATTTACTAATGCAACGGCATCACTCAAATCGTTTGGATTCATAGTACCAAAAGTATCTACTATACTATAACTACATGGGCATAACTGATTCACTTCACTCAGAAACACTGATGTATCTTCAGATAAATATCCACAATAATCAGCATGCTGAATATAGAGTTCGTAACCCTTATTCTTGATTTGTTCTGCAACTCGTGGAACTAGTCTAATCTCATCTTTTTTAAAGCATAACCTAATTCCTGAAATAACCCCTCCCGCATAATGTTGCAATCTTGATATATCAAATCGTCCCAAATCCATTAGAACTACACATTTTGTTCTACTATTATGTTTATACAGCTCATCAAATTGATGGATATCCTCTAACATCAAACCTGTTTCGCATAATTCTCTATCTCTTAAATGTCCGCATTCCACATAGTCAATCCCTATAGAACAAAGCAATTCAAATAGCCGCCTTATACTATCACTAGAACAAAATGGCAAATAACTAAAATATTCCCGTAGAGTACAATCCATTATTTTTCGTTTATTCATTGCATAACATCTTTCTTACATACTCTAAATCTTTTGGGGTATCGACAGAAATGGACTCTGAATTTATTATTGTTGTATGAATAGGAATCCCATGTTCTATAAATCGAAGATGGTCAATATCTTCAATTCTTTCTAATGGACTCATTGGCGTAGAGGCATAAAATTGTAATGCCCTCTTATTAAAACATTCAATACCAACTAATTTAAAATATTGCACTTCCCCTCCTCCTTTAGGATATGGAATAATCATTCGAGATAAATACATAACATCACCATTAATTTTGCGTACTACTTTTATATTTGATGTATCAGTCGCTTCCGCAATGCTCGTTAATGGGCGAATCGAATATCCCGCATACATACCAGATTCAACCCTATCTGGAATAACTTCTTGAATATTATACTCATCAACAAGTGGCTCATCTCCATTAACACAAACATAATAATCCGCCTCCAAACTTTCCGCCACCTCTGCTAAACGCATAACATGATTTGTATGATGTTCAGCTGTGATAATATATTGCATTCCTAATCTCTTGCATTCGTCTGATATCAGAGTACTATCTGTTGCAACAATAACCTGGGCAACACCACTAACTCTCTTACATTTTTCATATACCCACCAAATCATAGGTTTGCCACCAATATCCATTAACGGCTTTCCCGGCAATCTTGTTGATGCATACCTAGCCGGAATAACTATAACTGTATTCATTTTATCCACCTCAATCCTTTATTATAGCAACACTCATCTTATCACCAACTGGTAACTTTATAAATGAAATACCCAGTTCTCTTTCTGCGTCACATACTGCTTGTGACACCAATTGACAATCTGGATTATAAAAATCATGAATAAGAATAACACCTTTTTGCTCCATTAATGGATAAAAAATGCAAATTGCTTTTTTTGTAGGTTCATATAAATCCATATCAACATTTACAAAAGCAAACCTCTCATTACTTTGATCAAAACTATCAGGGAAATGTCCCTTTATAATACGAACCTTATCTGGATTTTTCATTTTTGACATAACAAATTCCTCTGATGTATCACTTAAAGCCCCAACTCTAAACGAGACCAAATTTTGATTCTTTGTTTTCTCAATATATACATCTTGAGCATCAAACCCTTGAAATGTATCATATAAATATAATGTTCTTGAATCAAAATATTGGTTAATATATTTTGCAAATTCCCCTCTATATACCCCCACTTCAGCCACACAGCCCATAACATCTGAAAGTAGTGGGGCTAAATTGTGCAAAAATGCGATTCTAGCAGTATATTGCAACTCAACATAACTCGCGTCAATACGTTTAATGTCTGCATTCATACTTTGCAGTATACTTAAAATCTCCCTATATCCCGTATAGGTTCCTAACACAAGTAAATCAATAGAATTCGTCTTTAACCAAGAGTAATGATAAACCATATGGCCTTCAAACATTGTTTTATGTTTATCTAAATCACTATCTAAGAAAACAATTCCGTCCTCATTCATTTCTTTATTCTGGATTAACTCAGATAACACTCTTTTTCCAGTAATTCCTGCTCCCCAAATTGCCACATTCATAAGTTGCATTTCTCCTTATAGATTGCTCTTACCTTTTCTAAATCTTTATATGTATCTACAGAGATACTTTCTGACTCACAAATTCTTACATGAACTTTTATTCCATTTTCCAAAAAACGATAGGGATCTATTTCTTCTATTTGTTCAAGCATACTTCTTTGTGTTTTTCCGTAAAACTGCAAAGCGGCTTTGGAAAAGCATGCAATCCCCAACATCTTATAATAAGGGAAACTTAATCTTCCCTTCGGATAAGGAATGGGACTTCTTGAAATCCATAATGCTTCATTATTCTCATTGAACACAACTTTTGTGTTTGAGCAATCAATTACTTCAGCCGTATCCTTGATTTCACTTATAGCATAAGCACAAAACATTTCCGATTGCGTTTCTACTTCAGTCGGAATGACCGATTCAATAAGATATGATGGAATAAGTGGTTCATCACCATTTACTACAACATAATATTCTGCATCAATACTCTTAGATACTTCATACGCACGGTCATTAGGTGTTGGAATATCCACTGACGTTAGTAAAACGGGAATTTTATTTATGTTACATTCTTTAACAACTCTTTCATCATCAGTTGCTACAATAATTGAAGATACTGCATTTATTTTCCTACATTGACTATACACCCACCAAAGCATCGTATGACCACAAATATCCATCAATGGTTTCCCTGGAAGTCTAGATGAATTATATCGTGCCGGTATAACTATTACTATTCTCCTATTCATTTGAACACCTCCCTAATTCTCTTTTCGATTTCTCGTGCATTATCTAAAACCGTCTTACATATCTTTGTTCTCCAAAATGCCATTTCTAGATATTCCTTATTGCCACTATCCAAAAATTGCTTATAGCCATAAGTACTTGCCGATAGCCAGCATACATATATATATGGCATTTTTAGCAAATCATACAGTGATAATTTTCTGATATCATTATACTTCTCAATATATTGGACTAATGTTTCTATATTTATTTCATATCCATCTTTACACTCTATCGATGATTGTAGATATGACCGAAACAACTCCCAAACATATGGGATCTCTGCACAATTAGCAAAATCTGTAACACACTTTATATGATCTTTATCTATTATCCATTGTGTACAACAATAATCTCCATGGGACATACCATATTCAAGTGTTTTAAACATCAATACATAATCTTGAGTCTCCTCACACATCTTTAATTTGATATTCAAATCTGTTGCAATTCTTTCACCATACAAAATATCCTCGTTCAATGAAATTAAAGATAGCATCTGTTTTATACAATCGACCTCTGCGTTTCTATATTGAATTATCCAACTATAATCCAAAACTCTATTTCCCTCAAATTTTTTTGAAGCATTATGCAGATTAGCTAATAGTTTTCCCGACTCATTTAACACAAATGAAGGACACTCATTATAATCATAAACAATGCCGCTCACATACTTCTCAACCAGTATAATTCTCTTTTCCTCTTCATCGACCACAAAAGGATCATTTTTTGTTGTATAAACAATTTGCGGAACACAGAAATTTCCTGCCAAAAATTCAATATACTTCACCTCATTACTTACTCCCATATGCTCTATTATCGGAAAAACTTTAACAAAATAACTACCGTTGTTGCCATTTCCACTAAAACATTCATTATGTCCCATGTGTATTCTTTTAAGATCCAAAAGTTCCATTCCATAATATCGCATCAGTTTGTGCTCAATGTAGTCCTTCATAAATTTCTTCCTCTTTTTACTTCGTTGTTTAAACATACAGAAAAAATGCTCTTCATTTTCACTGCCCTTCAATTAACTGTATCTAAGCTTAGTCTCATAAATATGTACTTGCTTGCAATCATAATATCTGCTAGCCGTTAACTTAATATAGTTGTTCCATTTTATCCATTAATACAGTTAATCCTCTTTTTGAAATGATTTTTACCCCCATATACCACCCATAATATTCTTCATTGGTAAAAATATCATCTAAGTTTTTATTCCATTCCAAAAACAATAACTGTTCATTCTGCCATTTCTGAACATCATTAATCACAATTTTCGACTCATCGTTAATCTTCGACATCAACACATCTGCGAAATATTCTTGAAACTGTGTGCTAAAATCTTCAAACAAAAACAACTGTGTAGTATTAATTAATAATATCGAATTGTCATTCATACAAAGATTATAAGCATAAGTAAATTCTAGAGTATTATCTGTAGTATGAAAAGAATGTTTTTCCATTTTGCAATAATTTCTTATTACATCTTTCATGAAATTAACAATCTTCAAATCACTAGCTTTGAATACATATGCTGTGAGAATAAGCAGTTCATCATAACAAAATCCTGCTTTTCCATTTACTCCACAAAAATGTGTGCTAAAACTACCAATCCAAGGTTCTTTATAATATATTTGATAAATAAAATTCTTTAGCGCTTGAAACGAGTAAAGTTGTATCTCTTTCTTACTAATAACTTCAACATAATTCCCTATTATTTTATCAATTTCTCCCTGCTTATTAAAAGAATGGGCAGAAGGCCATATAAATCCCATATATAAATCATCACTCATTGTTATACTCCCGAACAACATTATACTTCGAATATTTGATACTCACAATTGTTTATATAATACTCTTTAAATTCATTAATCAACATATTTGTAAAATAACTACTAATTATGCGACAAACTCCACAATGACAAACAACTAGTACTGTTTTTTTCTGATGCTTACAAACAATCTCATCCAAAAAATTATACACTCGCTGAATCATATGAAAAATAGATTCCCCTTCTTTACCTGGCATTTTATAACCCAATTCCCATTTTAACGCAATGTATTTAGGATTATTGCAATCTTTCCCCTCAAAATCACCATAATTTCTTTCCATAATCCTTTCATCAATAATATATGGAATATTCATACCTTCACTTATTATATCTGTTGTTTGCTTAGCCCTAATTAACGGTGAGCAATAAATATAATCTATTACATATTTTTTCAATTCTTGTTTAAGTTGGATTGCTTGTTTATATCCCACTGATGAAAGTCGAGCATTCGTCACACCACATATAAGATTCTTAGAATTTAACGTACTCTCACCATGTCTTACTACTATAATCTTCATTCACTATCTCCCATTATTATCTCGATATATTTATTCTTCCGCTTCTATATTCCACCGCTTCAACAAAATATCACCTTACACATTGTAGGACACCACTTTTATTGTAACAGTCTCTCATTCTTTTGTCCATAATCGTATGAATCTTTAACATAATAATCTTCATGATTCACTGTTATTTATTTCACCCCCTCCCATTTTAGTTAATCCCATTTACCTACAGCCCTATCTTTGTGAATACTCTTTTTGTATTTTCTAATACTACTCTACTAATATTTTCCGAAGATTCGCCACGTAACTCTGCCAGTTTATCCACTATAAACTTAAGATTTGCAGAAGTATTTCGTTTCCCTTTAGCTCCCTTTGGAAGCAAATATGGTGAATCTGTCTCTAACAATACTCGCTCTAGTGGTATTATTTTTAAAGCTTGACATACATCTGAGTCCATATCCATATTCGTGAACATTCCATTTACTCCTATGTAAAATCCCATCTCTATCAATTCTATTGCCTGCTTTTCATTCCCACTAAAACAATGAATTACTCCGGGACACTCTGACAGTTCATAACCTTGCAATATTTTTATCAGTTCATCATATGATTCTCTCGCATGAATAATCAATGGTTTATTAGTATTAATTGCAAGCAAAACAAATCTTTCAAACCATTTCTTTTGTATTTGTATGTGCTGTTCACTCTTGTTTTTTGCATAATCCAATCCTGTTTCACCTATAGCAATTACTTTGCTATAGCCCATTAGTTCAACGATTTTCTGGTACTTATAATCATCCATTTCTCCCACACAATTAGGATGACATCCAACTGCCATATATACATGAGAATATTTTTCACATATAAATTTCATTTTTAGATTACTCTCAAAATCAATTGCTGCCTCTATCACAGCCAACACATCCACATCTACCAGACTATTAACTATTTCATCTCGTCCCGAATCAAACCGTTTATGTGCATAATGTGTATGTGTATCCACAAACGACACTCTCATGAAATCACTCCCTTCTCAACCTAATAATACTTTATTTCTATCGCCAAACACTTACTCCCTGTGCAACGATTATAAGCATCTAAAATCACTCGTTCATAACGCCTTCGGATATGTCGCACGATATCTCTCATAATTTCATCCAGCATTTCATCTATTAGTTCAAACATCAGACTCTCCTCATTACTATCAATCAGTTTCATAGGCTTTATCCACGTTATAAAAGGGATATTGGGGATCATCTTATTCTCACTGATGTAGTTGCATGTTTTTTCCCAGTTTTCTGCAAGTCGTTTTGACTTGTAATACTCTTCCGAGGCTAAATAATCTATGTACCATTCCTTAAAGCGCATACATGCCGATCTACTTTGGTTCTCTTTCAGATATTCGTTCTTTTCATCTTCCGACAGTTCTGCCCAAACCTTATCTTTCCGCTCCGGAACAAACATATACCCCAACCCATTACACGCTTCTAAATCCCCCTCAAATTCCCTTACCACATTCCCTTTATATTCTCCACAAAATACTTTAGGCTGATTATTTCCATCATAATATGCCAAACACTGTCTAATAATACACTCCCGATTCTCTTCGTTTTCCAACAATTTTAGCAAGCCTCTAATACCAAGTGTTTCCTGAAAGTGTCTTACATGTACTCCGGGATAACCATTCAATACATCCACATAAATACCTATACATGATGCAATAACCGGCGTTCTTGTCATTTTATAAGCTTCAACAACCTTTGCTATTGCAAACTCCTCTATCCCATCGTCAATTCTTACTATAAAGTCATAATCATAGGTGCTTAATTCCAGTTGACCTTCAAAATATTTATTTGCAACTTCTACCTCGTCCTTATTTTCTGCCACAAAAAACAACTCTGCATTTCTGTTCATTTATGCCTCCAGAATAAAATAACATTTGCTTCATCCTTAGTGTCCTATTTCCGCTCATACCAACATGCATTATTTTCCTTTAACTCCTCAAATGTAACTGGTTCATAGTGGTTAATATCAACCCCCGCATTTAGTGAGTGTGGCTGATATTCCTTAATATGACCGTATACTTTCGAATCTTTTGCACTGTGAATATGACCATGAATCAGATAGGAAGTTTCTGTTTCTACACATCTGCTTCCCGGCCACTCCAACATTGGATAATGGCACAAGGTAATTTGCTTTTTATCTAACTTAATGGTTTTGAGATAATCCACACTTTCAAAATATACATTCATTTGCTCTACATGGCGCATCCAGTGGCCATCATGGTTCCCTACAATCAAATGCTTTCTCCCCTTCATACGAGACAAATAATACGAAATATGACGCGGAGACCTAAAACTCAAATCACCCAAAATATACACTTCATCATTCTTTTTTACTTTTGCATTCCACTTATCTATAAGCACATTATCATGCTCATCTATATTATGAAATACATCCCTGACTGTCAGTATTTTTTCATGCCCCAAATGCAAATCTGCCGTAAATAGTACTGTCATTTTATACGCCTTTCTAATTATTCACCCATTACCTCGTTCGTTTCCATATTCCTCAGTTGAAACCACATAATTGTCTGATGTCTCCACAGATCCTCATCTCTGTGTAAATGTCCCATGTACCAATGTTTATACTTCACATTTTCCCTCACCCACTCCAGAAAATTATTCAAAGGTTTCTCTTTCGGATGATTAGGATGGAAGATACACATAGTCTCTTCAGGTGCAGCATGAGTAATAATGTAATCCACCTCATTATTACACTTTTCCAGATTTGTAACAGCTTCTTGCATTTCTTCATCCGTAGGCATCTCCTGAGGCCACCAGCTACGATAAGGTGTGCGCATATATTTATCAATACTATACGCACCTCCAAATGTAAAAATTTTCTTTTCTTCCACTTCAAATACCTGACCTCTCATCAAATGAATGATCTTAGGATTTCCTTCACGGTCCCTTCGAATCACATGCACCTTACCCCCACACCATTCTTCAACCGGATATTCATTAATTAATGTGAAGTTTTCATGATTGCCATCAACCCACAATATCTGATAAGGCTTTTCCAATAAAAATCTAAGAAATTGTCTTTCCTGATAGCTGTCATCACTGATATATCCCCAATCACCGCAAACAATCAATTTATCCCTCTTAGTCAACGTCCTATCAATAATTGAATTCATATACTTAAAACGCCCTTCTTCACCATGTGTATCGCCTGTCACAAATAACATATTAATACCTTCCTTTCTCAATCTTCATCCACATCAAACCAATCAAAATAAATGTTTGTGGGTAATACTAGTTTTTTTATTGCTGCATATTCTTCTAAAAAGCCTCGTTCCTTTTCATTCGGATTACGATTATAAGCTTTATACGCCTGATTAATCATCCCATCTTGAACCTCAACCGTAATCAAAGAATCCTTTTCTTTACCTCTTTCTCTGACAAACAAAATAAATATCTCATCATCACAAGCTGCGTCTAATACATATTGATACAAACAATTATGCTGGTTTTCTGCTTCATTTAATAATTCTCTTAAACTTGCAGGCATATACACAATATATTCACTTGTTTCATAAAAGTACTTGTCTTGATACCTGCTCACTTTATCACACAAACGCTTATCAATCCCCCACTCATGCTCAATATACCACTCAAGCATATCGCACACTTCAAAACTTTCATATAACTCTCTTTCCTCTGGGAATTTTGGCAAAAGGGAATAATAGCTATCAACTACGTCTTTCTGTTCTGCATATTTCAAATATGTATAGTACTCTTCGTCGGAGGCTATCTTTCCCAAAAACAAATACTTTTGTTTTTCTACAATGTTACCGCACTCTTCCTGCTCTACAAGATATTTCCATTGATACTTATTAACCACCGACCCGTGGATTAAATTATGATATCTTGCATACAAATAACCGGCCCATTCTCTATTCTCCACAGTTTCCAATGTTTCTGAACCGAATAAAGAGTTCATTGCTCGAAGCATGCCTAACTGAACCCCCAATATTCTTTCGGGCGAACTACCAATTAGGTTATATTCATTTATATTCTCCAACCTAACTGCCAGAAAATTCAGATTAGCCTTATACAATATTTCGTACGGTCCCGTCCTATGAAGCGTATAATATACATGTAATAAAGTCTGTCTCCAATCCGCATAATCTTGCAAATGAATCTCAGGATATTCCCTTCTAATTCTTCTGACACAACATCTGTACGAAACATCTTCCACTAATATATCACCACGATGCAAATACTCTAGAAATATTTCTTCATCACCTTCTGACAATGCATATCCTTCTTGAATCACAAAACGTTTATAGCATTCTGGCAACATATTATCCCAAACATAAATATCTAAGTAATCTTGTTCTCCCAAACTCCGAAAATACATAAAAAACATCACATAGCTTCTGTTCGCTGCAGATTCAATTGCCATATTTGCAAAATCATCTTCGCATATGCTAGGATAAAAGACATCGCTATTATCATCTGATTGATATAAGATTCTATCTATACTTCTTTGAAAATCCACTTTATCACCTTCCTATCACTATACTCTCACAGGAGTTCCACGCTATTCGTCCAGAGCCGTCTCCATCAAACCTAAATATTCTTCTACTCTTTCTATATATTCAAGAGATTCTGCTCTTCCGGCTTTGCGTGCATCTATCTCTGTTAATTGTCCATAGTAAAGCATGTAATCCTTATCGCCATTTTCATAATCTGAGAATTCTTTTAAGTACTGCGATGTCGGATAAAAGATTAGTAAATTCCTCGATTTTTCGTCAAGTTTTAAATACAAATCAACCAGCTCATACTGGTAAGCATGAGTTACTTCGTGGATTAAGCTTTCTAAAACATCATACCCTGACAAAGTTTCTAAGTATCCAATATCAACAACAATCTGGTGTTTATCAACATTATAATATGCCATTGTTTTTCCTAACAATTCTGCTGTACCTACACTAATTTCATGCGATATCCCAAGATATCTGGCTTCACAGTTTACTATTTTCTGACAAACATTTAACTTCAGTTGTATATTCAATTTGCTCCATCTTTCTGGTTCAATATCGCATATTACATCAATATTAGCATCCAGGCAATGTTCATCTCCATAAACCTTTGCCACCTCAACCTTAGAATTCAAAACAGTCCCCCTAAACAATACAGTGAAACCTATGGGCATTAACAAAAGCAACGACCCCAACGCCAGATTCCGTTTCCAAAGACTAACCACCTTACGAATACGATTCCTAATAATCAATTGTCTCTTATCCATTCTTCTAATCTTTCGAAAAAGAACTGCGATAGTCATAAAAACAGAAATCACCAATGCCAAAACACCTATCACAAGCATCCGATATTGAAACACATTTATATAAGCTATAACCACATACATACTCCATGATAGGATTAGATTCTCTACAAGATTGACATAATTTCTCCCCCTTTTCCACGATAAAACAATGCCCAACCCCACAACTACTATCTCGATAAGGACAAGTACGAGCAGAGACTCAAAATATGTGCACCCTGGAACACATCGAAATAACAATTGTCTGCACCAAATATACAAAATTAAGCTCCAAATAATATGTTCCTTTATGTATTCTGACTTTCCCATTGTATTTATCATATTGCCCCTCCTTTGTATAAACTCAACAAAGTAAAACTCCCCCTAACATCTTTATATCACAAAGGATGTAGCTCTCATATTATTATGTCCAATTAACTTTATTAGCTTTTTAAAAAGTTAATAATATTATTGTAACTTTTTTATCTTTTATGTTACGATAATTTAAACAACACAAGGAGGATTTTCGTCATGGAAACACCAATATTACAAATCTATAACGCCCTAAAACCCATCATTTTTAACAGCCAAGTAGTGTTTTATAACTTATTATTCAATTTTTCAAAACATCCTGATAATCACTTTTTTTCAGAATTAACCTTAAATATTAACATATTATTATCCTCACATAATCACAGTCAATTTGTGAAGAGTCCTATCTCGAAGGAATTTTATAAGAAACTTTTTAATGACACCAATGATATCGACGCCACATACCCCTCCATTAAATCAAATCAGATTAATAGTGACACTTTACGGACAGACATTAATACTGCTATGCACAAAAACAACGAAAAAGCCATTCCTAAATACTGGCGCGAAACCTATCTGACGGATAGCAATCGCCCTCTCTATAAAGAAACGCTTCATATCGTTCTTATTTACTATATCCTTATGTATCACTATGACAAGGTTGAGCTTAATAGCTCAACTAATATAAACAACCTCATCCTTTTACCTAAATATCTGGAAGTACTCACGCACAAACTGGGAACACTAATTCATCAGAATGAAGCTTTGACTTCCATAGAACAACTAAGCAATATTATCATCAATCAGCTCTATAAACAATGTGAACAAAAACCTATATCATCACTACAAAATCAAATGGACTTTTATATGTCTCATATTGAATGCTATGGTGATAGAAGTATTGACAAATTTTATGCATTGAAAAGATATTTCACGAAAAATGCTTACTGTGCTTATGCACTCGCAAATATCTATTATTATGGAAGTACGTTTTACGCCGGACAAAAGGAACATGCAATAGAAATCCAAAAAGATTTTTACAAAGCAGCATATTACTATACTTTTTGTACTCAAAAACCTAATTTAATTGTAGCTGCATGCTGGTCACTAGGTTATATGTATCAAACCGGACGAATCACATCCAAAACTGACAACCTCAAAGAAGCAATTCGTCTTTTTAAAAAATGCGGTAATTATCCTCCTGCATTGAGCAATCTTGGTTTAATAGAAAAGTCCGCTGGCGATAAAATACTTTTTTCCAAAAAAACTTTTAGTAGTCTCAGCGTTTGTGAACAAAAAGCATGTATTAAACACTATTTGTTATTTATTAAACAAAACTATGCTGCATGTTGTAATGATTGGGTATATGCATTTAACAACTTATATGATTTCTATTATCAACCCAAATACCTTGAAATACGTAATGCTTTACAGAAGGAAGAAACATTTATTCATTTGAATCCAATGCATATGCTTCAACAAGCTGCCGACATGAAAAACTATTGGGCAATGGATACTCTCGCAATTCACTATATTTGTGATTTTCTATGGAAAAATAATATTTGCCCGAAAGATTGTACAAATAAGGAAACACTTTTCGAATTAGTTAAACAAGGCTCTATATCACTTAGCAACATCCCCAAAGAACTTCGAAAAAAAGCATCCTCCCAATTAAGGAATGCCGAATCCATGCTAAAGGAGCTAAATAATATTAACTATGCACGCGGCACTTTTCATTTAGCCATTAATTTCTACTATGATACTCCTATTTTAGGAAATTTACTAAAAAAGGCTGCTGATCAGGGATATGAACAGGCTAAAATAAAATTTAACGAGGTAATGCAACTCTAAAAACTTTAAAACACAATTGCCTTTCTGACTTTTTTGTTTCCTGCAGAAAATACTCCGCCAAAATCGACATCGCAGGGTTGCATAAATAATAAAAACGTAAATTCGTCAATGCATCAACACAAGATACATCCCCAATCAGAACCACCGGCTTAGCCGGTGGTTTGCTCACGCCCTATAAGGGCTTGTTACCGGCACTGGAGTCTAAAGACTCATCGAATGGCTCGCCAGCCGCAACATCATTTACTTAGGGAGCCTCTTAGGCTCTCTTTACTTCTTTTGCTTTACCGGCTCACCCGTAAACGGGTCTATATACTCTTTTAGTGTCATTTGGTCATATTCCAAATCTTCTTTTAGTTGATTCTGAATATACTCTGTAATCTTATTCGCATTCTTGCCTACTGTATCAACATAGTATCCTCTACACCAGAAATGCCTATTGCCATATTTGTATTTCAGATTTGCATGCCTTTCAAATATCATTAGTGTACTCTTGCCTTTCAGATATCCCACAAAACTCGATACACTTATACTTGGCGGTATCTCCACCAACATGTGTATATGATCCGGACATACTTTTGCTTCTACTATTTTTACACCTTTTCTTTTACACAACGCACTCAGAATATTCACAACGTCTTGTCTTAATTGTCCATATATTACTTTTCTTCTGAATTTCGGTGCAAATACAATATGATACTTACAATTCCATTTCGTATGTGATAAACTATTACTATCCATTTTGGATACCTCCTTTGTTTTAGTACGGTTGGCGAACCTGTACTAAGTATAACATTGGAGGTTTTTTACTGTAAGCTAAAGCGACTGTTGTCTCACCTGCATAGCAGGTGGTTTATTAAAAGATTGCCATACAAAGAAAAGAGGTTAGCAAACTGAAAATTTACTAACCTCTTTAGGAAGTGTTTTGTATAACGTTCTTATCTAAATGACATTAGCCACGCTGCCCCCGTCATTCTTCTTACGCAATATCATCCATCTGCGCTGTATACAGTTTATAATAATATCCCTTTTTCGCAATCAATTCGTCATGGCTGCCACATTCCACGATACCGCCCTGATCCACATACATAATCTTGTCACAGTTCTTAATGGTAGAAAGTCTGTGGGCGATGATGAAGGAAGTTCTGCCCTGAAGCATGGCGTTCAAGCCCTGCTGCAACGCTTTTTCCGTCTGTACATCGATACTGGAGGTTGCTTCATCCAACACCAAAATGGCCGGATTGGAAAGCAAGGTTCTTGCAAAAGAGATAAGCTGCTTCTGTCCCTGTGAAAGCAAGGAACCTCGCTCCTTTACCTCCGTCTGATATCCATCCGTAAAGCGATTGATAAAGTCATCTGCACATACAGTCTTACTTGCCTTAATAATCTCCTCCGTTGTTGCATCTAATTTTCCATAGCGGATATTGTCCTCAATGGTACCGGAGAAAATAAAGCTGTCCTGAAGCATGATACCCATTTGGGAACGCAGGGTATGCAGCTGCACATTAGCAATATCCTGTCCGTCGATAAGCACTCGTCCCTGACCCACATTGTAGAATCTGGAAATCAGGTTTACGATAGTACTCTTACCCGCACCGGTAGGTCCTACCAAAGCTACGCTTTCACCTGCCTTTACTTCAAAGGATACATTTTTAAGTACATCCTTGCCTTCTTCGTATGCAAAGGTTACATTTTCAAAGGTTACATCGCCTTTGATTTCAGGCATTTCCACCGCACCTTCTGCATCACACACGGTTACAGGCTCATCCAGGGTTTCAAAAATACGCTCCAGATATGCAATATTATTGATAAAGTTGTTAAAGATATTACCTAAGTTCATAATGGGCTGCCAGAAACGTGCCGCATAGGAAGTAATTGCAACAATCACACCCAGACTCACCTGACCCTGGCCCATGAAAATCAAACCTACAATAAATACTGCGGCTCTTACCCACACAGAGATGTTGTCAATACCCGGCCATACTGTATTACTATACATTACTGCCTTAAACCAAGTGGTCCGGCAACGGTCGCAAAGTTCTGCAAAGGTTTCTGCATTCTCTTCCTCACGTGCAAACATCTGGGTGATTCTGGCACCTACAATATTCTCCTGAAGATATGCGTTCAGATTAGAGTTTTTATTAGAAACCTGCTGCCAGGCCTTTCTCTGCTTTTCCTTAATCCAAAACATGAAAATAGCCAAAATAGGCACACCGGCCAACACTACCAAAGATAGCTTCACATCCTCCGAAAACATAAAGATAACGATAAAAACCAGGTTCATGATTTCCAATACCACGTTAATCAATCCATTGGAAAGCATATCGGAAACAGAGTTTACATAGTTTACCACACGTATCAGAATCTTGCCGTGAGGTCTGTCATCATAATACTGGAAAGGAAGCTTCTGCAAATGTTCAAAGATATCCTTTCTGATATCGTAAATAATATTTTGGCTCACATTAATCATGATTCTGGAACGGATGGTGGTAAATATAATACTTAAAATAAAGGTACCGCACAAAAGTCCCACCAGCGTAAAGAGCATTGTCTTATCGCCCTGAGGAATTGCCACATCCAATGCCTTTCGGGTAATCTTGGGTCCATACAAACCGGTAATACCACCGATAGCGCTTAAAATCAACGCAAAAATCATAAGTCCCAGGTACTTCTTAATATAAACAAATGCCCTCAGGAGGTGGTGGTAGTCAAATGGTGTTTCTAAGACTTCGTCTTCTCTGTACGTATTTCTTCTAGCCATAATTATACCTCCTCTCCTGTCTGCAGCTGCACCAGACTATGATAATAGCCCTTCTGCGCCACTAATTCCTCATGGGTACCGGACTCTGAAATCCGGCCATCCTGTATGATTAATATCTTATCTGCAAATTTGGTAGTAGAAATTCTCTGTGCGATAATAATCTTGGTACAAGGGAAATCCAGTTCATTTAAAGAATGCTGAATCTGCTTCTCTGTCTCCATATCTACCGCTGAAGTGGTATCATCCAGGATAAGAATGGCAGGCTTTACTGCCAAGGCTCTTGCCAGGGAAATACGCTGCTTCTGTCCACCGGACAAACCTACGCCTCGTTCTCCAACGATGGTATCATAGCCTTCCGGCATCTTTGTAATGAATTTGGCTGCTGCAGAATACTTTGCAAACTTTTCTACCTCTTCCTTAGTCAGACTGCTGTCACCATAGGCAATATTGCCATCAATGGTATCAGAGTAAAGAAGAACATCCTGGGTAGCCAGACCGATGTTTTTACGAAGCTGCGTCAGTTTCATATCATTTACATTGATATCATCCACCAACACCTCACCCTCGGTAGGCTCATAAAATCTGGGAATCAACTGTATCAAAGAAGTCTTACCGCATCCGGTTTCTCCCATGATTGCTATTGTTTCACCGGGATTTGCCACAAAAGAAATATTGTGAAGTACCGGCATATTACCGTCCTCATACTGGAAGCTTACGTTCTTAAACTCCACTTTACCTCTAAATCTTTGCGGCAAATCCAGTGCTTCCGGCTTATCCACAATCTTCGGTTCGGAATAATAAATTTCCATAACCTTTTCAGATGCTGCTGAGAATCTCTGGAATTCATTCATAATATTACCCAGCATACGCATGGGGTTCTGTACCGCCCAAATCAAACTTGAGAAAGCTACATATTCGCCCATAGTCAGCTGACCATTCATAATAAACAAACCACCAACAACCAATAATACGATGGGCATCAGATTTGCAAAGGTTTCAATATAAGGGAAATAGCTAATCCATGTTAAAGCTGTCTTCTTATTGGTCTGCGAAAAATCTACACTGCACTCATCAAATTTCTTGATTTCGTAATCTTCTCTTGCAAATGCTTTTACCACACGGTTACCGGAAATATTTTCCTGCGCTGCGGTATTCAAAAGAGACAGCTTCGCACGCAACTCTTTATGTCTGGGCGCCACCTTGTTTCTAAACTTCACAATGACAACCATTATAAAAGGTGCAATGGCCAGAATCGCCAATGCCAGCCGCCAATCCATATAGAAAAAATAAACGGTTGTAGCAAGAAGCAGCGAGAAGGATTCTACAATGCTTCGAAGTACCCATGCAATCATATGTCTTACCGCATCCAGGTCACCGGTTACACGAGTCATTAAATCGCCGGTACGATAGGTATTGTAAAAGGACATATCCTGACGTTCAATCTTATCAAACAG
Source organism: Lachnospiraceae bacterium (assembly GCA_017520425.1). GTDB lineage: Bacteria > Bacillota > Clostridia > Lachnospirales > Lachnospiraceae > Acetatifactor. The sequence goes on along the minus strand of JAFXFO010000034.1, from coordinate 64,457 downwards.
ATGGGTTCTGATACGGTACAATACCTTCTGTGATACGTGCTCCACATCCATACACACCAGGTAAACAATCAGGGTTCTTAAAAATGTCAACCCAACCATGGCAATAATCAGCTGGAAAAATAAATCCCTTTTATTCACCAGATTGGCCGCTGCCTCATCACCGGTTAAAAAGATATCAATAATCATCTGCGTAAAATACGGAACCGTCAATTGCATTACATTGTAAACAATGGTTCCCAAAATACCTATGAAGTAAATCGCCCGATAACCCTTCATATTTTCCCAGAGCCAGGCCATCTTGGACCTTTTCTGTGTTTCCATACAAATCCTCCTTCGCATGCCCTCATATACTATTTCATTCTCTTATTTTACGTCTTTATTCTAATCGGAAGGGACGCAAGAGTAAATGTAGTTTATTGTTGACTTCATGTATATTCTTGTATTGCCGTGGCACCTCCTTCTTGTGCCGTGGCACCTCGATTCCACTCGCAAACAAGCTTGCTCGCTTCATCTCGGTCGCGGGCTTCGCCCTATTGTCCGGTGTCTAAAGGCGATCTTTCGTATGCAAGCATCCGACGAGCACTTTAGGCACCGGACAGCACGGCTTCATTTTTCGCGAAAAATTCCCCCTGCTCATATAGGGAGTTAGAGCAGGGGGTGGGAATGAAACTAATGGTCAAAGAGTATTCTACAAATGACCCGTAGTATCAAGCTATTTAGTTGTATACATTAGACCATACCTTGTAGCTCTGGTTAGGGTTGATTCCCTTGTACTCAAACAATTCGCTTACGGTTACAAGTGTATAGCCCTGTCTCTGTAAACCTTCGATAATCTGAGGCAATGCTTCTACAGTTGCATTATTGCCCTGGAAATCATGCATCAGGATGATGGAACCATCTGAAACATTATTCAGAACATTGTTTACTCTCTGGTTTACAGAAGTATTGCTATCATAATCCTTGGTATCGATACCCTGGATAAAAGATAAACCTACATTCTGGAACATGGTATTGCTGGTTGACAGATAAGGTGCTCTGAAGAACTTCACATCCACACCTACGGTGTTCTTGATGGCTGAAGATGTCCACTGAATCTGATTCTTGACATCGTTTGCGCTCATGCCGCTCATATCCTGGTGTGTATAAGAGTGGTTCGCTAATTCACAACCCATGTTAACCTGACGCTGCATAATTGATGCAGTATCACTGTTTACATTCTGGCCGATAAGGAAGAAGGTTGCCTTCGCATTATATCTTTCCAACACATCCAATACATAAGGAGTTGTGGTGGAAGGGCCATCATCAAAGGTCAACGCTACCATCTTGCCGGAGGGCTTGGTATTGTTGTTATTGTTATTATTGCTTCCGCTGTTACCGGAGTTGCTGCCTGCACCTGCGGTTCCTGCTGCACTGATAATCAAAGTATCAATAAATGCATCCCAAGAACCATCATCTGCAGTTACCTTTAATTCAACCTTCTGGTTGCCGGTCTTGTGAGATACGTTCTCGATGGTGTATTCTGCTACATTTGCATCACCATAGTAGAAGGTACCCTTGTTTTCGCCACCGATAAAGAGGTCTACTCTAGCCATGTTATCGCCGTTGGAAGCTCCTCTTAAAGTAAAGTCATGAGTTCCGCTTGCAAAGTTCTGTGTATAAGATACAGAATCATCGTTTGCATATAATGCAACTCCGTTGAAAGGTGAAGATACATTACCGGTGTACTGACCGCTCTTGGTCATTTCTTCACATTCCATGCTGCTGTTGTTAGAAACAGCACCACCATTATTGTTTCCGGTGTTATTATTGTTGTTATTGTTGTTGTCGGTATTTCCACCGTTGTTATCAGTGTTACCACTGTTATTGCCACCTGAAGTGTTGCCACCTGCTGTCTGACCGCCGATGGTAAGCTTGTCGATGTAAGCATCCCAAGAACCATCATCTGCAGTTACCTTTAATTCAACCTTCTGGTTGCCGGTTCCGTGAGTTACGCCTTCGATAGTGTAGTTTGCTACATTTGCATCACCATAGTAGAAGGTTCCCTTGTTCTGACCGCCGATGAACAGATCTACTCTAGCCATGTTATCGCCGTTAGAAGCACCTGTTAAGGTGAAGTCACTTGATGTACCGGTAAAGTTCTGGGTAAAGGATACACAGTCATCGTTTGCATATAATGCCACACCGTTGAAAGGATTTGATACATTTCCGGTGTACTGACCGCTCTTGGTCATGTCTTCACATTCAATTACTGCACCGCTTGCAGTGGTTCCGCCTGAAGTATTGCCGCCCTGGTTGCCGGTATTTCCACCCTGATTACCGCTGTTGCCGCCCTGGCTGCCACTGTTACCACCAACGCCATTGCCGCTGATAATCAATGCATCCGCATATAAATCCCAGGTACCATCATCGCCGGATACCTTTAATTCGATCTTCTGGTTACCGGTTCCGTGAGATACATTCTTGATGGTGTATTCTGCATGGTTTGCATCACCATAATAGAAGGTACCCTTGTTCTGGCCGCCGATATAAAGATCTACGCTTGCCAGATTGTCACCGTTGGATGCACCACTTAAAGTAAAATCGTGGGTTCCGCTGGTGAAGTTCTGTGTATAAGATACAGATTCGTCATTTGCATACAATGCAACTCCATTGAAAGGAGAAGAAATTGTTCCTGCATACTGACCTGAAATTGTCATGTCTTCGCATTCGATTCTGGTTCCCTGTGCAGTACCGGGAGCGGCACTGTTGCTATTATCGCCTGAACCTGAACCACCGTTGTTACCGCCTGAGCTGATATTACCGCCGATGCTTAATTCATTCTTGTAAACATCTGCCCAACCGCTACTCTGATAACCTTCAACATTGAAAGCTACTTCGTAGATGTTACCCATCTTCATACCCATTCTTTCCCATGCCTGGAAATGCTGAGATACGGAAATGGTACCGCTGTTTCTCTTGGAAGTACGTACACTCCAGTACTGCTGGAAGGTAGTATTTCCATCGATGGAAGGCTGATTTACACGAGTGGTTTCATATACATCATATGTACCGCCATCTACTGTAATCTGTCCCTTTGAGTTTGCTCCTGGTGGACGCCAAGAACCCCAGCTCTCTACGATGTAGTACTCTACGAGAGGATTTCTGGTCCAACCATAAACGCATAAGTAAGAGTTTCCGTTCGGCTGATAATCAACACCAAAATTGATTGTCATGTTTCCGATCTGCTGATATGTCTGTGTGCAGTCGAATTTTTTACCTTTTCTAAAAAGGACATTTCCAATGTTCTCCCACCAACATTCGAAATTTCCACCACCTTTGATGGTCATGCTTGTGCTCCCGTAATCTTTCCAAAGCTCGTAGTCAAAACCATCTTCGTAACCCGTTTTGTTGTCATAGAATGTTTGTGCTGCTTCTACATCCACTGAAGGAACTGCAAGCTGTAAGCACATCGCAACCGACAACGCTGCTGCTTTAATTTTCCCAATCGTTTTACCTTTCACAGTAAATACCTCCTTTTCGAAACTAAGCTTAACACATTAACACCTTTTGTGTAAATAGCATAATTTCACTTTTTTAATTTCTGTGAAATATGTTCAATTTTACGAAAGTCGAAATCGATTAAGTTGTTTTCGTTTTTGTGAGTTATGCAGAATTTAACTTTTTTACCATTTTTTGTGTAGTATATTTGGAAGTGTTTACATGTTTTTTTCAGTTTATTTTCTCCCCCCACAACAATCCATGGCTTTCGTACTCTCTTTCCCTAAAATAAAGTCCAAGAATCCCCTTTCACGGAATCCTTGGACCCAAAATACACATATTAACAAGTAAGCAGACCAACCACCCCATCGTACTCTTCTAAGCCCTGCACGCTAAGCTGATTGTTTTGTACATCCACCTGCAAGTTCTCTCTGCCGAATACTTCAGACAGCTTCCAGCCTTCTGCTTCATCCGCCGGCAAATCAACAGTCACACATTCGCCACAGTTTTCAAAGCTGTGCAGCACTACCAACATCTGAGTACCATCCTCACTCTTTCGGCATACTGCCTGCCAACCCTGCAAATGATTATAACTCTTTACATGAGGCCCAAAACGGAAGGAACGACCGGACTTTATCACCACGGCACTCCTCTTATACAAGTTCATAGCCTTCTCTACGACTCCCCACTGTTCTTCCGACAGGTCATAAATATCGCCGGAAAGGCACATTCTTCCCAAGAATGTACATGCCAGTGAGTAATGAAGGCGCTTACTGTCGTCATCCTTTCGAAGCACCGCCCAGATTTGGCTCTGTGCAGGCAATATAGCTCTTGTCACATTGGCTGCAATCACCGGTATAGCCTTCCATTCGTGGGCATCGGAGAAGGATGCCATACTTGCCAAAGCCTGCATAGAAGGCTCTAATCGATGTCCACCGGAAGAACAGTTCTCGATGACCAGGTTAGGAAGTCTCTTGCCTAACTTACGCCAGAAGCCCTGAGAAGCCATCATATTCTGACGAAGGCCTTCGCCAAGGGACTCTGCACCGTCACAGCCGATACCGATATTATCATTATAATCCACCTTCAGATAATCAAAGCCCCATTCCTCCAACTGATGAATCACTCTTTCTTCCAGATATTCCTGCACACTATCTTTTCGCATATCCAGAAAACGTCTGAAACAGGTCTGCAAGGGATAACCGTCTCTGTGAAGCAAATACTCCGGTTGCTTAAACACCTCCGAATCCTTACCAACCACTTCCATCTCATACCATATCCCGGGAAGCATTCCTGCCTCCTTAATCTTATCTGCTATATACTTTAATCCCTTGGGGAACAGCTTTTCATTGGTTATCCAGTCACCGATATCGGACCAGTCATTGCCATCCTTTACATGCCAGCCTGCATCAATAACACAGTACTGAATGCCTCGCCCCTTCAGCGCATCAATGATTTTCAACATATTTTCCTCGGAAGGATTGCCCCAGGTAGTACAATATTCATTAAAGATGATGGGAAGACTCTTCTCCACCTCCGGAACCCGCTCCAGATTGGGCCACTGGGCAGAGGTAAGACGATAACTGATACCCTCCACATCTTCCTTTGCCACTGTTAACGTGGCCTTAGGAGATTCAAACACCTCTCCCTTCACCAATTTCTTGGTCCAATGACCAAACTCTCTGTCTGCTAATCCTCCTGACAAAGCAATCCTCTCGTCCTTATTATAGACCTCCATTTGCCAGCTGGCAGGATGCGAAAGTTGAATACCGATACTATAATGAAACTTCTTATCCTCGACTATCATCCAGGGGAAATAGCGGCGCACAGGCATGGAACCCACCTGTCCGAAACGTACACTATTGGCACCGATACGAAGCCACGCAGGCTCTAAATGCAGATCCAGGAACTCCTCACTTTGAAGCTTGCCTTCCATGCTCCACTTACTCAGCATACGGTGCAGCACATAATCCTCCATCCGTAGCCCTCCACCCAGGGAAGAAAAAGCACAAAGATTGTAAGATGTGAAAAGCTCCAGCTCTGCCACTTCCTCCCGATGGGAAATCACTTGTGAATACATGGTCAGAGATAAGCCACCCGGTACATACTCCAGAATATGCCTGGTCTCTATACCATTTCCCTCGGAAATAGTTGTAATTCTCAAGGGATTCTCCCCCTCAACCAACTGCTCCTTAAACTTAATCTCACCCAACATCAGACTATTCTTCATGGAATGACCGTGAATAAAGCCATCCGGATAAGGTTCCCCCACAAACTTCACCTGTACTGTGGGTTCTATATTCCACCAGCCCTCTAAATCCAGCTGATTCTCATACCCCAGTGGTACCAATGTAACACCGCAAATCTGCGTATCCGTATCCAACAGATATACTGCGCACATATCCCCAAATACAAAACTGCTGTAAATCTTTTTCATATCCTTCTCCCTATTTAAAAAACCGCAGCCTTCCCATGCAAGAATGCTACGGTTTATTATTTCTATTTACTTACACAATGCTCCGGCAATATCCTCTCTCATATCCAGTACTGCTGCTCTCGCCGCATCTGCATAGCCGGTATCACCATAAGAAGCGTACTTCTCCTGCTGATAAGCCGCAATGATTCCTCTGGAAGAGTTTACGATAGCACCCAGACCATCTTCATCAAAGAAATGTACCAAATCAGCACCTTTACCGCCCTGTGCACCATAACCTGGCACCAGAATAAAGGACTTGGGCATTACCTTACGTAAGATTTTACCCTGTTCCGGATATGTAGCTCCTACTACGGCACCGATGTAGCTGTAGGAATCTCCCATATGATCCGCACCCCATTCAGCCACCTTTTCACCCACATGCTCATACAGGGGCTTACCGTCAATCAATCTGTCCTGGAAGTCTCCGCTACTGGGATTAGAAGTCTTTACTAAGATGAAAAGACCTTTCTTTTCTTCCTTACATACCTTTACAAAAGGAAGCACACTGTCCGCTCCCATATATGGATTAATGGTTACAAAGTCCTCATCAAATCCGTAGAAAGAATTGCTGCCTACCTGAACCTTACCCAAGTGTCCTACTGCATAAGCTTCCGAGGTAGAACCGATATCGCCACGCTTCACATCGCCGATTACCACCAGACCTTTGCTCTTACAGTAATCCACAGTCTTCTTGAAAGCTACCAATCCGGGAATACCGAACTGCTCATACATAGCAATCTGAGGCTTTACTGCAGGTATCAAATCATAAATCGCATCTACCAATCCCTTATTGTACTGCCAGATAGCTTCTGCGGCACCTTCCAAGGTCTCGCCAAACTCTGCAAACGCCTTAGTTTTAATGTGTTCCGGAATAAACTTCATCATCGGATCCAGACCTACTACTATCGGTGCATTGGTTTTTTTGATCTTTTCTACTAATTTGTTAATCATGCTTTGCCCATCCTTTTCTATTTTATACCCGTGCATATCACAAGCCGTGCTTGTGATACTGCCCCAATAGGAAGTGAAAAATCTTTGATTTTTCGCATTATCGTTCCATATTATAGTAAAAGCTTATTGCTTTGTCAATGCTTTCCGTCCAAGAAATTACCCCTTATCGGGTAGACAAAAATCCCGCCTCGCGTTGCGCCTTTTCATCATCCGGATACTTGCTCAAATACTTGTTCATAAGCACCTTGGCCTGCTCAAAATCACCCAAGTACTCGTAAGCTGCAATCTCATTATAAAGCAGGGACTGCATCATGGTATTTCCTTCTATCTTTAATCCGGACTGAAACGCGTTCAGGGCAGTGGTGTATTCACCCTTCTTCATCTCGCACAACCCCAATTGATTGTAAATCCGGGCATCATCCCCTTCTTTCGCCAGATAAGAATTGTATACGCTGGAAGCATAGTTATAATCGCCGGTAGCTTCATAAGCCATTCCCAGATACAAATAAGCTTCCACTCCACCTTCTTTTTTCGCATTATCCAAAGCTACATAGGCCTTTTGATACTCGCCCATATAAAAATACATACGTCCCTTGGTATAGTCGCTCATCTGGTCCTCATAATTCTGCAAAGCTTCCGTCAGATATCCCTGTCCGCCATCCTTATGTCCGGCAGCTTCCATGGCTTCATATATCTCAATGATTTGTTCATAGTTCTTGGGATTTTTGGCAATCACCTGGTCCATATCAGCCTTGGCTTCTTCATACTTATTCAATTTCAAGCGGGCAATCCCCCGCAAAAACTTCACACTATCTTCCTTAGGCTCCAATGCCAAAATCGCATCATATATCTCTTCTGCTTTAGCGTACTTCTCCTGCTTGGTATATACGGCTGCCAGATACAGATTAATATCATAATCCATATCCTCCACAATCCCATCACTGCAATCCAAAGCCTTCAGAAACCATTCTTCCGCTTCATCATAGCGGGTCATGCCCATATAGGCAATTCCTCTGCCTCTGGCAATCAACTTCTCGTTTTCGCCCGCTTCCTCTGCTGTCTCAAACAGTTCCAAAGCTTCCTGATAATTCAGCTCACTAATCTTCGTCATGGCCTGGGTAATACTCTCCTTACTACCACATCCCGACAGCACACATCCGATAGCTGCACACGCCAATAAAACCACTAATCTTTTGCACTTTTTCGTCATTTTCATTTCCCCATCTTCAAAAAACGACCGTTTCTATTTTAGTATAACTGTTCTTTGGATTTTCGGCAATCCTTGAATGGATTTTTTCGTTATTTTTTCATATCATATTTCTTCAAACTAAAACAGGTTTTCAGATTAAGACTTTAATTGTCTCAACCCGAAAACCCTTTACCCAATACTATGCCAACTGAGCCTCAATATATTGACTCACCCTGTCACGTTCTATGTCCAGCACCACTGATAGTTCACCGTACAAAATATCCTCTGCCTGCTTAAAATATTTACTGTCAATTGCCGTCTCCATGCTACACTCCGGTCAAATCCTTTATCACTTCAGACGCTATAATAAGCCCCGCCACGGATGGCACAAAGGATACGGAGCCCGGGGTGGCTCTGCGTTTTTCATTTGTCACAGCTTCTTTGTATAGCGCTATGGGAGTTCGTGGCTCCTCCTTGGAATATACCACCTTTAATTTCTTGATTCCTCTCTGTTTTAATTCCCTGCGCATCACCTTTGCCAACGGGCATACAGAGGTTTTGTAAATATCTGTCACCTCCAGCTGCATAGGATTCAGCTTGTTGCCTGTGCCCATACTACTAATAATCGGGACCTTGGCCTCTTCCGCCTGCATTACCAATTGTATTTTGCCGGTCACCGTATCAATAGCATCCACCACATAGGAATAGTGCTTAAAATCGAACTGCCCTGCAGTTTCCGGCAGGTAAAAGCACTGATATTTCTTTACTTTACACTCGGGATTGATGTCATGGATACGCGCTTCCATGGCGTCTGTCTTAGCCATCTCCAAGGTTGCTCTTGTAGCGATAATCTGACGGTTCAGGTTCGATTCACACACCTCATCATTATCAATGATATCGATAGCTCCGATACCGGCACGCACCAGTGCTTCCACCACATAACCGCCTACGCCTCCGATACCAAATACTGCCACTCTTGACTGTTGTAACTTCTCTATAGCTTCTTCCCCTAACAGCATGGCTGTTCTGGAATAAAATTCCTTCATTCTATACTCCTTTAACTATATACCAGACGATTAAAATCCCTATTCGCAAAATCGCTGCTATATCTTTATACTCATCCACTTACCCCGTTTAAACCGGGCGGAGGCCAATACCAGTCGGGTCACCTGGTCTGCCACCACACCCATCCAGATACCGACGATGCCCCATCCCATTACATAACAGAAAAAGAAAGAACCTGCGGTACGCATAATGGTTACACTGATGGTGGATACAATAGCAGTAAACAAGGTATCTCCTGCACCTCTTAAGCATCCCATATAGATTACCTGGGAAATCTGCAATACCACAATAAGACCGATTACCCTCATGATATCCACACCATAAGCTATGATAACTTCCTCTTTAAAGAACAAGCTGTAAAGCAATCCGCCGCCCACAAAATACAGCACTGCCAGCACCACAGAAATACACCCGCCGATATATCGGCAGATACTACCGTATTTCTTCGCAAGCTCCGGGTCCCTGGCGCCCAAACTGTATCCTATCAGTGCCACTGCAGTAGCCTGAAGACCGTCACCGAAGGAAAAGGATAGTCCCATAATATTCATACCCACCTGATGGGCTGCCATGGCATCCGTTCCCTGCTTCGCCGCCATCAAAGCCGTAGCCATAAATCCCACTCGAAGAAGCAGTTGTTCCGCAAATACACTGTATCCCACTTTCACAATATTTCCAAATGCACTGAAAGTAGGTTTAATCTTTTCTTTCGCAATATATACAAAGCTGACAAAGGTATCTTTTCCGCAAACGGACAAAATACTCATCACACATGCCACTACAGTACCCAGTACTGTAGCCAATGCCGCGCCTTTGATTCCTAACGCCGGGAAGCCGAAATGTCCACCGATCAGCAGATAGTTAAAAATCACATTCACCGTATTTGACACAAGATTTGTACGCATGGTGATTTTTGTATTACCACAGCCCCTCTGAGCCGAATTAATGCCCATCTGAATACAGTTAAATATCATACCACCCATAATGATACGGTAATACTCCACCGCTCCCTGATGGGTCTCAGGCTCCGAACCGCAAAGCTCCATAATGGGACTTGCAAATACCACCAACAACACACTAATCATGATTGCCGCCAATATCACAAAGCACAAAGCCGTCAAAAAGATACGATTGGCACCCTCCCGGTTATTCTCACCCTTTCGTCGGGCCACCAGGGCAGATAAGGATACATTCACCGCAAAAAACATGGCCAATCCCACAAATTTAGGCTGCGTGGTCAGCCCCACCGAAGCCACTGCTTCGGATCCGAGAGAACTCACCATCAGGGAATCCACTAATCCCACAAAGGCGACAAAAAAGGATTCCAACACTGCCGGCCATGCAATTTGTATGACTTTCTTCACATGCTCTTTTTCATAATTCATAAATTTCAATTACATTCATCTCCATTCCGCAAATGCATCAAACCCTATTCCGCTTATGCTTCATTCTCCATAACCCTAATAACATAACGATGGGAAACAGGATTGCACACAGTATTCCCCATGTGAGCTTACCGCTAAATGCATTGGCCACCATTCCCACCACCGTAGGTCCTGAAGAACAGCCCAAATCTCCTGCCAGGGCCATCAAAGCATACATGGCAGTTCCGCCACCGGGTAGCTTTTTAGCAGCCACACTAAAGGTACCCGGCCAAAAGATACCCACGGAAAATCCGCAGACTGCACAGCCTATCAGACTGACCACCGGATTCTGTGCCAATGAAGTAACCAAATAGCATACCATACACAAAACGGCACTGCCCATCATCATCTTCATCAAAGGTATCTTCTCACTATACTTTCCGTACAGCGCCCTGGAGGTTCCCATCAATATTGCAAAAGCACAGGGGCCAGCCAAATCCCCAACCGTCTTCGACACCTTCAAACCGGCTTCCGCAAAAGCAGAGGCCCACTGACTCATAGCAAGCTCCGATGCTCCGGCGCATACCATCAGCACCAATAACAGCCAAAAGGTCTTATGTACCAACAAGCTTCTTAAGGGCAGCTTTTCATGCTCCTCCACAATCGGATAGATCGGCACCAAAGCAAAATAGAAAATATTCAGGAGCGGAACCAACGCCCAAACACAGGCCAGTATCTTCCATTGACTCATACCAAAAATTGTAAAAAATGCAGTAGATATCAATACCACTCCTACATGTCCCCAGCAATAAAAGGAATGTAACAAGCTCATGGCTGCCTCTTTCCTTTCGGTGGGACAGGCTTCTACCACAGGACTTACCAACACTTCCATCAATCCTCCGCCAATGGCATACAATACCACAGCTACCATAATCCCTGCAAAGGGGTTCCCAAATGCCCCGGGCAAAACAGCCATACCTATGAGTCCTACTGCCGCACAGCCATGCCCGAACATAAGCGCCGGCCGATATCCCACCTTATCAATGGCTTTCGTCGATATTAAATCCACCAATAATTGCACCAGGAAATTCACCGTGGTAATCAGGGTAATCTGATTTAGTCCCAATCGGTAATCCGTAGCAAAGGTGATAAACAACAAAGGAGCAAAATTATTTATGATTGCCTGCACAATATAAGCAATATAGCAGGCGTATATGGTATGATTATAATCCGTTCTAATCTTCCCAATCATCTAACACTTCTCCCAAATACTCTATCATGTTAATCCCATATACAAATTTCCCCTGTTGAGTCAGATGACATCCGTCTGTAAGATACAGTATCTCATTTTCCGCAAATACCTTCAGATCCTCGTACTGGTTTTTAAACAGAACCTTTTCTACGTCTGCCACCTCTTTTGCCGCCAGTCTGTAATCCTCCAATATTCCTCCCTGTTCGCTCATATACTCATTTCCGTGGGAATAAAAATTGGTATACGTAGGTGCCATTATCACCACCTCAGCATCCGGATACAATGCTTTCAACCGTTCTGTCCCCAGGCGGAGTGCCCCGTAATAGGTCTGGGGATTCAAGGGATTATTGCTTTCTTTCACTCTTTCTCCCTGAAAATAATCGTTTAATCCAAAGGCTATCACAAAAACCAACTTATTCTCATTCGTTTCTCTTTGCTGAAATTCTTGTATTCCCTTCCACACTTCTTCCTCTTGAATCTGCGTATCATCCGGCTTTTCCAATGCATCCACAATTGTCAAAAAGGAGATTCTATCCTCTACCTTCGTTGCCGTCAATCCTCCCTGAGCAAGATTATAGGTATCCGCCCCACTCAACGTACTAACGATTTGAGGAATCGATGCCGTGCTTCTGTCAAGTCCCACAATACTATCCCCGATAAACACAATGGAATACCCTGATAAATCCGGATATTGGGTAGGAGTCACGCGCTCTGCCGCAATTTTATCGGACAAGCAGCTCAGCTTATTTCTGATGCTATCGCCATTTACCTGATAATTTCCATCACAAAAAGCGGACAGAAAAATATGCTTTGCCATGTCTGCATTAACCCCGAAATCGCTAGTATAATGTCTCTCGTTGCAAATCAGCCATTCTTCATCACCCAAATAATATAACTTTACATTTTGTGCAGATTCCAAGCATTCCACAAATGACCCGTAAACATCCAGTTCCGCTTTAAATGTTTGCTCCCTGTTGCACCAATAAGTCAATTGCGGAAATGGCAATAAAATCTCAAACATGGTATTGGGATTCTGTTCCATGATATCTGACAGTTCTGCTATTTTCTTCTGCCACTTTTCAGAATCTGCTCCTGCTTCCTGCCACAGCATTACCGGCTCCAAACCCAGATAAACAGCTTTCAAATCTGCTTTAGCATCCAATGCCCTATTCACATAATCCAACAACTGCTGACCGGTATGGAAAAGAGAAGATTCTTTTTTTATCTTTAATCCTCTATATGTTACAAAATACTCCTCTGATATGTTGTCCATATCGTACATTGCACAGAAAACGCCTTCGTATTCCCGTAAATCAAATCTATCCTCTGTCTTTGTTGACGAATATATTCCAAAGCAAACCAAACCCAAAACCAGTAATACTATGATACTGCTGCCGATTATCCACTTACACTTTTTCTTCATGCTTCCACCAACCATTATTCACGTCTTGAAAAGAAAGACCCTTTGAGTTCATCTCAAGGGTCTTTCTGACTATTTCCGATAAATCACGGACTCTTCAGAAACCATATCATCCACAAACTTGGCAGAACCAAGCAGGAAGAATTCTATGTTCTGAACTTCCTTTCTTTGATATGCTGTTGCTTTCAAAATACCTTCTCCGATTCTTGCAGTCTGGTCCTGAGGACAGTCCACAATACATACAAAGGTTTTCTTCTGTTGCATATCGGACCTTAACAAAAGGTCAACTCTCTTTATGGTGGCATCCTGCTTTGCATAAGCCACAATTGCATTCGTAACCGCCTTTACTTCCGGATTGTCCGCTTTGGGCACACCCAGTATCATACCCGGGCCCTGTGCGGGCTGGGATGCTTTCGGTGCTGCTTCTTTTTGAAGCTTATCCAAGCCGAACTCCTTCTTAAAGCTATCCAGATTCACAATCTGCTTAATATTCTCATCACTCACCATGATAGTCATGGGTCCAAAAGGATTAATCACAAAACCATTGCCCTTGCAAACAGCTACCGCCTCACGGAAATCCATCACAACGGACTGCTCAGGATGCTCTTCACTAAACAAACCTTCCCATCTGCTCAAGGCTTTCCAGTCTGTGAACACCGGCAAAATCTGTTTGTTGGGGTCATTCATATCAGGCAAGGTTGGGAAACTAACCCTCTGTGCTGCTCCCTCTGATTCCGGTACTGAATGGAAGCTGGCAGGTACCACATATCTGGTATGGCAAAGCAGATAAATCAGGAAATTATTATATGTGGGGTCCTGACCACGCTTGGGATACTCCATGGCCATGCCGCAAAGCAAAGGATTCTCCAGTTCCTTTCCTTCTTTGGTATCCGGATTGGGTGCATAATTACTGATAACAGTATACTGAGGCACCTGCTCTTTTCTCTTAATATCTGCAAGTCTTACAGCCACCGTCTCATTTTCTGCTTCCGTAGCCACTCGTCCGGGTCCTACTTCCATATCTTCTACGGTAGTAATCACCATACGATTATTCGGGAACAGTACATAAATACGGTCTCCCTGCTTCATCTTACCAAACAGTTCACCCACTGCCAGAACGCCTTCATCGCCCTCCATCTGGAATGCCTGCTCTACCAATATGGTAAAACGTCTGTCGTCATCCTCCTGTACCTGCGGTGCTGCCTCCTTCTGTTCTTCTGCTGCCACAGCAGCCTCCGCTACCTCTTCCTCTTCGGCAACGCTTTTCTCAGAAACCTTATCCATAACATCACTAACAGATTCCACCGCTATTGATTTTTTCTTTTTCAGCTTATCAAACAAACCCATATTTCTTCTCCTGTCTCTTTGAAGCACCCTCATAAAGGGGGCATATGTATCGGTTCTGTCGGGAACCTTTTCCATTATCCCACAATTCCGAGATTTTTGCCACTGTTTCTGAAGAAATATATAAAATTTTCACATTTTATCATAGTTTTTTACAAACTCAATCTTCTCTTCCGGTTCAGAGGCGGTGCCACAAGGGACCTTTTGCAGCCCATGTACGAAGACTTAAAGGATGCCACCGGCATCGTAGCCGGCTTCCCCATCTACTTCGGCGCAGTCAGCGGTCAGGGCAAAATATTGTTGGACCGTCTGTACCCTATGGTAGGGAATCAGTTCCAGCCCCGTTTCCCCGGCAAAAAGGTCGTAACGGTGTTTGCCCAGGCCAATCCTGACAGCAAGCTGTTTGCCGATGCCATGGAATCCACTCATAATTTCTTCAAACTATGCGGCTGGGAGATTTTGGAGAATTTGCTGATTTACGGAGATGTGGTTCCGGGCTTCACACTTTCACAGGAATTGTTGGAGATGGCTTATGAAGCCGGGAAGAGGTTAGTATAAATATACAAACAAAAGGAGTCGCCGACAACCTTTTACCGGCTATCGACGGCTCCTTATTCTACTTCACTCCTTGCATAACCTCAAACTCTTCTGCCAAATAATGTTTGTCAAAATCTCCCGGGGCACGATAATCTATCACTTCCGTTACTATTCTGTATTCTCCGGGTACTAATTCACCATACATCCAAACCCAATTAACATTGTTGACGGAAGTTTCTCCCTTCGGAAGCAGATACGCCACCTGATGAAATGCCAAACCATCAATGATATAGGAGAGACTGTACCATTCACCATTTACTCTTCGTTGAATATCAAACCATTCACCGTACTGTAAATCTCTATCTAAACAATTTACAAATTCTAATTCTCCCTCTGTAGCAGAATACTTCTCAAAATGCAGCTCCGCTCCTAAGAAGGTATTCACCTCTTCGGTCCATAGTGCACTTACTGCGGGCAAATTGGAACCCTCCGCATTTTTATCTATCTGTTGCAAATAAGTAGCTTCGTATACATGCATGTTACTCTGCATTTCTCCTGTATCTTTCATAGCAATTATCAACCTGCCGGCATTACGTTCCAGCTTTCTTTTGTCATATACACTTTCCGGCACAATCACCATAAACGCTCCCGGAAATCCTTCCGTTTCAGAATGGATACAAATCCTATCTTTGGTATCCACCATGGCATCTTTGATATATGCTTCAATCAGTACCGGTTGCTTCTCTCCCTGCAGCTCCGTACCACTTACAGCATAATTGTCTGTAGCAAAGACGTAAGTTGCGACGCCGCTGAAGCCGCGTTCCTCAAATTTATCTTCCTGCCAGGTAGCGGTGATTTCATACATACGCCTAGGCTTCAGCCCCAACAGTCCCAAATCTGTATTTGTTTCTGACAGAAGCTCCGGATTCATATCTCCCAAATCCAGCAAATCATACTCCCGGATGCTCATATTGTCCGGATTCACCTCAAATGTTGCCGAATACCAGGCATCATGCCTACTGTATTCATGAACCTGCAACCATTCTTTTCCTTTCACCTCACTGCTGATTCCATGCTTTGCGGCAGCGTCCACACACAATATCTTCCCGTCCTCTGTCAGGGAACTCCAGCCGTAGGTACTGCTGTCTACCGGGAATTCATTCCAAGTACTGGAAAGTGCATCCTGAAGATACATGGTAGGCGGCTCCGTCAATACTTCAATCGACTTCTCAACACTTTCTTCTGTTCCAATGGATTCGCTTTCCTTAGCATCTGTGGAAGCCTCATCCCCCTTCTTTTCTTCTAAAACATTCAAATCTTCCCGTTGACTCTGTGAGTCTACAGACTCTGTTTCCAAGCCTTTTTCCGTTTTGTCCTTGGGGTCTGTCAGAAAGCACACACCCACCACCACGCAAGCCAGTATGGATAAAAGGATAATCCAAAATGCAGGCTTCTTATAATTCAAAACATTCATAATACGCTTCTTCACTCCTACCTCTCCAAATGCCAGGGGACATGCGGATATCATACGCTGAGGCTTGCTGCATTCCAACAAAGCCTTGGTATAAACCTTTTTATCAGCTCCATTCAAACTCGCTACGACCTTTTCATCGCAGGCCATCTCAATATCCCGGCAAAGCAATATATACGCCAGCCAGACCAAAGGATGAAACCAATATACCGCCAGAATCAAAAATCCCATGGGCTTAATAAAATGGTCCCCTCTGGAAATATGTGCTTCTTCATGGGCGATTACGCACTGCCTATCCTCTTCGTTCATCCCATGAGGCAGATAAATACAGGGCTTTATGAGGCCCAGTACAAAGGGGGAATCCACCTTTTCACTTTCATAAATGCAGGGCTTTTCCTTTCTGTAAATGATTGCCTCTGCCACCCGCCTGCGCAGCTTGCCATAGGATAAGACGCAATACAAAACCATTAGGATTACACCAGCCAACCAAAGAATGGTTACAACACTTATTATGTTGACTCCTCCGGTCATAGTTACTTCTTCCCGTACCAACCCGACATCAGCACCACCCGTAGGCGTCACCATCATGGGCGCATTGCCCGGATTCAGCTCCTGTATCACGGATGTAGCCGGCAGACGCACCTCTTCCATCCTTACATATTCCACGGGAGTCTCCTCCGGCAACAGGCTGAATACACTTTCCAAGGAAAAGGGAAGCACCAGGCGCAAAGCTACCATCCCCCACAGAATCCCGCGAATCCATTTGGGTGCTTTCTTTAGCAGGAATCTAACACAAACCACTGCCAGTATTAACCAACAGACCGTCACACTTCGTTCTAAAACATGCAGAAAAAATCCTTCCATGCTTGCCTCCTTTCCTATTCCTCAAAGGAATCTATCAAATGACGCAGCTCCTCCACCTCTTTGGCAGACAGCTTTTTATGCTTACTGAAGGCTGCGATAAAGGCCGGCAGGGAACCCTCAAAGGTTTTCTCCACCAGCTCATCGATTTCCGCCGCCTGTACCTGCTCTTTGGTGACCAAAGAAGTCACTACCGCATCCTCACTTTTTAATACCCCTCTCTCTGCCAGACGCTTAATCACCGTATATGTGGTAGCCTTTTTCCAGCCCAGCTCCTCCTGACAAAGCTTCACCAGCTCCGTACTCTTCACTGGTTCATGCTCCCACAGAATCAAACAAAAACGATATTCACTTTCAAATACTTTTGGGGTTTCCATAAATGATACCTCTTTCTTCAAATGTATTGGTCTTTTGTGGCACAAAGGTCGAACGCATTAAACCTTTTTGTTTTAGTCTAATACATTCGACCTTATTTGTCAAGTCTGTCGGTATGAAAAATTTCAGTAACATTGAAAATTATTTGTCCATCAATGCTTCCACAATATTTTTTTCAATGTATTCTACTCTGTCAAAAACCATGGGCTTAAAATGTGCAGTGATGGCCACTACAATTTTATTTTTCCTGTTAATGTATATTATATTTCCACCATCCCCAATAGCAGCAATTACCTCGCTTGTTCTGTGAGGAAGCCACCACAAAAAACCATAATCCTGATTACCAAATTTCTCATCAGTAGATACATAGGATCTTGTCATCCTATCAATCCACTTCTCACTTACGATACGGGCATTATGATATACCCCCTTATTAAGCACCAGCAATCCTATCTGCGCCATTTCAAAAGCAGAAAGAGACAATCCCCAGCCTGCGGTTGGCATACCTGTGGGGTCCAAAAACCAAACCGTTCCGTGGTCGTTTCGGTTCATTAAATACGCAAACTGATCTTCTTTGCTCTCACAGCCCGCATTGCTTCTTGGTGCAATTCCCAAAGGCTTAAAAAGATATTCGTTGGCAAAGTCAAGCACATTCATACCGCTTGTAATTCTGATAATTCCCAAAAGAATTTGAACACCGAGAGTGTGATATCTGAATTCATTCGTAATACCGTTTCGACCGCCCAAAACATCCAATGTTGTCAGTGTCCAATCCTCCGATGTGCAAACCTTTGTCCACGGCTCACTCTTCCCTTTATAAGGAGCTGTCATGGTAAGCAAATGCTTGATTGTAACATCATATATGGTTTGCTCTCCTCTTTTAGGAGTATAAGTGTCCTTATAATAATCCATCACAAAATCGTCTACACTTTTTATCAAGCCCTGGTCAATGGCAATCCCTATCAGTAATGATGTTACCGATTTTGTTACACTCATTACATTCATCGTATGTTCTTTCTCAAAGCCGGCTCTATACTCTTCTATTTCAAGTTTGTTATTTTTGTAGGCTACAATCTGTTTTATATTGATATCGTTTTTACTTGAATAATTGTTCATAACTTT
Source organism: Lachnospiraceae bacterium (assembly GCA_017520425.1). Classification (GTDB taxonomy): domain Bacteria; phylum Bacillota; class Clostridia; order Lachnospirales; family Lachnospiraceae; genus Acetatifactor. The sequence continues at coordinate 45,556 of JAFXFO010000034.1, read as the reverse complement.
CTTCATCAAAGTTTCCTCCTGTAAGGGCCTCTAAAGGGAAATTTGTGTATAGATACTTTGTTAATATTCTCTCCAGTCACATACAGACTTTCCGTCTTCAAATGCTTGTAAAAGCTCCTTGCAAAGACCGGTTCTCTGTGCCAAATCATCTAAAGTAATGTTATGTTTCTCGCGATTGCGTTTCATACAATTTCCGAATGCTGTTAAATTCATAATACTCTCTCTTATATAACCATTATAAACTCTCTAATAATTACTCAAACCTAACGTCTCTTCCTCTGCTTATCCAAAAGCTCCTTCAACGCATCCTCGCTTATACTAACCCATGCATCCTCTTCCTCGGCATTCAGGCCCAGATATTGGGCCAGTGTTCGTTCATCATCACTCATTCCCCATTGGTAGGAATATTTGTCTATTTCTTCAAATTCAATCTCTCCTGCAAGGTAAAGTTCTTTATATGTTGCCATTTTAGTTCCTCCTATTTCTGATTAGTTGCTTTCCGCAACGTATCTATTCAGCATCCCTGACTTCCGGTTTCAATCAAAATACTCATAAGTCCAATATTGCAAAGGTTTATGATTACCTTTAAATTGTGTATATTTTAGCATTCTTCCTTTTTCATCATACTCATATTCCGCTCCGCCACTATAATAATCCTCTTCATACTTTGCCCATTTTAGCATTCTTCCTTCTTCATCATACTCATATTCGGTTACACTGGCACAATAATTCGCTCCATCGGCAACCCAATATACCTCTTCTTTTGACAATAGCGGACCGTCATACACATAAGCAATATAAGCTTCACCAAACTCACCAAATTCTTCTCGGATTAGCCTTCCCTCTTCATCATAAAAAAAATACGATGTATAAAATCCGGGATCTACATCAGCTGTTGTATCTTCTCCGATCCCAGTCCACATGAAACTTTTACGCCCCTGGTCATCATATTCATATCTATAAATCTCATGATATATTCCCCAACACTTCGTGTGATATTCCCCGGAATCATCATAATAGCCTCTATAATCATAATGGTAACTATGCTCGGTTATCACATTATTACCTACATATTCATAAGTTCTCTTACTCGATACCTGATCATCGCTATTGTACCCTATATCCATTATGATTCGCCGGTCCGCATCACGTTTGATTAGGCCATAACCGGTTTGATTGCCCATTACATCAAAACTGAAAGATTTGACTTCTTGTTCTTCGGAATACAGAACAATATGTATATCTTCTGCAGTATCATCGGCATCATACCTGGTAGCCTTCCTTACTGTGTACCCATCCTCTTTTGCTTCTTTCAGTACAGTTTCCAAATCAGGCAGCACTTTATCATCACTTACCGGCGCTTTTGCACCTGCATATACCACCAAACAGGTAAAAAGTAAAACGATGGCAACACTAACAATTTTCTTCCTCATACCCCTTTTCCTCATCCTATCAATGCAATCATGGTACCCACGCTCAAAGCCACACTAACCGCCAGTCCCAGCACACAGGTGACACAGGCATACCGGTCAAACACTTTGCCCTTCCCGGGATGCCACATTACCCGGCAGGACCTGTCTGTACGATACAATTTATCCGTAAGCACAGCCTCTCTGGGAAACATGCAAGGACATTCCACTCCTTCCACAAGATAAAAAGCCACTTGAAATCGTTCCCCCTTGGCGGGACCGATGCGGACAAACCTTGCTACTTTCTTCTTGGAACAAAGTAGCATCACAAAGCAGTACAAAAAGCTTACTGCAAAAAACACTGCACCTACACCCGCCAGGATCAGGATACCGGTCACAATGTAATTCAGACTAATATTCAAAACCAAACATAGCACAATCACTATGATCAGCACCATTAATAATTCCATAATCCATCCTCATCTTATTCCAAACATCCATAGGCTGCATTTCTTACCCGCAAATGATAATACTGCTCATCGTTGGGTATCATATTGTGCATATACACAATGGACAAGCCTTCCGCAGGGTCTGACTCACACCAGGTACCAAAGCCTCCGGTCCATCCGAAAGCTCCCAAAGAACCATTGTGATGGCCTCTTTCCGGTGCAATAAGAGTACGCACACCATAGCCGTAACCATAGCCGCCGTTGTAAGTATCCTCAATATCCTGCTGCATTTCCGGGGTCAGGGTATTGGTACGCATGAGGTCAATGGTTTTTCTGCCCATAATCTGTCTGCCCTTATACATACCGCCGCAAGCCAGCATGGACATCAATTTAGAATAATCATTTACGGTGGCAAAAAGTCTTGCCCAGCCGCATTGGTGCTCCTCTCCCGGCTCATGTTTCTCATCTAACGGGAAGTTGATAGGCACCGGCTTTTTCTCCGGAGATTTGCCGTATAAGGTCACCATACGCTCCTTAGCTCCCGGGAAATAATGGGAACGGGTATCATGCATCTCCAAAGGGTCAAAAAGCATTTCCTCAAACACATCATCAATGGATTTCTGACAAACCTCCTCGATAATACCTGCTGCCAGCTCGCTGGAAAAGCCATAAAGCCAATGGCTTCCCGGCTCAAACTGCTGGGGCACCTCTGCCATGGCCCTTACCTGCTCTCGGATGTTGAAGTGTCCCTTATCCCAAAGGGGCTGCATGGCATCCATCATAGCCTGCATGGTAGGATTGTCCGTCTTGCCCGGTGCATTACAATAGGGCAGACCGCACTTCATGGAAAGGGTATCGGCGATGGTCACCGGTCTTTTCGTAGGCACTGCTACCAGGTAACCATTAGGGTGACGTATGTATTTCTTAGAAGTCTTCCACTCCGGAAAATAATTCGATATAGGGTCCGAAAGAAGGAAATACCCTCTCTCATAAAGCATCATCATGGTGGTATACAAAGGCAGCTTTGACATGGATGCCTGTCGAAACAAGCTGTCCGCCGTCACCGATATATTCTTCTCAATATCGGAATACCCTGCATACCCCTCATATATGGTATTGCCGTCCTTACAAATCTGCAAGCCGCAGCCGGGCAGTCCATTCTCTATAAAACTTTCCAATAATCTGTCCAAATTCTTTGTATTTGCCATAATGTACCTCCTAAACATCCTACAATACATAAAGTATACCATAAAAATTGCTTTTAGGGAGAGATTTTTCGTTTCCGTCTCAGCTGCATACCGACTCAATCAGGCAACTCGGTCTATAGAAAAATATTTGTCATTTTGGTACCCGTTTGCGTGTAAATTTCACTGCTTTTTCCTATAATTTATCCCCCAAAAGTATCCCTAGAAAACATCATAGACAAGCAGTACCACTTATTAGGCAAATATGGATACAATTTCTTTCAATCCTTATCTATAGATACTTTTAAGTACACCTTTCACACATCAGCAACCTCCCATTCCCCCATCACTTGCATCCGTTCATCGACTGTGCTAAAATAAAAACATCAACAAAAAGAAAGGGTGATATGATATGAGAAAAACAATAGATAACCGAACAACCATCAGGAGGATGACTATAATCTAATCCTCCTGCACGAAAACGGAGGAAAAAAGTGATTAACAAAGAAAAAATCATTGCAGATTGGTCTGCAGATATGTATGAGATTGATGAAACAGAAACGGCAGATGTGGAATTTTTACTTAAATGTCTCGGTACCACCCCCAAGCATGTATTGGAAATTGCTTGTGGCAGCGGACGTATTTTGGTGCCTCTGGCGAAGGCCGGACATACCGTAACAGGCCTGGATTTGGATGAATCCATGCTTGCCAAAATACCTTCCAAAGCAGAAGGTATGGATAACATTACCTGGAAAATGGCAGATGTGATTGCCGAAGACTGGGGAAATGATTATGATGCCGTAGTCATTGCCGGCAACTTCCTCATGAATATCATATCAGAAGAGAGTCCGGAATATGCTCAGCGGTTGTTGATTAAAAAGGCAAAATCCGCCTTAAAACCGGGTGGAATACTTTATATTGACTACAATCAAACCTATCATCCTAAGCAGTGGTTTGTATATTCCGGAGAACGTATTATTTGGCAGGGAACTGACAGTCAGGGAACAAGCGGTACCATGCTTCTGAGCAACAGTACCTATGATGCAGAAACAGGCATGATTCATGCCACTCGGTGCTATGAGCTCGAAACATCAACCGGTGTAAAAATCCGGAAGGAAATACCATCCGTAAAGCATTATGTATTGTTAGAACAGGTACATACTTGGTTGAAGGATGAAGGCTTTCGTATCGAAAGGGAATACGGCGACTATTCCGGCAATCCCATCAGCGAAGCCACAGGACGTGCAATCATTTGTGCCGTATCAAAGGAAGAATAAAAGCTGATTAGTCGAAAAAAGCAAGAAGCCTCCTGATATACAGAAGGCTTCTTCTTTCTTTATATTCCATTTTCCAAATTTCCATACAAATCCACCGTAAGCGACTCCACAAAGCGATTGGTCAGCTCTTTCTTATCTTCCCAAATCTCATAGGCTTTCTTTGTTCGCATAGGGTTATCCTGCATCCGCTTTTGGGTAAACTTTTTAATATGTTTTAAGATTGTCTCGAAGCTCACATCCTCTCTGGTAGACCGAATCCATGCATCCATGATAATTCCATGAGCTCCCGTATCATCTAATAAATCCGCTTCCATCAAAAGTACCAGCTCCAGAGGAATCTCTTCCGAATGCATGCAATCCTTATCGGAATGTCTTGCAATCAGTTCACAAATAAAATCCGCCTTATCTTGCGGATATCCGATACTCTCCAAATACTCTCTGCAAAGCACCGCCCCGTCCGCTGCATGATGATCCATGTCATCCTTATTCAGGCCATATCCGATATCATGAAAAATCGTAGCAATCTGCAAAACCTCCATATCTATGGTATCTTTATAGTCTTCTGCCAAAATCATGGCCCAGTTATAGACTCTCACGGTATGGTCATAACGGCTGTATTTGATTCGGGTTTTGGCTACTCCCCCATGGCTGTCATAAGCCGTAAGCTCATCCTTTACATAGGCAAACAGTTCTTCGTAATTCATAGGCTCCCCCCTACTTCCTAAGTCTCACAATCTCTGCCGGGCATTTATGCTGGGTAAAAGGTCCGTACTGGCATGCCTGACAGCCGAAGCACTTGGTATATTCCTTATGCTCTGCCACTGCATTGGCAAACTCAGGATCCGCCAGGATGGCTCTGGCCACATCCACGGTATCTATGTATTCCTTTTCAATCAGATATTCTACCTGCTCCGGCGTGGTCAATCCACCCACGCAGGAAACCGGCACACGACCCTTAAAATGCTCCTTAAAATACACACCCAGACTCTGAATATCACTTACTTTTTCGTCTTTATAAGGCTTTACGCTATCTAAGGAAGACAAACCGGAAGACACCTGCAAATACTCACAACCGGCCTTTACATATTCCTCTGCCATGGCGATTGCTTCCTCCAAAGTATCCTCACAACCGGAAGTACGGATGGATATCAAAAACTCCGGTCCGCAAAGCTCTCGTACCTTTTCCATCATTTCCGTACAGAAGCGTGCCCTGTTTTCTGCACTGCCACCATATGCATCTGTTCTGAAATTGGTATTGGGGGACATGAACTGATTGATCAGATAGCCGTGACAGCCATGGAACTGAACTCCGTCATATCCTGCCTTCTTGGCACGGACTGCCGCATCCACAAAAGCCTGCTGCATAGCATGAATTTCTTCCACACTCATTTCCACGGTGGTATACTCCCCACGGAAGCCCTGTCTGGTAATGGCTGAAGGGCCGATAGCCGGACCACACTCCGGATTGGAGGTATAGCCCGTATGATTCAACTGGATAATCATGACGCAACCATACGCATGGCAGCCTTCCGTAATCTTCTTATGTCCTTCTATCTGCTCATCACACCACAGTCCCATATGATTCTTGCCAAATCTTCCACCTGGTACCACCGCCGTTGCTTCCACACAAATAAGGCCACATCCGCCCTTGGCTCTTTCCACATAATGGTCTATCAGCTTCTGTGTCGCCACTCCCGAATCATCCGTAAAATCAAACTTCACCGTTGGTGCAAAGGTGATTCGGTTCTTCAATGTGTAGCTTCCGATTTTAATTGGTGTATTTACTGTTGTCATGTTTGTAACCTCCCATTATTATCTTAATTGGTCTTTTTTCTAAGTAGCAGTTCGTCATAAAAATTCTCCGGAATCTTCATGCCACCGCCACCGTATCCAAGTGCTGTGCCTGCACCATGGGAATCGCTTCCGCCGGTCATTAACAGCCCTTTCTCTTTCGCCCATTTTATCACTTTTGACGCATATTCATTGCTATGAGAAGGGTGAATACATTCCACTCCGTCTAAACCTTGAAATACCAGTTCATCTAACAAACGTTCCGCTTCTTCATCTGTCAGGGATGATTCTCCCGGATGTGCCAGTACCACAAGGCCTCCTGCTTCTTTTATTTTCTCAGCCACTTCTCTAAAAGGAGGGTAATTGCCCTCCACATAGGCGATACCGCCTTTTCGTAAATATTTTGCCAGCGCTTCTTTTACATTTTCCGCATATCCTTTTCGAACCAATGCCTCTGCAAAATATAAACGGTTTACCATGCTATGCTCTGAGGGAAGATTCATATCTTCATAGCTGATTTCTATCCCATGAACCCTTAATGCCCTTCGAATGGCCTCATTATGTTCATCCCGCACTTCCTTCAACTGCATCATATAAGGCTCCAACTTCTCCGGATCAAAGAGATAGCCTAACACATGAATATTTCGTTTTTTATTATTTAAATAATAATGTGAATTTATCTCCACGCCATTGACAAACCGGATACCGGCTAATTCAGCCTGTTCTCTCGTCTCCTGTAAACCGGCAATGGTATCATGGTCCGTCAACGCTATTGCCGACAATTGTTTTTCTTTCGCACTCTTCACCAATTCAACCGGAGTCCATACCCCATCTGAATATACGGAATGCATATGCAAATCTATACTCATATTACTCCCAAGCCCTCGGTTCATCCGAACTTTTTGTATATTCATAACTTGCTCCGTTCTCGATGTATTCCCAGGTGGAATCTGTAAAGGTTACGGTAGCAACTCCATTTTCTACGGTGATAATACCACGGATGGGATCTCCCGCCATATCCGTAGCGGTAAAATGCATTCCCTCCTCAGTCAATTCTCCCATGCCATCATCGAAACTGGCTAAGCGGAAGATACCGATTTGCACCTTATATTTGCCATCCTCACCTTTCGCAATCTCCAGATTCGGTTCCTTGTTCTCATCCAGATATTCCCCAATATATAGCGCATCGTCCAAGATTGTCTCCTGTGCTATTATACTTTCTTCTTGAGGCTTTCCTTCCTCTTTCACAGGAATTTGTTCTACCACTACTACATCCTTCTCCCCCGAATCAGAATTTCCGCAACCGGTTAAAAGGATTCCCACCATAAAACATAAAAAAATCTTTTTAGTCCTCAAACTATATTTCCCCACTTCTCACCATCTTCATATACTTCTCGATGCCCTGTTCTTCCTCTTCATCATATGCAAATCCAAGCTTCTCTGCCATATCTCTTGCCACATCTCCAAAGAGATACAGCATCTCAAAAGCAGCCTCCCACATATGCTCATAGTCCGCATCAGAGTAGGTCTTTCGGAAACGCTCATAAAGTTCCTCCGGCAGATATTTCTTAAAATATTTGCCTTCCTTACCTGGCGATACCTGAAAATCATGCCGGGTACCCACATACCACTGTAACATAATAACCAGCATATCCCGGACATATTCATTCAACTGCTTCATAGCATAAGAAAGCTCATCCCTGGCAATTCCTTTGGTCACATTGTTCAAACACCAATGGAACTCATTGCAACAATCTGCAAAGTATTTTTGACTTGGCTTACGCACATACCAGAAATCCTCTTGCACCTTGATATCCGGGAAGGTTCCATCCTTATCCAGAAGCAAAACCACCGGCTCTCCATCATCCACATAGGGTGAAGCTGTAAACTGCAAATCGATGCGGTTCCCATCTTCAAACAGCATCAGATACATATAGTTTCCATCAGCGTCCGGTGGTATCAACTCTATACTTTCCGGCTTTTGCACCAGTATAGGCTTGCCGAATTTCTCTTCTATCCAGGACATATTGTCCCAGTAAGGTTGCACGTCCTTCACAAAGTACACAATATCAAAATCCTGATACTTATCTACGGGACAGTCCTTATTTGCCCGAGACCCGGACATCAGAACAGCTCTGATATCCGGGTCTTCCTTTGCCACATTTAATATTAACTCCAACATTTCTTCTGTTGTTCGCATAGATTTATTCTCTCCTGTTACTGAGTAAAGGCAGGTGTCCAATAATGCTGATTGTAGATATCGGTAAAACGATAGGTCACTTTTACAGCACCTTCTCCCACATCTACGTTACTGATGGTCATATTCTCTGACACAATCATCTGCTCACCCAGGAAATAGCTATCCTCATACTCACCGTCATAGGTATAATAATCACAGATAAAGTCTAAGGTATCACCTACCTGAAGTGCTTCCATACCCTTAGCCACGGTTTCAGTTTCGCCCTCCACATAATCGGTACGGGCACCTGCAATATAACCGTAAGGATTTTCGTTGTCAAATACCAAAATCAGGTTTGCTCGCTCTCCGTTCAGAAGCACGGGTACATGACCGGTGATGGTATAATTGGTACCATCATCCACGGTATCCTCATAGTAGTACGCTACCGGCTGGCCGTTGATAGCAAGCCAGGTTCTGTCCGTATCACCAAGCAGACATCCCTGCTCGTCAAATTCGAATACATTATCATATCCTAAGTCCACATAGCCCTCGCCATCGTCATAGAACATATTCAGCTCCAGACTATGCACCAGACTCCACTGCTTTTCGCTCATTTGCAGGATTCTTCTGCCCTGGCTGTCCTTACTCCAAACCAGCTGGGATGCATCAAAGTAGTTATCCGCCAGATACTCAGCCATAGCCTCGGTTTCCATACCGCTCTCTTCCATAAAGCTGGTGTTGCTTCTGTCTAATCCGGCAACTCTGCCGTACTGACCGGTCAGGAATCCGCCTAACAATTCTGCAATCATATCCGAGCTTCCGCCGCTGCTTGAGCCGCCTCCCAACAAGGTACCCATGAGGGAAGGAATGGGTGAAGAAGTACCGCCGGCCGAGGTCTGACCGCCCACTTCCAGGCTGGCAAACTCCTGAATACAACGCATGTATTCTTCATCCATACCGATGGCTTCATAAGTATTCACTGCCTGGTCCACGGTAGAAACCTTCTTATACGGGAAGTAAATAGAAATACCGTATGCATTAGTCATATTAGAGGAGGTACGGTTGTATTTCACAGCGCCCAGTAGAGCTTCTGCCAGTTCTTCTCCCTCTTCTGTACCTATATTCTGTGCCAAATGTACCAAATCCACCTGGTCGATACCATTGGATGCCGCAAACTCTCTGGTGTTGTAGCGGGCATCGGATACGGTCTGGTAATCATCCTCCTGAATCAACTCACTTGCAGACTTTGCAAATCCCTTAAACTCATCCGGAACAGTAGCTTCCAACTCAGCTAAATCCACAACGGACAAGGTTGTCTTCTGACCTCTGCACTTGCTGTCACAGGTATCCACAAAATCATCTACGATATTCTTACCAATCTCAATGGTAGACATGGAAGTATTCTCTGAAAGTGCAGTCAGCCAGTCCGTATAATACCAACCCACACCGGGTTCTGTTTCCTCCGATGCAATCATATAATCCGCATAAGAAGTCAGCATCAATGCATTTTCCAAAGTAGCCATCAGACAAGCATCAAAGCCCACAAAATCATAGGTTACACCGGCCTTCTTTAAAGCCTGGTTGATTTCTGCCAGGTTCATGGAACCGGTATTTTTAAACTTTTCATCATAGCCAAAACCACTGATGGAGCCACCGCCGTGATCCCAGAAAATCAACTGATTTCTGTTGGCCGGATAATTCTTGGTACTCCACTTGATAAAGTTGGTAAGAGTATCCGGGTCCGTCATGGAAACCGCTGACTCTTCCTTCAGAAGCTGCATCTTTCCATTCTTAATCTGATAAATCTGGTTCTTGCTATTGCTTACCACATTGTTCTTCCAGCCCTTACAACCACCGGTATAAACAATCAGGTTCACTTTGTCGCCCAAATCTGCATTCAACATTTCCTGCAAATCAGAGGTACCCATACCGGAACGGGACTCCAAGTCCGTACCGCACATGTAGACCATAATGGTTACTTCATCCTTGCCCTTACCCTTGATTTCGGTTCTCTTATCTCTGGCTTCCTTTGCCACGGTTTTATCCAGCTTACCTGTATTGGCACCCAGCTCCCAACCGGTACTGGTGGTTCCGCTGTTTAACAAGGAACCTAAGCCGGATAACAAACTTCCTGTGTTGGTAGAATTACCGGTATTTGTATTGGTACTTGTTCCGGTGTTATTGCCCACTACAGAATCCAGCACATCACCTACGATAGACTGTTCACTTCCGGAGCCACCACCCCCAAGCAATGCAGGAAGCAAACTACTTAATCCTCCGCCACCACCTAATAACACAACTGCCAGAATAATAATCAGCAAGGGACTCTTTCCGCCACCGGCACGGGTTACCTTACGTCCCGAACCGCCGGCACTGCTTTCAAAAGAACCGCTTGACACGGAGCTTGGGCCGTAAGAGCTGCTGCCTCCTACCGAACCTGTTCCCAAGCCTGTTCCGCGGCGTTTTACGCCTTTGCTACCCCCTGTCACATTTTTCTCTCTTGACCTTGGTCTGTTACCTGCCATAATCTTTCTCCTTATCCTTTGTTACCAATCCTTTTTATCCTCTAACAGATATCCGAATATATGCATGCCCAGCTTCAATACATTGTGTCTGAGCAGATTGTTCTTCACCGTCACGTAATCATCATGAATCACTCGCTCTACCAGGCTTTCCGTAGCTTCCAAATCCAGATCCACCGGGTCCTTTTGCTCCAGCGACTCATAACGTCTTGCCATAGCCTCATCTATCTCACCGTCATTGGCTATCACCACATCTACCTTCCGCTTGCCCAAATACTGATTAATCAGTCTGATATGGTCTGACACCTTAAAGTCTTCCGTCTCTCCGGGTTGGGTCACCATGTTACAAACATACATAATCTTGCCCCGGCTCCTGTCAATGGCTTCTACGATTTCCTCGCAAATTAAGTTGGGAATAATACTGGTAAACAAACTTCCCATACTAAGGAGAATCAAATCCGCCTCCTCCAGCGCCCGAATGGCTTCTCTGGTAGGCACCGGCTCCTCTTTATAAAAAACACGCTTTACGGCATCCGTATTTTCCGTAATATTGTGTTCCCCTTCTACTATGGTACCATCCGCCATTTCGCCCATCAACACCACATTATCCTCTGTCAGGGGAACCACTTTCCCCTTCAGATTAAACACCTTACTCAGTGCCTCAATCCCATCGGAAAGATTACCTGTGATTTCCGAAGATGCGGTCAACAGAAGATTCCCCACCGTATGACCATCCAACTCACTGGTGGTATGAAAACGATAGTTGAACAACTCCATCACAAGGGGCTCCGTCTCCGAAAGGGCTACCAACACTCTTCGGATGTCTCCCACCGCCGGTATATTAAATTCTTCTCTGAGTACCCCTGTACTTCTGCCATCATCGCATACGGATACGATGGCTGTAATATCCAAAGGAAACTCCTTTAATCCTCGAAGTAAAGTGGACGAGCCCGTCCCACCGCCTAATACTACGACTTTACGTTTCATTGTCGCCTCCTGAAACTACGGTATTATTATATCACATTTTTACTTATTCGTCATCAAAAGCAGCACACCAAACTAAAACACCACTTGAATCAGTAACATATATAATATCGTACCGCCCACGATAGATAATAAGGTGTTGTGCTTCCATTTATGCAATAATACTACAAAAAGTACTCCCAAAAGCTCCGGAATCCCATGATTTCCTTTTAACGGAGTGACATTCTTCAAAGTATACACTACCAGCATACCCATTATGGCAAAGGGTAATACCTTCCCCATATACAAAATCCACTTCGGTGTCTTCTTTCGGAATACCACAAAGGGCAGAAAACGGATGCCCATAGTAACCAGTGAAACTACTGCGATAAGAAGGAAAGAATGCATACCATCTATCATTCAGAAGCACCTCCTTCCAGTATTTTACGCTCTAAAAGAAGGGCTGCTGTAATGGTTATCATGGCCGGTATCAGGAAATCTGAGGGGCCGAAAATGAGTAACATCACCAGGGAACAAAGAACTCCCGTTAGTGCCGGAATATGTTGCTTGGTACTCTCCCACTGCTCCACGAAAATCACCACAAACAGGGCAGTCATGGCGAAATCCACACCGGCAGTATTAAAGGTAAATACATTCCCTATAATACCACCCAGTACACTTCCTGCCACCCAATAAAAGTGATTAAAGAGAGAAACAAATAAATAATATGCTTTTCGTTCCACACCTTTCGGCAAATTAGGTGAACATACCAGGGAGAAGGTCTCATCCGTCAAGGCGCAGATTAAGTAAGGCTTTTTCGCTCCGGTATCCTTATACCCCTCCAGCATGGTAATGCCGTAAAAAATATGTCTGATATTTACTAAGAGAGTCATCAGCGCCGCCGAAATCAGTGTGGCGCCTCCTGCCAACAAATCAATGGCCACATACTGCATGGAGCCTGCATAAACCGTCAGGCTCATAAGCAGGGACCACCACCAGCCGTAGCCCTTACTCTCCATTAACACACCAAAGCCCATACCCAGCACGATATATCCGGCCATGATGGGTATGGACGCTTTAAATGCATATTTTATTGTTTCTTTTGATTTTTTCATATATAGCTCCCTTGCCTGCTCAAATCACTTAGGAACAAAATGCCGCATTCCGCACTACAAGCAAACACATTAGCTACATTATATTTCAATTTCTCCGATTCTACAAGATTTGTTTTACCGATAATTACTCCCTATTTCCTTTCAAACTTTCTACCATATCCACCTTGGATACCTTACGGCGAAGGAGAAACAGGGAGCCAAAATAACTGATACCAATCAGGACTGCGGTATAAAGCAAACTCTCAGGTGCAATATATGTCTTGGGCAGCATCCCTATAAACCCTGCCAGAAGCATCATGAACCAATTACTTAAGGCAAATACTGCGGGTATGCCAAGCAAAAATCCTATGGGCACCAAAATATGATTGATACGCAGTACAATCTGATTGATGTTCTTATCATCATAGCCCAATACCTTCAGCATGGAGATATTGGCGCGGTTTTCCGCTACCAGCATATTCACTGCCACGTATATGGATGCCACACAGATTACCGCCCCCATTCCGATGATAAAATAAATCATGGTATTCATCTGATTGGTCATATTCTGAAACTGTTCCTTGGCGTCGCTCTTTTTGATGGTCTGCATCAGCTTTTTCTCAGGTATTTCAAGGGACACATCACTCATAATCACATTGCTGATGCTTTCATCGATTCCCAAAAGTTTCGCTACCCTTGCCCGATTGGTGAACACTGCATTCTGCATATCATTGTCTATAATACCGCTTACGGTAATCTCCGTTTCTTCCATTGTCAGAGGATTACAAAGCATCATCTTGTCTCCCGCTTCCAGATTCCGAAGCTTTGCCATCACACTGGTAATATAATAGCCATCCTTCAGATGGACAGAATTTCCGTCCACATCCTTTAAGTCTAAATATGGATTGGTATCCTCAGTACCAATCATCTGGAACTGCTCCCCGGATGTATCTTCCATCACAAACAGAATCAGTGGTTCTCCGCCATACTCACTTCCTTCGATCCGCTCCTTCAGCACATACTGATATTCATAGCTTCCCATCTCATCTACCATATTTATCTGTGTATTTTCCATGGTATCCATCAGCCCAAAGCCCAAAAGTGCAATAAAACTTCCCAGGAAAATACCCAAAAGTACCACAAAGCTTCTTCCCGGATTTCCAATCAAGGAACGCAGAGCATACTTGATACGGAAGGATATTTTCTTTTTTCTCAGCAGATTTCTGTAGGATTTCTTCCCCTGGTCTGCATTGCTGCTTAGTAAAAGTACTGTATCCTTTTTCAACAACTTATTTACCGAATGCATTGCTGCCAGCACATACATGAATGTGGGTAGCAGTATACTTACCAGAGCCATCACAGGATTCATATGACATTCTATCCGCATAGGCTCATAATCCATTAAGCAAAGCTCACCAAAGCTCTGTGCAAACACAAGACTCAAACCGACGCCAAGAAGACCGCCCAACAATCCGGGAATCATGGCAAAACCTGCATAATGCAGCATCAGCTTACGCTTCTTATACCCTAGTGCTGTCAGGGTACCTATCAGCTTTTGCTCCGACTTCACCTTACGGTTGATGACGATACTTACCAGCACCACCACGATCAAAGGCATTACCACCAAAAGACCATAGGCCATGTAAACCATCAAATCCGCCTGCATCTTCACCATATCAATTCGCATGTTTTCCTGTGCAGTCAAATAACTGCTCATATAGTATCTTTCATTGACAGCCTTACGGAATTCGCCACTGTCACCTTCACCGTAACGAACCAGATACAGGCAGTTTTCACTGCCGATTTCCTCAAATTCCTCATCCGTCACATAGGCCAGAAAAAAGGTGGTTACATTCTTATAGGCGTCCCCTTCATTCTGCAGCATGTAGAGATAGTCCGGCCGCTGAAAAAAGCCGGTCACAGTATATACTTTTTCACCGATTTGTATGGTGTCACCGATAGTAATTTCATTAAAAACTGCATACCCTTCCGAAAGAATCACCTCATCATTGGCCGTAATATCTTTCCCTTCCGTAATGCTGTATAAGTTTATCTCATGGGTCTTTTTAAACACTCTGGCGGTAGTACCCTTGGTTTCAATATTATTGTAATACTGGGCCTCAATGGTTACTCCAAACTCCTTTTCCAGCTCATTTTCAGCCTCAGCAGAGATAGGCAGATAGGTTTCAAACTCTGCATCCTCCAGGTTTTGTCTTACAAAGAATTTATCACCAAACTCCCAAATCGCTTTTCCACCCATGTACATGATAAAGACTAAAACCAAGGTCATGACAGTTAATATGGTAGTGGAAACATAGAAGGACAGATTGCTTTTGATGCTTCTTGAGTATCTTTTGTTTAGCGTCATCTCCATCCCTCCCTTACAGTTCCAATTCGCCGGCAGGTCTCTTCTGCTCATTTAATCTGTTTTCCTGTACCTTGCCGTCTTTGATGTAAATCACCCGGTCCGCCATCTGAGCGATAGCCTCATTATGGGTAATAATCACAGTAGTGGTATGATAAAGCTGATTGATTTTCTCGATGAACTCCAAAACAGTTTTAGATGATTTGGTATCCAAAGCTCCGGTCAACTCGTCACACAAAAGAAGCTTGGGATTCTTAATAATGGCTCTGGCGATAGCTACTCGTTGCTGCTGACCACCGGACAGCTCTCTGGGGAATCGATAGCGATACTTTTCCATCCCCATGGCCTCCAGCACTTCCGTAATATCCAAAGGATTTTCTGCAATATCCGATACCACCTGGATATTTTCTTCTACCGTCAAATCCGGTATCAGATTGTAGAACTGAAAGACAAAACCCACATCCTCCTTACGGTACTCTGTCAGCTTTTTGCTACGATACCCTGAGAGATTTCTCTCTCCCACAATGATTTCTCCTTCATCCAAATGGTCCAAGCCACCCAACATATTTAACATGGTGGACTTGCCGGAACCGGAAGGCCCCAAAATCACGCAAATCTCACCCTTTTCAATCTCCAGGCTGGTATGGTCCAATGCATAGACCAGGCTTTCTCCCTCTCCGTACTTTTTGGTTGCGTTTTTCAAAGCAATAAACATCTTTCTTTCCTCCTGACTTGTAAAATGTAAGCAAATAAACAACCCCAAGTAAAGCTATAAAACTATACTTGGGGTTCATCATTCACATCACATATGTACGGACTTCATGCATAGTTTTAGCTATACATGAGTCTCGCAATTTAAAGCAAAGCCAGATCGTACGATCGAGATGGTGACTTGCTACGTAAAACGCCTGCTACTCCCTCATGGGAATTTTATTTTTTATTACCTTAACACTGCTTCCCGGATTTGTCAACCACTTTTTTCCTGTTAATCATTCTCTTTTTCAAGATACTTATATACTACTGCTGCCAGTGCGGCACCCACGAAAGGTCCTACAATAAACACCCAAACGCATGCGATGGGGTCTGTATTTCCATTCATCGCAGCTACCATAGCAGGGCCAAGACTTCTTGCAGGATTTACACTGGTTCCGGTCAAACCGATTCCCAGGATATGTACCAGAGTAAGGGTCAAACCGATGATAAGGCCACCAAAGGAACCATGTCCTGCCTTTTTACTGGTAACTCCGAGAATTGTCAATACAAAAATAAAGGTTAAAACTACTTCTACAAGTAAGCCGGCCGCAATACTTCCGTTGATGCTTCCAAGACCATTGGATCCAAAACCGCCTGTCTTATCTGTTACACCACCAAGACCGAAAATTGCCGCCAATATGCCTGCACCTGCCAATGCTCCAAGACACTGAGCTATTACATAACCAACAAATTCCTTTGCTTTCATTCCGCCGCTCATGAGAACACCCAATGAAACCGCAGGATTAATATGACATCCGGAAATATTCCCTACACAGTAAGCCATACCTACGATGACCAGACCAAATGCAAGTGCTGTCAGCAGATAACCGCTTCCCTGAGAAGCGTCACATCCCACTAACATAGCAGTACCACAACCTAAAGTAACAAGCACTGCCGTACCAATAAATTCTGCAATAAGCTTTTTCATGAAATAAACCTCCTTGATTCTGATTTTAATATTATCTATTAATATATCGGAATCTATTTTTCAAAAAATAACACTTATCGCAACAATCCCCCATGAAAATAACATTCATATACCTTTTCATTCTGCCAGTAAATTTCCTCATATCCCTGGAACCAATTAATATCTCCGGAAACCTTTGCCTTATACACATATTCTCCTGCCTGATAATATTCCGGTCCGCGGTATGGCATATTTATGTCTGCTTTACGCAAAGCCTCTTTCAGGAAATTACCACTGAATTTATCACTAAGGACTCTACCCGCATAGTTCATGGCATAAACCGCCTTGCCCATTCTCCAGACAGCTTCCTGTCCTGCGAATTGCTCTCCTCCCACATAGGTATCATAATACATATAATCACCCTTCTCATACCTGAAATCATGAGAATCCGGTCTGGTCGCATCCACTTCATTCATAAATGCTGCATAGGTATTTACATTGGCTTCCAGACGAAAGAGCATGAGTTCTTCCACATCATTATCTTCTCTCTTTTGAAGTGCTACCGCACATTCCCGATCCTTAACCAAATAGTCCACTGTCACATTCATCATATCACTAATCTGAATCAAATTCATAACATCAGGATATGTCTGACCGGCTTCCCATTTCGCCACAGCCTGCCTTGACACATTCAGTTTTTCCGCCAACTCCTCCTGTGTAAATCCCTTACTTTTTCTTAACAATTGTAACTTCTCAGAAAAGTTCATTTTAGCCACCTCCGAAGAAAATAATAGTATTTTCAACATGCTATAACCAGAAAGTGTTGGTTGCATTTTTGCTACCGGTGGTAGCATAGTTATCGTTTTTATATGGACTAATTACGATACTTTGTCTTAACCTCCGGCTTCAGCAATCCTAAGAATCTTTCACAAGCTTCCGGATCTGCATAATGTATGGGCACTACCAGTCCCCGGGGCTTCTGGTTTATAAATTCTGCCGCCTCGTCAGCATCCATGGTATATTTCCCGCCCACAGGCACGAATATCACATCCACATCTACTACTTGCGCTTCAGGAGTCACGTCCGTATCCCCCATGGCATAATAAGTCACTCCATCCATTTCTACCAGATATCCCACCCAGTTCCTTTCCTTGGGATGAAAAGCCTTGCCGATATTGTAGGCCGGAATTCCGTGATATTTTACTCCGTCACATTCACCGGTCTGACCGGGTAATATACCATACAAATTCTTTACTTCCACACATTTTTCCTTCACCACTTCCAGCATGGATGCGGGCACAATCACCTTGGTATCATCCTTCAGCACCTTACGGATATCCTCCGGTGAGAAATGGTCATAATGCTCGTGGGTCACAAAGATAATATCTGCATCCTTAGGTGCTTCTTCAAGTTCCAAAGGATCAAAATAAATGGTCTTGGAACCTGTGACCTTAATACTGCTTCTTGTGTTTACGAAAATATTGTTCATTGTTTCCTCCTTTTACACATTGCAATTCTCTTTATTTTGCCAGTTCTTGTTCCATCTTAGCATATAGGTCTGATATTTTCTCCCAGTCTGTTTTTATAGGAGTTCCCTTCAAGTAGGACAAATCTTGCAAAAATCTTTGTTTTCTTTCCTCATTTTCCTCTATCAGGCGCTTTTTGTCCAGTTCCACACCGTCCCATTCTTTTTCTACCGCTGCCTTTACCTGTTTGTCCATGGCCTCCGCAAAATCTCCCCAAAAGGCAGCCACTGCCGCTACAAGTTCTTCATAAGGCATCTCATAGCTTCCCTTGGGCGAAGTCCAGATACTATTACCATCCTCCAAAAGATAGTTACTTTCCCACATGATTTTCAGCTTCTCCCCACAGCGGAAGCAACTGATATAGGGTCCTCCAACCAAATGTCCCGAATCAAAGCTTCTGTCTGCGTGCCATTGGTTCAACTCACAATATTGGTCAAAATAAAATTCATCAAACTGCTCATCCTCGTCATCATCATGCAATGCTTTCCAGACATGCATTTTATCGCCGAACTCATCTAAGTCCGAATACAATTCTTCCGGTATGGCTTCTCCTACGTAGCGAAAGGTTCCGAAAAAATCCTCCAAAAACCTTACGATTTGATAATCATTGTATCTTATATCTGTTCCAAAATATTTCCGAGCCGCATCACTGTATTCGTATATGGTCTGCCCACCTACATCAATCCACAACAATCCATCCGTCAATCCAAACCAATGGATATGCCGATGAGGCTCCTCGCCCCATAGCATAACGTGATTTAAATCCTGTAGTTTAAAATTAAATTTTATATGATTCATTTCTAGTATTTTTCGCATAATGCTTCCTCATGCAGTAATTTTTGTAAAATCAATAGGGGGGCGCTTTATGGTAATTGCCTTCCTATTTGACCTTCCATAAATCATTATACTATATCTACTTTACCCGTTCAACGAAAATGAGTACGCTGATATTTATAGCTCAGATTCCGGATCCCCCAGGAGGTTTACACACAAAAAAAGCTTGCAACGAGATTCTCTCACTGCAAACTGAATTTCCCGTATGCAGCCCATTGTCCCCCTCCGGCCAATGGACTTGCACTATTTCACTTTCTCCCCGCCATTACAAGAGCTTACGCTCCTTGCTTGTTTTCATTCTATCAAATATCCGAATTATTTCAACCCAAATGACATGAAGTGTATCTCAACTGTAATGAACGGTATTTATCACGCCTGAAATCGTATAAATGCCTCTTGTATTTCCTTGCGTTTTTCTCTACTGACAGGTATGCTCGTACCACCTGTCAGCACTAAAGTATCTGCTGTCAATTCTGTCACTGCTGATAATGATACCAACGCGTAACGGATGGGCTTCACAAAGTCCGTACCGCAAAGTTCCTCTGTAAATTCTGCCAGTGAAGTATTGGTTTCAATCTTCTCCTTCAGAGTATGGATAACAGAATGCCTTCCTGCCGCTTCAATCCACACCACATCTTTAAGAAGCATACTCCGAACCGTACGTTGGTACTTATATTCCAAGACTTTTTTGTCTGTACAAAGCTTAAAAAACCTGTCAAAACACTGATGCAGCTTCTCCGCAGATAATGGTTTTAGCAAATACCGGAAGGCCTCTACATCATAGGATTCCTCCGCAAACTCATTGGATGAGCTGCAAAAAATAATCCTTCCTTTTGGATGGATACTCAACAACTCCTTGGCTGTATCAATCCCATTTATTCCTCCCATGTAAATATCCAATATCATCAGGTCATATGATGTCACATCACTTTTCAACAATGCATCTCCGGAAGAAAACTCTTCCACCTGAACAGGATAATCGTGCTCTTCTAAATATTGATCAATCATCTTGCGAATAATGCGCCTCTCCATGTCACTATCATCACATAGAGCAATACGAATTCGTTTCATCATATTCATACTCCGCTTTCCTATGAATAAAATTCTAACCCCTCCCTATATACGGTAACGTTTTTATTATACACAATTTCTTGCTTATTTTCAATATACTTGTTACCTCACTTTGTTTCTGACTTCCCAAATCTGCAAGCACCCGCTCGTCTCCCGAACCCCTTATATAGTCAAACACCTGCCCTCTTTGATTGAATTTGAAAGCATAGATTTTCGAACTGTAAGAATAATAGAATTCATTGAAAAATAAGAAAAACATGCTTCCCCTAAAGGGCAGCATGTTTTCTGACAAATTTCAATATACCAATTTGAATTAGCTTTCGTTCATCTTTGCCAGCTTCGCTGCCTGGTCAGCTGCGATACAAGCATCAATAATATCCTGAATATCACCATTCATAATCTTATCCAGTTTGTACAATGTCAGGTTGATTCTGTGGTCAGTTACACGTCCCTGTGGGAAGTTGTAGGTACGGATCTTCTCCGAACGGTCGCCGGTACCAATCTGGCTACGACGAAGCTCTGCTTCCGCATCATGACGCTGCTGCTGTTCGATATCGTACAGCTTCGCCTTTAACAAAGCAAATGCCTTTGCCTTATTCTGCAGCTGGGACTTCTCGGTCTGGCTGTATACCACAATACCGGTAGGGTAATGAGTCAGACGCACTGCGGAGTCAGTGGTGTTGACACACTGTCCACCATTACCGGACGCACGCATTACGTCAATACGAATGTCCTTGTCATCAATCACAATATCAATATCCTCATCTACTTCCGGCATTACCGCTACGGAAATGGTAGAGGTATGGATACGTCCACCGCTTTCGGTTTCCGGCACACGCTGTACACGGTGTACTCCACTCTCATACTTCATCTTAGAGTAAGCACCCTGACCGGAAATCATAAACTGTACTTCCTTCATACCGCCGATACCGATATCGTCCACGTTCATGGTTTCTACCTTCCAACGATGACCTTCCGCATAATGCACATACATACGATATACTTCTGCTGCAAAGAGTGCCGCTTCATCACCACCGGCACCTGCACGGATTTCCACGATAACGTTCTTGTCATCGTTAGGGTCCTTAGGTAATAACAGAATCTTTAATTCCTGCTCCAGCTCTTCCACGCGCTTCTTGCTGCCGCCTAACTCTTCCTTCAGCATTTCACGCATATCCTCATCAGACTCTTCTTCCAACATCATCAAAGAATCCTCGATATCCTGCTTACTCTTCTTATATTCCTTATACGCTTCCACGATAGGTGTCAAATCGCTTTGCTCCTTCATAAGCTTACGGAAACGTTCCTGATTATTAGTCACGGTAGGCTCGTTTAATTCACCCATGATTTCTTCAAAACGAATCAATAAATCCTCTAACTTATCAAACATAGTCTGCCTCTTTCTTACATTAATTTCTATTACAAAGTGGCGTACACCACCCGGTCAAGTCCTGCATAATCTTTTACTACATGAATCTCTTTAAAGCCGGCTTGTTTCAACAGTTCGCTTACCTCTGTTGCCTGATCATGTCCGATTTCAAAATACAATTTGCCTTCCTTGTTCAGGTACTTCGAAGCCACTCTCACAATCTCGCGATAAAAATACAAGCCATCCTTCATACCATCCAGCGCATTCACGGGCTCGTGGTCCTTTACCTCCGGCATCAGGGTTGCTATCACTTCACTTTTAATATAGGGCGGATTGGATACAATAATATCAAACTTTCCTTCCACCTTTTCAAAGAGATTGCTTTTCAGCCAAACCGGTCTTTTTTCTTCCGGTAACAGTCTCTGTCCGTTTTCTTCCGCTACCTGTAATGCCAAAGGAGAAATATCCACACCCACGCCTTCACACCAGTTATTGTAGTGAAGCAGGCTGATAAGGATACATCCTGAGCCGGTACACATATCCAGTATCCGCTCATAATCCTGCATATCCTTCAGGATTTCTTCCACCAATATCTCCGTGTCCTGACGGGGAATCAGAACATGCTCATTTACACGAAAGCCAAGCCCCATGAAATCCTGTTCTCCGGTAATATGCTGTAAAGGAATCCGTTCTGCTCTTTTCGCGATAGCGGTTTCATAGGCAGTCTGCTTTTCTGCCTCCACTTCCCTGTCTCCGCGGACCAAAAGATCATTCCGATTGGTTCCGCAGATATATTCCAAAAGCAATCTGGCATCCAGCTGAGCCTCCGGTACACCGGCTTCTGCCAGCTTCCTGCAGCCTTCTTTATAACACTCCAGATACTTCATGCTCACCCCTCGTTACTCTCTACATCCTTATCAAAATTGTCCTTCAGATACTGCTTCCAGTCAAATACTGCCTCTACGGAAGCAATGGCCACTTCAATCATCTTGTCATCCGGCTCCTTGGTGGTCATACGCTGAATCAGCATACCAGGCGCAGATAAAATTCGCACAATGATATTGTCCGTTCTGCCTGCCAGACGAATCAATTCAAAGGATATTCCCGCCACTACCGGCATCAGCGCTATACGCAAAAGTACCTTAAGCAACTGATTATCCACTCTGATAAAGAAAAACAGAATAATACTTACAAACATTACAAAGAACAAAAAGCTGGTACCGCATCTTTTATGCAGTCTGGAACTGCGCTTTGCATTCTTCAGATTCAGTGCAAGACCATGCTCAATACAATTGATACATTTATGTTCTGCACCATGGTACATATAGACTCTGCGGATATCCTTCATGGCACTGATGGCTACCACATACAAAATAAATATTCCGATACGAAGGCCACCTTCTATTACAGCAATGATGGACTCATTCATAATACTATAACGTTCCTGCAACCAGGCAGAAATAAAATAGGGTAATACAATAAAGATCCCCACTGCCAGAACAATGGACAGAAGCATTACAAAAGTAGTCAGCACCTCTTCGCCTTTCCCCTTAGTCAGCTTATTCAAAGCCTTGTCAAACTTGGTCTCTTCCTCTTCTTCCTCATAAAAATCTGCAGAATGATTCAGAGACTTCATTCCCAAAATCAGGGAATCAATAAAATTGAACACACCTCTGATAAAAGGTATTTTCTTGACCTTACTGTCTTCTAAAATCCCCTGGTAATTGGATATTTCCACATCGATTTCGCCGTTTGGCTTACGTACAGCCACAGCGTATCGATCTTTATTCTTCATCATAACACCTTCCAGAACGGCCTGCCCGCCCACTCCGGAATAGCATACTTTTCTTTTCTTTCTCGCCATAATAATCTCCATGCATATCGCAAGCACCGCTTGCGATACTGCCTAAATAGAAAGTGAAAAATCTTTGATTTTTCACACTACACCCCTTGCATACCATTAGAGAATAAAAGGTTGAGATAACCAAATACCTCAACCCTTTCGCACTTCTTATTAGTTTTTGATACCGTATTTCTTGTTGAACTTCTCAATACGTCCGTCAATTCTTGCAGCCTTCTGCTGACCGGTGTAGAATGAATGGCACTTAGAGCAAACTTCTACGTGAATTTCAGGCTTGGTAGAACCGGTTACGAAAGTGTTTCCACAGTTACAGGTTACAGTTGCCTGATAGTAATTAGGATGGATTCCTTCTCTCATGATTTTCACCTCTCTATATTCTTAACTACAGTATATTTTGTTCTCATCCGCACTGCTTATGCAACCACAAACAGCGTTGCTATTGTAACACATAAATTTTTCTATTGCAATAGTTTTTAAATAAATTTATTCTTTTTTACCATTGCCACAAAATCTTTGTTGGTTCTGGTACGGGCAAACATATCCAGAATGCGGTCCGTAGCCTCGTCTGACTTCAGTCCGTTCAGGGCTCGACGCATAATATTCACTGCTTCCAACTCCTCTGCACTCAATAGCAAATGCTCGTTTCTGGTGCTGGATTTCTGGATATCGATAGCCGGGAAAATACGCTTTTCGGAAAGCTTTCTGTCCAGTACCATTTCCATGTTACCGGTACCCTTAAATTCTTCGTAAACCACATCATCCATCTTGCTTCCGGTCTCTACAAGTGCTGTTGCCAAAATCGTTAAGCTACCGCCCTCACGCATATTACGTGCCGCACCGAAGAATCTCTTCGGCATATGAAGAGCCGCCGGGTCCAAACCGCCGGAAAGAGTACGTCCGCTGGGGGGCACTACCTGATTGTAGGCTCTGGTCAGACGGGTAATACTGTCTAATAAAATCACAACATCCTTCTTATGCTCTACCAAACGTTTTGCACGCTCGATTACCATCTCCGACACTCTCTTGTGATGCTCGGGAAGCTCATCAAAAGTAGAGTAAATAACTTCCACGTTATCTCCTACAATAGCTTCCTTAATATCCGTAACTTCCTCGGGACGTTCATCAATCAAAAGGATCAGCATATGCATCTGGGGATTGGTGCGAAGCACGGACTTTGCCACTTCCTTTAACAAAGTGGTTTTACCTGCCTTAGGAGGTGATACAATCATACCACGCTGTCCCTTACCAACCGGGCTGATCAAATCCATAACTCTCATAGCCACACTGCAACCTGCTGTTTCCATGCGGATACGGTCATCCGGGAAAATAGGTGTCATATCTTCAAAAGCCGGTCTCTTGGCGGATTCTTCCGGAGTATAGCCGTTGATGGTTTTTACAAACAACAATGCCTGGAACTTCTCCTGCTGGGTCTTAATACGCTTATTACCGCAAAGAATATCACCGGTCTTTAATCCAAAACGGCGAATCTGGCTGGGTGCCACATAGATATCATTATCACCGGGCAGATAATTGGCACTACGAATAAATCCATAGCCATCCGGCATAACCTCCAATATACCTTCTGCCGGAATCCCACTATCCAATTCCACCGGATACATGGTCGAATCATAAGCATTGTCCGCTCTGTAATTCTTCGGTGTGCTCTCTTCCTTGGTTTCTTCTGTGTTTTTCACTGCTTCCTTTGTTTCTGTGGTGCCTGTAGCTGCCTTATCCTTTTCATCCTCTGCCAACATAGCTTCTACCACTTCTGATTTTTTCATGGTTGCTGCACCTTTAATACCGCGGACTTTTGCCAATTCACGTAATTGTGCAAGCGCTAAGGATTCATACTTTTCTCTCATGGTTCCTCCTCATTCTGTCAACATATATTAATTTGTTCGTATCTGGGTAAGTTTTCGAATTGCTTTGATATGTACATGGATGCATTAATAATACTTTCCACCAGCATTATATAACACTCTCGGCAAAATAGGAAGTAAAATTTTTGTTTTTCTTATAATTTCCTTGAAAAAGGTGGCTGTTGGCATTAAAATAGTATCGTCTTACAATCAAGCGAAAAGAGGAATCCCTATGACAACCAATGAAAAAGCATTATTATTACATGAAGAATGGAATGGAAAAATAGAAACGGTTTCCAAATCACCGGTCAAGTCACGCGAAGCACTTTCCCTGGCTTATACTCCCGGTGTAGCCGAACCTTGCAAGGTAATTGCACAGGATAAGGAAGCCGCTTACAAATATACCATGAAGGCCAATACGGTAGCCGTTGTTTCTGACGGAAGCGCTGTACTTGGTCTGGGTAATATCGGTCCCCATGCGGCTATGCCTGTTATGGAAGGAAAGGCCGTTCTTTTCAAGGAATTCGGCGGGGTAAATGCAGTACCCATTTGTCTGGATACTCAGGATACGGAAGAAATCATCAAAGCTGTAACCTGGCTGGCTCCGGGTTTCGGCGGCATCAATCTGGAAGATATTTCCGCACCCAGATGTTTTGAAATCGAAGAACGCCTGAAATCCACTCTGGATATTCCCGTATTCCACGACGACCAGCATGGTACTGCCATTGTGGTACTGGCAGGTATCATCAATGGTTTGAAGGTAGTGGGCAAAAAGAAAGAAGACTGTAAGGTGGTAGTAAACGGTGCCGGCAGCGCCGGTGTGGCCATTACCAAACTGTTACTTACCTACGGTTTCCCCAATATTATTATGTGTGACAAGGTAGGCATCGTATCCAAGGATACAGAAGGCCTTAACTGGATGCAGAAAAAAATGACTGAGGTCACCAATTTGCAGAACGAAACCGGTAGCCTTGCGGATGCCATGAAGGGCGCAGATATCTTTGTAGGTGTGTCTGCACCCAATATTGTGACACCGGAAATGGTAGCCTCTATGAATAAGGATTCCATTTTATTTGCCATGGCTAATCCTGTTCCGGAAATCATGCCCGATGTGGCAAAGGCTGCAGGTGCCAGAGTGGTTGGTACCGGTCGAAGCGATTTCCCAAATCAAGTCAACAATGTGGTAGCTTTCCCCGGCATCTTCAAGGGTGCTTTGGAAGGACGTGCCACTCAGATTACAGAGGAAATGAAGCTGGCTGCCGCCATAGCCATCGCAGGACTGGTTCCGGAAGACAAGCTCTCCGATGACAATATCATGCCGGAAGCCTTTGACCCCTGTGTGGCAGAAGTGGTTGCCAATGCAGTGAAGGCACATATTAAATAATGTTCGGCACAAACACTACATGGCATGGTAAGCCCTATTATTCTTTGGACGCTTACCTGAAAAACAGATACGGACACAAATGCTATAAAATAGCCATAAATGCAGGTATGACCTGTCCTAACCGTGACGGCACCCTGGACACCCGCGGCTGCATCTTCTGCAGTGCAGGCGGAAGCGGTGATTTTGCAGCCACCGGCGACTCTATCACAACACAATTGGAGCAGGGTAAAAGATTATTCGGAGACAAAAATATCGGGGAGCATTACATTGCTTATTTTCAGGCCTATACCAATACCTATGCCCCTGTCGGATATTTGCGTCACATCTATACAGAGGCCCTTTCCCATCCGGAGGTCTGCGGCATCTCCATCGCCACCAGACCGGATTGCCTGGGCAATGAAGTACTGAATTTATTAGAGGAATTGCAAGACGCTTTTCCGGATAAATTTCTCTGGATAGAGCTTGGCTTACAGACCATTCATGAAGAGACTGCTTCCTATATCCGAAGAGGTTATCCGCTCTCCTGCTTTGAAGAAGCCGTGAAGGGTTTAGCCGCCCGTAATATTCCCTATATTGTTCATGTGATATTGGGACTTCCCGGTGAAACACCGAATATGATATACCGGACCATACAGTATCTGAATCACCTGCACCCTTTTGGTATCAAGCTGCAGCTTTTGCATATACTGGAAGGGACGGATCTGGCGGATGAATATCGTGCAGCCAAAATCCGTACGTATGACAAGGAAGAATATCTGGACATCCTTATCAAATGTCTGGAATATCTTTCTTCGGACATCATCGTCCACAGATTAACCGGTGACGGTCCCAAAGACATCTTATTGGCTCCTCGGTGGAGCCTGAATAAAAGAGATGTCCTGAACAGCCTGCACCAACAAATGAAACTGACAAATGCTTATCAAGGGAGATTATTTCATGCTACAGGATCCATTGACACTCTATAAATTAATCGTTCTGTATATGCTGGACAGAGTGACCTTTCCCCTGACAACTGCACAGATCAGCGATTTTATCCTGGAAAAGGAGTATACCAATTTTCTGACACTGCAACAGGTCATCGGTGAACTGGCCGATACCGGACTGGTTACTACCCGTTCCGATAACAATCGTACCCATCTGACCCTTACCTCCGAAGGTACCGAAACCCTTCACTTCTTTGAAAACCGTATCAGTCCCGCCATCAAAAGCGAGATTCATACCTTTTTTCAGGAAAAGGAATATTCCCTTCGGGAAGAGGTCTCTGTTACAAGCGACTACTACAAAGCCACATCCGGCGAATATGAGGCCCATCTGATTGCAAAAGAAAGAGGCATTCATCTGATAGACCTGACCATATCCGTTCCCAACAAGGAAATGGCCTCTTCTATCTGTGACAATTGGTTGGAAAAAAATCAAATAATTTATCAATACTTAATAGAGCAGCTGTTCTGACGAACAACTGCTCTTATTCTATCCTCACTATTCTTCTGCTTCTTCCTTAAGCCGCTTCATATGCTCCCTGATTTTCTGTTCATATCCATTGCCCGTAGGCTTATAAAATTCCTTGCCGGACAATTCATAGGGCAGATACTGCTGCTTCACATAATGGTTTTTATATTCATGGGCATATTTGTAGCCGATTCCGTGTCCCAGCTTTGCAGCTCCCTTGTAATGGGCATCCTGCAAATGGGTAGGAATGGGTAAGTTGCCGGTTCGCTCCACTTCTGCCTTAGCATCAAAAATAGCATTACAGGAGGCGTTGCTTTTCGGTGCACTGGCCACATAGGCTGCCGCCTGTGACAGAATAATCTGTGCTTCCGGCATACCGATTCGTTCCACAGCCATGGACGCATTGGTAGCTACCACCAAAGCCATGGGGTCTGCATTGCCCACATCCTCTGACGCACAAATCATAATACGTCTGGCGATAAAGGTCACACTTTCGCCCGCATACAGCATCCTTGCCAGATAATACACGGCAGCATCCGCATCGGAGCCACGCATACTCTTAATAAAGGCAGATATGGTATCATAATGATTATCACCGTTTTTGTCATAACGAACGGCACGCTTTTGGATACATTCCTGGGCCACATCCAGTGTAATATGAATCTTGCCGTCTTCTGACCGATTGGTAGTCATAACGCCCAGTTCGATGGCATTCAAAGCATGTCTGGCATCTCCCCCGGAAATATCCGCCAGGAAATCCAAAGCCTCCTCATCTATCTCTGCATTATAGCTTCCCATCCCTCGCTCCGCATCATAAACAGCCTTACGCAGCAGTTCTTTAATGGCTTCCCTGGGGATAGGCTCCAGCTCAAAAATAATGGACCTGGAAATCAACGCACTATTCACTTCAAAATATGGATTCTCTGTGGTTGCACCAATCAACACAATGGTACCGTCCTCCACAAAAGGAAGCAGATAATCCTGCTGACCCTTGTTAAAACGATGAATCTCATCAATAAAAAGAATGGTACGCTTTCCGTACATGCCCTGCAAATCCTTGGCCTTTGCTATGACCTCTTCCATATCCTTTTTGCCGGCAACGGTAGCATTAATCTGAGTAAACTCTGCACTGGTGGTATTGGCAATCACCTTGGCAAGAGTAGTCTTACCGGTACCGGGAGGACCGTAAAATATGACAGAGCTCACCTTATCTGCCTTTATGGCACGATATAGCAGCTTATCCTTACCGATAATATGCTCCTGACCTACTACCTCATCCAATGTACGAGGGCGCATTCTGGCCGCCAGAGGGGATTCCTTTTCCATATTGGTCGACCTCATATATTCAAATAAATCCATACTATCCTCCGAATCATTACCTAAAGAAAAGTGAAAAATCATGGATTTTTCACTTTTCGCTTTACTATTTTCCTAAAATCAACTTACGATACCAAATCAAGGCATCTGTATAGGCCTGATAAATACGGTTTACATCGATATCCCTTAATATCAGCTGGCGGGAAACCTCCTGCCAGTTACCCTTCTCATAATGAAGCATAAATTCATAAACTTCCGCATATTTTCCGGATTTATACAGCAATGCCTCATTGACACTCTTAGGCAAGCGAACCAATTTGAGGGCCTCTTCCATGTTCTGGTCCAAGATAACATCCAATACGGAGAACAAACCAAGCATAAATATTTCCTGGGATAACATAGCCATTTCGAAGGGCTTTGCCAGATTCTCCATGAATTTTGCACGAAGCATGGTAAGACGGGTGATTTCGTTGGGCTTGTCCGCACACAGTTCTTTCATCACCGCCGTGGTAATCCACTTCTTCAATTCCTTTTGTCCCAGCATGGCTGCTGCATGGCGGATGGAAGTAATCTCAGAAAGCACCGCCATATTATTTACCATACGAAGCAGGGAAATGGTAAGCGCCGGGTCTCTTCCGATAATATCCGCCGCCTTGGTCAGATCAAAATCGTCGTCATTTACAATATTCAAAAGCTCAATATAGTTTACCTTTAAGGGAGATACATCCTTTTGTCCGCTGGTTACCGGCAATTGATAGAAATTACCCTCAAAAAGCTTACAGCTGGTGGTGGTTTTTAACTTTTCATAGCTTGCAGAATCATCCACCTCCACCGCACAAATCCTAATATGCGGAAACAGTTTGCTGAAATAGATGGTAGCCTTTTGCAAATCCACCTTCTTATGATTCAAAAATACAAAGTCCATCAGCTTCAGTACTTCCGTATATGCCTGGAATTCATGTACCAGCAACCTCTGCATGGCAAAACGATAACCGATGTTCTTCAGTTCTTTAATACGTTCCAAATACATGGGCTCCGGCTTTACACCATGGTCTATTAAAAGCACTAAAGTATTAGGCGGTGCATCACACTGTGACTGCAAATCCGAAAACAGTGAAAGATTGTTAACCGGCACAAAAACCTCATTTACATTGGACAAGGTCTCAATGCCCATATTCTGAATCACTTCCAGACCATCCACACGGCCTGCACCGTCTAAATGTCCTGTTCCCAACAAGCTGGGATGCAGGAAGAAATTAGACTTCTGCGTAAACAAAGAATAGGCACGAATCACCATATATTCATCAAATAAGGGTACTAAAGTAACTAACATATAAATCTCTCCTTTATATGTAAAACTATAATTTCCATTCACTTATGGTTCTCAATAACATACGTCCTACCATCCCAGGGTTTCACGGATAGCCCCGGCTACTACCTCTGCTGCCATAGTGTGAGACTTGGGCAAGGGGTGCCAATCCACTGCATATCCGTCTTCCGGATTCTGTTCCGGAATATGCACTGCGGCAATACGGATATCACCAGTATGCTCCGTATAATCTGCCACTGCCTGACAGAGCTTCTCATACAATCCATCCCCCATCAGTCCAAGCACAGCAAATATATACGCCTTCGGATTGTTCTTTCGAACCACCTTAATAAACTCTGTATACTTCTGCCGGTACTCTTCCTGCTTCCACTCCGTATCCTGACAGAAGCTGAAATCATTGGTCCCCAGATTAATCACCACTACCTCCGGCTGATACTCCGAGAAATCCCAGGGCAGCTTGTCCGGCTTCCCCGCCTCTCCGAAATCATCTCTGGAAAAGCATTGTGATTCATAATAGGGCGGTATCAATTCATCTGCAGTCCGCACTTCGGAGTCACCCGTATAGCCCGATATAATCCCATATCCGCTACAGGAAAACATACTGTAATCCGCATCCAAAAGCTGTGCTGTTTTATAAGCATATGCCTTGGTCACATCCTCCGTTCTGGTAGAAAAAACATGGTCCTCCGCCAGGGTTTCATCCACTCCGTAACCGCAGGTGATGGAATCTCCTATAAACTCTATGGAATGCATCTTAGGTGTCAAGGGACTTATTACAGCCTCCTCGTCACACTCGATAGGTGCTATGGCCATAGCAGACATGGGGGCTTCCGAAAGCTTAATAATTTGTATCTCACAGATTTTTATCTTTTCTTCCCGGATAATCTCGTAAGATTTCTTAGGGCGGTCTATCACATCATCCAACACACGGACACCATCCATAAGTACCGCAAATCTGGCATACTCACTATCATCACCCGTCACATGCGAGCGATTACTTCCCAGAAGGGTGATTTTTAAATATTTACCCCGAAAGGAAAAAGCCACACCGGCACCGGATAGTGCCACCCACCTGTTTTCGCCTAAAAGTAAGCTTCTTCCGATTATTTTGCTGTTCGTTTTATCCAGTATTATCTCTTTCATAAGCCTATACCCACCTATTGTTAAGTATAATACAAATTCGTTGATTAGTAAATTGTTTTCTGACATTTTGTGGACTTTTTGTGATTTGTCTTCGGGTTTTTATACATTAAAATGCTGCGAGGATATCCTCGCAGCACGCCTAACCAAACATTGCATATGGAATCAGGGAAATCATTAATAGTATTTTCTTTCGTCCACGCTGCTTCTTCTCTTCCAAACAAGCACCTCCCCCAATATTATTACCACAACCAGTATACCATCTAAAATATGATACGTCAAACCCGGCTATCACCTATAATACTGCGCCTGTTTTTCCCACATCTCGAAGTACCTTCCCTGCATATTCTGCAGCAATTCCTCATGGGTACCGCTTTGTATCAGCTTTCCATCCTCCAGTACCAAGATACGCTCACACATTCTGCAGGAGGATAATCTGTGACTGATGGATATGAGTGTTTTCCCTTCTGCCAGTCTCTGAAATTGCTGATAAACTTGCGCTTCCGCGTAAGGGTCCAAAGCCGCCGTAGGCTCATCCAGAATCATAATCGGTGCATCTTTATAGAGTGCTCTGGCGATGGCCAGCTTCTGGGCTTCTCCCCCCGACAGATTCACCCCATCCTTCTCAAAAGCATTTGAAATACATTGTTGCAATCCTTTGGGCAGTTTCTTGCACTTTTCTGCCAAACCTGCCTGCTCCAGAGCCTTCTCCACGCGCTCTTTCGAATATTCCCCTGTAGCTGCCACATTCTCTCCCAGAGTAAATGCAAATACGGCAAAATCCTGAAATACGGTACTCAAATACTTCCTGTATTCATCCGCCGGATATTCCCGGATATCCTTATCATTTAACAGAATCCGCCCTTCAGTGGGTTCATAAAAACCGCACAAAAGCTTGATTAGTGTACTTTTTCCGGAACCGTTCCTGCCCACCATGGCTAAACTCTCTCCGACCGTGATTTCCAAGCTGATATCCTGCAGCACTTTTCTCTCCGTCCCGGGATAAGCAAAGGACACCCCTTCAAAACGAATGCTTTTTACTGCGTATTCCGTTCTTTGCGTCACTTTAGAAGCAGACTCCTCTTCCTCCGGCAAATCCATAAAGGCAAAGAAGTTAATAAGATGCTCATTATTATTACGAAGGTCCGTCCAGATTTGTGCCAATTCACTGAATGCCAAAATCAGTCCCGTAACTGCCGCATATTGCATCAGCACCTGTCCGATTCCCATAGTCCCCTGTAGGGTATGCCAGCCAATCAGACCATACACACATCCGCCGCAAACAGCCGCACAAATCAGCTTTACACCGTCATAGCGGTTTACTGCATTCAGTTCCTTTTCTTTGCCGGTGGCAAAATGCTCGAAGCAATGCTTCTGACTTTCTTTAAGCACCAGTTCTTCCTGGGCGAACATACGACTGTCCAAGGCGCCTGCATCCGTAGACAAGTATTCCCTTGTATAGAAATCACCCACTCGGATATACTTTGCTCCCTCCTCAAACACTTCAAAGTTCACATCAAATCGCTTACCGGTCATCTTGCAGGATATATACGCACAAAATATCACTAAGACGATTAAGCCCAATACTGATACTGCTATTTCCTCCTCTCCGGCATTGCCCCGGCACAACTGCACCAGCATACTCATGCATAACACCAAAGCGATTCCTGCGGAACACAGATTGGTGAAAACCACCTCCATATCCCAGTACAAACTGGCCATACCGCCGCCGGACAAATCAATGGTACCGGACACCTTATCTCTCAACTCACGAACGCTACTCTTTTCCAAATCCTCATAGGGCATAGCATAGGCCTTTTGAGTCAGTAATAATTCATGGCTGCTGAATAGTCTGCTGTATCCCACGGAGATTTTCGCCTCCAAAAAAATCTTACAAATATAACAAAGAAAAGTGGCACCCAAAGCAACACTCACATAAGTCAACAAACGCTTTTTATCCTGCCCTCCTGTCAGTTCATTCACAACACCTGTCATCAGGATTACCCCGATATAAGGAATGCCTGCTGCCAAAATACATTTCCAAAACACCATCCCCATCTGTCCGGGAAGCAATCTGCGAAATTCTTTGAGGCCACGGCGAATTAGTCTTAAATCTTCTTTTACACTTCTTCCGTTCTTTCTCATCAGCCCATCACACTCCCTTCCCTTTGGTAGTATCGGCTTTGCACCTCAAACATTCCGGCATATTTTCCACCGGCCTTTAACAGTTCCTCATGAGTGCCTTCTTCCAAAATATTGCCATCTTCCAGGAAAATAATCCGGTCACAAAATCCGGTGGAGGCCAGTCTGTGGGAGATAAACACTGCAGTCTTTCCTTCTGTAAACCGATGGTACTGCTCATAGATTTCACTTTCCGCTACAGGGTCCAATGCAGCGGTGGGCTCGTCCAAAAGCAAGACCGGTGCATCCTTATAAAGGGCTCTGGCCAGCAATAATCTTTGCAATTGACCGCCGGATAGCTCCGTTCCCTCCCGTGAAACCTCTTTGACCAATCGGGTCATTTCTTGTTCCGGCAGCTGCTTCACCACCTCTTCTAAACCGGCCTGACGCAGCACATGCCACATGTTTTTCACATCCTGCGTCTCCCGAACATTCAGCATCACATTCTCTGCTATACTGACAGGCAAAACACCGGAATCTTGGAACACCGCCGAAAAAAGCTTAAAGTATTCCTTCTTGGGTATCTCTTTTATATCCATACCATTCACCAATACCCGGCCTTCTTTGGGACTGACCATGCCGCAAAGGAGTTTGACCAGGGTAGTCTTACCTGCTCCGTTCACCCCCACAATCGCCAATTTTTCTTTGGGCGCTATGGTAAGATTCAAATTTCGAAACACCGGTATCTCCTGCTTTTCCTCCCCTTCCTGCACATAAGAAAAGGATACATTCTCAAAGGTAAAGGTATAAGGTGCTTTCAGGCATTCTTCAGGCAACTCCTTTTCCAAGGGTGCGGGCAGTTCCATAAACTCCCGAAAGCTTTCCACAAAATAATCTGCTTCCAGGAATCCTCCCATGCTTCCAACCAATCCGGTCAACCAATTTCCCAGCCCGGTAATGGCTGCAAAATACAATGCAAAATCACCAATCTGCATAGGGGTATGTAAAAAGCAATAAATCAAATATCCATATGCCAAGCCGTCTCTCAAAAGGATCAGAACTCCGGTCAACACAAGGCTTCTCAGCTGATACATAGCTGCCTGTGTCTCTATCTTATCCTTTTCCTTTACCACTGCTGTCATTATGGTTTTCAGCCAGGGAACCATACCATAGATACGGATGTCCTTTCCCTCCTGCATGCCTTTGGTACCATAGGCCAGATAATTCAATTTCCCCGTGATCACGGCACGTTTGTCCTGCAGGCCATGCTTTCTTTCCTCCATTTTGGAGGCATATCCCATCTCAAGCAAAAAGAACAATAACAGCACTGCCAAAATCCCGGGATGTAAGCTTCCGATAATAACACTGAAGGATATTAGGCCTGCCAGACTCTCCAGCACCTTTGTGCAAGCCGGCAAATAACTTACCACACCTCTGTTAGGACTCTCTATGGTATTTCTGGCTTTCTCGGCCGTCACCTTTCCGACCGGCGAAGTCAATATTTCATAATCCATGGTCATCATTCCCCGTTGCCACATGGGAATCATTCTTCTGTACAAAAAGGTCTGGGAACACTTGTCCACTGCATTGTGGGCGTTGTTATTCCACAGGGAAGCTGCTGCCATTAAAACCGATAACACCAGCACCTCCTTTAACAGGATATCCAAATCCGCCTGTGCTTCCAGCAAATCCAATATCCGTTTTGGGACATATATGGTTACCAGTGCAAGAGTCACCTTCGCCAAACAACCTTGCAACGGCAAGAATAAACCGTTCTTTTGATACCTATATAAATTACAGAACAGGAACTTAAAATTCTCCGTTCTCATCTTCCATTTTTCTCTCATTTTTACGCCTTTCTCATCTTTCGAAATATCCGCTCAAAATTGTCGCACAAAAAAGCTGCAGGCTTTCACCCGCAGCAAATACGCATACCAAAAACACATATGGAAGTCCGAACTTCCATATCCAGGTATCGCCATATTGATTACGGATAAATGCTTATCGTGTAACACAAACAGACGGTTCACACCGCCTCTTCTTGTCTACAAAATCGATTTGAAACTAACGCATTCTTCCGGAACCTATAATCATGATGACAACACCTCTTTCTTGAACTACACACTTAGTATAGGCTTTCCGATCTGCTTTGTCAACTCCCTTAGTCAAACAGCATCTCTTCCACTGTCACAAACTCATATCCCTCCTCAATCAGTTCATCCACAATTTGCAGTGCTGCCGTAACGGATGTTTCATAATAGTCATGCATCAGGATAATACTATTATCCTTCACCTTCTCCTTTACTCTTCTTACCACTGTCTGCACATTTCCCGTACACCAATCCAAAGGATCCACACTCCAAAGAACCGGTATCATATTCAGTTCTTTCTCCAGTTCCTTATCCCAGGAACCGTATGGGGGCCGCACATACACCACATCCTCTCCGGTCAGCTCCTTCAGTACCTGATTGGTCTGTTGAAGTTCCTTTTTGAATGTTTCTCTATTATCCTGTCTCAATTGTATATGACTGTAGGTATGATTGCCAATCACATGACCCTCCTCGTACATCCTCTTAACAATGTCCGGATGTAAGGATGCATGCTCCCCGGTCACAAAAAAGGTCGCCACCACACCACGCTCCTTTAAGCCATCCAATAAACACTCTGTATAAGAAGGATGGGGACCGTCATCAAAGGTTAAAGCGATACGCTTGACCTCTGCCTCTTCCGGAACTTCTATCTTATTACCGGAAGTCAGTTCTCCCCTTTCCCGCTTCGTACTTCCCCCTACCAAAGCGCATAATAATAGCAGTCCTAATATCACATCCAATATTACGACTGCCATCCTTATTCTTTTCATAATAAGACAATACCTCTTTCTGTCATTCATCCTATTATATGTTTTTTATTCCTTTATCATTACCGTTTTTTATACGTAGTCAATTTATTTCTATATACCTAAAAATCCCCAACCACCAGACACAAATCATCCATATTATACAACCCCGGAACCTGTCTGCTTGTCCAAAGCATAGCTTCTACCGCACCATCTGCGAAGGTTTCTCTGGAAGACACCTGATGTTTAAATGTCATAACCTCATCCTTGCAATTGGCAAAAATCACTTCATGCTCTCCGAATATCCTACCACTGCAATCTTTAACATCCTTCCACTCCTATCTCAAATACATATTCTCCACAAATCTCTGACTAAACCCTTCCCATTCAGCCAAATTAATCACTTTCGTAAGCTCTTTTATCCGCGCGAGTTTTTCTTCTGCATCCCCGGCAAAATGATATGCATAACAACCTGCCAACGCACTATTTCCAACCGCCTGCACCTTTCCTTTCAACGCCTTCGGTAACAATCCGATTCGTATAGCCGACTCTTCCTCCAGAAAATACCCGAAGCCTCCCGCCAGATAAACCTGTTCAATATCCTCTACGGCGATCCCATATGCCTCCGCCAATATTTCAATCCCTGCCTTAAGGGCAGCCTTGGCAGTCTGCAGATTCCTTACATGCTCCTGCGTAATTTGCACACCGGCAACGGTCACACCTTCTTTAAAATAGGGTTCTGCCAAAAGCCCTGTCTCATCCAGGATCCCCTTGTCCAAAAGTTCTGCTACGGCCTTTACCAGATCAGCCCCCCACAGGGCCTGTCTTCCATCCTCCAGCATTCCTTCAAAGGCGGGACCTGCTGCCGTAGCACAGGCAAGTAGCTTCTCATTATTGCCCAGCACCATTTCTCCGTTGGTACCCAAATCTATCAACAGGCTGACGCTTTCTTTTTCTGCCATACCCGTAGCCAACACACCGGCCGCTATATCTGCTCCTACAAAAGCGGAAAATCCGGGCAAACAAACAGCATTCCACTCTCCCAGGGAGGTCTCAGCCCGCTCCAATCGGCTGGCCCTAAAAGGTGCATAACCCAATTCATTGGTATCATATCCCAACAACAAATACAGCATGGTGGTATTGCCTGCCACATAAACCTTCCGAATATCCGGAACTTTTTTTTGCAACTCCTCCAGCCCCTGTAGTAACATCTGCTTTACCAATCCCTGCATTTGCTTCGCCGGGATAGGATTTTCTGCTGCCTGAATCCGGGAAATCACATCCCTGCCGAAAATTCTCTGGGGATTATGTTGCACGTACTGTGCCTGCTTTGCACCATACGCATCATAAGCCTCCATGGCTATGGTGGTGGTTCCGATATCAACAATCACAAAAGAACCTTTGTCCGCAGTATCTGCAGACAAAAGTTCTGATTTTAAAAAACTATCTGTAATCACCTGTAGGTCTTTCCGATACTCTCCGCATCGACCACAACCTATACAAACCGCACATTTCCTCTTAGCTTCCATCGGACATCCCTCCAAGGACTTCCCTTACACAAACTGATTTCTCTCCGCATTGTAATGGTAGTCAATACCTTCCAGCTTCTGTACCAGTTCCTCTTTACTAATATCCAAATCTTCACACATGGCATCCAAATTGGAATAAAAATCTCTCAGCTTTAAGTTCACAAAGCTTAGTAACATTACCGGGTCGTTAGGTATCATCACTTGCCCTCCCAATTTACAAACAGACTGGCACCATTGCTTTCCATGACTTCCTTATACCAGTAAGCGGAATCCTTAGGGATTCTCTTCTGTGTGGCAAAGTCCACATATACCAGACCGAAACGTTCATTATAGCCATGGGTCCATTCAAAATTATCCAGAAAGGTCCATTCGAAATAGCCCTTAATATCAACACCTTCCTCGATAGCTTTCTGTATGGCTGCCAGATATCGCTCCAGGAAATCAATACGATTGGGATCATGTACCTTACCATCCAAAGACACTACATCATGGCAGGACATACCATTTTCCGTAATATAAATAGGCATCTGATAACGCTCATAAAGGAACTTGCAGCCCCAGTACAAGCACTCCGGTGTCACGGGCCAGTTCACAGCCGTCTTAGCATAACCCACAGGACGCTTCACATCCTCTATACTACCGTCTTCACCTCTGCGCACGTAGTAACCATTATAAATATTCTGCCCCATGAAATCCAAGGGCTGATGAATCAGCTTCATATCCTCCTCGGTAATCTCCGGCAGATACTCTGCAAACTTCTTCAAACCCGCCTCCGGATATTTGCCCAGGAATACCGGGTCACTGAACCATACTACATTCCAAGTCCAGTTATCCATGGGGATATTCAAGCCAAGATAGGTCTCTCGCGCCGCTTCTATATCCTCCGGCCTGTCAGATGCAGGCAATGCCACGCCACAAGTAGGCGCATAGCCAATCTTAATAGGTCTCTTTGCATATTTTCTTAAATTGATAACCGCTGTACCATGTGCCTTCAATACATTGTGAGTAATCTGGAACACGTCCTTCTGAGGAAGCATCATTCCCGGTGCCTGCGCACCACGCAGATATCCAAGTCCCACGAAACACTGAGGCTCATTAAAGGTAAAGAAGTACTCACAATCCTCAGAAAAGTTCTCTGCAATGACTTTCGCATACTCGCCGAACCATTCCACACTGTCCGGATTCAACCAACCACCCTTATCCTGCAAGACCTGGGGATACTCCCAATGAAACATGGTTAAATAAGGAGTAATACCATTCTTCTTCATTTCCTTCAACATATCCTTGTAGAAAGCAATACCCTGCTCATTTACCTTACCGGTTCCTTCCGGCAGAATCCTTGCCCAATTCACGGAAAAGCGGTAATTCTTCACGCCCAGTTCCTTCATCAGTGCAAAGTCCTCCGGATACTTATGTAATCTGTCACAGGCCACCTTGGCATCCTGTCCGTCAAATATGTGACCTTCGGCACAATAGGTATCCCACACAGTCATACCACTGCCGTCTGTCACATCCTTACCTTCTACCTGAAAAGCGCTGTCTGCCACGCCCCATACGAAATTTTCCTGAAACATAATGTTTGTTACCTTTCCTTGGGATTTTGGTACCTATTAGTTTTATTTTATAGTAATTCCTGTGGGAAGTAAAGCAAAATCCCACAATATTTTTCACGTTTTTTCAAATTATTCCAAATATTTTGAAAGATATCTTTTCCATTCCCGCACATTGTCGTCAAGAATCCTGAAAAACACTCCACTTTCTATTCAATTCCTCAACAAACCTGCATAGCTCTTCCGCCATCTTCTCCGCCTCCGGACGTCTCACATGTCCCGGTGTACCCACACTATTATTGCTATATTCGAAATAATGTACATGAGCATCCTGCAATTCCTGCACCACCTGATGTATAGCACTGTCCCAGCTCTTATCATGGTATAGTATAGTAGTTTTGCAAATAATATGTGCCTCGGGATATACGCTTCTCAGCTTTCTGATAAATGCGGCATAACGTTTTCGCCAAACCGCTGCCCTCTCCCCATCATAATCTTCCTTCATATAATCATAAGGATGCTTATCGTTTTGTCCAATGACCACCAATACCAGTTGCGGAATATATTTGGAAAAATCCCATTCCTTGACGCCAAACCATGGCTGGTATTGAATCTTATCATACACATACTCCATCCCCTTGGTTTCCGGCATGTTAAAATAGCCTTCCCCCTCCAAAAGAGCAATTCCGCCTTGTGCTATATTATGAAGCTCTGCTCCCAACTTGCGGGCTGTTATCCAGGAATAAGAATAATAACTATTGGAATACTCTCCGTCATGCTCCGGGTCCGGCTGTCCGCTATATTCTACGGCCTCTGAAACCTCCCCTGCGGATACGGAATCTCCATACACTTCAATTCTTCTTGCCGGTCTCACGGGTGGCTCCAGAAGTTCAAAGTCTTCATCCACCACAAAGCCATGAAACACTACCATATGGCAGGAGTCCATTCTCTTGTAAAAGCAAAGTTCATGCTCGCCATCGGACAGTTCAGCTGCTATATCAATGACCGTTACTCCACTGTCAGCAAGCACTCCCCGGCCCTCTTTGCCATCCAGTATCCAGCCCATTTCATTATTCCAGTAGCCCTTATGATTGGTCAGTACTGCTTTTATACTCTTACCTGTAAATCGCAGTTTTACGTAACTGCAGGGATAAACCCACAGGAGACCACCCTTATAATCAAAATCCATTCTGCCGCAGTATTGAAGCTTGTCTTCCAAGGGGAAGATTGGCTTTTCTCCTGAACCTATATATTTTAACAATACACTCATATTATCACCCTTCTCACAAGCTTACGCCTCCAACACGATTACCTTAGCTCTGAAATCTCCCCACATCCTCTCAAAATGTAAGCCTGCATTCATCAACAATTCGCCGCTAAACGCCTTCTGCATATCTTTCACCATATCTTCCGAATCTGCCACATTCATATCAAGCTCCTTCACAGTATAGGTAAGTCCTTCCTCCAGTCCTTGCAGCTTTAAGATTCTTGACTTTTTATTCGCCTCATTCAGTACCTGCACATAGAATACCAGACTTCTCTTTTTGTCCTTGCTCACCACTTGGAAGCAATCATATAAATGATTCTCTCTGTAAGAAGCAATACGGTAATAATCCCCTTCCCTTACCAAATCATTAAACTTATGATACATGGCAGTTTGTAACTTTACCATTGCCTTATCCTCGTCAGTCAGCTTGGTAATATCCAACTCATATCCAAAGGTTCCTGCCAGCGCAACGTATCCTCTGGTTTCAAAAGGAGTATTTCGACCCACTGTATGGTTGGGACAAACACTGACATGTGCGCCCATAGCGGATAAGGGGTATATCAAAGCCGTCCCTTCCTGAATCTGTAATCGTTCGATAGCATCCGTATCATCAGAGCACCATATCTGCGGACTGTAATATAGCATGCCCGGATCAAAACGTGCCCCGCCGCCGGAACAGTTCTCCAACAGTAAATCCGGGAATTCTGCCAGCAATCTTTCCTGCATTTCATACATACCCAGCACATATCTGTGGTACAGTTCGCCCTGATTTTCCGCCTGTAAGCAAGCACTGCCCAAATCACTCAAAGGACGATTCATATCCCACTTCACATAGCTGATATTGGCACTATGAAGTACCTTAAACATCATCTCCAATATGTAATCCCGCACTTCCTTACGGCTTATATCCAATACATACTGATTTCGGGCCAGTCCCGGTGTTCTGCCCGGTATGGCAATGGCCCAGTCCGGATGCTCCCGGTAAAGCTTTGACTCCGGGGAAACCATCTCCGGCTCAAACCAGATTCCAAACTTCATACCCAGTACATTCACGCCATCTACCAGCTTCTTAAGTCCTCCCTTAAGCTTTTCTTCATTGACCTGCCAGTCTCCTAAAGCGCGGTTATCATCAAAACGGTTACCGAACCATCCGTCGTCCATGACCAGCATTTCGATTCCCAGTTTGGAAGCTTCTTTGGCGATATCTAACAGCTTCTGCTCATCAAAATCAAAATAAGTTGCTTCCCAGTTATTAATCAAAATGGGGCGTTTTTGATCCTTATAGGGACTGCGTATCAAGTGATTCCGGTACAAATCATGGAAGGTTCTGCTCATTCCCCCTAAGCCCTGCGATGAATATGCATAAATCATTTCCGGACTTTGGAAGCTCTCACCGGGCTTTAACAGCCAACGGAATCCCTCCGGTTCGATACCACCCATGACTCTCACACTGTCAAACTGATTCACCTCTGCCAGCATACGGAAATTACCGGAATACACCAAATGGAAGCCATACACATCACCTGTCGTTTGGGTAGCATGCTTGTCCAAAAGCGCCATAAACTGATGCTCCTGGTGACCTCCTTCCCCACGCAGACTGGATACCAGAAACTTGCCATGTCCTAATTGTTTTCTTTCCATATGCCGTTCTCTTGCCCAGGAACCATGCAAGGTAATCACCTCAAAATCCCTGTTATCCATATCCAGACAACCACTCATTACCTTATTGAGTACTACTGCCTCCTTACTGTCGTTTAGAATCCTCGCACTCCTGGCAATGGCATCTACCGTCTCAAAAACACTATATTCCAGCACTGCCGTAAGTCCTATGGCTTTGTCCTCACAGACAATGGCCAATGTTGTTACTTCCTCCTCGGAGCCAAAGGTAGCCGGCAATCCCGGCAGCTTCCGCTTTCCCTTATAAATCTCATGAGACACATAGGCTAAGGATACGGCATTATATCCTCCTTTTGTCGTAACGCGAATACTGCTTTCCCGATAATCCCCAACACCATGGCCCGAATACTCAGTAGGGAAACAATCCATAAAGGACAGTCTGTCCCTGGCATTGGTATCCGGCGTAAAAGGATTTTCATAAATACGCATGAGGGCCGAAGCTCCCTGCGCATCCTTTATTGTCTTTCCATAGTAAGCATGTCCTAAAAAACCTTCTTCCCCTACAATACCTATGATATATGTAGTATGCGGTGTATCCAGTTTAAATAGTCTTTCCTTCTCTAAATAAACAATTCCCATTGCAATACCCGACCTTTCCATAAAATCTTACTTCTATTTTAACAATTTCATATTCATATTACAATGGAAAAAGCACATCTATGATTTGCTAATACCCCATGACGCGACAACGAACAACGCAAAGCGTTGCAAGTTTGTCGGCATGGCAGTATAATAGAGAGGAAACTTTGAAGTTCATGGAGGTGTTGGGATGAAAATTTTGGTGATTGGTGGTACTAGATTTTTTGGAATACACATGGTAAATGAACTTATAGAAAATGGTCATGATGTTACTATCGCTACAAGAGGAAAAACTTCAGATGAATACGGCGATAAAGTAAAAAGAATTATTATTGAGAGAACAAATGAGACTAGCGTAAAAGAAGCTTTAATTGGTACACATTATGATGTTGTAATTGATAAAATAGCGTATTGTTCGAATGATATCAGATATGTAATGGATGTTGTTGATTGTGATAAATATATTCATATGTCAAGCACATCAGTTTATGAACCTAAGCACATGAATACTGTAGAATCTGATTTTGACGGAACTTCAAAAGAACTTATATGGTGCAATAGAATGGACTTCCCATATGAGCAAATAAAGAGGCAGGCAGAGTATG
This sequence comes from Lachnospiraceae bacterium, assembly GCA_017520425.1. Taxonomy (GTDB): domain Bacteria; phylum Bacillota; class Clostridia; order Lachnospirales; family Lachnospiraceae; genus Acetatifactor. The sequence continues at coordinate 1,359 of JAFXFO010000034.1, read as the reverse complement.
CTTTATGGCAAAAGTATTCTGATAGAAACTGGATAGCGGTAAGATATCCGTTTGCAATAGGAAAAGATGATTATACAAAAAGGCTACTGTTTTATGTTGAACATATTATGAAGTCTATTCCAATGAATATAGATAATTTGGATTATCAGATGGGTTTTATACGTTCAGATGAAGCAGGAAGATTTATGGCTTTTTTGGTTGATAAAGATGTCAGAGGAGCAATTAACGGAAGTTCGGAAGGTACTATTTCTATAAGAGAATTAATTGACTATGTTGAGAAAAAAACTGGTTCAAAAGCAATTCTTTGTGATGAAGGAGAGAACGCTCCATATAACGGAGAACCAGAATACAGCATAAATACTGACAAAGCACAATCATTGGGATTTAGGTTTTCGGTACTTCACGATTGGATATATGAACTTATAGATTATTACATTCAAGTGGTTGGATAAAATTAAACTTGTAAATAGAATGAAATCAACAGAAACTTTCAGTCTTGTAGAGAGATTGAAAGCAACAGAAGATTTGAAGTTTATGGAGAGAATGAAAATGAGTGAAAGACCAGATTTGAATAAGGAATTAGATGGAAAAACTTTTCGAAGTTTTTATTATTTGAAGGAAGAATTAGTTGATTTTTGTAGGGAAAACAATCTGCCTGTTTCGGGTGGAAAGATTGAGCTTACAGATAGAATTGCCTGTTTTCTTGATACGGGAAAGATATTAGAAACTTCTGCAAAAAGAAAAGCAACAATAGTTGTTGGATTAATTACAGAAAATACATTAATTGAATCCAATATAGTATGTTCCGAAAAGCATAGAGCCTTTTTTAAAGAAAAAATAGGTAAAAGTTTTTCTTTTAATGTTTTGTTCCAGAAGTGGTTAAAGAGTAATGCTGGAAAGACTTATGGTGATGCAATTAATGCATATTATCAGATTTTAGAAGAAAAGAAAAAAGGTAAAACAACGATTGATAAACAATTTGAGTATAATACATACATTCGGGATTTTTTCGAAGATAATCAAGGAAGAGGTTTGGAAGAAGCTATTATCTGTTGGAAATATAAAAAGAGTTTACAAGGACACAATCGTTATGAAAATTCTGACCTTGCTGCGTTAAACTGACAAATTTCAGTCTTGCAGAGAGTGTAAAAGCATGCAAGAATTTGAATATGGAGGTGAGTTTTAATGCAGGACATAATTGCAAAGTTGACAGCAAAGGATGATAAATATGCTTGTGCCATTGCTGATAAAATCATATCCGAAAGTCAAGATACTGATAAATGGTATGAATTTTTTGATGCGTTTGCGTCCCTGCTTAACCATCCAAAGTCATTAGTAAGAAATCGTGTGTTGTATATT
>JAFXFO010000033.1 GCA_017520425.1 Lachnospiraceae bacterium | reverse complement strand
CAGAACTGCGTAGCAGTCCCGAAAGGGACGAAACTGCGTAGCAGTCCCGAAAGGGACGAAACTGCGTAGCAGTCCCGAAAGGGACGAAACTGCGTAGCAGTCCCGAAAGGGACGAAACTGCGTAGCAGTCCCGAAAGAACGGGTATTATACACGGAGATTAAGGAGAAGAAAAATGGCACTTCGAAATATTAGAGTAATGGGAGACGATATCTTAAATAAGCAATGTAAGGAAGTTAAGGAGATGACTCCCCGCACCAGGATGCTGATTGAAGATATGTTGGATACCATGTATGAAGCCAACGGCGTGGGTTTGGCAGCTCCTCAGGTAGGAGTTTTAAAGAGAATAGTGGTGATTGATGTAACCGGTGATGAGCCATATATTTTAATCAATCCCAGAATTGTGGAAACAGATGGAGAGCAGACCGGACAGGAAGGCTGTTTAAGTGTTCCCGGAAAAGCAGGACAGGTTACCAGACCAAATTATGTAAAAGCGGAGGCTCTGGATATTAATATGGAGCCTTTTGTTTTGGAGGGAACTGAGCTTTTAGCCAGAGCTATTTGCCATGAGTTAGATCATTTGGACGGACACCTTTATGTGGAGAAGGTGGAAGGCGATTTGACTACTGTAAATTATAACGAAATAGAAGAGATTGATTAGACAGATAAAGTTGAGGTGCGGAGGACAAGCATGAAGATTGTATTTATGGGAACTCCTGATTTTGCAAAGGGTGCTTTAGAGGCGTTAATAGCAGCAGGACATGAGATAACAGCAGTGGTAACACAGCCGGACAAAGCTAAGGGACGCAGTAAAGAATTGCAGTTTCCGCCGGTAAAGGAATGTGCTTTGGCACATAATATACCGGTGATGCAGCCGGTACGGATTAAAACACCGGAAGCAATTGCGGAACTGGCCCGTTACGAAGCGGATGTGTTTGTAGTAGCTGCATTTGGACAGATTTTGTCCCAGGAGATACTGGATATGCCGTCCTACGGTTCCTTAAATATCCATGGTTCCTTACTACCCAAGTACAGAGGAGCATCTCCCATTCAGCAGGTGATTGTGGACGGAGAAAAGGAAACCGGTGTAACCATTATGCAGATGGATGCAGGTATCGATACCGGTGATATGCTGTATAAAAGAAGCATTGAGATAGAAGATACGGACACCTTTGAAACCTTGCATGACAAACTGATGGTACTGGGCGGAGAAGCCATTGTGGAAGCACTTGAACTTTTGGAAGCCGGCGCATTGGTTCCTGAAAAGCAGGATGATGCGTTAAGCTGTCATGCCAAGTTAATAACCAAGGAGATGGGGAATATTGACTTTACAAAAAAAGCTGTTGAAATAAATCGTCTGGTGAGAGGATTAAATCCATGGCCTTCTGCTTATACTTTCTATAAGGGAAAGCAGATGAAGGTTTGGGAAACCAAGGTGGCAGATATAACCTGCGTCAAGCAACCGGGAACCATCACAGAGGTGACCAAAGATGCTATCAAGGTGGCTTGCGGGGAAGGCATACTGGAAATCTACAGCCTTCAGTTGGAAGGAAAAAAGAGAATGAGTGCACATGATTTCCTGTTAGGTGTTAAAGTGCAGGAAGGCGAGCACTTAACCCGGGAAAGATAGAGAGATAGAGGGGGAACGAAGATGGGTTTTTATTTTGATTATACCTATATTTTAGTGTTGATTGGTGCGGTGATTTGTCTATTGGCAAGTGCCGGAGTAAACAGCACTATGAAAAAATATCATAAAACACATATTGTAAGAGGGATTTCCGGTGTGGATTGTGCCCGTAGGATTCTAGACAATGAAGGCTTGTATCATGTGAGTGTGGAGTGTGTCACCGGAGGAGACCATTATGACCCTTCTGCAAACGTGGTGCGTTTGTCTACGGAGAATTATTATGGTTCTACCATTACGGCAGTCAGTGTGGCAGCACATGAATGCGGTCATGCCATTCAGCATGCCCAAGGATATGCACCACTGTCTATCAGAACTTCCTTGGTGCCGGTAGTAAATATCGGTAGTACCCTGGGAATTCCCATTATTATTTTAGGCGTATTTTTAAGTTACAATCAGCTGTTGATACAAATCGGTATCTGGGCATTTGCATTGGCAGTATTATTCCAGTTGATTACTTTGCCGGTAGAGTTTAATGCATCTACCAGAGCAGTATCAAAGTTACAGCAGTTTGGAATCGTAACGGACGAGGAACGTCGTGGCAGTCAGAAAGTATTAAAGGCTGCAGCATTTACTTATGTGGCAGCGGCGGCTTCTTCCATATTACAGCTGTTACGTCTGATTATTTTGTTTGGCGGCGGTAAAAGCAGAGATTAAGGAAGGCTGAAAGGTATGGCAGAAAATACCAGAGAAATTGTATTAGATACTTTGCTGGAAGTAGAAAGAAATCATGTATTCTTTCACCAGCTGATAAAGTCTGTACTGGATAAATATGACTATTTGGACAGCCAGGATAAGAGATTTATTAAGCGATTGGCAGAAGGCTGTGTGGAACGTCAGATAGAGTTGGATTATTATTTGAATCAATACTCCGCAGTGCCCGTTCGTAAGATGAAGCCCTTGATCCGATGTGTGCTTCGTATGGGCGTATATCAGATTTTATATATGGATAAGATTCCGGATGCAGCAGCCTGTAATGAAGCTGTGAAGTTGGCCGTGAAACGTAAATTCGTAAATTTGAAGGGCTTTGTAAACGGAGTCTTACGTAAAATAGCAAGGGACAAAGAGAAGCTTCCCATGCCCGAGGATAAGCTGGAGTATTTGTCCGTAAAATATTCCATGCCGGAGTGGATTGTAGCCATGTGGCTGGAGGAATACGGCAGGGAGGATACCCGGAGGATATTGGAAGCCCTGGCAGATATTCATCCCATTAGTGTGCGTTTCCGAAAGAGCATGACACAGCAGCAGAGAGAAGAATATCTGGAGCAGTGGCGAGATGAGGGTGTGATAGCGACGAGGTCCGAGGAAATTCCTTATGTATACATGCTGGAGGCAGTAGATGGTGTGAGCAGTCTGGCAGGATTTGAAGAAGGTGCTTTTACCGTGCAGGATGTAAGTTCTGTGATTTGCGTAGAGGCTGCAAACCTAAAAAGTACCGATAAATGCATGGATATTTGTGCTGCACCGGGTGGAAAAACCATGCTGGCGGCGGAAATGGCTGCAGAGGTGCTGGCAAGGGATGTTTCCGAACATAAGGTTGAACTGATAATACAAAACTTAGAAAGAATGCAATTAACAGATAAGGTGGTTACGGAAGTTTGGGATGCTACGGTGGAGGATGAAACCAAGCATGGTCAGATGGATGTGGTTCTTATGGATGTTCCCTGCTCCGGCTTGGGTGTTATGGGCAAGAAAAGAGATATCAAGTACCATGTAACACCGGAGAGTCTGGAAAGCCTTACTGAGTTGCAAAAGCAGATAGTGGACAGTAGCTGGCAATATGTGAAAGTGGGCGGCGTGCTGATTTACAGTACCTGTACCATTCACAAAAAGGAAAATCAGGAAATGGCCGGGTGGATTTGTGAAAACTACCCTTTTGAATTGGAAGAAGAACGACAGATTTTGCCGGGCTTTGTAAAGGCTGACGGATTTTATTATGCAAGACTCAGAAGAATCGCCCGTTAATAGGAAAAGTATGATACACGAGGTTAAAATAGATGGATATCTATAAGGTGAAGGATAAAACGGATATTAAGTCCTTACGATTGGAAGAATTGAAGGAAGAATTTGCACAGATGGGTGAGAAAGCCTTCCGTGCAGGCCAAATGTATCAGTGGATGCATCAGAAGCTGGTTAGAAGCTTTGATGAGATGACAAATCTTTCCAAGGATTTTAGGGAAAAATGTAAACAGGCATATGAATATACATCATTGGAGCTTTTGCAGGTGCAGGAGTCCAAGCTGGACGGCACCAGAAAGTATCTGTTCCGCTTGCATGACGGTAATGTGGTGGAAAGTGTATGGATGAAGTATAAGCACGGAAACAGTGTGTGTATTTCTTCCCAGGTGGGGTGTCGTATGGGATGCAGGTTTTGCGCATCTACCCTGGATGGTCTGGAAAGGAATCTCTTACCGTCCGAAATGTTGGATCAGATTTACGCCATAAGTGTGCATACGGGAGAGAGGGTTTCTAATGTAGTAGTTATGGGAACCGGTGAGCCTTTGGATAATTATGACAATTTGTTGCAGTTTATAAAGATTCTTACCGATGAATCGGGCTTGCATATCAGCGCAAGAAATGTTACAGTATCTACTTGTGGGATTGTACCTAATATGAAAAGATTGGCAAAGGAACATTTGCAGATTACTTTAGCATTGTCCCTTCATGCCACAACCGATGAGAAGCGGAAGAAATTAATGCCCATTGCTTATAAGTATTCCATACAGGAATTGATGGAGGCTTGTAAGTATTATTTTGAACAAACAGGAAGAAGAATCACCTTTGAATATAGTTTGGTAGGCGGTGTTAACGACACCAAAGAAGATGCCGATGAGCTGATACAATTGGCTGCGCCCTTAAACTGCCATATTAATCTGATTCCCGTGAATCCCATAAAAGAGCGGGATTATGTGCAGTCAGAAGAACGGCAGATACAAAGCTTTAAGGCAAATTTGGAGAAAAACAGGATTAATGTGACCGTTCGAAGAGAAATGGGTCGGGATATAGATGGTGCCTGTGGGCAGCTCAGACGTTCCTTTATGAACAAGAGCACCGAGGACCAATAGGAGGATGAACGTGCTTAAGACGTTTTCGATAACGGATGTAGGAAAAAAGAGAATGAACAACCAGGATTATGTTTACACCAGTGAGACACCGGTAGGCAATTTGCCGAATCTGTTCTTGGTAGCAGATGGAATGGGGGGACATAATGCGGGAGATTACGCATCCCGCTGTGCGGTGGAAACCATATGTCAGGTGGCAGAACAATCCATGGAGAAGGATCCGAAGCTGATTATGAAAAAAGCGATAGAGACGGCCAATGAGACGGTTTATCAGCGTTCTACACAGGAACCGGAACTGGAAGGCATGGGAACTACTATTGTGGCAGCAACCTGTATGGGGCCGTATGTACAGATTGCAAATGTAGGTGACAGCCGTTTGTATGTGATTGGTGATACCATACAACAGATTACACAGGACCATTCCTGGGTAGAAGAAATGGTAAGAATGGGTGCGCTGGAAAAAGAGGACGCCCGGACACACGCGAAGAAGAATATCATTACCAGAGCCTTAGGGGCGGGTAATGGAGTAGAAATAGATTTCTTTTCCGTAGAGCTTAAGCCTCAGGAGATGCTTCTGATGTGCTCAGATGGTCTGACCAATATGCTGGAAGACGAGGAAATACGTATGATAGTCATGGGTCAGAGAGATATTGTGGAAAAGGCAGAGGTACTGGTGCGTGAGGCCAACAAACGTGGCGGAACGGACAATATTTCAGTGGTATTGGTGGAACCGGTAGCGTAAGAACAGGGATGGAGAACAGTATGGTTAAGTTAGGAATGATAATTGGTGACCGTTACGAGATTCTTGAGAAAATCGGCACGGGCGGCATGTCAGATGTCTATAAAGCAAAATGTCATAAGTTGAATCGTTATGTGGCGATAAAGGTTCTTAAGCAGGAATTTGCTGAGAACGAAAGTTTTGTGTCCAAGTTTACGGTAGAGGCACAGGCGGCTGCCGGTCTGATGCATTCCAATATTGTGAATGTATATGATGTAGGAGAAGAAAACGGTATCAATTATATTGTTATGGAACTGGTAGAAGGTATCACTCTGAAGAAGTACATTGAGAAGAAACAATGTTTGAATTTCAGGGAGGCCTTAAGCATCGCGATTCAGATTGGTATGGGTATTGAAGCAGCCCACAACAATCATATTATACACAGGGATATTAAACCTCAGAATATTATTATTTCCAAGGATGGTAAGGTAAAGGTGACGGATTTTGGTATCGCCAAGGCTGCTACCAGCAATACCATCAGTTCAAATGTGATGGGATCTGTACATTATACTTCTCCGGAACAGGCAAGAGGCGGTTACAGTGATGCCAAAAGTGATATTTATTCACTGGGTATTACATTGTTTGAAATGCTGACAGGCAGAGTGCCTTTTAACGGGGAAACCACGGTGGCCATCGCCATTAAGCATATTCAGGAAGAGATGGTTCCCCTGCATGAGATTATTGAAGATATTCCTGCCAGCGTGGAAAGTATTGTATTGAAGTGCTGTCAGAAATCTCCTGACCGCAGATATCAAAGTATGGCGGAACTGATTGCGGATTTTAAGAAAGCATTGATAAATCCTGAAGGAGATTTTGTGGTAAATCAGGACCCGGATATGGAAGCGGGCACCCGACAGATATCCGCAGAAGAGATGTCTAAAATCAGACAAATGAGAATGCCGGAAGAAAGTCATGAGCCTTCCATGAGATTAAATACCAATACAGCCCGGAGAAATACCGGCCGTATCTATCAGCAGGAATCGGTTTATGATGAGTATGACGAGGAATATGATGACGAAGATCCGAAAATGGAGCGAATCACCACAGGACTGGCAATTGCTGCCGGTATCATAATCTGTGTGATTATTTTAGTGTTGTTAGGTAAGATTTTGGGCTTCTTTAAGACCGGTGAGAGTACCAGTCCCATCGGAACCAAGGAAAGCAGTACGGAAAACAGCAGTCCTTTTTTGTCAGATGATAATTATATTGAAAAGAATGAAATGATTGAAGTGGATGGCTGGAAGCTGGAGGATGCAAAAGCTGCACTGAAAAGAATCGGTCTGGTGCCGGAAGAAACCTATGTGGAATCCGCAAATTACGATGAGGGTATCGTAATCAGTGCCAGTATCGAAAAAGGTGAAATGGTAGAAAAAGGGACTGCGGTGATTTTGACCGTAAGCTCCGGTATGGAAGGCATCAGAGTGCCAACCGTAAATGAGTTGAGCTATGAGAAGGCCTATACCAAGTTAAAGGATGCCGGTTTTAAGGTGACCAGAGCAGAAAGCTATTCCTCTACCATTGCCAAAGGAAATGTCATCAGTCAGATTCCCAAGGGCGGAGAAACCGTACCCAAGGGAAGTGAAGTAAAAGTAACAGTAAGCTTAGGCGTAGAGGCCGGACAGTGTCGTATGCCCTATCTGCTGGGATTGGATGAGATGACAGCTACAGCAGAAGTGATTGAAGCGGGACTGACTATTAAGAATGTAGGTTATGTGGCAAATGCAGAATATGCAGAGGGGCTGGTATGCTATCAGAGCTACTCCAAGGATACTTATCTGGATGAGGGTGAAGGCGTAGAGATTATGGTTAGTAAGGGGCCGGAAAGTGCCACCTATAAGTGTAATGCAGGTATCGAAGCACCAACTTCGGCAGAAGCCCCGGATTATGTGGCCGGTACACCGGTGAGGATAACATTGGTGACGGATGCCGGAAAGCCGCTTTTAGATACTACCGTAAGCACATTCCCGTTGGCTACAAATCATTACGGAATCACCTCCTCCGGAGGAACACTTACCTTCTACTATGAGGTGACAGTAGGCGGACAGACAACCACAGATCCCAATACCGGTGAGACAATGGTGACAACCGGGACGAAGGAAACCAAATCCTTTACCAGAAGAATCGAATTTGTAAAAGAATAACCATAAGGATGAACGGAATGCAAGGAAAGATAGTAAAAGGAATTGCAGGATTTTATTATGTGCATGTGCCGGATAAAGGGATATACGAATGCAAGGCAAAGGGAATTTTCCGTAAGGAAAACCAAAAGCCCTTGGTGGGGGATGATGTAGAGATACAGATTCTTAATGAAGAAGAAGCGAAGGGGAATATCGAAAAGCTGCTTCCCAGAAAAAGTGAGCTGATTCGTCCGGCGGTGGCAAATATAGACCAGGCTTTGGTGATTTTTGCGATTGTTAAGCCCCAGCCCAACTTTAATTTATTGGACAGATTCCTAATTATGATGGAACAACAGGGAATTCCCTGTATTATTTGTTTCAATAAGGCTGATATTGATGAGAAACAGGACGGAGCTTCCTATGAAGAGATTTACCGTTCCTGTGGTTATGAAACCATACAGGTCAGTGCAAAAAACGGACAGGGATTGGATGCACTGAAGGAAAAACTGGTAGGAAAAACCACCACTGTTGCAGGTCCCAGCGGTGTGGGTAAATCCTCTATTATCAACGAACTGCAAAGCAGTATCCGTATGGAAACCGGTGCTATCAGTACCAAAATAGAAAGAGGAAGGCATACCACCAGACATTCGGAACTGATAGCCATGGAGGAGAATACCTATATCCTGGACACTCCCGGTTTTAGCTCTTTGGGGCTTTTTGACATGGAGAAGGAAGACCTGACAAAGTACTATCGGGAATTTGTAAGTCATGAAAAGTATTGTAAGTTCGCGGGTTGTGCCCATATGAATGAGCCGGTATGCGGTGTAAAGGAAGCAGTGGCAGATGGTGAGATTGCTAAGCTTCGCTATGAGAATTATAAGTTGTTGTATCAGGAGTTGAAGGATAGGAAGAAGTACTGATAGCCGTATTTGAATATTATTTTGAGTTGTTAGGGAGGGCTTGGTTCGAAAGAATCAAGCCTTTATTATATTTCGCCCAACAGTTGAACACCTTCAAAAAACAAGTTATTGAGAACCTGTGAAAAAACCGTTATGCTTAAACTGTAAGCTTACAGAAAGTTAGGTAAGAAGAGGATGACGAATATGGAATTAGGAAATAAGATAAGGATGTTACGACTGCGGGCAGGACTTACCCAGGAAATGCTAGCAGAGGAAATGGGGGTAAGCTTCCAGACCATATCCAAATGGGAGAATAGTGTCTGTGCACCGGATATCAGCATGTTGCCGAAGCTGTCCGTGTATTTTGGCGTGACCATAGATGAAATGTTTGACTTGACCACGGAACAAAGGTTACATCGGATTGAGAAGATGCTGGATATGGAGAGGGAGTTGCCAAACAGTACATTTACGGAAGTGGAAGAGTTTCTTGCAGGTTTATTGGAAACCTATGAAGATAAAACAAAAATAAACAGTTTTTTAGCACGCCTTTATTATCACAGGGTATCAAGCGATAGTGAAAAGATTGATAAGTACGCCAGAAAAGCCATGAAGTTACGTCCGGATGTGAAGGACTGTCAATGGCTGTTGCAGCAAACGGAAGGAGCTGTGGCTAAGGATTGGAATATCAGTAATCATCACAGAGTGATTACCTTTTATAAAGAATTGATTCGTGAGTATCCTCAGATTGCACCGAATTATCTGTATTTGATTGATAACCTGTTGGCAGATAACCGAACGAGGGAAGCTGGCGAGTATTTGCAAAAGTATAGCTCATTGGAAGGACATGAGGAATATAGAAAGCTTGTATATCAGGGAAAGATTGCACTGGCAGAACATAAGGTACAGGAAGCAGAGGAGATATTCTGTGAATTGGAGAGTCGTTTTCCGGAGCATTGTAATGTGGCTTTCGAGCTGGCAAATCATTATGCCAAGCAGTGTGATTATGAGAAAGCATTGCATTATTATGAGAAGTCCTTTGAGCTTGATATCAAGCAAGGCAACCACCCGGTGTTTATTGATGCATTAGAAGCCATGATACTGATTCACGAGATACAGGAGAGGTATGATAAGGCTTTAGAGGTCTGTGACAGAGAGCTGGAGCATTTAAAAGAGGAGTTTGGCTTTACGGAAGGGGAGCCTGTTCGGAAGGTGGCGGAGAAGAAACAGGAGCTTTATGAAAAATATAAAATGAAAAATACAGAGCAGATATAAAGGCTAAAAAGAGTCCGGTTTGATATGATGTATCGAGTCGGACTCTATTTAGATTATTAAAATTCTATTAAATGTATATGTTGACAATACTTTAACACTATACTATAATCAAGAATTGTGGTTAAATGGAATAATTTGTGTGAAAGTGGTGAAATATGAAGAAACTAATCAATCTGACTATGTTTGATTTGCTAAAAGGTGTGGCTATGCTGGGAGTTGTATTCGGACATAGTTTTGGAGGAGAAAATGCTGTGCTGGGAGATGTAGTGGGCAAGATATTATATTCCCTTCTTATGCCAGCATTTTTTGTGGTGAGTGGGTATTGGCTTAAGAAAAAAGAGATTAAAGTCGGTGTGAAAACAAGCTTTGAATACTTGTTTGTGCCATTTGTTATTGTTGTTTTATTGATTAATTTAGTGGGACTGGGGCATCGCCTTCTACAAAATGATATATCGTCCTGGTTAAATGAGTTCTTAATTCCCAGTTTATTGGTTTCTACTGCAGGGGCAAATAGAGTGGGGCCAATGTGGTTTGTGTTTGCATTATTTCTGGCATGGTGTCTTTTCTATATAGTTATTAGCATAAAGAATCAAAAGGTGCAATGGATGTTAGTGTTACTGGCAGCTATAATAGGTGGTGCTCTAATGCCGTTTAAATTACCTTTTCAGATTGCACAGGGCTTAGTGGCATTTTCTTTTGTTTACTGTGGATACATATTAAAGAAAAAGAAATTATTGGATGCAAAACAACATCCGCTTGTATATATAGTAATGTTCTTAGCATGGATTTGTACGGTTGTCTTCGGTAGTATGAATATGTATGCTTATGATGTGGATTATGGTATTGTTTCTATTATAGGAAGTTTATGTGGTGCATTGATTATAATAAAATTGTTCCTATACATTAATTTGTTGGAATGGTATGTATTGGATGGGATTCGTTGGGTAGGAAGATATTCCATGTGGTTTTTATGCATACATGCAGTAGAGCATGCGGTATTTCCGTGGAAGATATTGTTCAGATTTGTTGAACAAGGAACTGTAATAGGAAGTCTGACACAATTTTTATTAAGACTCATTTTTATTATAGTAGGTTGTATAGTATTCCAAAATGTACAGCGATATTGGATTAGAAGAAAAGAAAAGAGCAAATTGTAGATATTTTTATTAAGGGAGGAAGTGTTTTATGTTAGAAAAGATTATTGAGATTGCTAACAGATTGTGCGAAGTGGATGATGTTGAGTTAAATGAAGATACATCTATTATTTCAGATATGGAATTATCTTCCTTGGAGTTTATGGCATTTGTGGCAGAAGTGGAAGGCATGTTTAACATTCGCATAAAGGAAAGAGAATTAAGAAAAATAGATACTTTAGGTGAATTAACTGAGCTCGTAGAAGAAAAGCTTGCTTAGTACGCGGGAAAGGGATAAGCAATGCAGTACGAGAATTTTTATGGGTTAACCGCCTATGAGATGGTAAAAAAAGCAAAGGATGCTTACGGCGATAAAATATTTTGTTCCTATCAAAGAAAGGGACAGATTACAGATGTTTCTTTTGCTAAATTCTGGATTGATGTGCAGCATGTGGCACATCAATTAGAAAAGCGTCAGATAAAAGGGAAGTATGTCATATTAGAAGGAAAACAGGAGTATGAGCTGATAGTAGTATTTTATGCAATCCTATCAGTAGGTGCAATTGCTGCAGTTATTAATTTTGATTTGCCGGAAAAAGAAATTTACCGGGCCTCAGATATGCTTCAGCCGGTTTTGTTTATTTGTACAGAAGACAATCTGGAGGTTGTGGAGGCGTATGCTGAAGGAAAGAAAATACCGTGTATAGTAAATGATTCGGATATGGAATCGGAAGAGTCTGTTGCAAAATGGATACAGACTACAGAAGAGGTATATGAATATGATGGGATGCAAAAACCGGAAGATCCTGCCTTTGTATTGATGACGTCAGGAAGTACCAGTGAAAGTAAACTTGTATTATTATCACACTATGGTATATTGCCGGCGAAAGAATACTATTACCCTAAGAATATATTATTGTTTCCGATTTATCATATTGCAGGGATGGGAATGATTACCAATTGTCTGTCTAAGGGAGTTAATATATGTATTTCCAATATGAAAGACGGACTGAGGGATATGGAATGGTTTCAGCCTACAGAAATTGCAGCGGTGCCGGCATTTATTTCGGCATTGTTAAAAAGAGTAAGACAAAATCAAGTTGATATATCAGGAATGAAGGCCATTATGTCAGCAGGAGCACCCCAAAATTTAGAGGATGTGTTGTATTTAAAGTCGCTGGGGATTTATAGCGGCTCCACTTATGGAGCAACCGAGACCGGTGGTGCAATCATTTATCACACAGAAGAAGAATCACGTTATGGTTCGGTTGGTAAAGTGGGACCATGGAATGAAGTTAAGATTTCTGAGCAGGGTGAGATTCTTGTGAAAGGCAAGAATGTAATGTTGGAATATTTGGGAAATGAGGAAGAAACCAAGGAAGCATTGAAGGATGGATGGTATCATACAGGAGATGTGGGGCATATTGATGAGGATGGATTCTTATTTATTACCGGTCGCATTAAAAATATTATTATATTATCTAATGGAGAAAATGTGAGTCCTGAAGCCATAGAGGCAGAGTTAAACCATTGCGCGGAAATTGAAGAGGTTTTAGTGTATGGTCAGAATGATGCGATTGTGGCACATGTATGGTGTCCGGAAGCAGAGGATGCGCTTGTTCGCAAGAATGTTGAGAAGTTCATAACAAAATATAATAAAAATGTTCCAACATATCATCGTATTGCAAACGTTAGGTTTCGAACGGAACCATTTGCCAGAACGTCAACAGGCAAAATTAAGCGATAGAAAGGAAGGAGAATAAGATGGAAACTTTAGAAAAGGAAAACAACATGAATTCGGCGATTTCTTTATACAGAAATAAGAATTCAGTTGTAACAGATGCTTTTGACAGAACAATAGTCAATATTTGTCAGCAGAAAGAAAAATACGGTCACAAGATTTTTTTGTTGTGTGGCTGCGAACCGAGAGTAGGAACCACAACCGTATCTGTGGAATTGGCTATTTCATTGGCCATAGCAGGATGGAAGGTGTTGTTACTGGATGGAGACTTGAGAAAAGAGAAAGAGTACAAAAGATTAAATGACGGTTCCTTGGTGGGGATGGCAGATTGTATCAATGGTGCGGCAAATAGAGAGGACATTATCAGAAAAACCAATTGGTTTAATTTGGACTATATGCCAAGTGGAAATGTAGATAATTATTCACCTATTAACATTTTATATGCGAATAGAATGGTTGGTATTATTGATGAAGTAAAGAATGACTACGATTTTATTTTGATTGATGCACCCGCACTTAGTGCAGCGGTTGATGCAAGTATTTTTGCAATGAAGGCTGATGCCACAATCTTAATTGCTGCTATGGATGGCAGAAAACGCAAATGGCTGGATCAGACATATGACTTGTTGATGTCCAGTGATGTGAATGTAATCGGAGTTATTGAAAATCGTGTAGATATGAAAGAATATAAGTCATATATCAATAACTTTAACTATTTTAAGAATAAGCAATATATTAAAAAAGCAAGGAGGAAAAAATAAGATGAACAGACTTGCTAAAGGGATATGCGGGGTATTGATAGGAGTAATTGCATCGGTACTTTGTTTTTCGACAGATGTACAGGCAGTGGAAATAGAACATCCGCAGTTGACTGTAAAATCATATGAGATTATTAACGGTAAATTTGAGAAGTGTGCAGAGTGTACCTTGCGAGTATATATTGAAAACGTGGCTGAGGAAATTGATGAAGATAAAAAGGATGTCAATGAAACTGCTGCTGAATGGGGCATGATTACATTGTACTCTGAAAAAATTGCACCGGTTACAGGAAAGAGTAATCAGATTATATTTGGTAGAATTGAGGCAGGTAAGAGTGTTGCAGTAGATTTTGATGTGAATTTAGATTTGATTGAAAAAGGACCTAATGTGATTGAATTTGTGCTTGTATGGGCAGATGAGAATAATACTACTTTTTCAACATCATTACATATTTCACCGGTTCTGTTAGAAACAGTTGGATTTGAGATTACATCAGTGAATATCCCGAATAAGGTATATGGCGACAAGAATACTAACATGAGCGTGTATTATGAAAATACCGGAGATGAAAGTTTGCGAAATGTATATATGGTAGTAGAAGGAGACATTGTTCAAGAGAAACAGGTAATCGAGCTGGAGAATCTTGCTGCAAAAGGAAAAAAAATGGTCGATTATTCTTTGGACCTGCTAAATATGGGAAGTAACAAGGTCGAGGTTTCTTTCCGATATGAAGACCGCAATGGAAATCAGTATATCAGTGAAACTACAGAAGTTATAGTTGATGTTACGGATAAGACTTATATAGAGCCGATTGTGGAAGAAAGTAATTTTCAATCTGTTGTAGCAACATATAGGGTGTATGTGATTTTTGGTGTGGTAGCAGTGCTGTTATTTGTACCTTTTGTAATCAGTGGTATTAAAAGGAGAGGTAATAAAAAATGAGTGAAGACAGAATTATTGAAATAGATTTTGCACAATGTTTTCGTGCTATTTTTCAGAAATGGCCTGCCATTTTAGCAATGACCGGAGTGGGAATTATACTTGCCGGTGTGATAACTTTTTTTATAGCTGAGCAAGAAGATATTTACGAAGCCACTTCCAGTGTGTACTGTACTATGGAGGAAAGTTATAGTTATACACAGGCGGCTGAGAGTATTCAGATGATGAATATGTATGTGGATATTATTACGAGTTCACGTGTGGCTGAAAGAGCAAATAAGATTTTGGGGAATGCTTATCCGGATTCAGAGACTATCTTAAAAATGCTTACTATTGATTCCGGTGAGGGAGAAAATAAGAATTATTACGGAGTTCTAAATAGTTCTATTGTAATTAAAATCAAGGCAAAATCTGTTAATGAGGCAGAAGCTGTTACTGTAGCGAATGCTATGGCAGAGGCGTATACTATTGAGATGACAAGTATAACGGGCAATAGCAGTGTAAGATTATTGGATTCAGCACAAATGGCAACGGTTGTATATGAAGCAGAAAAGCAGAATATGCTCTATATGGTTATTGGTGCTGTGATTGGCATGTTTATAGCACTGGCATGGATAACCATCAAGGAAATCTTCGTAGTAAATTTGAATACCATTAGTGATGCTACTTTGTTTGGAAAACTGGAAATTATAGGTGTTATTCCGGATTTTGACTAGTTTCATAATGTAAGGTAATCAGGACAATTTCCGGGTTGTTGTAAAAACGAGGTATGGCGGCATCTCCCAGACCGGCACTGGCAATCAGTGTGGAACTTTGAAAAGTATGCATGCCACGATCGTACTTGGGAAATAGTGAACCGTCGGCACCCAGTAGTCCGCCAATGATAGGAAGGCGGACTACGCCGCCGTGTATATGCCCTGATAATACAAGGTCGTAATTATATGGTGCGATTAAGTTAAAATAATCGCTGGCATGATATAGAAGTATATTGAACTGGTTTGTGTTGGCAGGTTCTAGGAAATTTACAACATATTTAGAACGAAATTTTTGTCCATGTAAGAATATGTGATGCTCATTCTTTTCCAAAGTAACCTTGGAGTTGTCAAGAAGTACTACATTAAAGGACTTAAAAATATCCAACATGTCACCATAACTTTTTGAGGCGGAGGGCTCAAGCTCATGATTGCCGGTAACAAAATATATGGGGTATTGTTGTTCCAAGCCGGCGATTAGATCATATATAGGTTTCACGGAAGTTTGATTGTCATCAAGAATATCACCGGTAAGGACGATGATATCAGGATTACAGGCGTGGATGGAGCTTATGAGCTCGGATTGTTCAGTGCCAAAATTTTTGCAGTGTAAGTCAGATATTTGCAGGATTTTATAGTTATTAAATTCTGCAGGAATTTTGGCATTGTAATAATCATAATGAGTTATGACTAGCTCATTATTAAATCCCAAAATCAGATATATTAGTAATATAGGAATCAGCAATAGTAATAAGTACTTTTTCTTCATTGTTTTTACCCCCGTAATAGTATTTGTACTATAGCATAAAAAAGGGAGCAGAGCAAGGTTTGATATGAAAGTTTTACATATAGTAGAGGCGTTTGGAGGCGGTATATATACCTATATGGAAGCTCTTCTAAAACAGATGAGTGATGAGTTTGAGATAGTGGTGGCTTATGCTCTCAGACCCCAGACACCGGATGATTTTAAAGAACACTTTAATAATAAGATTAAGTTTATCGAAGTAAAACATTTCCAGAGGAGTATTAATCCGATAAATGATTTGTTTGCAGGATTTGAGATAAGGGATATAGTGAAGTCTGAAAAGCCGGATTTAATTCATCTGCATTCGTCAAAAGCCGGAGTTTTGGGCAGGCTTTTTTTGAACTGTAAAAGAAACGCAGTATTTTATACGCCCCATGGATATGCATTTATGAAAAAGGATGATTCCGTCATAAAGCGTAATATGTATTTTATGATTGAATGGTTGATGGGAAGATGCCATTCTGTAACTGTAGGATGTTCAAAAGGAGAATATGCGGCAGCTAAGAAGGTTTCCAAAAAGGCGATATGGATTAACAACGGGATTGATTATATTACCCTGCCTGCATGCGGAGAACTCGGAGGAACAGAGCGACTTTTGATAGCAACAATAGGTAGGGTTTGTTATCAAAAAAATCCGAGAATGTTTAACAAAGTAGCGCTTTCCATGCCGGAAGCAGATTTTTTGTGGGTAGGGGAAGGCGATATGGAAGATGAACTAACAGCACCCAATATCAAGATAACAGGCTGGAAATCCAGAGAAGAAACTTTGGAATTGTTGAATAAGGCGGATGTATTCTTGTTGCTTTCCTTATGGGAGGGATTGCCTATATCTTTGCTGGAAGCTATGTGTCTTAAGAAAGTATGTGTTGTAAGTGATGTGATAGGGAACAGAGATGTTATTATCAACCGAAAAAACGGATATGTCGTAAACGACGAAGAAGAATGTGTTACAGTGTTGAAAGAGATTGCCCATTCTCTTGGAGAGCAGTCAATGATAGTAGAGAGTGCTCATCAGAGTGTTGTTGAGAAGTATAATATTTCTGTTATGGGAGAGATGTATGCAAGAGAATACCGAAAACTATGTTCAAGATGCGATGGTAAGTATAGTCGTTCCCGTATATAATGTGGCAGAATATTTGGGAATCTGTATCGAAAGCCTGGTGCAGCAGACCTATAGAAATATTGAGATACTTTTGGTAGACGATGGTTCTACAGATGTTTCGGGAGATATCTGCAAAGAGTGGGCTGCGCGTGATTCGAGAATCGTATACATACGAAAAGCTAATGGCGGAGCTGCATCTGCCAGAAATGTAGCCCTCGACAGATGTAGGGGTCAGTACATTGCTTTTGTTGATAGTGATGATTATATAGATGAAAATTATATTGAAGTGTTATATGCTGCAATAGATGAGAACGGAGCAGATATTTCCATATGCGGATGGAAAAATGAGACCGAAAGCGTACCGGTTAAGGCAGATTCTGTAAAGGGAAGTGTTGTTTACGCTAAGACAGAAGCTTTGAGTAAGCTACTATATCAGGAAGAATTTGATACAGCTATGTGGGCCAAGTTATATAGAGCCCGATTGTTTGAAAATATCAGATTTCCGGAAGGTAATATTTATGAGGATATTGCCATTATTTACAAGGTTTTTGATTTGGTAGAACGGGTTGCCTATATCAGCTACGAAGGTTATCATTATTTGTTAAGAGCGTCTGGCACCACTTTAAAGAAATTTTCGGTTAAGAAAATGGATTTAATTGATGTTGTGGAAGAAATGGAAGAATATATCATAGAACGTTGTCCGGAAGCAGAAAGTGCTATGAGGTCTAAATTCGTAAGAGCCAATTTTCATATCTATTTGCAGATTCCGCGAGATAAGGAGTTTGCGGCAGAACGTATGCGGATTGAAGCAAATATTGGCAAGTATCGTAAAAGCGTGTTGGCTGATAAAAGAACCAGAAGGGGAACTAAGGCAGCATTATTACTTTCCGGCATAAGCTATGGTTTGTTTTATCGATTAAAGAAGTTGAAACAATTAGGAAAGCATTAAAGGTATTACAGAAATAAAAGAGAGGAATCAGAATGGCGATTTATTTAATCATGCTTGTTGTATCGGTTTTCTTTGCTTCTTGTGCAAGAAAACTACAGTACGAAATTGAATATAGAAAAGCATATTATGTATATGGATTATTATCAGTTCTTCCTTTTTTGGTAGTATCTGCAATTCGTTATAGAGTGGGAACGGATTGGTATATATATGACAGATATTTTCATGCTATACATGAAGGAACCAATTCTTTTAGGGAGCCGCTGTTTAATTTATTAAATAGGATTATATATTTATTTACAGACAATTCCCAGTTTTTGTTTATTGCAGTTGCGATTATAACTTTAGGATTTACGTTTACTGCGATTTATCAACAGTCCAGATATATACCCTTTAGTATTATTTTGTATTTCTTGTCAACAATCTATTTTAATTCATTAAACCAGATGCGTCAGGCAATCGCAATGAGTATCTTTTTATATGCATCTCGGTATATATGGGACAGAAAATGTAAAAAGTACATGCTGTGGATTCTGGTGGCAATGTGCTTCCATGTGAGTGCATTAATATATGTTCCGGTTTACTTTTTGTATGGGTGGAGAGCAGAAATAAAGAAGCATATTGTTCTATTTGGTGTTATAATCGTATCAATGCCGGTACTTAAAGTGGTTATTGTTGCAGTACTAAAGCTTACTCCGTATGCATGGTATTTTGATTCTGCATATAGTGAGAATGATTTCCTGTTGGCCGGATTTATTATCAGCTTTTTGTTATTGGTATTTAT
This sequence comes from Lachnospiraceae bacterium, assembly GCA_017520425.1. Classification (GTDB taxonomy): domain Bacteria; phylum Bacillota; class Clostridia; order Lachnospirales; family Lachnospiraceae; genus Acetatifactor. Next base: position 70,440 of record JAFXFO010000033.1, on the reverse strand, counting down.
GGAATACTACAATTATGTTGGAAATGTAGATGATGATAAGACAGTGCATTTTATGGTTAATATGCAGTGGCTATGTCTGGTTAGTTTATTATGTACTGCATTTATTCCGCAAGTTTCCCGTATATCATCAGCATTGGAGATTATTTCCATATTGGCAATTCCAAGGATGATTTTATTTGAAAAGAAGCGAAATCAGAGGATTATTGTTTATTGTCTTATAGTGGCCTTATTGACAACTAAATTAGTCTATAACGTATATGTCTGTGGATTTTTTGATGTTGTACCATTTCAGACCATTTCCTCGATGTGATTAAGTACCGGAGGAATGTAAGAACTTGAATAAGAAAGTTTATGGCTTTATAAGTAATATATTTAATAGTATGACGGTAAATGCTTCAAGAATCATCATTACCTTTGTATTGACACTGGTATTACCCAAATTTTTAGGTGAAGCGGATTATAGTTATTGGCAATTGTATTTGTTTTATTTTACCTACCTTGCCTATACTTCCTTGGGATGGTGTGAAGGCACCTATCTGAAATATGGAGGGGATGAGTATCATAATTTGCCGGCAAAGAAGATGGCCGGTCAGTTCTGGACGTTGGCATTTTATGAACTGGTTGTAAATCTGGTGTTTAGTCTTGTGGTATTTATTTTTGTGCAGGACAGAATTAAAGTAATTATACTGATTTTGGCAGCCGGATCGGCTATTCTGGATATTTTGCGTTACTATTTGCAAATGGTTTTACAGGCAACCAATCAGATTAAGGGATATGCCAGAATTGCCACTTGTGAGAGAATTCTGTTTTTGCTATTTTCTTTGCTGTTTTTGGGGCTTCATAAATTCGAATTTGTTTACTTTATTTATGCAGAACTGTTGGCAAGATTCTTATCTCTGTTATTAGCACTTGTTTCGTGCAAAGGGATTGTATTTGTTCGACCGGACGGCATTCGTGAGATTTTGACAGAAAGTAAGGAACTTATTAGTAGCGGATACAAGCTTCTTTTAGCAGGAGTAGCAGGACAGTTGATTGTGGGTACGGTTAGATTTGCTGTGGAGAATAAATGGGGCAATCTGGTGTTTGGTAAGGTTTCTCTTGCGTTGAGTATGGTGAATATGATTATTACCTTTATTACGGCGGTCAGTGTTGTGATATTCCCCATGTTAAAGAGAATGTCAGAGGATAAGCTCATGAAGGTATATGAGATTATCAGGGAAGCGATTACCACTTTATTACTTTGCATATTGCTCTTATATATACCTATGAAGGCTGTATTGCAGATATGGCTGCCGCAATATGAGGTTAGTTTCAAATATTTAGCATTGCTTTTGCCGGTTTGTATTTATGAAACACGATTTACCGTTTTGTTAAGCACCTACTTTAAGGCACTGAGAAAAGAGAAGATGCAATTAAAGTCTAATCTGGTGAGTATGTTTATCAGCATATGTGCTACAATCATTGTCGTATATGGGGTTCAAAGCCTGGATATGGCAATAATACTTATTGTTGTCCTAATGGCGTTTAAATCTCATTATGCAGAGTTTCTGTTGAGAAAGTATATTGACAATGTGGATTTAGGATTAGATGATTTGTGGGAGACCATATTGGTTATTGGTTTCATGACCGCAAGTTGGTTCTGTTCGGGATTGTATTCGGTAATCATTTATGCAATATTGTTTGTAGGTTATGTTGTGATTAGAAGAAATAAACTTAAATTGTGTTTTAAGAATATTAAAGCATTAATAAGATAAAAATGAGCCATGCCGTCACCGGTTAATGTGACAGCATGGCTTTTAAATTAATTTACAGGTAATAGGGATGCATGCTTAATTATAATGGGTTCACCTGTTACTGGGATTATAACTGTCCCGTTTTTGGGGTAATAGGTTGTAGAATTTCCTTGAAAATCCGTTACGGAAACATAATTGTTTGTATAGAAGGTTAGGTTTTCTCTGCCTTTCCACTGATTAATCCAAGGGAGTCCTTTGGGGCGGGAATAGGAAGTGTCTGTACTTAACGGACTACAATTAGACCAACAAATATATAGTGGTTCGTTTGTTTGTTGTAATTTGATTTCAAATACTCTGGAAGTGGTAGATTTATCTGCAACTTCTGAGCATTCCTTATAACCATCTAATTCTTGTGCCATGGTGATATATGACATAACCAAAGGTTTGGGCATCAGTCGCCCATAATAATCTTCGGCATAGAACATTCCGTAGTGACATTCAATCTGTGTATCTGACATAACTTTCGAAGTGTTTACACCATCTATAAAAGCATAAGCTTCTAATACATCAACTCCATAGGCCAAACCTAAAATATATTCTCTTATGGTATAGTCAGCCTGACTTCTTAAGTCAGAACCGGAGAATAATCCTGAAGATTTGCCGGGGGTAGTATGATATCCAAATTCTGACATATACCAGGTCTTTTCGTCATGTTTATCCATAAAATTACGAATACGAGCCAAGGCGCTTTCATAACTGTGTTCAATGTGAGGCTTGTTTGTCATGTCAGGGCGATGTGGAAAAGAATAAGCATGTGTTGATAATATATTCGTTTTATCCCACAATCCGGAAGCAATCGCGGCATCTAACCATTCTGTTTTTGATAGATAAATTCCGGAACCTATAATAGGGAGTTTGTATTGATTCGTTACAATATCATAGGTGGGATTAAACTGCTTATTCATGTAATTTGTCATTGCAGTACTCATACCGGCTGTTGTGTAGTTGTTTTCGTTGCCGATTTCACAATCGGTGAGATATCTACCAATCTGTGCCAGCGCATTTGCAAGCTCATTGGCATATCGAGTACTGTCGGTTGGGATGGTCCAGTCAGAGCTTAACAGGTATTGGCCGGTTATTTTGGTTCCGTTACTGTGTAGCTGAGCTAGGTAATTCTGTAACAACGAATAGTCGCTACCAATATAATCGGGAAGTGAGAAACAGACACGCATATTGGCAATGCCCATTTCTTCTGCCAGGTGAAGGATGGTATCGTTAGGAGAATATTGTCCAAAACGAATACCTGATACACCTAAGGGGCTGGTAGATGCGTATTCATAATCCCGGTGCTCATATAAGATGAAAGGATATAGTTCGTGATATTCCTTGCCTTGGTAGGAAACAGTAGCATCAATATAATAAATACCGTTTTTGTCTGTAACCGGTTTTAGTAAATAATTGGTTTGTGAACCTGTAGCAAGCTTTAATGAATCTTTTGTATTGTTATATACATTACCGTAATAGTCGTATATGGAATATTTTACATTATATTCCACTGATGAATCAGATAAGTTGGTAATATTCAGGTTGAAAGCGATATCCTTTGTGTCAAAAAGTGTGGCGCTGCTTTTGGGGCGTACAGTCGGTGTGATACCAATTGCCAAATCAGAATGCCGGCCTTTGAAGAGTGCATAGTAATCACTATCATAACCGGTTGAAAGATTTTCAAATACTAGGGTGTAAGATAATGCATATGAGGACAGGGAACTCGGTACAGTTGTTACCATTAAGTCACCTGTGGGCAAATAATCCGGAATAACGGCGGGATTAGCGTCAGGTTCTCTCCAAAAGGAATAGAGCTTATGGGAAGAATCGATGTAGTTTGTAAGAACATATCCGTCAAAAGTTCTGTATGGAAAGTCTTTGTTTTCCGGGAAAACCCAGTTGCTTGAGACTTTTTTCTCATGGTCTATATAATTGTTAATAAAGTTTCTTTTCAGAACGATAGTGTTCAGGTTGGTTGCTTCAGAAGAAAAGCGTACATTGGCCGTTATGTCAATGTTGTTGGGACGAAAAGTGTATTCTGTATATTGTTCGCCATCATTTGTATCATAATAAACAATAAGTTTGTTGTCAGATTGTAGCTTATAATTTTTTACGTGGAAAGAGGAATATGTTAAATAGCGTGCACTTCGGTTTGTAATTTGAAAAGTTCCGCCACCGTTGAGAACATTTACAACAGTACCATCCGGATTTACAAAGGAAATAACTTCATACCCGGATGGTGTAATACCATAACTGTATGAGGATGTACGGTAATAAAACGCAAAGTCGGATTCTGATTGGACAGAAGAAGGGGCTTTAAAGTCGGAGTGGAGATTCTTTTGCGTATAGAGCCCGGGGGTTAATACCACGGAAGAGAAAACGGGTTCTTCAAATCGTTCTGTTGATGCACATACAATGGTATGACCAATGATGATAATAATTCCAAGGATGACGAATAAGCTAATTGCGATTGTTAAGACTTTTCTCTTTTGTTTCATACAGGAACCTCCTTATTAAGTTATATATAGAATATGGTATCATTTTTATAATTCCTTGACAAGAATATTTATATGAATTATAATTTATTTTTTGTAGAATGGCATAATTATGTGCTGAATCGGAGGATACAAAGAATGGTTAGAGTTCTGCATGAATTATCCGCATTGGATGGAGGCGGAGTTGCAAAATTATTATATGACTATTATTCTCATATGGACCGTGAAAAAATACATTTTGATTTTCTGATACAGGATTTTTATGACGAAGGGATTTATGAGAAACCGCTTCGGGAGTTGGGATGTACAATATATAAGATCCCACGCATAAAGAAGGATAAAAAGGGCTATCTTCAAGGAATGAAGAAGGTGATTTGCGAAGGAGATTATGATGTGGTTCATTCTCATATGGGCGCACGTGGCTTATTCCCTATGTATTATGCGCGGAAGGCTAAGGTTGCCCAACGGATTGTACATTCTCACATCGCTTATGAACCAATAAGTAAATTAAAAAGATGCTTTGACATTATACTGTCATGTGTGGCAAAAATGAATGCAACAACCCTTTTTGCATGCGGTAGCGAAGCGGGAAAATATATGTGGGGAAAACGTTGTTACCAAAAGGGCAAGGTTACAATAATGACCAATGCGGTAGATACCAAGGCTTATGAATTTGCTGCTGAGATAAGAGAGAAAAAACGGAAAGAGCTTGGCGTTGGAGATAAATTGGTTATAGGTATTGTGGGACGTTTGTCAGAACAGAAGAACTATCCATTCTTATTTGATGCGTATAAAGAACTTTTAAACATTTGTAACGATGTAGTGTTGGTAATAGTGGGTAGAGGTTTGGAGGAGGAAAACATTAAGGAGAGAGCACGTCAATTGAAAATGGAGGAGCATATTCTCTTTCTTGGTGTACGAAATGATGTTCCGGAGTTATTGAATGCATTTGATATGTTTGTTTTGCCTTCTCATTATGAAGGCTTGCCGGTAGTGTTGATTGAGGCGCAGGCAAACGGGTTGAAACAGCTGGTTTCAAACAAGGTTACAGATGAGATGCGTATAACAGATTTGATTGAGTTTTTATCCATTGAAGGGACGGAAAAACTATGGGCTGAAAAAATGGCCGCTTGCTGCAGTAATGTTGAGAAAAGGATGAGTTATAGTCAGCAGGTGGCGAAGGCAGGATATGATATAAATCTTGCAAGCAAAAAAATGGAAGAGTTTTACCTAATGGAGGAAAAGGGATGAAAATAAACCTTATTACATTGCATGCGATTAAGAATTACGGATCGGTGCTTCAGACACTGGCTACACAGACCTTGTTTGAGTCCTATGGTTATGAGGTAGAGGTAATAAACTATATCAGAGAAGACTGTCTGGATGAGAACCTTATGGAGTATTGGTGCGGTGACAACATTCTTAAAAAAATCGCCATGTATCCTACGCTTAAGAGGTGGAATACGGTTTTTAATCAGTTTTTAAAGGAACATATTAAGTTGACTGAAAAAACATATACCTATGAGCACGATTTTGAGGGCTTTTCAACAGACGCAGACCTTTATTGTACGGGAAGCGATCAGGTGTGGAACAGCGGATGGAATGGTGGTATTGAGAAGCCATTGTTCTTAAGCTTTGTGCCTGAAGATAAGTATAAGTTTGCATATGCAGCCAGTTTCGGAAAGAAGAGCCTTACAGAAGAAGAGGTAAAAGCAACAAAGCAGTATATTGATCAGTATCAATATATTTCGGTACGTGAAGATTCCGCTAAGACTATACTGGAAGAGCAATATGGATATACCAAGTGTCAGCATGTGGTTGACCCGACGCTTGCCTATGACGGTGATTTTTGGCGAGACCTTGCTCCTAAAAGCAAGTTAAAAGGAGACTATATATTAATCTATAATCTGAATCGCTCTAAAGAATTTGATGACTATGCAGTGAAGCTGTCTAAAAAAACAGGGATTCCATTGGTTAGATTATGTACCCGATATGACCAGTTTTATCGCCCTGGAAAGAGCATATTGGTTCCGGAAGTATTTGAATTTATTACGTTAATTGATAACGCCAGGTATGTATTGACGGATTCCTTTCATGCCACAGCATTTTCGTTAAATTTGAATACTGAGCCAATATGTGTATATCCATCAGAGTATAGCAGTCGTTTAGAGAGTATTTTAAGGATGACTGGAACATTACAAAAACATGTAGAAAACTATGATGATTTTGATGTGGTTAATAGAAAAATAGATTTCAATAAGGTGAATAAAGCTTTAGATGAGCAACGTGTTCGGATTCGAGAGTTTTTGGCTACCGTGTTTGAAGATTTTACGATTGGGAGAGCATAATGGCGAAAATAACATTATTCCATGACAAAGCAGAATGTTGTGGTTGTGAAGCCTGTGTAAATATATGTCCGCAGAAGGCGATACATATGGAAGAAGACGAATATGGTTTCAGATATTCTTGTATCGATGCAAGTTTATGTGTAGAATGCGGATTGTGTCAAAGAGTATGTGGATATAAGCAGGTAGAAGAAAACAATGTTCCTGTGAGTACATATGTGGCCTGTACTTTGAATACAGATATTATGAAATCTGCATCCGGCGGTATTTTTGCCAGTCTTGCAAAGAGTATGATTGAGCAGGGAGGTATCGTATATGGTGTGTCCATGGAAACGATATCGGGTGAATTGACACCTATGCATATTGGTGTTGAAAAGTTGGAGGATTTGATTAAGCTACAGGGCTCTAAATATGTACAGAGTATTATGGGGGACACTTATCAGCAGGTAAAAAAACTGCTTATGCAGGGAAGGAAGATATTGTTTTCAGGAACACCCTGTCAGGTGGCGGGACTTAAGACTTATTTGGGGGATGTCGGTAATGAAAACCTGCTATTGGTTGATATTATTTGTCACGGTGTACCTTCCGTTTCGTTTTTCCAAAGCTATGTAAAGGAGCTGGAGAAAAAATTAAAGGGAAAAATTACAGAATTTAGGTTTAGAGATAAATCCAGTGGTTGGGGATTGGTAGGTAAGGCGAGTTATCTGACTGCTAAGAATCAGGAAAAGAGCAAGCTGATTTATGCAAGAGAGTCCTCATATTACCAACTTTTCTTGAGAGGGGATATTTATCGTGAAAACTGTTATAGCTGTAAATATGCATCAAGTAACAGACCGGGAGATATCACTTTAGGGGATTATTGGGGAATAGAGCATGAACATCCGGATTATCTGGTGGCAAACGGTGGAGATTTTGATGAGGCACAAGGGATATCCTGTATGATTATCAATACTTCAAAGGGAAAGGAGTATGTAAAACAGGTATCAGATGGGTTGAGATTAGGAACATCTACTTTTGAGAAAGTGGCTCGCAAAAACGGTCAGCTGCGCTACCCTACGAAGAGTTCGGAACGGCGGCAAATGATTTTGGATAAGTATGTAAATGGTGGGTACCAAGAGGTGGATGCATGGTTCAAACGAAAGAATTTAATCAAAATGCCTTTTGTATTTGTGTTGGATAGGATACCGGTTGCTGTAAAGAAAAAGATACGGCGTATGTTAAAACGATAATGTATGTCAAACGGTTGAAAAAGGCGTCTGTTTGTGATAGCATTATAAAATGTGCAGAAATCCTTTGAGAAGAGGATAAGGAGGAAATAAAAATGAAACTGGGAATCGTAGGTTTACCCAATGTAGGAAAGAGTACATTATTTAATTCATTAACCAAGGCAGGAGCGGAGTCAGCTAACTATCCCTTCTGTACCATAGATCCTAATATCGGTATTGTACCGGTGCCGGATGAGAGACTGAAGCTCTTAGGAGATATGTATCAGTCCAAAAAGGTGACCCCTGCGGTAATCGAATTTGTGGATATAGCAGGTTTGGTTAAGGGTGCATCCAAGGGTGAGGGATTGGGTAACCAGTTCTTAAGCAATATCCGTGAAGTGGATGCTATCGTTCATGTGGTTCGTTGTTTTGAAGATACAAATGTCATCCATGTGGATGGAAATATCAATCCTTTGAGAGATATTGAAACAATTAATTTCGAATTGATTTTCTCGGATTTGGAGATTTTGGAAAGACGTTATGCGAAGGTGGCTAAGCAGGCTAAGATGGACAAGACTTTAGCCAAGGAAGTGACCCTGATCGAGAAGCTGAAGGACCATCTGGAAAGCGGTAAGATGGCAAAGACCTTGGAGTGTGAGAATGAGGATGAGGAAGAAATCTTACGTTCTTACAATCTGCTGACCTATAAGCCTACTATTTATGCAGCTAATGTGGCGGAGGATGAATTGGCAGATGATGCAGCTTCCAATGCAGGTGTAAAGACCGTGCGTGAGTTCGCGGCAGCAGAAGGCAGTGAAGTATTTGTGATTTGTGCTCAGATTGAGCAGGAGATTTCTGAGCTGGATGACGATGAAAAAGCAATGTTTTTAGAGGATTTGGGATTAAGTGAGTCCGGTTTGGAGAAACTGATTAAGGCAAGCTATAGTTTGCTTGGTCTGATGAGCTTTCTGACCGCCGGAGAGGATGAGACCCGTGCATGGACCATTAAGATTGGTACCAAGGCACCTCAGGCAGCAGGCAAGATTCACTCCGACTTTGAACGTGGCTTTATTAAGGCTGAAGTAGTAAATTATAAGGACTTACTGGAGCAGGGCTCTTTGGCAGCTGCCAGAGAAAAGGGTCTGGTAGGTATGGAAGGTAAGGAGTACGTAGTAAAGGACGGAGATGTAATTCTCTTTAGATTCAACGTATAGGAAGGTTTGTTATGCAGGAAATCATGAATGCAATGGATATTGCCTTTCCCAATCTGGGGATATATTTGAAGAATGTGCCCAGTGGATTTAAGTTGGGAGACTTTGATATTTATTTGTATGGAATTGTGATATGGGTGGGCGTGTTAGCCGGAATATTAATGGCGGAGCGTGCAGCAAAGGTATGCGGTATGGACCCGGATGAGATTTGGGACTTTGCTATATGGGCAGTGGTGTTTTCGGTAATCGGTGCCCGTGTGTACTATGTGATATTTGAGTGGGACTCCTATAAGAATGATTTGTGGAGTATCCTTAATATTCGAAATGGTGGTTTGGCTATTTACGGAGCGGTAATCGGCGCCTTTATAACATGCTTTGTGTTTTGTAAGATTAAGAAGCGAAATCCCTTCCAATTGGCTGATTGTGGTGTCCAGGGCTTGATTTTGGGACAGATTATCGGTCGCTGGGGGAATTTCTTCAATCGTGAGGTATTCGGCGAATATACCGACAATCTGTTTGCCATGAGAATACCCATTGAGGCGGTGGCGCATCCATCGGACATTACGGCCAATATACAGAGTCATATCCCTGCCGGTGCCAATTACATTCAGGTGCATCCCACCTTTTTGTATGAAGGTCTGCTGAATTTAGTGATATTTATATTTATGGCATGGTACCATAAACGTAAAAAGTTTAATGGTGAGATATGTCTGATTTATTTAGGTGGCTATGGTATCATTCGTTTCTTCGTGGAAGGAATTCGCACAGATCAGTTGAAATTTGCCGGTACCAACATTGCGGTGTCACAGATACTGGGAATTTCATTGTTTATAGTGTCGATGATTATTGAGGTGTTGGTGAGAGTTAACATCAAGAAAAAAGGAAAAGCAAAAACAGAATAGAATGTTCAAAAACGACGCTTTGTCTTAGGACAGAGCGTTATTTTTTTTGCCTATTTTTAGGGAATTTGGCGGCTTTTTCTGTTGCTTTTTGTAAAACTTTATATTTTTTTAATATTTGTCTAAAAATGTATTGCAAAAACCTGCGTAATGGTATAGAATTAACTCATTAAGTGGGATAAAAACCCATGAAGTGGTATAAATACCCCATAAAGTGGGATAAAAACGAGTAGTTTTTGCTTCTGAAGGTGGTGATTGCAGATGTTTATGAGTCAGTACAATCATACGATGGACGCAAAAGGCAGGTTGAGCATTCCTTCAAAATTCAGAGAGCAGTTGGGAGATGAATTCGTAATTACAAAGGGAATGGATGGCTGCCTATTTGTGTTTGACAACAAGAATTGGGCTGAATTCGAAGAAAAACTTTCTGCATTACCTATGGGCAAGCTGGAAACCAGACAGTATACACGTTTCTTTCTGGCAGGCGCAACTCAGGTGGAAGTGGACAAGCAGGGTAGAATATTGATGCCCACGCAGCTACGAACATTTGCGGGTCTGGAGAAGGATGTGGTTTTGGTAGGTATGGGAAAGCGTATCGAAATCTGGAGCGCAGAACAGTGGAGTGCTATGGAAGAAGGCGTGGATATGAACGCTATCACAGAAGCAATGGCAGACTTAGGATTGATTTTTTAGATGATAGGGAGTGCACATGGAGTTCAAGCATTATTCCGTTTTATTAGACGAGACCATCGAACATTTAAATATCAAGCCGGATGGCATCTATGTGGATGGTACCTTGGGCGGAGGCGGACATGCTTATCATGTGTGTAAGAGATTGGACACCGGTCGTTTCTTTGGAATCGACCAGGATGATGCAGCTATCGCAGCGGCAGGAGAGAGACTTTCCGTATATGGCGACAAGGTGTGTATCATTCGTAACAATTACCGCAATATGAAGGCGGCTCTTATGGAGCAGGGCGTGACCGGAGTGGATGGTATTGTGTTGGATTTGGGTGTTTCATCTTACCAGTTAGATACAGAAGAAAGAGGCTTTTCCTATCGGTTTGACGCAGAACTGGACATGCGTATGGATCGTAGACAGAGCATGACGGCGAAAGATATTGTAAATGGATACAGCGAGATGGATTTGTACCGTATTATCAGAGATTACGGAGAAGATAATTTTGCTAAGAATATAGCGAAGCATATTGTGAAGGCACGACAGGATAAGCCCATTGAAACGACGGGAGAGCTCAATGAGATTATCAAAGCTGCCATACCGGCCAAGATGAGACAGAACGGTCATCCATCCAAGCGAACCTATCAGGCTATCCGCATTGAATGCAACCGGGAGCTTGAGGTTTTGAGAGAAGCCTTGGATGACTTGGTGGATTTATTGAATCCGGGCGGAAGATTGTGCATTATCACCTTCCACTCTCTGGAAGACAGAATTGTAAAGACGGCGTTCAAGAATAAGGAGAATCCTTGTACCTGTCCTTCTGAATTTCCGGTGTGTGTATGCGGAAAAGTGCCGGAAGGAACGGTGGTTACAAGAAAACCCATATTGCCCTCTAAAGAGGAATTGGAAGTAAACAGCCGTTCAAAAAGCGCAAAGCTGAGAGTGTTTGAAAAGAAATAGGAAAGAAATATCATCCAAAGGATTGGGTAAGGATACAGGAGGTATAAACGTGGCAACAGAATTTGAAAGAAATCGCAACAGAGTGAACAGAACCGCTTATGAAAGAAGCGCATATGTTTATGGAAATACAGTAACAAAGCCGGATGTCAGAAGACAGTTTGAAGAACCGCAAAAGAAGGTATTAAGCAATTCTGCAAGAAAGAATCGTGAAAAGGCTAAGTATATGAGCTTCGGTTACATCGCCTTTTTACTGATGGCTTTCTCGGTAGCAGCGGTTGTGTTGATTGGTTATATTCGTCTGAATGCGGACATTACCACATTAAACGCAGAAATCGCCAGACAGGAGAAGATATTGAACACCATGCGTATGGAAAATGCGGAGGCACTTTCCAGAATCGAAAGTTCTATCGATATAGAGGAAGTAAAGAGGGTGGCAATCACAGAATTGGGTATGACCTATCCCAAGGAAGGACAGATTGTTTCTTACGCAGGTGTAGATTACGACTATGTTCGTAAGGTGGATGAAAGTAATTAAAGTCTGGAGTGAAGCGTGTGAGTGAACAGAGAAGAGGTTCCGGAAGGGAACCCGGAAGAGAGCAGTCTAGAGAGAATAAAAAACAGGATAAGAAATCACAGAGATTTCGTATCTACATGCAAAAGAAGCTGGTGGTACTATTTGTTTTAGTACTACTGGCTTTTCTGGGGTTGGGAATTCGTCTGATTTGGATATCCCATGAGAATGGTACCAAGTACAATAAAGAGATTTTGAAGCAACAGGATTACAGCAGTGTGACATTGCCTTTCAAAAGAGGGGAAATCGTAGATTCCAAGGGTGTTAAGCTGGCAGTCAGCGAAAAATATTACAATCTGGTAATCGATGCATCCGTTATCAACTATGATGAGAAGTATGTTGAGCCTACATTGCAGGCATTGGAAGCTTGTTATCCCCAGTTGGATATGCAGGAAATCCGTAAGCATGTAACAACCAATAAGGAGTCAAAGTACTATATCCCTCTGAAGTTGCTGAATTTCGAGCAGAAGCAGGCATTTGAAGAATATAAGACTGCTAAGGCAGAAGAGAATGAAAAGGATTTGATTAAAGGTATCTGGTTTGAAGAGGTATATCAGCGGATTTACCCTCATTCCACACTGGCTTGTGATGTTATCGGTTTTACCGGTAAGGATAATACGGGTACATATGGTCTGGAAGAGTACTACAACGATATATTGAATGGTACCAACGGCAGGGAATACGGTTATTTGGGAGATGATTCTTTGGTAGAACGAACCATTAAGCCGGCAGTGGACGGATACACCATTCACAGTACTATCGATGTTAATATCCAAAAGATTGTAGAAAACAAGCTGTATGAATTTAACGAAGCCAATAAGAATGCGGTACGGGAAGGAAACGGTGCGGAGAATGTAGGCTGTATCATTATGGAAGTGGATACAGGAAGGATTCTTGCCATGGCCAGTTATCCCAATTTTGACCTGAATAATATTAAAGACCCTACTAAATTGTTGGGAAATGTAATGGTGGATGCAAACGGTAAGCAGACCGGAGGATATATTACGCAGGCGGATTTGGATGCCATGGATGATGCCACCTTGTATCAGAATCTGAACTATCTGTGGAAGAACTTCTGTATTTCCGATACTTACGAACCCGGTTCCACGGCAAAGCCTTTTACCGTGGCTACGGCACTGGAGTGCGGTGCGATTACCGGCAACGAGGTGTATCAGTGTAACGGTAAGCTGCATATAGGCGGTCATGATATTCATTGTCATGTGCGTACCGGTGAAGGCGCAGTGAATGTGCAAAGCTCTATTGCATGGTCCTGTAATGTGGCTATGATGCATATGGGACAGGCCATCGGTAAAACGAATTTTGCAAAATTTCAGCAGATTTTTAATTTTGGATTAAAAACTAATGTGGATTTGGCCGGAGAAGCCAGAACCGTGGACCTTTTATTTGATGAAAAAATGGGCGATGCGGATCTTGCCACCAATACCTTTGGACAGAACTTTAATGTAACCATGATTCAGATGGTGGCAGGCTTTTCTTCATTGATTAACGGCGGATATTATTATGAGCCTCATTTGGTAGACAAAATCACCGATTCCAAGGGCGCTATTGTAGAAAACATCGAACCCAGAGTGTTGAAACAGACTGTATCAGCAGCCACATCCGAAAAGCTTGTGCAATACTGCACGGCGGTAGTAATGCCCGAGGGCGGAAATCAGAGAACCGGAAAAACAGCCAGACCCGCAGGCTATGCCATCGGTGGCAAGACCGGTACAGCACAGACTTTGCCCAGAGGAAATAAGGAATACGTAGTATCTTTTATGGGCTTTGCACCGGCGGATGACCCGGAAATCGCTATATATGTGGTGGTTGACAGACCCAATGCGGCGAAGCAGGATGATGCGAAATTTGCTACCCGTATTGTACGTAGTGTGTTGACGGAAGTGTTGCCATATCTGAATATTTATATGACAGAAGAGCTGAGTGAATCTGAAATAGCAGAACTGGAGGCACTGCAACTGGAGAATACTTACGGCAAGGTGGATGAAACCTTGGAACAGGAGGCCATGGAAGGCTTAAATGACGGTACCGGACAAGGTAATACTACTTATGAAGAGCCGGAGTGGAAGAGCTATGAAAAGGATCCGGCCACAGGTTATCTGAAGGACCCGGTGACAGGAGCACTGCTTGACCCGGATACCGGTGAAGTACTTGTAGGGGACAGTATTCCTGCCATAGACTGGTAAGAAACATAAGCAAAGGAAGAATAACCTCATAATTCTGAGAATACAGTATAAAGATGACATTCACAGATTATGAGGTTTTGTTTTGCAAAATACAAGGAACCGATTTGCTAATCGAAAAAAGGTGTTGGTTATTTTTCTTGCTTGTGGCGGATTGCTGATGCTGTTGTTTGTACGGTTGGTTTATCTGATGGTTTGGCGCAGCGATTATTACGGTGCGAAAGCTACGGACCTGCATGAAAGGGAACGAAGTATCAAAGCTGCCAGGGGGCAAATCGTAGATTGTAATGGTGTGATAATTGCAGATAATCGAACGGTTTGTACCGTGTCGGTCATACATAATCAGATTGAAAACCCGGAGGAAGTAATCAGGGTATTGTCCAGGGAGTTGGGCATGCCGGAAGAAACGGTTCGAAAAAGAGTAGAGAAATATAGCTCCATTGAGCGTGTAAAGAGCAATGTGAGTAAATCCGTAGGAGATGCCATCAGAGAATATGATCTGGCGGGCGTGAAAGTGGATGAGGACTATAAACGATATTATCCTTATGGAGATTTGGCCAGTAAAGTTTTAGGCTTTACGGGAAGTGACAATCAGGGCATTATCGGTTTGGAAGTGGTTTATGAAGAGTATCTGGAGGGAAAGGCGGGTACCATTCTGACCATGACGGATGCCAGGGGAGTAGAGGTGGAAACTGCCGGAGAGAGAAGGATTGAACCGGTTGACGGCAATACCCTTCATCTGAGCCTGGATGTAAATATTCAAAGCTATGCCCAACAGCTGGCGGAGCAGGCCATGAAAGCAAAGTCGGCTCGAAGTGTTTCCATCCTTGTGATGAATCCCCAAAACGGCGAGATATTGGCTATGGTAAATGTGCCGGAGTTTGATTTGAATGATCCGTTTACGGTAACCGTAGAGGGCGGCGCGGAGATTAGTGAAAAAGAAAAACAGAATTTGCTGAATCAGATGTGGAGAAACGGTTGTATCAACGATACCTATGAACCGGGCTCTACTTTTAAAGTCATAACAGCTGCCGCAGGGCTGGAAGCCGGAGTGGTAACCAAGGAAAGCGGCTTTAGCTGTCCCGGCTATATCATTGTGGATGACCGCAGAATCCGTTGTCATAAAAACGGAGGGCATGGCTCACAAGATTTTGTGCATGCTACCATGAATTCCTGTAATCCGGCATTTGTTTCCTTGGGACTTAAGTTAGGGACAGAGCGGTTTTACAGCTATTTTGAGCAATTCGGACTGCTGACAAAGACCGGAATTGACCTGCCCGGTGAGGCAGGGACCATTATGCATAAGCCGGAAAATATAGGACCGGTAGAACTGGCAACAGTGTCCTTTGGTCAGTCCTTTCAGATTACTCCGGTTCAGCTGATTACTACCGTATCTTCCATTATCAACGGCGGCAAAAGAATCACGCCGCATATGGGAGTCAAGGTAACGGATGAACAAGGGAATACATTGGAAACCTTTGAGTATCCGGTGCAGGAGGGCGTGGTATCGGAGGAAACATCAGAGACCATGCGTTACATTTTAGAGAAGGTAGTAGCGGAAGGCGGCGGAAAGAATGGCCAGGTACAAGGGGTACGAATTGGGGGCAAGACGGCTACCAGTCAGACACTTCCCAGGTCAGAGAAACAATATATCTCGTCTTTCTTGGGCTTTGCACCGGCGGATGATCCGCAGATTATAGCGTTGGCCATTATTAACAGACCGCAAGGAACTTATTACGGCGGACAGATTGCAGCGCCGATTGTAAGACAGCTTTTTGAAAATATTCTTCCTTATTTGGGTATAATGGATTATAATGAGATAAGTGAGGAAAAGGGAGAAGAAAGTGTATCAGAGTGATACGAAAGGAGAATAAGATGCTGAAGGGTAAAAAATGTTTGGTAGTCGGCTCCGGAATCAGCGGAGTAGGGGCTATGACATTATTAAATAAATTGGGGGCAGAGATTGTACTGTTTGATGAGAAGCTTTCCAAGGAGGAGCTTTTGGGCAAAGTGCCGGAGGGAGCTACTGCTGTTTGTTATAGCGGTCAGATGGCGGAAAGTGATATTCTTTCTGAACAGATTGAAGTGGCAGTATTAAGCCCCGGGGTACCTACTGATATCCCCCTGGTTAATACTTTGCGTGAGAACGGTGTCCGGATTATCGGAGAGATAGAGCTGGGATACCTGGCAGAGCAGGGAAGGATTGTGGCAATCACCGGTACCAACGGAAAGACTACCACAACCACCTTGATGGGTGAGATTATGAAAGCCCATGTGGGGCAGGATAAAACCTTTGTAGTAGGTAATATCGGTAATCCGTATACGTTAGAAGCTTTAAAGACCACTAAAGATACGGTAACCGTAGCGGAAATCAGCAGTTTCCAGCTGGAAACAGTGGATACCTTCCACCCGGCAGTGTCTGCCATATTAAATGTAACGCCGGATCATCTGAACCGCCATTATACCATGGATGCGTACTCCGGAGCGAAGGAAAATATAGCGAAAAATCAGCTGGCAGAGGAAGTTTGTGTACTGAACTATGAAAACGAATATACCCGTAAATTCGGAGAGAAATGTCCTGCGAAGGTGGTATATTTTTCTTCTGCAAGAGAGCTGGAGAACGGCTATTTCCTGCAAGGTGAAGATATTTACAAGGCAGAAAAGGGTAAAGCAGAAAAACTTATGAATACCAAAACAGACATGAATCTGGTGGGTGTTTGTAATATAGAGAATGTGATGGCAGCCATTGCCCTGGCAGAGGGGATGAATGTTCCTATGAGTACCATATTGAAGGTGATTAAGAGCTTTAAGGCTGTGGAACATCGGATTGAATATGTGGCAACCAAGGGCGGCGTGGACTATTATAATGATTCCAAGGGCACCAATCCTGACGCTGCCATTCAAGGAATCAAAGCCATGTGTAAACCTACTGTTTTGATAGGCGGCGGATATGACAAACAAAATGAATACGATGAATGGATTGAAGCTTTTGATAATAAAGTAAAATGGCTTGTGTTGATCGGGCAGACACGTGAGAAAATAGCGGAATGTGCACGAAAGCATGGCTTTGAGCGGATTAAGATGGCGGATACTTTTGAAGAGTGTCTGGCACTTTGTACGGATTTGGCGGAAAGCGGTGATGCGGTACTTTTATCACCGGCTTGCGCAAGCTGGGGAATGTTCCCCAACTATGAGGTGCGGGGTAAGATGTTTAAAGACTATGTAAATGGTTTAGAGTAGATAAGGAAAAACGGATTTATGGCAGGACGGGTAAAGAAGAAAAGAGAGCAAACAGAATACTTTTTTGATTACACATTGTTGTTCGTTATTTTGTTTTTATTGGGCTTCGGATTGATAATGATATATTCCGTAAGTTCTTATGAAGCATATGCCAAGTATAACGATGCGGCTTATTTTTTGAAGAAGCAGCTGCTGTCCGGGATTCTGGGATTGATAGCAATGATCGTGGTGGCCAATATTCCCTATCATTTCTGGGCCCGTTTTTCGGAGCTGGGTTATCTGGTGTCGGCAATCCTGGTTATCATGGTACCCTTCTTTGGAGTGGAAGCCAATGGCGCAAAACGATGGTTACCCATTCCGGGTATCGGTCTGACCATACAGCCGGCAGAAGTAGCTAAGCTTTGTATGATTTTGTTCCTGGCTAATCTGGTGTGCAGTATGGGGAAATTGATACGTCAACCCCGGGGGATGATTTTTTTGATGCTTACTGCAATCCCTATGGTGGTGCTGGTGTGGAAGCTGACCAATAACCTGAGTTCGGCCATTATCATACTGGGTATTTCCGTGTTTATGATATTTGTAGCAAGTCCCGATTATAAATTGTTCATTATTTTGGGAGCCATCGGTTCGGCGGCGGTAGGCGGATTGCTGTATTATATATCTAAGCTTAATATGTCTGATTTGGAAGGCTTCCGATTCAAACGTATTTTGGCTTGGATGAATCCGGAAGCCTATGCTTCGGATGTGGGATATCAGACACTGCAGTCCCTGTATGCCATCGGTTCCGGCGGCGTAGTCGGTAAAGGTTTGGGTCAGAGTATGCAGAAGCTGGGATTTATTCCGGAAGCACAAAATGATATGATTTTTTCAATTATATGTGAAGAACTGGGACTGTTTGGCGCGATAATAATCATTACCATGTTTTTGGTGTTGCTGTGGAGAATGATGCTGATAGCCAATAATGCTCCGGATTTGTTTGGTGCACTTCTGGTAGTGGGTGTTATGGGGCACATTGCCATTCAGGTGATTTTGAATGTGGCGGTTGTAACCAATAGTATACCGAATACCGGTATTTCCCTGCCGTTTATCAGCTATGGCGGTACATCCGTATTGTTCCTGTTGATAGAAATGGGGCTGGTGTTGAATGTGGCAAAGAGGATACAACTTCGGGAAGCATAAATAAACGGGACAACGTACTGTGATGTAAAAGGATACATATAATAGAATATGTCTGAATTCGGAGGATTTTGTAATGCAGATAGATTCTATTCGTGTAGATGGTGGTGTGTGCCTTCAGGGCAAGGTAAAGATACAGGGATCCAAGAATGCCTGCTTGCCTGTGATGGCGGCTACACTTTTGACAAAAGGGGAGTCGCAGATTACTAATTGTCCCAAAATCAGTGATGTATTTCGTATGAAGCAGTTACTTGGCAGTATGGGGTGTATTATACGGGAAAGCAGCAAAGGTATTACCATAGATACAAGCCGTGTACAGCGAAAGAAGATGCCTTCGGAGGCGGTGCAGAGCATGCGTTCGTCCATATGCATGCTGGGGGCCTTGCTGGGAAGAACCGGTGAAGTATATATGGAATATCCGGGAGGCTGTGTGATAGGTGCCCGGCCCATAGATATGCATTTGATGGCTTTGGAGAAAATGGGTGCCGTGTTCCGCATGGAAGAGGAGATGATATACGGTTCTGTTGAGAATGGTTTTCACGGAGCGGATATTGAGTTTTCCAAGGTTAGCGTAGGTGCCACGGAAAACGCACTTTTGGCCGCTGTTTTGGCCAAGGGGCATACTCGGATATCAGGTGCGGCCAAGGAGCCGGAGGTGCAAGCATTATGCCGGTATTTGGTAAATTGCGGAGCACAAATCAGCGGTATCGGAAGCGAAAGATTGGAAATTGAAGGGGTAGAGACCTTGCATGGTTGTAAAATGTGGATTCCGGCTGACAGAATTGTAGCAGGTACCTATCTGTTTGCTGTATTGGCGGCAGGCGGCAGTGCCTGGTTGGAGGAAGCACCTTGTGACCAGATGGAAGCAGTGATAGAGGTGGCACGCAGAATGGGTGCTGTTTGTCAGACGGGAGAGGACGGATTGTATGTCCAGGCTCCGGAAAGGCTTCAGCCTGTGAGAAGGTTAAAAACCGGTGTTTATCCGGATTTTCCTACGGATTTACAATCTGCTGTGTTAGTAGCTGCTTTGCGTGCAGAGGGTGTCAGTGAAATAGAAGAAACCATATTTGAAAATCGGTTTCATATCGTGGAACCTCTGCGGGATATGGGAGCGAATGTGAAGGTATTGGATGAAAGACGTGTAAAAGTATGGGGACCTTCCGTGCTTACCGGAAAGTCGGTGGAAGCATGGGAACTGCGGGGAGGAGCGGCTATGGTTTTGGCCGGTTTGATGGCAGATGGTGTGAGTACCATAAACGGTTACCGATATATTATGCGTGGATATGAAAATATTGCGAAGGATTTAACAGAGTTAGGAGCGCGGGTGTTCAGTGTCAGGGAAGCGTAATCGAATTATTGTAAGAGTACTGATTATTTTAATATTGTTAGCAGCGGTGGTTGGTGCCATATATTATTTTATCAGTACTCGTTTAGTGAAAACAGTATATGTGGAAGGCAATCTTCATTATACCGAGCAGGAAATAAAGGATATGGTGATGCAGGGACCGTTGGGGAATAATTCCTGGTATTTGTCCATGAAATACCGCAACAAAGGGGTGGAAAACATTCCTTTTGTGGATGCCATGGAAGTAACGGTTCTGACCCCGGACAGCATCAAAATAACCGTATATGAAAAGGCTTTGGCCGGCTATATAGAATTTATGGACAGCTTTATGTACTTTGATAAGGATGGTTATATGATAGAGACATCCAATGTAAGAACCTTGGGAGTGCCGCAGGTATCGGGACTCAAGTTTGAGCATGTGGCTTTGGGAGAGAAGATTCCGGTGGAGGATGATAAGGTTTTTGAGAATGTGATGACCATTACCAATTTGTTGGACAAGTATGATATTGCGGCGGAAAGAATCTATTTCCAGCCGGATTTGGATGTGGTTCTGTATATGGGAGAACTGAGAATCCTATTGGGAAAGGCTGTAAATCTGGAAGAGAAAATTATGATGATGCCTTCTGTTTTGGGGCATTTGGAAGGAAAAAGCGGTGTCTTACATTTGGAGGATTACACAGAAGAATCCCAAATGACCATATTTGAAGAAGATAAATAGAAATAATCAGTAAAAAAATAGTATTTTTATGAAAAAATGGGTTGATAAATTTGTAAAATAATTATATGATAAAGTATATGGAATTTATTCGGAATAAAAGGAGGACAAACCCTTGCTCGAAGTTAAGACAAATGACACACAGGCAGCTGCAAAAATTATTGTAGTAGGTGTCGGTGGTGCAGGAAATAATGCAGTAAACAGAATGGTTGATGAACAGATTGATGGTGTAGAATTCATCGGCGTTAATACAGATAAACAGGCCCTTCAGTTGTGCAAGGCGCCTAAGCTGATTCAGATTGGTGAAAAGCTCACCAAGGGATTGGGCGCAGGTGCAAAGCCTGAAATTGGTGAGAAAGCAGCGGAAGAAAGCAGCGAAAACATTCAGGGTGCATTGGAAGGCGCTGATATGGTATTTGTTACCTGTGGTATGGGTGGCGGTACAGGTACAGGAGCGGCTCCCATTGTGGCAAAGATTGCGAAGGAAATGGGCATCCTTACCGTAGGTGTAGTAACCAAACCTTTCCGTTTTGAAGCAAAAACCCGTATGCAGAATGCATTAAGCGGTATTGAAAAGATTAAAGAATATGTGGATACATTGATTGTAATTCCTAATGATAAGCTGTTAGAGATTGTAGACCGCAGAACAACCATGCCGGAAGCATTGAAGAAGGCTGATGAAGTGTTACAGCAGGCAGTACAGGGAATTACCGATTTGATTAATTTACCTGCAATTATTAACCTTGACTTTGCGGATGTACAGACTGTTATGAAGGACAAGGGTATTGCACATATTGGTATCGGTGAAGGCAAGGGCGATGATAAGGCGTTGGAAGCTGTAAAGATGGCAGTGGCATCTCCTTTATTGGAAACCACCATTTCCGGTGCAACCGATGTTATCGTAAATGTATCCGGTGATATTACATTGGCAGATGCATCCGATGCAGTAAGCTATGTTCAGGAGCTTTGCGGCAACGATGTGAATATTATCTTTGGTGCGTTGTATGATTCAAATAAGAGCGGCAATTGTACCATTACCGTAATTGCAACAGGTATTGATGATGTGGCAAATGTAGTGGTTCAGAACAGAGTAGGAACCGGATTCGGATATAAGAGTCCCAGCGTGAATCCCGGTTTTACAACACCTGTAACACCTTCCATCAAGGTGCCGGTGACACCCGTTGAGCCTACCATTTCTTTGAATAAGCCTATTGATATTCAGAGCAATGTAAAGTCTAAGTCATTAAATATTCCGGATTTCTTGACCAGAAAATAATAGGACACTATTTAGAAACAGTCATGTTCGAAAGAACATGGCTGTTTTTGTCGTTTTACAACGATAGGAAGGATGCTTTTTGTTCATATCTTTTGACAAAATTCACGGGAGTGGAAAGGTATAATTGTATTAAATAAAAATCCGGTGACGGGGAGGTGACAAATGTATTTTGAGGTTTATGCAGATATGTTGTTGCTCCTGAATTTGTGCTTTAATACATATCTTCTGATAATAGTGAATGTTATGTTGCATCACACGGCGTCTGTAAAACGGATTCTGATAGGGGCTGCGGGTGGCGCGGCAATATCGGTGGTGTCAGCTTTGGTGATTGGAATGGGGATGTTGGGGAGCGGAATCGGTTTCGGTCTGGCCGTAGCTATCATGTGTCTATATACCTTTCGGGTGCGAGGCTTTTCACAGTGGTGGAAGGTGCTGGAAAAGATGGCAGCGGCTACCCTGCTGTTAGGGGGGAGCCTGCTAATGTTAAGGCGATTACTGCCGTTTGTATTTCAGATGAGTGGTATGATAGGAGTGTTGGTGCCCGGAGCGGTAGGCTGTATGTTCATTTCGGAAAGGATAAGGAGAAGCAGGGAAAAAGAGAAGGATTGTTATGTGATCGTCGTTAAGGATAAGGAAAGGGTGCGCATAAGAGCGCTTATGGATACGGGGAATCTGTTAAGAGAGCCGATTAGTCAAAAGCCTGTGGCGGTGGTGGATGAGCCGACTTTAATGTTACTTTTTGAAGGGAAGTTGCCGGAAGGATATCGTATCATACCCTATCAAAGTGTGGGGAAAAGGAAAGGCGTACTAAAAGGGTATTATCTGAAGCAACTGGTGGTAGAGTGGGACGGAATCTTCGGAAACTACAGTGGAGTTTATGTGGCGACTGGAGAAGAGTTTTGCGGTAAAGCAGGGGGCTATCAGGTGATATTGAGTCCGGATATTTTGGAAAGGAAAGGGGAAGAAAAAGATGATGTTTTTGAGAATGTTTTTGCCGGAGGGAATTGGGGAGAAAGTATGGTTTCGGAAGAGAAAGGCTGATTTTCATACGGAAGGAGAACTTTTTTATATTGGCGGAACAGAGGTGCTCCCATCACCTCTTTCCAATGAAGAAGAGCATTGTATGCTGGAACGCCTGGGGACAGAGCGGGAGGAAGAAGCAAAGGCGGTGTTGATAGAACACAATTTGCGATTAGTTGTTTACATAGCGAAAAAATTTGATAATACGGGAGTTGGAGTGGAAGACCTTATATCTATTGGTACAATCGGCTTGATTAAGGCAATCAATACCTTTAACCCGGGGAAGAATATTAAGCTTGCCACTTATGCATCCAGGTGCATTGAGAATGAAATTCTAATGTTTTTGCGAAGAAACAGCAAAACACACAAAGAGGTGTCTATAGATGAACCCTTGAATGTGGATTGGGATGGTAATGAACTGCTTCTTTCTGATATCCTGGGGACGGAGGAGGATGTAATCGGAAAGGGATTGGAGGATGAGGTGGAGCGGAAGCTTCTCAGAAAAGCGGTCAGTCGGTTGAATGACAGGGAAAGGTGTATTATACGTATGCGATTTGGCCTGGGTATGCCGGACGGACAGGAAATGACCCAAAAAGAAGTGGCAGAACTGCTGGGAATCTCACAATCTTATATCTCCAGATTGGAGAAGAAAATTATGAAACAGCTGAAAAGAGATATGACCGGTGTGGTATAGACTTGAAAAATAACAAAAGAAAGGGTATGATATAGAAATGCAGGGATTTGCATCGGAAAGAGGAGACGGATATGATTGTACGGGAAGATATATTGTCTATGGAATATCTGAAAAAAACGGAATATACCGGTTGTCATCAGGGCATGCGCTACCGGTTGGAGGGGATTGCCACGGAAGAAGGCAAGAAACTGAAAACTACAGTCTGGCCGGAACCTTTTAATTTTATTATGACGCCGGAGGAACAGAAAACAAGTAAGTTGTTTGATTTTGAGGAAGATGGTATCATAGATGCTATTGCATGGATGAATGATTGTCTGTTTCAGGACAAGGAAAAGTGGGAACAAGCCCCTAAAAATTGGGCGAGTTATAAAGAAAGGTAAGAGATGTTAAATTATTTACGACAGGATTTGATACAGGCCTTGAAGTATGTGCCCTTTTTGTTGGTCATCAGCGGATGCCTGATATTGATAGTAAAATGGATGAATGACAGAAGAAGCAGACGGGGGAAGGATAGACTTTCCTTTTGGTCTACTGTATGCTTTTTTTCTTTCCTGAGTGTGATACTTATGATAACTTACCTTTCCAGGGAAGGTGGCGGAACCGGTAAGATGGAGTTGGATTTGGGAGCAAGTTTGAAAATCAATAAGCGGAACGATGCTTTGGTATTGGAAAATGTGTTGCTCTTTATTCCCTACGGCTTTTGTTTTTGTTGGTGGGCCAAAGGAAAGGTACTGTTTTTGAAAAGTATATTTGTGGGCGCCGTTACCAGTATTGCTATTGAATGGATGCAACTGGTAACCGGCAGAGGTATTTTTCAGTTAGATGATATTGTTGCCAACACACTGGGATGTGCGTTGGGGGCAATCGTGTTTTTGATATTGCGGAAGTTTGTGAAGGGCTAGTGCGCATTATGCCGAAAGGTAGGTGCGCATTATTTTTAATGCATTTTTTTCCAGACGGGACACCTGAGCCTGAGAGATTCCGATCATGTCAGCTACTTCCATTTGTGTTTTACCTTCAAAGAAACGAAGGTTAATGATTTCCCGTTCTCTGGCAGCCAGATGCTTCATGGCTTCATTTAAGGATAAATGCTCCACCCAGGTTTCTTCTTTGTTCTTTTTGTCACTGATTTGGTCCATTACATACAAGGTGTCTCCGGCATCCGTGTAGATGGGCTCAAATAAGCTCATGGGGTTTTGAAGCGCATCCATGGCATATACGATATCTTCCTTGGGAATGCCGATTTCTGTGGCAATTTCCTCGATGGTGGGCTCCTTGGAATTGCGCTTGGTCAGAATATCCCTGGTATATATGGCTTTGTATGCGGTATCTTTTAGGGAACGGGAGACACGTATGGCATTGTTGTCCCTTAAGTATCTGCGGATTTCGCCGATAATCATGGGTACGGCATAGGTGGAGAATTTCACATTCAGTCCGGAGTCAAAATTATCGATGGCTTTTATCAACCCGATACATCCTATCTGAAACAAATCATCCACATTTTCGTTGCTGGAAGAAAAGCGTTTGATAATGCTTAGTACCAGTCTAAGATTCCCTTCGATGTATTTTTCGCGGGCAATCCGGTCACCACCCTCTATCAATGTAAATAAATATTCCTTTTCCTCCTGTTTCAGAAGGGGAAGCTTGGCGGTGTTGACACCGCAAATTTCAACCTTACCTAATGACATATATACGCCTCCTGCATTTGTTTTGTGGTATTTGATGCCTTGTCTTTGGTAGGTATACGGTTAGTATGGTCCACATTTTATGAAGTTATTCATATAATAATTAGAAAGGGATTATGGGGGTGGGGAGTATGTTGTTTTCAGACTTTAAGAATAAAGAGGTGATTAATATCCGGGATTGTAAATGCCTGGGTAAGGTATGTGATTTTGAGTTTGATGAATGCAAGGGATGTATTTGCAAGATTATTGTCAGCGATTACGGAAAGTGGTTTTGTCTGTTTAAGGCGGATAAGGAGATAGAGATTAATTTCAAGGATATCCGGCAAATCGGGCCGGACATCATATTGGTTGACATAAACTGTTAAATATATTATGATAAAGCATAGAAGGAAAGTTCCGGAATAAACTGAAAGTGTATCGGATACACAGATAGGAGCACATATGAAATGTCCGTTTTGTAACCATGAAAATACCCGTGTAATTGATTCCAGACCGGCAGAGGACAATAATTCCATTCGCCGCCGTCGTGTTTGCGATGAATGCGGCAAGCGTTTTACTACTTATGAGAAAATCGAGACCATTCCTTTGATTATCATTAAGAAGGATGACAACCGTGAAGCTTACGACCGTTCTAAGATTGAAGCAGGTGTGCTGAGAGCCTGCCATAAGAGACCGGTTAGTGCACAGGCCATTACCGGATTGATTGATGAAGTGGAAAATGAGATTTTCAACATGGAAGAGAAGGAAATTGCCAGTCAGGTAATCGGTGAATTGCTGATGAATAAACTCAAAGATTTGGATGCGGTAGCTTATGTGCGTTTTGCTTCCGTGTACAGAGAGTTTAAGGATGTAAATACCTTCATGGACGAACTGAAAAAAGTGTTGCAATAGTAAGAAAGGTGGCAGGACCATGAGTCCTGCCATATTTACTGAATAGAGAAACAGAAAGTATGAGGTGGCGTATGTTTGCATGCTTTTATCCGGATTGGGATGAAAATTCTACCTATGATATTGATTTTAAGGGGTTGTATGAAAAGGGATACAGGGGAGTTATTTTTGATGTAGACAATACTTTGGTACCACATGGTGAGCCGGCGGATGAGAGGGCAGTTTCCTTTTTTGCCGATTTACGCGAATTGGGTTATCAGACCATGCTTTTGTCCAATAATAAAGAGCCCAGGGTAAAAGGGTTTGCGGATTCAGTGGGTTCGGACTATATTTATAAGGCTAATAAGCCTTCCAGAGCAGGGTATGAAATGGCTATGGAACGTATGGGGACCGTCAAAGAAACCACCCTTTTTGTAGGAGATCAATTATTTACGGATGTGTGGGGCGCGAAAAGAACGGGGATTCTGTCCTGTTTGGTGAAACCCATTCATCCCAAGGAAGAAATACAGATTGTACTAAAAAGAAGACTGGAGTGGATAGTACTGTATTTTTATAGGAAGAAGAAAGGAAAATAATCACAGTTTTTTGAAAAAAACAGTTGAAATATGATTACATTTAGTATAAACTAGAAAAGAATTATAACGTGATAAATGTTTAGGAGGAATATACTATGATTTCTGCAGGCGATTTCAGAAATGGTATTACCGTTGAAATGGACAATGGTATTTATCAGATTATTGAATTCCAGCATGTTAAACCGGGAAAGGGAGCTGCATTCGTTAGAACTAAGCTGAAAAATATCGTTAACGGTGGTGTTATCGAAAAGAGTTTCAGACCTCAGGAGAAGTTCCCGCAGGCGCGTATTGATAGAAAAGATATGCAGTATTTATATTCAGATGGTGATTTGTTCCACTTCATGGATGTAGAAAGCTATGACCAGATTGCACTCAACGAAGAAACCGTTGGTGATGCACTGAAGTTTGTAAAGGAAAATGATATGTGTAAGGTTTGCTCACACAATGGCAATGTATTTGCTATCGAACCTCCTTTGTTCGTAGAACTTGAGGTTACTGAGACTGAGCCCGGCTTTAAGGGTGATACCGCTACAGGTGCATCTAAGCCTGCTACTGTTGAAACCGGTGCTACTGTATCTGTTCCTTTGTTCGTTGAAATCGGTAACAAGATTAAGATTGATACCAGAACCGGCGAATATCTGTCCAGAGTATAAATACAATTGTATGAATGCCAAGTAAGACAATGAACACTGTTCATTGTCTTTTTTTGTGATGGCGACGAGGCAAGCGGCCATCGTGCTTGCACGAATGGACATTTGCCGACCGCTCATCAGAGCGAGATTGGCAAAGCAAATCTCGTCTCTGTTGTAAAACGGTTGAGAGAATTATTATTAAGTGAGGAAAAATATGAGTGAAGATAAATTTTTAGAAGAATTGAAACATAGGGTTAGTGAAAAACTGGGAAATGGAGTACATATCAAATCCCAGAGAGTCAGAAAGAATAATAATGTGGTATATTTGGGGCTGATACTACACAGGGAAGGGTGTAATATAGCACCTACTTTGTATGTGAATTCCCTGTATGAAGAGTACCAAAAAGGTGCTGATCTGGAAGAACTGGCTGAGCACGTGGTGCAAAGCTATCATCAGGGTGCTGTAAAAACAGACATTTCCATGGATTTCTTTATGGATTTTGAAAAGGTAAAGGAGCGGATTGCCTATCGATTGATAAACGCAGAAATGAATAAAGAATTATTGAAGGATATTCCGCATATATTATTTCTGGATTGGGCAATTTGCTTCTATTATGCGTTTCATCATGATACAATCGGGGAAGGTATGATTTTGATACATAATTCCCATATGGACATGTGGAAAACCAATCATGAGGAATTGATGAAGCTGGCAGTGGAAAATACCAAGAGAATGTTTCCGCCCATGCTTATGTCCCTGGGAGAGTTGTTAAAGGATATGTGGCCGGAACCGACGGCATCAAATCTCTATGTATTGTCAAATGAACAAAAATGCCACGGGTCCATAGCATTATTGTATCCCGGGATGCTGCAAGAGGCGGCTGAACTTTTGGGAGGTGATTTCTTTGTGTTGCCCAGTTCCATTCATGAAGTGCTTTTGTTAAGAAGACAGAACGAGAATGATACGGATGTATTATTGGATATGATTTCGGAGGCAAACAGGAATCATGTGATGGAAGAAGAACTGCTGTCATATCATTTATACTACTATGATACAGAACAGGATAAATTGCTGAAGGTAGAAAAAAATAATGAGAATTACGGCTGATGGGGCACTGCCAGTTTAGAAAAAATTAACGAAACAATATGTAGACATAATGGATGAAATATGATATTATGGTCGAGGTGATGTAACAAATTCGTAATAATTGCATCCGTAGTCTAATGGATAGAACGAAGGCCTCCGACGCCTTTAATGCAGGTTCGATTCCTGTCGGATGCATTTTACATCACCCGGCTGTAGTGGATGGATTTTAGAAAGGTTGTCTTATGTTTAAAGAAAAGATGAAACGGTTCAGCCGTTTCCTGTTAGAGAACAGTAAGTTGATTTTACCGATCATTATTATCTTGGCAGTAGCAATTACGGTATTATGTGCATTGAGAGCACAGGATGCAAAAAAAACGTCTGTGGCGGAAAACAGTACGGCGGTGAGTGAAAGCACACCGGTATCAGAGACCACAGAGGAAGAAATGGTACAGATACCCCTGACAGAAAATACGGATCCCGCAATCGTGTCGATGATAGATGCATATTATACGGCATGTGCACAGGGCGATATTGAAAGTGTCAGAAAAATTATTAATCATTTGGATGAGACGAAAGCACTCTTTATCAGCGCAAAGAGTGAATATGTGGAAGATTATTTGGATAAAGTGGTATATAGTAAGCCGGGTCCGAAACCCGATTCATACCTCTTATATGTGTATTATAAGATGAAGTTTGTCGGTTTTGAGGATACTGTTTCAGGTATGGATTTGTACTATGCATGCAAGAATGCAGATGGCAGTTATTATCTGAATGATGCAGAATTGTCCGATGAAGAGAAAGCGTATATAGATAAGGCTTCGTCCCAAGAGGATGTTATAGAATTGAACAATCGTGTGGAAGTAGAGTGCAAGGATACTTTAGCCAAGAATGAGGAATTGTTCCTGTATATACAGGAGGTATTGAAGGAAGCACAGAAAACTACCGGCGAAGCGATTGCAAATCAGATGAAGGAGGAGCAACCGGAAGATACTCAGACGCCGGAAGAAGAGAACGGAGAAGTGCCGGAGGTGACACCTGTACCTGTTGAGAATGATGCAACAACAGAACCGGTTTATGCCAAAGCTACGACTACAGTTAATGTGCGTGCTTCTGACAGTGAACAGGCTGATAAGGTGGATAAAGTGACCGCAGGTACCAAGGTTGAGGTCCTGGAACAGAAGGTTAACGGTTGGTCAAAGGTTAAAATCGGAAAAGCAGAAGGCTATATTAAGTCTGAGTATTTGCAATTGTTGAATACTGCTTCCAAGGAACCTGTAGTAGGGACTGTAACGGCTACTTCCAATGTGAATGTAAGAACAGCAGCTTCGGAAACGGCAGATCGATTGGGTGTATTGGCCGGAGGGGAAGCGGTAGACTTGCTTGGGCGTGAAAATGGTTGGTGTAAGATCAACTATAATGGCCAGGTGGGATATGTAAAGGAAGATTTTGTACAATAACCGCATAAAGTAAAAAGAACGAGAAATACTAAGGATGCTATGGAAATAGCATCCTTTTTGCGTTTGAAGATGAAAAGCATGGTGCAAAAGGTGCATTGAAATGGCGGAACGGAGGTTATTATGCTGAAACAGGAAGTGAATATTTACAAAGAAATACAGAGGAATACGGAAGCTGCTATGAAGGCGATTGATGCGGTATCGGATAAGGTATTTGATGAGAAGCTGGCTACGCAGATATCGAAGCAATCTTTGGAATATGCACAAATACGTAATCAGGCTTATGATAAGCTGCTGGAAGCCAAGGCAGACCCTTATCGAAGCAGCTACGCGGAAAACTTAAAGTTGGCGGGCGGTATTCAGTACAATACACTGTTTAACACCAGCACCAGCCGTATTGCGGAGGTGATGATTAAGGGCTGCAATGAGGGAGTTCTTAAGTTAAATAGGGTGCTGAACCATAACAGTCAGGCAGATGAACAGGCATTGGGATTGGCACAAAGGTTAATGCAATTTGAGGAAAAGAATATCAGGCAGTTTACCAAATATCTTTAAAGATATGTACTTGTGCAATTTGCATAAAAAACTTAAAAAAACTTTTGCGATTTAGTGGGATAAAGTTGTTGTGTATTTTTAACAGACGTAATATAATATTCCTTAGTGAAAGCATACTTGTATACAATGTGATGCTTGGGTAAAATATGATTGCAAGGAGGACATATATTATGTCATATGTTGATGAGGTTTATGAATTAGTGGTTTCCAAGAACCCTGCACAGCCCGAATTCCATCAGGCAGTTAAGGAAGTATTGGAGTCTCTTCGTGTAGTAATTGAAGCAAATGAAGAGGCATACAAAAAAGATGCATTGTTGGAGAGATTGGTAAATCCGGAAAGACAGCTTGTGTTCCGTGTGCCTTGGGTAGATGATAAGGGTCAGGTACAGGTAAATACCGGTTATCGTGTACAGTACAACTCTGCAATCGGACCTTACAAGGGAGGTTTGAGATTACATCCTTCCGTAAACTTGGGTATTATCAAGTTCTTGGGCTTTGAACAGATTTTCAAGAACTCTTTGACCGGTCTTCCTATCGGCGGCGGTAAGGGTGGTTCTGACTTCGATCCTAAGGGCAAGTCTGACAGAGAAGTTATGGCATTCTGTCAGAGCTTTATTACAGAGCTTTACAAATACATTGGCGCAGATACCGATGTTCCTGCAGGTGACATTGGTACCGGCGCAAGAGAAATCGGTTATATGTATGGTCAGTACAAGAGATTGACCGGACTTTATGAAGGTGTACTTACAGGCAAGGGACTTTCTTACGGCGGTTCTTTGGCAAGAAAGCAGGCAACCGGTTATGGTTTGTTATATTTAACAGATGAAATGTTAAGATGTAACGGTATTGACTTAAAGGGCAAGACAGTTGCTGTTTCCGGTGCAGGTAACGTGGCTATTTACGCTATCGAGAAAGCATGGGAGCTTGGTGCTAAGCCTGTGACCTGTTCAGATTCCACCGGTTGGATTTATGATCCCGATGGAATCGATGTGGCACTTCTTCAGGAAGTAAAGGAAGTAAAGCGTGCAAGATTGTCTGAATATGCTGCTGCAAGACCCGGTGCACAGTATCATGATAAGGCAACGGAAGGTACCAATCAGTGGTCTGTTAAGGTAGACGTGGCTCTTCCTTGTGCAACTCAGAACGAGCTTAATTTAGAGGATGCAAAGGCACTTGTGGCAAACGGTGTTATCGCAGTGGCAGAAGGTGCTAACATGCCTACTACCATGGAAGCTACTGAATACTTCCAGAACAATGGCGTAATGTTCTGTCCCGGAAAGGCTGCAAATGCAGGTGGCGTTGCAACCTCAGCTTTGGAAATGAGCCAGAACAGCGAAAGATTGAGCTGGACTTTCGAAGAAGTTGATTCTAAGCTGAAGACCATCATGGTAAACATCTTCCACAACTTGGATGATGCTGCTAAGAAGTACGGCATGGAAGGCAATTATGTGGCAGGTGCTAATATTGCAGGCTTCTTAAAGGTGGCTGAAGCTATGACCGCACAGGGTGTGGTGTAGATTACACAAGTATATAAAACAAAGAGTTTCAAAGGTCCCGAAGGCTTAGGTTTTCGGGACTTTTTGACGATATAAATAAATATAAGGAAGTATATATTTGATCATAAGGATGTGAAGAAATGACAATCAAGGAAGTAAGGCAAACTTACGGAACGCAAATCAAGTCCTATCACGAACAACAAATTGCGTTGCAGAAGCAGAAAAAAGAACTGGAGCGAAAAATAAACACAACTCCGGACGGAAAAAACGTATATGCCAATGAAGCGGCGGTGTTGGAGCTTACCATTCAGGCTGTGGATGAGAAACAGAGCGAATATCAGGCCTATATGGAGAAAGTTACTGAACAGTGGGCGGCTGTGGCCAATATGGAAGTGGCGAAGCAACAGGGAGAGGCCATGGAAGAGTATGCCATTGACATGGGTAAAATCATGGAGGTGGCAAGGCGCCTGATGAAAGGCGGTATTGTGCCCCCTACAGACGAGAAGAAGCTTATGGAGTACAGTATGGAGCTTTATCAGGCTGCAAAAAACATAGGTGCTATGGCAAAAGAGAAAGAAAAGGAAGAATATGACTCCTTATGGGAGGAAAAAGTGGATAAGGAAGTGGCAGAAGACCCTATGGAAGTGGCGGACAATGCGGAGATTTTTGCGGAAGGACCGGAGATAGTATCGGTATCGGATGTGGTGTCGGATGTAGTGACGTGACAAAATTTTCGGAGAAAAAATAATTAAAGCAAATTCATAAACAATAGAAAATGAATTGATAAATTTGACACAAAACAACAGAAAAACACAATCTATTGTGGCGAAAAAAGGCACAACACAATATGTTGATGTGTGGTTTGGGGAAGATATAATATCTTGAAAATCAAAGCATTTTAATATTGTTACATTTGAAGAAAAAATATAATAAATAAAGTAGCAACATGCCAAAAAACCCTTGAAATATTTGGAAGTTATTGCTATCATTATCTTATATAATTCTCTTGAAATAAGGGGAAAAATTTGCTATCATTACATTAAGACTTAAAGCGGCATTCAATTATTATCGTGGGGATAATAGTGAATGTGTGGTTTTTGTGTTTTTCAAAATGTAATAAATAACAAAAAATAAGATAAGAATCAAGCATTATTAGGGGTAGTGCTTGAGACTGAGAGGAGGCTAACTTTATGGAAGAAGCACGTATTTATACATGTGGGTCAGGTAATTCCGTAAGGAACAGACTGTTTAAAAAAGAGGATGCCCTATTTATTAAAATTGACAGCACCAAGATATCCGGAAAAGCAGAAATTTGTAATTCCGATGGAAGAAACGGATATACAGGTGACTTTGCGTTTGCACTCCAGGATATATCCGATATCAAGGAAGAAGAATACATGGGATTTTCTGCGTTGTCATTTACAGCACAGGAAAAGGGATTGTATGGTACAAAGAAGATAAAGGTATTCCTTCCCCAGTTAAAGCAGATTAACGAAGTGAGAAATCTGTTAAAGGAATTAAAGATGGGACCTAAGGCAACTACGGCGGAGGAAATTGCTGCTGCAGTATCTGGTAATACTGCACCTCAGGCGAAGCCTGTAGAACAGCCCAGACCCGCAAATCAGCCTAAGCCTGCCGATAAGCCTATGTCAGGACAACCTGCACCTATACCTCAGGAGGTGAAGGAACAGCCCAGACCTGCAAATCAGCCTAAGCCGGTGGAAAATCCCGAACCCGGAAAGCCTGCTCCTATTGAGCCGACACCTGCACCTGCTCCGGAACCTATACCTGTACCGGTACCCGAACCGGCACCGGTAGTGAAGGAAGAGCCTGTTGCAAAGAAACCTGAGCTGAGCGAAGAGGAATTCCAGAAGAGAATGGACAAGCTGGGAGTATTAAAAGACTGCGGCTTGTTGGGTGAAAAAGAATATATTTCAAAACGTTTGGAATTGGTTAGTGAATTCTGTGATTTGAAGGATTTTAACGATAAGATTCAGAAGCTGATTGCATTAAAGGATTGCGGATTACTTTCTGACAAGGAATTTGAAGCTAATCGAATTGATGTTATCAAGGAATGTTGTGATTTGGATGTGAGCGATATCTATGAGTATCGTCGTAATGTTCAGAAGTTATCTTTCCTTCAGATTGGCGAAGTAATTACTGCTGAGGAATACGAAAAGAGCAAGGTATCTTTGGTAGAGGATGTTGAGTTTAAGCTGGATGATGAGAAAGAAGTATTTGTTCGTAAGCTGCAGAGACTTCCGGTTTTGAAAGATTGTAAGTTGATTGAGGAAAGTAGTTTTGATGAGAAGGTTAAAAATTTACTTGACGAAATCAAGGTTACCAAGAATGATTCCAGAGAATCTTTGGTAAGCAAGCTGAAAAAGTGGCCTGTATTGGCACAGGAGAAATATATCTCCGATACTGAGTTGGCGAGCATGCAGAATGAATTAATCTCTACTTCGTTAGATATGCCTTGGAAGACTCCGGATGAGTTGAAGGCTATTATCAACAGAATGGGAGCTTTGAAAGAAGGCGAATGCCTGACCGGTGATGAGTATGTGACACGCCGCAGCAAATTATTGGCAGAAGTAGATATGGTAGAAGATTATACTACCAGAGTAGCTATGTACAGAATGCTTCCTCAGGTTGGATTTATTACAGACGCAGAGTACGATGCATTGAAGCAGAAGTGTATTGATGAGATATTTGTATCCAGCCATTCTGTAGAAGAATTCAAGGTAAGAGCAAACAACCTGGTTGAACTTCAGAAGGTAGGTATGTTAACTGAAGCTGAGTTTACTTCTTACAAGACTAAGCTGATGAGCGAATTATAAGTGATGAGAATGACTATTGGAGGGAAGCATCATGAAAGAATTGATGATAATGTATCATCCTGTGAAGAAAGAAATTCGCTTTTTGGCTAAGGTTAAAGGTGAGTTTTTAGATATCCCATATAAAATGTGTCCAAACTTAAGTCAGTACGCACCGGAGAATGGAGAGTTTTTACTTCAGAATCAGGGTAATCAGTTTTTTGACGATATATGGGAACAGTTTTCACATGATAAGATCAATTTGGTGTTTAAGGGAACCAAAGTAGATTATGAAGACTTTATTGAGAAGATAGCTGAGTACAATAAATCAGTAGGTGAAGATAGAGTATTCATAAAGGATTTTATTGAATTACCAGCTGTAGATGTAATTTTTAAGCAGATTAATGAATTCTGTGATGAGACCATATCATTATTTGAGACCGAATTAAAAGACTCGGATATTCAGGTACATTTCCAGTCACGTAAGGAAGTGTTCGAAACAAAGCGTAAGAAACTGAGTGAGAGTGATATCAATCTGTGTTTGGTAGGTACATACAGTTCCGGTAAATCTACATTTATCAATACATTGATTGGTAAGAGAATTTTGCCTGAAAGCATTAATTCCGAAACTGCTAAAATGTTCCGTATTCAGAGTGACGATAATCCGGCAGTAATGTTTACGGTTAAGAAAAAAGACATTAATGAAGGTGTTAATGTAAGTATTGTATGGTCAGAAGAGAAGCAGAGCTTTGTTTTCTCGTCAACCGCTGAATGTGAGTTTACCAAGAAATTGGTACAGAATGAGATTAATTCGGCAGTAGTGTTCCATCTCTTGCAGCATGAACAGCTTTGCCAGATATTAAAGTGTTTGAACAATATACCCAACATGCCTTCAGATGAGTGTGAGGAGTATATAGACGGTATTATAGAGGTACATTTCCCTATCATGCTGGATCCTAATATCAGCTTTACCTTCTATGATACACCGGGTACAGACAGTAATTCCAACGAGCATTTAATGGTATTACGTAAAGCACTTCAGCAACAGACCAACTCAATCCTGGTGATTCTTTATGAGCCTACCAAGATGGAAGGTACCGGTAACTCTATTCTGTATAAGTTGATTAATTCATCCAGAGAGAGTGCAGAGACCAAGGATAAAGTACATATTGATTTGAGTCGTTCCTTACATATTATCAATCAGGCAGATACCAGAAGCCTTGCAGATTTAAGCAATCTGAAGGACAAGAAGGTGGAGATTTCCTTAAAGGAAACTGACAAGATTTATAATGAAAAGAACGAGTGCATTGATTTGGCAAACGAAAGATTGTTCTTCGTATCTGCAAAGGCAGCTTATATCGCAAAGGCGATTAAGAATAATGTAGATACAGAAGATGAGCGTTTGTGGCTTGCAAATCATAGAAACGAAATCAACAACGTACATATTTCTGACCCTTTATTGATTAAGAATGATGATGCCGAGATTGATACCGGTATGTTCTTTAAGTTGAATAAGATGGCAGATGCAGACAACGAAACCAAGCAGATGATTGCTGACTGTATGGCAGAGTTAAAGATTTGCGATGAGGCAGACGAAAAGAGCTTAGCACCTATTTTGCAGCGTATCTTCGTAAACTCCGGTATGTATGCCGTAGAGCGTGAGATTGTTAAGTATGCAAAGAAGTATGCACTGGCAGTAAAGGCAAAGGGCTTGTACGATGGTATTTCCAGCGTAGTTAACTTCATTAAGGATGACTACGAAGCTATCGAAGCTCAGGCGAGATTGTCTAAGCAGCAGATTTCCGAGAATATTCAGACCATGAAAACAACCATGGTTAAGGATATTGATGCAACTTATGCGGGTTATATGTTTACCTGCGGACCGGAGGAATTGCCGGTGAAGTTTGAAGAGATTGCCACTTTGAATTCTATCGTTCAGAGCAGAAAAGAACAGGCAGAGAAGATTGCAGACAAGATGAAGTGGATTGCAATCAGACCGGAAGTGTTTGAAGAAAAGAATAATATCATTTGTAGTGAATTAAACCGCTATTTGCTTGAAATCGATGATTACTACAAGGAAAATCGTGAAAGAATCTTAAGAAAGCAGATTGAGGAACTTCGTTCCCTGTTGGTGAAGAAAATCACTGGTTACAAGGGTATTGATGAAGGCTTGGTAAAGAGAATTGCCAATGTTGCTGATACACAGGTTCCGCCTTCTACCTTACGTGCTTTGAAGATGGATGAGTATATTAACAAGCAGAAAGCAATCTTTATCTTCTCTACCAATGATAAGAAGTCCTATAAGAATGATATTTGCGAAATGTTTGACACCACTACCAAGATGCAGTATGAATCATATATTGCAGAAATCATGGAAGTGGCAAAGGCAAAAACAACCGAGTTGATTCGTGAATTCAAGGAAAATATTGATATGATTTCCAGCAATTTGGAATACCTTATCAATGATGAGAAAGAAGCGATTACCAAACAGGCAAAAGCGAAAGCTGTGTTAGATTTGGTAGCAAAGCGTGATGAAGAACTGAATCAGAAGATTTGGGGAAGTATTTAAAAACCGGCGTTGTTCCATAGAAATATGGAGCAACGCTTTTTTGTGATATAAGAAATCGGTTATGCTTGACGAAAGACAGTAAAATCGGTAACATATACCATAGATGTATCATATTTGAGAGAGGTAAGATATGATGTTTCAGTTGGCAAAAAAGTATAGATGGCAATTGTTGATTATATTAGGTATCCTGGTGATTCAATTGGTGTTTGCCTTCCAAAAAGAAGGATATCACATGGATGAACTAATAAGCTTCGAGATGGCAAATGCGGAATATAATCCTTGGATTGTACCAACACAGCCGGTAGGAAGACTTGCCAAGTTTGTACAGGAAGAAATAGAGGCGGATTCCCTGGGCGAAAAACTGGGGAATATCAGTAATACCATAGTGGACGTGCTGAAGAATCGTGGAAATAGCAAGATGCTCAGCTATAAAGCGGATGTATATGAAGAACCGGTTTGGATAAGCAAAGCGCAGTTTCGTGATTATCTGACTACGGATGGTACGGACAGCTTTAACTACCTTTCCGTATATTTTAATGTGAAGGATGATAATCATCCTCCCGTACACTTTATGCTATTGCATACCATATCCTCATTGTTTGTGGGCAAGATACATCCGGTTATGGGATGTGTAATCAATATTTTCATGATAATATGCAGTGCCATTGTTATTATGAAATGCGGCATGATGTTGGATAAGTACGGGATAACTTCAGACGGAAAAGGGATGCGACTGGGGATGTTGTCAGCGCTACTTTACGGATGTTCCCAAGCATCAGTAGCTACCATGCTGTTAATCAGAATGTATGGCGTTTTAACTTTCCTTTGTTTACTGACCTTTTATCTCCAGATGGATAAATGGTGGGGGAGGAACTTTGATAAAAAGAATAAGCTACTCATATTTGTTACGGTTTTGGGCTTTTGGACCCAGTACTTTTTCCTGTTTTACTGTATTGCACTCAGTCTGGCGATGGTATTGGCATTATGGAGAAGCAAGAGAATTAAGGAGTTGCTTGTTTATATTCGTTCAATGCTGATAGCTGCTCTGATTGGTGTGGTGGGATATCCGTTTGCAATATCCGATGTGTTCTCCAGTTCCAGAGGGGTAGAAGCACTTGGAAACTTACGAGGCGGTCTGGGACAGTATATACAAAGATTGGCAGCATTTGGAGAAATATTATTAGACAGGTGTTTTGGTAATTGGGTATTTGGACTGATAGTGGTCTTAGCTTTCCTGACTGCAATAATCTTCTTGTTTATCAGGCAAAAGTTGTACAGAACAGAAATACTTTTGTATTGTGTTCCGGTATTGGTGTATTTTTTGTTGGCGGCGAAAATGTCTCCCATGTATGTGGACCGATACCTGATGGCAGTATTTCCCTTTGTCATTAGTTGGTTGGTCGTTGCGTTATCAGTAAAATCACCATCTGCAGGTAAGACGATACGGACAGTTATGGGATGTCTGCTGGTTTGCTATTGTCTGATACAACTGTTAACGTA
Organism: Lachnospiraceae bacterium; assembly: GCA_017520425.1. Taxonomy (GTDB): domain Bacteria; phylum Bacillota; class Clostridia; order Lachnospirales; family Lachnospiraceae; genus Acetatifactor. The sequence continues at coordinate 31,376 of JAFXFO010000033.1, read as the reverse complement.
TGACGGCAGCTACTTGTATAAAGGCTATCAGGAGCAGGTGGCTGTATCCCAAGAGTACAAAGAAAAGAGTTGTATCTGTTTGTACGAAGGTTCCGGTTACTATGACAACCTGATGGAGTTTATAAATTATGAAAAAACCTTATTGGTGACTCCGGAAGAACTGAAAAACAGAAAGGATACTGCATCTGTCCTTTATGGTACAGAATTTGTCATGGTTGTGAAGAATACTGTATCTCAGGAACAGGTAGAAGCGATATTAAATCAATACGATTGGAACATTAAAGAGATTTTGATAGAAGAAGGTGCACATAAAGATAAAGTATATTTATGTGAAAATGCCTGTGAGAGGTGACGGTTTATGAGATTGCGTGAGCTGTTAAAATTTGATGAAATAGTGGTACAGTGCCATGATAATCCGGATGCGGATGCAATAGGAAGCGGATATGCTTTGTATTGCTATTTGATGGATCATGGAAAGAAGGTTTCGCTTATATATGGCGGTAACGGCAGAATTCGTAAAAGTAATCTGATGTTAATGATTCAGATGTTGCAGATTCCTATTAAGTATTGTGATTCCATGGAAGCTCCGGAATTACTGGTGACAGTGGATTGCCGATATGGAGAGGGAAACGTGACTCACTTTCCGGCCAGAAATATTGCAGTTATAGACCATCATAGAGTAAATGGTGCCCTTCCGGAGTTGTCAGAAGTAAGAAGCAATCTGGGGTCTTGTTCCACCTTGCTTTGGGAGATGCTGAAGCAGGAAGGTTATGATGTCAATGCCAATAAAAACCTGGCTACAGCCATGTATTACGGCTTATATACGGATACCAATGAATTGGTGGAGATTTCCCATCCCTTGGATATGGACTTGCGTGATGAGGCAGAGTTTAATGTGGCGGCAATTACCAGATTCCGTAATTCCAATTTGTCCCTGGAGGAATTGGATATTGCCGGTGCAGCATTGCTTCGAAGTGATTATAATGAAGACTATCGTTTTGCCGTGGTGAAGGCTAATGCATGTGACCCCAATATATTAGGTATTATCAGTGATTTGGTGCTGGCTGTGGATTCCGTAGATAATTGTCTGGTATTCTGTGTAACCGAAGTGGGCGTAAAAATTTCGGTCAGAAGCTGTATCCGTGAGGTAAAGGCCAGTGAAATGGCACAGGCGATTTGTGAAGGAATCGGTTCCGGCGGTGGGCATTTTGTGAAAGCCGGTGGTAGAATCAATCTGGATTTATTGACCAGAGAGTATATAAAATATTGTGAGGAAACCGGTCTCACACCGCGTATGGAAGTATTGGATGACGGTACCAGCAATCGTCCCACCATATCTGCTATAAAGTTTTTCCTGGAAACCCGAATGAGGGAATACTATGATAATACAGAAATCATCTATTTTGACCGCTACAACTGGAAAGAGGATGATTTGACAGAATTTGTACAAAAGCCTCAGGAGCTTGGTTTCTTGCAGTTGGATACCATGTATGGAGTGGGTGACAGCCTGTTGGTTCGTACCATGAAAGGAGATATGGAGTTGACAGTGGAGCCCGGACAGGTATTATTGATTGGGGTAGATGGTCAGATTACGATTATGAAGGGCAGTGACTTTACTTCCCAGTATTTGACTTTGCAGGAATCCTTCCGTCTGGATGATGTGGAATATGCACCTACTATAAAAAATAAGAAGGATAATCGGATTGTTCCTTTGTTAAATCAGGCGCATGTGTGTATCAGTAAACAGGAAGAGCATGTGATGGCAAGACAGTTAACCCAGAAGACAAAACTCTTTACTCTGACAGGAGAAGATAATTACCTGATGGGAAAAACAGGTGATTATCTGGTAATCAGAGCGGAGAATCCGGAAGATATGAGTATCATTAAGAAGGATTTGTTTGAAAGCTATTATGTAGTAAAATAAAGGATTGAAATATGGCAGCAAAGAAGATTTATGCAGTAAAAAAGGGCCTTGTAACAGGATTGTTTGAAAGCTGGGATGAATGTAAGGCGGCAGTGGACGGGTATTCGGGAGCGGAATATAAGAGTTTTAAGACAAAGGAAGAAGCATGTGCTTATTTGGGTATGGCAGTGCCTGATATGGATGAAGCGGTACCCGATGAATTCCCGAAAGAAACAAATACTTTAGTGACCTATGTGGACGGAAGCTATGAGCATTCTCTGCTGAAATATGCCTTTGGTTGCGTATTCTTATTGCCGGACAAGCGTATTTTGTCAGAGAAGGGAAGCGGTAATAATCCGGATTCCGCCAAGCTACGTAACGTGACAGGAGAAATGCTGGGTGCCATGTTTGCAGTAAAATGGGCCATGAAGAACGGATTCCGTAAGATTGAAATCCGTTATGACTATGAAGGTGTGGAAAAATGGGTGACCGGTGCTTGGAAGAGCAAGACGGAATTGACACAGAAATATGCGGAAGCCATGCGCAATTGGAGCGGTAAAATCACTATTTCCTTTACCAAGGTGGCGGCCCATACCAATGTATATTTTAATGAAATGGCAGACGGATTGGCCAAATCCGCATTGCTTGAGGCGGAGGGAATCCCGGAAGCAAGGTTTGCGGATGAAATGGAGGCAATGTAGGTGACGAGACTGAATAAATATCTGGCAGATTGCGGAGTATGTTCTCGCAGAGAAGCGGACAGACTCATAGAAGAGGGCCGTGTACAGGTGAATGGTACTGTGGCTGGTATGGGATGTCAGGTGTCTGAATCCGATAAGGTGACGGTGAATGGTAAAACGTTAACCGGCAAAGCCACAACCGTGGTTTTGGCCTTTTATAAGCCGGTGGGTGTTACCTGTACGGAAAAAGACAAGCATGCGGAAAAAATTATCAATGATTATATTAAGTATCCTGTCAGAGTGACGTATGCAGGACGATTGGATAAAGAGTCAGAAGGACTGTTACTCCTGACTAATGACGGGAAGTTGATTGATGCCATGATGAGGGGAGCCAATGGGCATGAGAAAGAATACGTGGTAAAAGTCAACAAAGAAATTACGGAAGAGTTCCTAAAGAAGATGAGAGCAGGGGTATATTTGAAGGAACTGGCGGTACAAACCAGACCCTGCAAAGTGGAGAGAATCGGGAAGTTAACCTTTCGTATTATTTTGACCCAGGGGCTAAATCGTCAAATCAGGCGTATGTGTCAGACCTTAGGGTATGAAGTGAAGCAATTAAAAAGAGAGCGGGTAATGAATATCCGATTAGGCAAATTGACGCCCGGAAGCTACCGGAAGGTAACAGGGGAAGAGTTAGAAAGATTATATCAGCTGGCGAAGGAAGATGAAAATGGCAGATAAGAAGTTGGAAAGAATCAAGGAACTGGTGGAGCTTTTAAATGAAGCATCGCGAGTGTATTATGCTCAGGATAAGGAAATCATGAGTAATTATGAGTATGATAAATTGTATGATGAATTGGTGGCTTTAGAAGAGGAAACAGGTATGATTCTGGCAAACAGTCCTACCGTAAATGTGGGTTATGAAGCAGTGGATGAGCTACCGAAAGAAGCCCATGAATATCCCATGCTCTCTTTAGGAAAAACCAAGGATAGGGAGGAACTGCGGGACTGGCTGCAGGGCAAAGAAGGTCTGCTTAGCTGGAAGCTGGATGGTCTGACCATTGTACTGACCTATCGGGACGGACGGTTGGAAAAAGCAGTTACCCGCGGCAACGGTGAAGTGGGTGAGGTCATTACGAATAATGCCAAAACTTTCAAGAATCTTCCCTTAAGCATTGCGCACCAAGGGGAGCTGATTCTACGAGGAGAAGCGGTTATTACCTATAGTGATTTTGAGAAGATTAACGCAAAGATTGCAGATGAAACAGCAAAATATAAGAATCCCAGAAACCTTTGCAGCGGTTCTGTAAGACAGTTAAATAATGAGATTACTGCCGAAAGAAATGTAAAGATTTATGCATTTACCCTGGTTCGTGCAGATGGTGTGGATTTTGAGAATAGCCGAGAGAAACAATTCCTGTTTCTGAAAGAACAGGGCTTTGATGTGGTGGATTACATTAAAGTGACCCCGAATACGATTTTAGAGGCTATTGATACCTTTGAAAAAAGAATTGCAGATTATGATATTCCCTCAGACGGCCTGGTTATGACCTTTGAGGATATTGCATATGGGGAAGCATTGGGCCGTACGGCGAAGTTTCCCAGACATAGTATTGCCTTCAAATGGCGGGATGAAATCAAGGAAACCATATTAAAGGAAATTGAGTGGAGTGCCAGTCGTACGGGACTCATAAATCCGGTGGCGATTTTTGAGCCGGTGGAGCTGGAGGGAACCACCGTAAGCCGTGCTTCCGTTCATAATGTGAGCATGTGTAAGGCGCTGAAACTGGGACTTGGTGATAGGATTACGGTTTATAAAGCTAATATGATTATTCCGCAGATTGCGGAAAATCTCACCGGAAGCGACACCTTGGAAATACCTAAGACTTGTCCGGTATGCGGCGGTGCGACAGAAGTACGCAGTGTCAACGAGGCACAGTTTTTGTACTGTACCAATGAAGCTTGTGATGCCAAGAGTATAAAGGCTTTTACACTCTTTGTCAGCCGTGATGCCATGAATATTGACGGTATGTCGGAAGCTACTTTGGAGAAGTTTATCGACAGCGGATTTTTGCAGGAATTTGCTGATCTATATCATTTGGACCGTTACGAAGAAGAAATTGTAAATATGGAGGGCTTTGGTGAAAAGTCCTACAAAAAGCTGATAAGCAGTATTGAAGCTTCACGGAAGACTACCTTACCCAGAGTGATTTACGGACTGGGGATTGCGGGAATCGGTGTGGCTACGGCCAAGGTGCTGTGCAAGCAGTTTGATTATCAGATGGAGAAGTTGATAAATGCTACCACAGAAGAGCTTAGTGCGGTGGAGGGCATTGGTGATGTAATTGCTTCTGCATTTGTGGGTCATATGCAGCGAACGGAAAATGTGGAGAAAATCCGAAAGCTGATGGCGGAGCTGAAACTTCAGGAGATAGTGGTAAATGAAGCGGAGCAGAGCTTGAACGGTATGAGCTTTTGTATTACAGGAAGCCTGAATTATTACGGTAACCGTGATGAACTGAAGGAAATCATTGAGCAGAAGGGCGGAAAGGTGACAGGAAGTGTTACCTCAAAGACACAGTGCCTTATCAATAATGATATTACATCCAATTCGGGAAAAAATAAAAAAGCCAAGGAATTACAAATTCCTATTTTGACAGAAGAGGAATTTATGGTAAAATACTTAGCGATAGAAGTTTAAAGGAGACAGAAAGTAAATGCCTATTAAGATACAAAGCGATTTGCCGGCAAAGGAAATCCTGGAAAATGAAAATATATTTGTGATGGACGAAAATCGTGCGATGCATCAGGACATCCGTCCTTTACAGATTGCCATACTCAACATTATGCCGGTGAAGCAGGACACGGAGTTGCAGTTGCTGAGAGCACTGTCCAATACTCCTTTGCAGGTGGATGTGACCTTTTTAAATGTGAAGAATCATATTTCCAAAAACACACCTGCAGACCATTTGAACAAGTTTTATTGTACCATTGATGATGTCAGAAACCGTAAGTTTGATGGTATGATTATTACGGGAGCACCGGTAGAGGATATTACCTTTGAAGAGGTGGACTACTGGGAGGAAATGTGTGATATTATGGACTGGGCAGAAAACCATGTGACGTCTACATTGCATATTTGCTGGGGAGCGCAGGCCGGACTGTACCACTATTACGGAATTGACAAGCAGAAGCTTCCGCAGAAGCTGTTCGGTATTTATGAGCACAAGGTGGCTAATCGTAAAATTCCTTTGGTAAGAGGTTTTGATGATGTGTTTTTGGCACCTCACAGCCGCCATACAGAGTCACCCAGAGAAGCGATACATGCTTGTCCGGAGTTAACCGTGTTGGCAGAAAGTGATGCGGCAGGCGTATTTTTAGCCATTGCAGAGGACGGAAAGAAAATTTTTGTTAACGGACATCCTGAATATGACCGATATACTTTACAGAATGAGTATTTCAGGGATTTAAATAAGGGATTGCCTATTCAGGTGCCGTACAATTACTACCCTGATGATAATCCCGACAATAAGCCACTGTTACAGTGGCGGTCACACAGTAATAATTTGTACAGTAACTGGTTGAATTATTACGTATACCAGATGACACCGTACGAGTTATAAAATGATTTTTTTATGAACAAAGGAGAAAAGAGTATGAAGATTAAGAAGAACATTACAATCAATTTTAATGCACCGGTTGTTTTGGGATTTTCCTTTATCTGCCTGATTGCATTGCTTTTGGGAATGATTACCAGAGGAAACAGTACCAGAATTTTGTTTATTACTTATCGTGATTCATTATTGAATCCCATGACCTATTTGCATTTCTTTAGCCATGTATTTGGTCATCAGAACTGGGCACATTTTATTGGTAATATGTCTTATATATTACTGTTGGGCCCTATGTTGGAAGAAAAGCACGGCGGAAAGAAGCTGGTTGAAATTATCTTGATAACCGCTTTGGTAACCGGTTTGGTTAACTTCATTTTCTTCCCCAGAGTATCACTTTGCGGTGCAAGCGGTGTGGTATTTGCGTTTATTCTGTTGACTTCCTTTACCAGTTTTAAAGAAGGTGAGATTCCTTTGACCTTTATTTTGGTGGCATTGATTTTCCTGGGTCAGCAGGTGTTTGAAGGAGTTTCTATTAGAAACAATGTGTCTAATCTGTCCCATATCATTGGCGGTATTGTAGGTGCAGTGTTTGGCTATTGCCTGAATATGAAGAAAAAGGACCGTTATTAATGGATATTAAGAAAGAAAACGTAAAAGCCATCGTATTTGATATGGATGGTACCTTGTTGGATACCTTGCGGGATTTGACCAATGCGGCAAATATGGCACTGTCCAAGTACGGATTGCCGGAAAAAACAGTTGCTGAGGTTTGCAAGGTGGTTGGAAACGGAGCCAGGAATCTGGTGAAGGGCATTGTGCCGGGAGGAGAGGAACATCCGGATTTTGAGTCCATATTTGAGTACTATAAAGCATATTATGCGCAGCACTGTGAGGAAGAGACCAGGCCTTATGAAGGTATATGGGAGCTTTTACAGGAGCTGAAGAATCGTAATTACAAGATGGCAGTAGTATCCAATAAGCCGGATGATGCAGTTAAGGTATTGGCTGAAAAGTATTTTCCGGGATGCTTTGAAGTAGCTATCGGTGACAGGGAAGGTTGCAATCGTAAGCCGGCACCTGATTTGGTGTATATAGCATTGGAGGAATTGGAAGCAACGAAAGAAGAGGCCATTTATGTGGGGGATTCGGATGTGGATCTGATGACTGCCATGAATGCAGAGATTCCCTGTGTGTCAGTCACCTGGGGCTTTCGGGACAGAGAATTTTTGATGTTTCACGGTGCCAATACTTTTATAGATAAGCCTGCACAGTTGCTTGAAATCTTGAAACAGAAAGAGGTTAATATGAGTAATGAAGTAAATACCCAATCAGGGGATTATGAAGAATATACCACCTTTATCTTGGAGATGTCGGATAGAAAGAAGCATGAATTTGCCATTGTGGAGGAATTTGACCACGAAGAGAAGCATTATGTGCTGGTGTCTGAGGTAGAGGGCGATGAAATCACGGAAGGGGTATATCTATTCCGCGCAGAGAGTCAGGGAGAGGATTTCATTGTAGAGGAAATCAAAGATAAAGAGGAATATGCCAAGGCAGTAAAGGCATATGAAGCTCTGTATCAATAAAAGCGATGTCGGTGACTATAATAAAATTGCTGACATAAGGCACAAAATAAGAAAGAGGTAAGTTAAAATGGACATTAAAGCAAAAATCAATGAAGTGGTAGAGAAGGTGACTTCTGACAAGACTATGAAGGAGAAGTTTGAAAAGAATCCCGTGAAGGCAATCGAGGATATTTTGGGTGTGGATTTGCCGGATGATGCCATGGATAAAATCGTGGATGGTGTAAAGGCTAAGGTGGCAGTGGATTCCATCTCAGATGTAGCAAGTAAGTTTAAGAAATTGTTTTAAGAAAGTTTTTGCAAGCCGGGAATACTCCCGGCTTCTGCTGTGTTAAGTGATAGAAAAGAAAAGTGATAGATGAAAGGATTTATCCAATGAGTAGCAAAGAGAAAAAAGGTCTGGGTATCGGTGTGGGCAGCTTCATCAGTGCCATAGGCATACTGATGGTTCTGATGATTATGACATATATTTTGACGCTGGTGATACCGGGAAAAGGGATTCCCTTTTGGAAATGGTTGCTTTCTCCCTTTTTGGTATTGGGTTCCGACCAGGGAGTAACTTTAATCGCAGTAATTATCTTCCTGCTGGTCATCGGCGGTACCTTTAATGCGCTGGACAGAAGCGGTACCATGGATTATATGCTGCGAAAAATCGTACATTTTGCAGGAAACAGGAAGTATTTGCTACTGGCTGTGGTTACCTTGTTCTTCTTGAGCATGGGAGCTTTTATCGGTAGCTTTGAGGAATGTATCCCTATGGTGCCTCTGGCAGTGGCCTTGGCACTGGCTATGGGCTGGGACGAAATGGTAGGTTTAGGCATGTCCATGGCGGCAGTGGGCTGCGGATTTTCTACCGGTGTATTGAATCCCTTTACCACAGGTGTGGCGCAGGGAATCATGGGACTTCCTATGTTTAGTGGTATTTCCTTGAGATTGTTGACTTATGTGGTTATTTACGGTTGCTTGTTGCTGGTACTGATTCCTTATGCTAAGAAATGTGAGAAGAAAAATGCAGGAAAAACGCAAGCATCAGATTTTGATGTGGCGGGAGTGTTTGTAAAGAAAACACATCTGGAATCCTCCGTCAGATTTTTTGTGGGAACCCTGGTGGTATGCTTTCTGGTGATTTTACTTTCAGCATTTGTGGATGGTATTTCCGATTATCTGATGATTATTGTGGCGGCTTTTTTCTTGATTATCGGTATCGGCTGCTGTATATGCAGCAAGATTGATAGTCACAAGGCAGTATCTTATTTTGGCTATGGAGTGGTGAATATCATGCCTTCCATGCTGTTGATTCTCATGGCAGGCAGCATCCAGTATACCATGAACGAAGCTGGGATTATGGACAGTATCCTGCAGTTTGCCATTGACGTGATATCGCCTATGTCGCCCTACGCCGGAATCCTTTGCATATTCTTATTTACCATGGTGGTAAATTTCTTTATTTCTTCAGGAAGTGCAGAAGCAGTACTGTTGATGCCTCTCTTAGGTCCCTTGGCAGATGTATGTGGGATCAGCAGGCAGTTGACCGTATTGGCCTTTAACTACGGGGATGGTTTTTCTAATATTGTTTACTTTACCAATCCCTGTTTACTGATTGCCTTAAGCGTAGTTGGTGTAAGCTATGGCAAGTGGATTAAGTTTAGTTTGAAGTTGCAGGTATTGATTGCAGTCTGCTGTTGCGGAATATTACTGTTGGGAACTATGGTGGGGTATTAAAGCAATAAAATATTCCAAAACCATGTTGACAATTCCCACATTTAGGGATATACTAAGGAAGAATTAAAGATAGTTACTAGTTAAGAGTGGACTGCAATCCACTCTTTCTTGTTTGTTTAATCATTGTTTTAATGAAAGGATGGAAGGAATGTCCAAAAAGGAAAACTACGAGGCGCGTACGGAAGAACTATTGCTTCCCATCGCAGAGAAAAATGGCGTAGACATCTATGACGTGGAGTATGTGAAGGAAGGCAGCGATTACTTCTTGAGGGCCTACATCGACAAGGAAGAAGGCGTGAACATCAATGACTGTGAAGCCGTGAGCCGCGCCCTGTCAGATGCTTTGGATCAGGCAGATTTCATACCGGATGCCTATATTTTGGAGGTGAGCAGTCCGGGACTGGGAAGAACACTGAAGAAAGACAGACATTTGGAAAAAAGCATCGGTGAAGATGTGGAAATCAAGCTGTTTAAGGCTGTGGACGGATGTAAGGAATTTGAAGGGGAGTTGCTTGGATACGACAGCGAAACCATTACCGTCTTAGAAAACGGAGCAGAAAAGAAGTTTGTAAGAAGTGATATTGCAATTATCAGATTGGCATTAGATTTTTAAGGAACCGCCCGGTAGGGCAGAATGGAGGAAAAGAGAAAAAATGAACAAAGAGTTAATGGAGGCATTGAATATTCTGGAGAAGGAAAAAGAGATTAGTAAGGAAACTCTTTTTGAGGCAATTGAAAATTCATTGCTGACCGCATGTAAGAACCATTTCGGCAAGGCAGATAACATCAAGGTGGAGATTGACAGAGACACCTGTGATTTCCTTTGCTACGCAGAGAAAGAAGTAGTAGAGACCAAGGAAGAAGTAGAAGATGCTTTGTTACAGATTGCTTTGGAGGATGCAAAGCAGGTTTCCAAGAAGGCTAAAGTTGGTGATGTTCTGAATGTGGAGATTAAGTCTAAGGAGTTCGGACGTATTGCAACACAGAATGCAAAGAACGTTATTTTACAGAAGATTCGTGAAGAAGAAAGAAGTGTTATTTATAACCAGTATTTCGAAAAGGAAAAGGATGTTGTTACCGGTGTGGTACAGCGTTATGTGGGCAGAAACATCAGCATTAATTTAGGTAAGGCAGACGCTATGCTGACAGAATCTGAAATGGTTAAGACAGAAAGCTTCAAGCCTACCGAACGTATTAAGGTATATATCCTGGAAGTAAAGAATACTCCTAAGGGACCTCGTATCAATGTAAGTCGTACTCATCCGGAATTGGTGAAGAGATTGTTTGAAGCAGAAGTAACCGAAATCAAGGATGGTACCGTAGAAATCATGAGCATTGCCCGTGAAGCAGGTAGCAGAACCAAGATTGCAGTTTGGTCTAACAATCCTAACGTAGATGCAGTTGGTGCATGTGTAGGTATGAACGGTGCCAGAGTAAATGCTATCGTAGAAGAACTGCGTGGTGAGAAGATTGATATCGTAAACTGGGATGAGAACCCCGGTAATTTGATTCAGAATGCATTATCTCCTGCGAAGATCGTAGCAGTATTTGCGGATCCCGATGAAAAGACCGCGAAGGTAGTCGTTCCTGATTATCAGCTGTCATTGGCTATCGGTAAGGAAGGTCAGAATGCAAGACTTGCAGCAAGACTTACCGGATACAAGATTGATATTAAGTCTGAAACTCAGGCAAAGGATGCACCCGGCTTCCGTTATGAAGACTACATGGATATGGATGAAGAATACGATGAGTATGATGAATACGAAGAGTATGATGAGGAAGTAGAGGAATAAGGGTTCATGAAGAAGATTCCCATGAGACAGTGTATCGGCTGTGGTGAGATGAAGGGCAAAAAGGAAATGATGCGTGTCATTAAAACCGCAGAGGATGACATATGTTTAGATGTTACAGGAAAGAAAAACGGATGAGGTGCTTATTTGTGTATCAGTAAGGAGTGCTTGCAAAAAGCCCGTAAGAATAAGGGCTTGGAGCGTTCTTTTAAGATGAGCATTCCGGCAGAAATATATGACACCTTGGATAAGGAGTTTGAAGCGATTGAAGCAAAATAAAGCATTATCATTATTAGGACTGGCAACCAGAGGACGCAATCTGGTGAGTGGTGAATATCAGACAGAAACGGCTGTAAAGGACGGTTCTGCCATGTTAGTTATCGTTGCGGTGGATGCGTCAGCGAATACCAAAAAGCTGTTTACCGACAAATGTTCATTTTATGAGGTACCCATGTTGGAATATGGTACCAAGGAGCAGTTGGGATGGGCTATGGGTAAAGGCTTACGGTCTTCTCTGGCAGTATGTGATGCCGGTCTGGCTCAGGCAATAGTAAAGGCTATCGAGACAGAGGCCGGTTCGTAAGGATAGGAGGTAGAATGCATGGCAAAAATGAAAGTACATGAGTTAGCAAAAGAGCTTGATATAACAAGTAAAGAAGTCCTTGCTTTTTTACAGGAAAAGGGTATTGAAGCAAAGGCGGCGCAAAGCTCCGTAGAGGAGGATGCGATTGAAAGCGTGCGTAAAGCATTCGGTAAAAAAGGAGAAACGCATTTGGCAGATAAAAAAGTGACAGAAGCGGAAACCAAAGAAGTGGTGAAGGAGGCAACCGAGGCTACCTCTGAAGAAAAGAAGCCGGTAGCAAATGAGGAAGCACCAAAGAAGAAAAAGAAAACCATTATCTTTGTAAGCAATCCGCAAAATTCAAAGATTCCCGGCGGACAAAGGTCCAAGGCACCGGTACAGGGGCAGAGCCAGAACAGACCGGTTCAGAATCAAAACAGACCCGGCGGATATAATAATGCAGGTAACAGACCTTCACAGGCACCTGTATCACGTCCTGCTATTAAACCCCTGACTCCTCCTTCTCCCACACCCAGTGTGCAGATGGTGAAGTCACAGCCTCAGTCTCAGCCTAAGAAGGATGTGGTGGCTGAAAAGGTAGAGGTTCAGGTACAAACACCGGAAGTAACAGTGAAGTCGGAAGTGGCAGCACCTGTTAGAGAAAACAGACAGGAAAGACCTCAGAATACCAATAACAGACCCCAGGGAGACAGAAATAATCAGCGTCAGGGTGGTTTTGAGAGAAATAATGATCGAGGAAATCGTCCCGACAATCGTCAGGGCCAGGACAGAAACGGTCAGTTTAACCGTGATAACAGAGAAAACCGTGACAATCGCGGTCAGGGCAATCGTCAGGGTGGTTACAATAGACCGGAAGGCGGTATGCAGGGCAGACCCGGCTTTAACCAGGGCGACCGCAGAAACAATGGCGGTAAAGATTTCGGCGGCAAGGACTTTGGAGGAAAAGACTTTGGCGGCAAGGATTTCGGCGGCAAGGACAGAGACAGCCGTGGCGGCAGAAATGACGGACGTCAGGGAGATAAGTTTAGTAGGGACAATCGCAGCAAGAATAATTTCGGCGGTGATGCAGCCCCTATAAAGGATACCGAAAAGCATAGAGAAGAAGAAAAGAGACGTATCAGTCAGGAAAAGGATAAGAGAAACAAGAAGGATCACTTCTATGAGGAAGAGGAAGCACTGAAGAACAAACCGGGACGCTTCATCAAGCCGGAAAAGAAGAAAGAAGAAGTGGTAGAAGAGGTAATCAAGGTAATCGTATTGCCTGAGACCATCACCATCAAGGACTTGGCTGATAAGATGAAGTTGCAGCCTTCCGTAATTGTGAAGAAACTGTTTATGGAAGGAAAGATTGTAACCGTAAATCAGGAAATTTCTTATGAAGATGCAGAGAATATTGCGATGGAATACGATATTCTTTGTGAAAAGGAAGAAAAGATTGACGTAATTGAGGAACTCTTGAAGGAAGAGGAAGAGGCAGAGGAAGATTTGATGGAAAGACCTCCCGTTATCTGTGTAATGGGACACGTTGACCATGGAAAGACTTCCCTTTTGGATGCCATCCGTAAGACCAATGTAACCGACAAGGAAGCAGGTGGTATTACCCAGCATATCGGTGCGTATACCGTTAATGCGAACGGCAGAAAGATTACTTTCCTGGATACACCCGGACATGAAGCGTTTACCGCGATGCGTATGCGTGGTGCAACCGCTACGGATATTGCTATCTTGGTAGTTGCAGCAGATGATGGTGTAATGCCCCAGACCGTGGAAGCAATTAACCATGCTAAGGCGGCAGGTATTGAAATCATCGTAGCCGTAAATAAGATTGATAAGCCTTCTGCAAACATTGAACGTGTTAAGCAGGAGCTGACCGAATATGAATTAATTTCAGAGGATTGGGGCGGAAGTACTATTTTTGCACCTGTTTCCGCAAAAACAGGCGAAGGTATTCAGGACCTTTTGGAAATGATTCTTCTGACCGCAGATGTGCTGGAGTTAAAGGCAAATCCTAACCGTCAGGCAAGAGGTCTTGTAATCGAAGCTGAGTTGGATAAGGGACGCGGTCCTGTGGCTACCGTATTGGTACAGAAGGGTACTTTGCATGTAGGTGACTTTATTTCCGCAGGTGCTTGCTATGGTAAGGTAAGAGCTATGATTGACGATAAGGGCAGAAGAGTGAAGGAAGCAACGCCTTCCACACCGGTAGAGATTTTAGGTCTTTCCGATGTACCTGCAGCAGGTGAGGTTTTCCTTTCCCATGCTACCGACAAGCAGGCTAAGACCTATGCAGAAACCTATCTGGCACAGAACAAGGAGAAGATGCTGGAGGAAACCAAGTCCAGAATGTCTCTTGATGATTTGTTCTCCCAGATTAAGGAAGGCAATCTGAAGGAATTGAACTTAATCGTAAAGGCAGACGTACAGGGTAGTGTGGAAGCAGTGAAGCAGTCTTTGATGAAGCTGTCTAACGAAGAAGTAGTGGTAAAATGCATCCATGGCGGTGTTGGTGCCATTAACGAATCCGACGTTACTTTGGCAGGTGCATCCAATGCAATTATCATCGGTTTCAACGTACGTACCGATGCTACCGCAAAGGCTACTGCAGAGCGTGAAGGCGTGGATGTAAGATTATACAAGGTTATTTACCAGGCAATCGAAGATATTCAGGCAGCTATGAAGGGTATGTTGGATCCTGTTTACGAGGAGAAGATTATCGGTCATGCAGAGGTTCGCCAGATCTTCAAGGCATCCGCAGTGGGTAATATTGCAGGTTCTTACGTATTAGATGGTATCTTCCAGAGAGGCTGTAAGATTCGTATCACCCGTGAAGGCAATCAGATTTACGAAGGTGAACTGGCATCCCTTAAGAGATTTAAGGATGATGTGAAGGAAGTTAAGACCGGTTTCGAATGTGGTCTTGTATTCGACGGCTTCGACCAGATGCAGGAACTGGATATTGTAGAAGCATATATCATGGTAGAAGTTCCCAGATAATGATATTTTCGAGGGAATGTTGGATGGATTTTTGAAGGAAGCGTAAGCTTGGAAAGCAGAAGCACCGTAAAATGTTCCAACGCAAGGCCCTTGGAACACGTCGGTTCTTAATGAGGTGTTTTCGAATTTAGAACCGCTACGCGTTCCACGGAGCGAGAGCGTGCCTAAGTGGAATGTTTTATGGCGCTTCTGCATGACAAGCGTAAGCGATTCCTGAAGAAAGGATTTTTATGAGAAAAAACAGCATTAAAAATACCCGTATTAACGGGGAGGTGCAGAGGGTTCTGGCGGAGATTATCCGTGGAGAAATCAAGGATCCCCGCATCAGTCCTCTGACCAGTGTGGTGGCTGTGGAAGTGGCTCCGGATTTGAAGAGCTGCAAGGCATGGATCAGCGTACTGGGCAATGAGGAAGCCAGAAATGCCACCTATCAGGGGTTGAAAAGTGCAGAGGGCTTTATTAAGTCTAAGCTGGCTAAGGAAATCAATCTGCGTAATACACCTGCCATTACCTTTATTATGGATCAGTCCATAGAGTATGGCGTGAATATGTCAAAGAAGATTGATGATGTAATGTCTTCGCAGGAAGGAAACGAGGAAGAAGAGTAATAATAGATGGGCCCCGCTTTGTGCGGGGCTGTCTGTGTATTTTATGTATAAGAAAGGCGATGGCAGATGAAGCTTTTACAAGAATGTAAGGATGCTACCAGAATCGGAATCAGCGGACATATCAGACCGGACGGAGACTGTATCAGCTCCTGTCTGGGGATATATGGCTATTTAAAGAAATATATGCCGGAGAATACCTATATAAAAGTATATTTGGAGCAACCGGCGGCTGTGTTTAGTGAATTAAGCGGTTTCGAGGATATTGTGACGGATTTTCCGGAAGAAGAAATGTTTGATGTATTCTTCGTTATGGATTGTGGCATGGAGCGAACCGGCCAGGCACAGAAGTATGCTGAGAATGCAAAGAAACGAATCAATATTGATCATCATATCAGCAACCAGGGCACCGGCGAGTTGAATTATATAAAGCCCCATGTGGGTTCAGCCAGTGAGCTGGTATTTGACCTGATTATGGAGGATATGGGTGAGGAAGCATTGGATAAGGAACTGGCTAAGATCCTTTATACCGGAATCATTCATGATACCGGTGTATTCCAGTATTCCAATACCAATCAAAAAACCATGGAAGTAGGCGCCAAGCTGATTAGCTATGGTTTTGATTTTCCGCGTTTGATAGAAGAGACCTTTTATCAGAGAACCTATTTGCAGACCCAGGTGCTGGGCCGTGCTTTGATGGAGAGCATCCGTTTTATGGATGGAACCTGTATCGTAAGCTGTATGGAAAAGAAACACATGGACTTTTACGGAGCCACCAGTCAGGATTTTGACGGCATCGTAAATCAGCTGAGAAACATAAAGGGCGTCCATTGTGCCATTTTCATGTATGAGATCGGCAATATGGAATTCAAGGTAAGCATGCGGTCTGATGAAATGGTGAATGTGGCTGAAGTGGCAGGATATTTCGGCGGCGGCGGCCACATGCGTGCGGCAGGCTGTACCATGCAGGGCACCTTCCACGATTGCGTCAATAATTTGTCCAAGTATATTGAAGAACAGCTGTTGAAAAACGGTGCCATTTAGTTGGGTGTGCCCATAAATAAGCAAGAGGATAAGTATGTACAACGGTATTATTAATATATACAAAGAAAAAGGTTTTACCTCTCATGACGTGGTGGCGAAAATGAGAGGCATCTGTAAGCAAAAGAAAATCGGGCATACAGGCACCCTGGATCCGGATGCAACCGGTGTGTTGCCGGTTTGTCTGGGAAGCGCAACCAAGCTCTGTGATTTGTTGACGGATAAAGAAAAAGAATATGTAACAGAATTACTTTTGGGTGTGGAAACTGATACCCAGGATATTACCGGTCAGATTCTTAGAGAGAGTAGTCCCGTAACGGATGAGCAAGCGGTTAGGGAAGCAGTTATGAGTTTCCTGGGAGATTACATGCAGGTTCCGCCTATGTATTCTGCCTTGAAGGTAAATGGCAAGAAACTGTACGAGCTGGCCAGGGCCGGTAAGGAAGTAGAACGTCAGGCCAGACCGGTGACCATTCATGAGTTGGAAATACTGGATATGCAGCTACCGGTAGTAAGAATCCGTGTGGCATGTTCCAAAGGAACATATATCCGTACTCTTTGCGCAGATATCGGTGCGAAGCTGGGGTGCGGTGGTACCATGAAGAGTCTGGAGCGTACCAAGGTGGGAATCTTTCGGAAAGAGGAGGCCATTACTTTGGCAGAACTGGAGCAGATTCGGGACAGCGTGGGTATCGAGACCAGGCTTTATGCAGTGGAGCGGGTATTTGAGGAAAAGCCTGCTTTGCATGTAAAAGAAGAGTTTTGCAAGCTTTTGGATAATGGAAATCCGATTTTGGTGAGTCATACTATGGAAAATATAAAGTACCCGGACGGAGAATGGGTGCGGGTTTACGGCAAAAACAAATTTTACGGAATCTATACGTATGAAACGGAAAAGAAGCGTTATAAGCCTGTGAAAATGTTTTTGACAGAGGAATAAACGTAAGGAAGGTCAGGTTTCAAAAACCGAGGAAGTAGTATTGGAAATTATTACAGACATTAGAAATTGTCAATTGAATGGAGAGACTGCGGTAGCCATCGGCAAATTTGATGGTCTGCATCTGGGGCATCTCAGATTGCTGCAAGAGATTCTGGCGCTTAAAAAAGAAGGATTGAAGGCCTGTGTGTTTACCTTTAATCCGTCACCGGCAGTGTTTTTCGGACTGGCGGATGGTAAGGAGCTGATGACAAAGGAAGAAAAACGTAGGGCACTGGAGGCGCTGGGCGTGGATGTGCTGGTGGAATATCCCATGAACTATGAGAATGCAGCCGTAACCCCTCAGGATTTCGTGGAGAAATTATTGTGGGAAGGCTTGCATGTGCGATATATTGCGGCAGGGATGGATGTATCCTTTGGAGCAAAAGGTGCCGGAAATGCACAGTTGCTGGAAGAATTTGCGGAGAAACTGGGATACAGGCTTACGCTGATTGAAAAAGTGACTCTGGATGGAGAGGAAATCAGTTCTTCCTTAGTTAGAAAGCAGGTAGAGCTGGGTAGGATGGAACAGGCACAGAAGCTTTTGGGAGTGCCCTATGCGATTAGCGGTAGTGTATTGCACGGAAAGGCGCTGGGCAGAAAATTAGGTATGCCTACGTTGAATCTGATTCCCTCTGAAATGAAACTGTTACCACCCAACGGAGTTTATTTTTCGCAGGTTTATTGGGGAGAAAAAATATACCCCGCCATTACCAATATTGGCAGTAAACCAACTGTCTCGGATGAGAAGATTATAGGGGTGGAAACTTACCTTTATGATTTTGATGAGGAGATTTACGGTGAGGAAATCAGGGTGGCTTTATTAACCTACAGAAGGCCGGAAATGCGTTTTGCGGATGTGGAGGCATTAAAGACCCAAATGGCGGCTGATATTGAAGCGGGAAAATACTACCATTTATCGAAAATAGATTGACATAAGTTACACCATGTTGGTATAATGCCAATGTGGTGTAATATTTTTGTAACAAAATCGTAATGATTATTTTGAGGTGTATTTTATGATAAAAGAAGGTAGAAGAAGGGGGATATGTTCCATATTGGGGATGGGCGTTGCGGCAGTGATGTTGTGGCAACCTATGGATGTTTCCGCTACGGAAATAAATAGTGGTAATTATGTGTTGCAGCAGGCGGGAATTGCGTCCATGTTTAGTGTGGATTTGACGCAGGAAGAGTATTTAAGTATCGCGCAGGAAGCGGTTGGAGCATCTTGGGGATATACCAATATCGGTATTGCCAATCAGGAATCCGGCAATCTGAACGTTCGTGCAGAAGCTTCTACAAAGGGTAAGCTGGTAGGAAAGATGTGTAAGAATGCTGGTTGTGAGGTGTTAGATATTGACAAGGAAAGCGGTTGGGCTCATATTAAATCCGGCGAAGTGGAAGGCTATGTAAGCACAGAGTTTTTGTTGGTAGGACCCGAGGCCAGACTTCGTGCAAATGAGTTGGTGGATAAGGTAGTAATTGCCGATACCGACGGACTTCGTGTAAGAGATGAAGCGGATGTGAACAGTGCAGTTATGACACAGATATTAAAGGGCGAAGAACTGGAATTTGTGGAAGAACTGGACGGCTGGTATAAGGTATATGTGGATAGCGAAGAAGGCTATGTTTCCGCAGAATTTGCCCATGTAGAAGAAAGCCTGGATACGGCAATTACCATGACAGAGCTTTTGTACGGTATGGGCGTATCTGACGTAAGAGTGGAGCTTTGCGAGTATGCAAAGCAGTTTGTGGGCAATCCTTATGTATGGGGCGGAACCAGCCTGACCAAGGGCGCTGACTGTTCCGGATTTGTACTTAGCGTTTATAAGAAATTTGGTGTGAAGTTGCCTCATTACTCCGTATCCCAGTCCAACAGCGGTACCAAAATCAGTAAGGATGAATTGCAGGCAGGAGATTTAATCTTCTATGCGGATAGTTCGGGTACCATCAATCACGTGGCGATTTATCTGGGAGGCAATCAGGTAATCCATGCAAGTAACCCTAAGAGCGGTATTAAGATTAGCAAATACAATTACCGTACACCGGTGAAGTATGTAAGAATCCTGCAGGATTAAGAAAATTCAAAAAAGTGTTTACAATTACACAAAAGTATGATAAAATAGCCAAGTATGGTTTAGCCGACGCTCAGGCTTGGGACACTCCGACCCGGTCTTGGTGTCAGGTGAGATTAAGAATTTAGGAGGAAACTAAAATGATTTCAAAGGAAAAGAAACAGGCAATTATTAACGAGTACGGCAGATGCCCCGGTGACACCGGTTCACCTGAAGTTCAGATCGCAGTATTAACTGCAAGAATCGCTGAGCTTACCGAGCATTTGAAGAGCAACCCTAAGGATCATCATTCACGTCGTGGTATGTACATGATGGTTGGTCAGAGACGTGGTCTTCTTGACTACTTAAAGAGAAAAGACCTGAACAAGTATCGTGAATTGATCGAGAAGTTAGGCATCAGAAAGTAATTGACATGATGAAGGCGGCGGAAGTCCGAAAGATTTGGCTTCCCCGTCTTTCTGTGCGTAAAATGGTAACTTTCGAATAGGGCGGTGCCCCCGAGACCGCTGAAAAGTGTATGAATATCGTGCTTTTTTCAGTAGTTTCGGTAGCTCCCTGTTCGATTGAAATAAACAAATAGCCTTTTAAAGGCAGAATGGAGAAGCTATGTATAATACTTTTACAATGGAACTGGCCGGCAGAACCTTACGCGTAGATATTAACCGTGTAGGTAAGCAGGCAAATGGTTGTGCATTTATGCAGTATGGTGAGACCACCGTGCTTTCTACCGCAACCGCATCTGAAAAGCCCAGAGACGGAATTGACTTTTTCCCTTTGAGCGTAGAATACGAAGAGAAGCTGTATTCTGTAGGTAAGATTCCCGGAGGATTCAACAAGAGAGAAGGAAAGGCAAGTGAGAATGCTATCCTTACCAGCCGTGTAATCGACAGACCTATGCGTCCTTTATTCCCTAAGGACTATCGTAATGATGTAACCTTAAACAATATGGTAATGAGTGTTGATCCTTCATGCCGTCCCGAAATCGTAGCTATGCTTGGTGCCGCTATTGCAACCAGTATTTCTGATATTCCTTTTGACGGTCCTTGTGCTATGACTCAGGTTGGTTTGGTAGATGGCGAATTTGTTATCAACCCCAGCCAGGAACAGTGGAAGAACGGTGACTTAAACTTAACCGTTGCATCTACCAAGGAAAAGGTTATTATGATTGAAGCAGGTGCTAACGAAGTACCTGAAGCAAAGATGATTGAAGCAATCTATCTTGCACATGAAGTAAATCAGACGATTATCGAGTTTATTGATAAGATTGTAGCTGAAGTTGGTAAGCCGAAACATGAATACACCAGCTGTGCTATTCCTGCTGAAATGTTTGAAGAAATGAAGAAGATTGTAACTCCCGAAGAAATGGAAGAAGCAGTTTTCACTGATGAAAAGCAGGTTCGTGAGGCAAACATCCGCGAAGTAACCGCTAAGATGGAAGAGGCATTTGCTGATAACGAAGAGTGGTTGGCAATCCTTGGCGAAGCAGTATATCAGTATCAGAAGAAGACCGTTCGTAAGATGATCTTAAAGGATCACAAGCGTCCCGACGGTCGTAAGATTGATCAGATTCGTAAGTTATCTGCAGAAGTTGATATTATTCCTCGTGTACATGGTTCTGCTATGTTTACCCGTGGACAGACTCAGATTTGTAACATTACTACTCTGGCTCCTTTATCAGAGCAGCAGAAGCTGGATGGTTTGGATGAGAACGAAGTATCCAAGAGATATATGCATCACTACAACTTCCCCAGCTACTCCGTAGGTGAAACCAAGGTTTCCAGAGGACCCGGACGTCGTGAAATCGGACATGGTGCATTGGCAGAAAAGGCATTGGTTCCCGTACTTCCCAGTGAAGAGGAATTCCCTTATGCAATCCGTACCGTATCTGAAACCTTTGAATCAAACGGTTCTACCTCTATGGCATCTACCTGTTCTTCCTGTATGTCATTAATGGCTGCAGGTGTGCCTATTAAGAAGATGGTTGCAGGTATTTCCTGTGGTCTGGTAACAGGAGAAACCGATGACGATTTCGTATTATTAACCGATATTCAGGGTCTGGAAGACTTCTTCGGTGATATGGACTTTAAGGTAACCGGTACTACCGATGGTATTACTGCTATCCAGATGGATATTAAGATTCATGGTTTGACCAGAGAAATCGTAGAGGGTGCTATTGCAAGATGTCGTGAAGCAAGACTCTTTATCATGGATACCTGTATGAAGCCAGCTATCGCAGCTCCCCGTCCGGAAGTTGGACCTTACGCTCCTAAGATTATCTCCATCCAGATTGATCCTGAGAAGATTGGTGAAGTGGTTGGACAGCGTGGTAAGACCATTAACGAGATTATTGCACGTACCGGCGTTAAGATTGACATTACCGATGATGGTAAGGTATCCGTATGCGGTACCGATAAGGATATGATGGACAAGGCAGTAGAAATGATTAAGATCATCACTACCGAGTTCGAAGAAGGCCAGATTTTCAAGGGTACTGTTGTAAGTATCAAGGAATTCGGTGCATTCATTGAGTTTGCACCCGGCAAGGAAGGTATGGTTCATATTTCCAAGATTGCAAAGGAAAGAATCAACCATGTAGAAGATGTACTTACCTTAGGCGACAAGGTAACTGTTGTATGCTTAGGTAAGGACAAGATGGGCAGAATCAGCTTCTCTATGAAGGATGTTGCTCAGGCATAAGAAGTGCTGTTAAAACCACTATGGAGAAATCTGTAGTGGTTTTTTATAACACAGACGACGAAGCAACTAGACATATTGACAAACGGTAATATAAGGGGATAAAATAAAATTACAAATATTTACTAGTGGACCATTCCCTCAGCATCGGATATGATCACCTACGCAGGGTAAGCACTGTAGGAAATGGTGTGTACAGTTATACCTATACCTATCGGGACTACCCGGGAGACAGTAACCGGACCACGGGACAGATAGGAAGCATGACCTATGCTCAGGCAGGGGCAGGTTTAAGCTTCTCCTACACCTATGATGGTTCGGGAAATCCTTTGACTTATTATAACGGCAGTCACTGGAGCTTCAGCTGGGCGGACGGCGGGAAGTTAATGTCAGCCGTGGCATCCGACGGCACCACCATCACCTATACCTACGATGTGGATGGCACCAGAAGCGTGAAGCGTGTGGGGGATGTATCCCATACCTATATCTGGGAGGATGGAAGGCCTTTACAGGAGTGTGTATCCGGCAATACGGGCATTCACAGTGCAGGCACCATCATGTACTTCCACTATGACATGAACGGTCGCCCCTACGCCTTACAATACAACGGTACCATCTTCTACTACCTGTTAAATGCTCAGGGTGATGTCATCCGCATGATAGACAGTACCGGAGCCACTGTGGCTTCCTACGAATATGACCCCTTCGGTAATATCGTAAGCGCCACGGGAACCATGGCAGAAGCCAATCCCTTACGTTACAGAGGATATTACTACGACCGGGAAACCGGGTTCTACTATTTGAACAGCAGATACTATGACCCGAAGCTTGGCAGGTTTATCAACGCGGACAGCTATGTATCCACAGGCCAGGGCATCATGGGCTACAATATGTTTGCGTATTGTGGGAATAATCCGGTGAACAGAGTGGATCCAACAGGACAATTGTGGAGTGAAATTTGGGGATTTGCAAAAACAGCGGTTACCGAAATTGGAAAGACTATGGAGCTTATGTCTCCCGCTTACGCTGGGTGTGGTGGAGCCACTTTGAGCGATGGACCTTTACCTTTTGGTGATATTGTTGGTCTTGCTGGAGCAACTTTGCTAACAGTAGGTGCAATAGGATACGGAGTTTATCAAGCAGCACAAGCTCCATCTATCTCTATTCCAAAAGCAGAAACAAAAGAAAAAGATATTACAGTTCCACCGCCATCTCCTACCGTCATTTATAGATATGGGGGCACTAATCCAGGAAATTTAACACCTAGTCAACGTGATGTCGATTTATACCCAATCACTAGAAAAGGGCTTTCTTTTTCCACAGTGCCGAAACCAGGTGCGGCAATGACTACAATAGAAGCATTGAATGCAACTGGAGTGGTATATGCTGTTTACGACGGTGCAGGTCATGTCAGTGTTCATCCCCTTGGCGGAACTTTGGAGGATTGGCACAATGCCGGTTCCTCATCAGTATGGACAACAGCTGTTAAATCAGTCGTAGTAAAGTGGAATGGAGGAAATTGACATGAATGATATACAAAATATCTACAAAATGCTAAATTGGGAAAATAATAATGAAACACGAGCAGAGGGAATTAGTTTAGCAAAAGAAATTGAGGATTTATCTTTGTTAATTCTTCCACCTGCGGCACCATCTGTTTGGGAATGTTGTGCACAAGTTTTGAGTGAAAAAACTGATACAGTTTTAGAACCATATCTGGATAGTCTTTTAGAATGGTTACAAGACTTAAATTGGCCCGGAGCATTGATAATATTGAATAGATTAAAGATTTTTTCGGGGAAAAAATTAAAAAAAACTTTTATTGATTGTTTCACTTATGCCAAAAACTTAAATAACGAAGAAGGACTAATGTGGTTAGATTACTTATCAGAATTACTTGATAATGAAGAGTTAAAAGTGGAATTGCCAAAACCAATTATAGAAATTTTGCAAAAGCACTATAAAAATTGGGGCTTTTGGTATGATGGCTAAAGTCATAAATACTTCAGTGGTGTAACATTACCTACGCCATACAATACAACGGTAATATCGTAAGCGCCACGGGAACCATGGCAGAAGCCAATCCCTTACGCTACAGAGGATATTACTACGACCGGGAAACCGAGTTCTACTATTTGAACAGCAGATACTACGATCCGAAGACAGGCCGGTTTATCAACGCGGACAGCTATGTATCCACAGGTCAGGGCATCATGGGCTACAATATGTTTGCTTATTGTGGGAATAATCCGGTAAACAGAAGTGATACTGAGGGTAGATTATGGGAAACTTTCTTAGATTTGCTTTCGCTTGGTGCCAGTCTGATTGATGTCTGGAATAATCCCAAAGACGGATGGGCATGGGCCGGGCTAGGCGGAGATGCGGTAGATCTCATTCCATTCGTAACAGGTGTTGGTGAAGGGACGAAAGCTCTGGGTGCAATCAATAAAATGGATAATGCCCGAGATGCGGCGAAGGTTGTTAAGAGTGGTAGTAATGCTGGATCTGGAGTAAAGAAAGTTCCTAATCCATATGGTAAGAAAGGGTGTCAAGCACATCGAGATACTATAGCGTCAATTCAGCCAAGTAGAACAGGAGGAGCAATGAATTATGAAAAGGGATTTGTCACTCCTAAAGGTAGCAAAAGCTGTAGATATGCTGATGCGGTAGAAATAGCTGATGGTAACATTGTAGCTATTCACCAGGTGGGTAAAGTAAATAAAAACGGAACACCTGTGATTCGAGAATCGCGGGCCATTGAAGATATTATGAACTCATCTGATTATAATGGAGCACCAATTTACTTTTGGCCCTACAGTTCTGACTCTGGACCCATTATATATGATTTTTAGAAAGCAAAGGAATGATTTATGGGAAAACAAATTAATTTTTACATGAGTGATAAAATTCAGGCAAGTTTTATTGAATATTTGGAACAAAATCAGTTTATGTTTTTAGATTATAATGCTCAAATTGTAGAGCAACCATTTTCAGCTAATGTTTATAGTATGTATCTATATAAAAAAAATTACGGAGAAGTGATTATGCGTCAGGATATTAGGCACATTATGGATACCTTAAATGGTCCCGTAATGGAGTTTAGCAAGACGATAATCAAACAGGAAGAGAAAAAGGTTTTGCAAGGAAGAATATGGATATCGGATGATTATTTTAACGAAAATGGAGTACTTATAAAAAAAGATATAGCATTTATTAAAGATTATCAAATGCTAAATCGTTGGATAAAAAAGCATGTACCTTATCAAGAAATCAAAAAAGGAGAGTATTTGATTAAGGCATATGTTAATGATGAGCTAATTAAACTACAGGAGAAAGGATTCAGACTAACAATGTAGTTCTCCTTGACGAATCTAAAGCGTCCATGTTACAATGGCACGCAAGAGGGGGTACAAGGGGGATGAAATATTTCCTTAATACCTAAACAAGAACACATAATGGGAGATGTTCCGTAGCTACTATGGGTTATGGCGCATCTCCTATTTTTCTGTTACATGGCAATCCCTACAAAATTGTCCCAAAGCATAATAAATTTTGATCAGCAGGAAAAGTTATGCTATGCTGACATCTTCCCAACGGCTCTGCCGGTGGGTGTTTTCCGGCTTAGGCCGTCCTCTGGCGGCATAAGCCCTTTAACCTGCACTATTTTCGACCCTACTTATTTTGGCACTATCTTAAAAAATCAAATCGCTCACATTTCCCCAACAAGGCTCAAATTTTCCATTATAGGTAACTACTTCGACTTCGCTCTTAAAATTGCACACAGGGGCAACACAGGCTCTCACAAGGGCAAGAGAAAGTTGTTTTGTATGCTCGGATAGTAAAATTGTGCATATTTACTGTTTTTTCTCTGTTTTTGCTCTATGGCATAAAGCCAATTCTGCTCATTTTAGTGGTTCTAATAAAAAATCTGCTCCAAGATCAAAAATTCAACTTGCAACCTTTTCTGTTCAGAGTTAACATCACACACCACGGAAGCGATTCGTAAGCCTTTCGTGACTCCTGTGTTCTGCAGGATGTATCCATCTCCATGAAAGTCAGCGGTGTTCCTTTGCGGAATGCTTTGTGTCTGACCAGAAATTGAATAGCTGTACCACTCGTGCCGACCCAGTTGCAGATGCGTAATTCTGGGACACTGGCTTATCTGTTGAGATTGCTTGCATTTTGTCAAACATTGAGAATGGAGTTGATTTTTATGATTAAAGAGAATTATGTTTACGTGGGTATCGACCTGCACAAGGAGACCCACACTGCAGTCATTATTGACTGTTACAATCAAAAGCTGGGAGCGATTACGTTTCCAAACAAACCAGCCGATTTTCCTAAGCTGGCAACAAAAGTAAAAAAGTGTAATATTGATGGTAAGATTATAGTTTTTGGACTGGAGAATGCTTATGGTTACGGCAGAGCCTTAGCGGTTTGGCTGCTTGACAAGGGGTATCTGGTTAAGGATGTAAATACCGCCATATCTCATCGTCAGGCAAAACACCGAGGTGCCATGTACCGCAAGAGCGACAGTGACGATGCGGAAGCTATTGCCCTTGCAACGTTAAATATGCTGGACAAACTTCCGGATGCCTGCCCCAATGATGGCTACTGGTCACTTGGACAACTGGTGCATCGTAGGGACAATATCATGAAACAGAGAACCAGACTGGTAAATCAGTTGCATGAGCAGTTGTGCATTGCCTATCCGTCATACAAACAGTTTTTTAATGACATCAGCAGACCTACTGCATTATATTTCTGGGAGCATTACCCATCCAGAAAGTATTTGAAGGGTAAGTCTGTGGAAGATTTGCGAGCAGAACTTGTTCCAGTTAGCCATAATAAATGTTCCACCAAGACCTGCGAAAAAATCTTGGATGCGGTAGTTAGTGATAAGGTAAAAAATAATGCTTACCAGGATGCCAGAGACATGGTTACTCTTAGCATTGTCAGCGATTTACAGCACTATGACAGCCAACTGGCAGAGGTAGACAAGATGCTGGAACAGATGTATAAGATGCTTGGCTGCACGCTTACAACTATTCCCGGTGTAAATGTCATCACAGCAGTGAAGATTCTTGCTGAAATCGGTGATATCAAACGCTTTAGTAATGCCAATAAGCTAGCTCAGTTTGCCGGAATTGCACCGCTTCATTTATCATCCAGCGGTAAAGGTAAGGATATGGCTACCAAGCAGGGTAACAGACGATTGCAGGCAACGATATACTTTCTTGCGGTTCAGATGGTGCAGATATCTTCACAAGGTACACCGAGAAATCCTGTAGTGCGAGCATACTATGAGAAACGTAAGGCAGAAGGAAAGACCAGCCAACAGGCACTGATTTGTATTTCCAGACGTTTAATCAGTGTTATTTATGGGATGTTAAAGAACGGTACGGAGTACCGTATGCCAGTCATGGAAAATGCTGGCGAAAATATGTAGTGAAAATGGCAAATATGTGATAAAATTTTAAGCAGATGTAGCGGTCGGCTTTGAGAAGTGTATTCTTTTTTCGGGGTAGGGGCATCGGCTTGGATTACTATAATGGTTAAGAGTTTATGTTAAGACCAGCTATGGGAAGTCAAGTGTTACTTTAGGTAAAAAGACCATTTTAAAGAAAAATATGTTACCAACAAAGGGTAAGATAAGGTTTGTTCCTCAAAAAGATTGGACAGCTACTCAACCATTGAAAAAGGTTAATGGAGGTTTTGTTGATAGATTTGATAATATCTGGACAAAAGGACCTTCAAGAACTGCTGGCGAAGCATTTGAATGGGATGTTCAATTATCAAAACAAGGACGGGAAAAATTAGGTTGGTTGAGTCGCGACAATGCACATTTAAATGTATCCTTGGAGGGGAAGATAACGCATAAATAGGGAGAATTTTAATGATTATTAAGTTTTTTATTGAGTCAAAAATGGAAGATCAAGCAATTCAATTAGTTGAAGGCAGTTTAAACGAAATAGAAGAGATTATTATTTCTAAAGAAGTTAAAAACATTATGCCCTATTGGAAAATGGAAAATACTTATGTTATTGAAATGAAAATCGAATTACATAAAAATGAATTGCCTAGATTTCTAAATTTCTATTCTGATAAATGGTTAGAATTAGGGTATCCAGTGGATGAATTAGTGGCTTCACAAAATAATCAAGGGTGTACTTATATGAGAGAGGGGGTTATGATGATTAATATTTTTTTATAAATTTGGCACCACAATTAAGCCTCCCTTTCAGGAGACTTACATAATCAGTATCATTACCGACCATCATACAAACTTTTTCGTTTCATATGGCTTACCATCCCTAAGAACGGCATAAATTACGGTGGTAAGCTTGTGAGCCACAGCTCCGGCGGCAGTCAGGTGGTGTTTTCCCTGGTTACGTTTCTTTTTATAGTAAGCATGCAGAGGGCTGTCATGGAAGGTACAGGTGGTTGCTGCGAGGAAGATGGCGTGTCGCAGGTAAGGTGAACCACGTTTGGACATATGGTTGTGGGTGGAATTGAATTCACCGGATTGTTTGACGGACGGATCGATGCCTGCGTATGCTACCAATGCGGAAGAGTTTCTAAAACGATTGATGTCACCAATTTCACCCAGTATAGTTGCAGCAGCGATAATGCCGATACCCGGAATGGTGTGCAGATAACAGTCAAAGGTTTCATAGTATTTGATGATTTCGTTATCCAACTGTTCAATCTGTGCGTTTAAGAAGTTTAAGCGTTCAAAGAGCTAATTTAGTTGAAAAGCAAAGGCACTTTGTGCTATCTTAATACCAAAGGTATCAGCGGCAGTTTCCTTGATAGAAAGGGCTTTCTTCATGGTATGTTTGTTGTGGCTTTTATCTTTAATCAGGGAGAACAACTCATCAATGGAAGCGTTGGCGATTTGGTCAGGGTGATGTAAGTTTCCAATATACCCATTGATGTGTTGCCCCAAAGAGTAGAAAACTGTATCTCATACTCAGGGAAAATCAGTTCCAGTATTGTGGAAATACGGAGCTTGATTTCTGTCCTACAATCAACCACAGAGTCCCTATACCTGCAGAGCTGGCGCATGGCAAGAAGGTTTTCGTCAGCAAGAGAAGTGGTTGTAAACTGACCAAAACGAATGACTTCAGCGATTAGGAAAGAATCTTTGGAGTCATTTTTGGTTTGGCGGATATACATACTTCTGAGACTGTCTGACTGGATGGGATTGATGACGTAGACAGTGTAGCTTTTTGATTTTAGAAAAGAATAGATGGAATACCAATAGTGTCCTGTAGCTTCCATACCGAATATAACCTCCGAATTGCCAATGTTTTTGTTGATGTGTTCCATGAGTTTGTCAGCACCTCTGTGAGTGTTGGAAAAGCGACAAGAACGACCGATTAACTTTCCGGAATAATCAATGATAGATGCTTCGTGATAGTTTTTACCAATGTCGATTCCAATAATGTACATAAAGAATCTCCTTTCGTTTGTGTGTTGTAAGTAGATAGAATCCTCACTTCAATGCGGATTACAATCTGGTTCGATATGCGAAGTACAGTAACTTACTGCCAACATCCAGCTAATACGCAAAATCCTGCAAAGCAGAGGGAGCAGTCTTTCTGGCGGGGTCACAAAAATGTGCCTCAAGAGTGGTGACGCACATCTCTATCTATTACAGGATAATTGTGATATAGGAATTAAGAATAAGCAATAGATAGAAAAAGACTGCTTAGAATTCCTATGTGTTTAGCATACCAGAGTGGTAGTTCTTCTAATGTTAGTTGGACAAATCGCGGATACAAACATTTTTCAGATAAAGGTATGTCGTGGAAACAGGTCATAAAGTCTACGAAGAGTGGTCCTGCAAAATATCATACAAGTATTGTGGATATTGAAGCATTTGAAAGAGAAGCTTGGAGTACTGGAATCCCTGTAACAAACGGAAAAAATTGGAAAGTTAAAAAGTACGATACAATTATTGGAGCTACAGAGGGTAAAGAAACATACTATGTAAAAATAGAGTGTAGTGCTGATACAATCCATGGTCATCCACTATCAGAAAGTGAATATAATAAATTGTTAAAGTAGAGGTACTATTATGACGACAATAGATTTCAAAGCTGGAAGAATTACTTATAATGAATTTCATGTTAATTTTAATTTGCCATTCTCGGAACAAGAAGATTGTTTAACAGAAGACTTATTGCAAGTAGAATATGAAAATGGTTACTTAATTGATTTGGGGTGGTATTCAGAATATGATGAGACTGGGAAATTTATTTTGCAATTAATAAATAATGGTAACTGGAAAAATCCGATATATAAGAAACAAAGTCGAGATTGGGAACAATTAAAAAAATCATTGATTAAAGCAATAGATATGGCAAATGCAGGAATAAATTAGTTGAATTATGTCTCGGGAATGTTCCATGGCGGTTGTCGCCAATAGAACATTCCCGATTTTTCTGTTACAGGACAATTTAATCATTGTTATTTATAGGATGTTAAAGAGCGCTACGGAATACGTAGTGGAACCTACTGAAGAAAAATAGTAGAAATAATAACAAATATATAGTAGAATTTTAAATAGATGAAGGCTCTGTAGGCAGTTAATGTCAGCCGTGTCATCCGACGGCACCACCATCACCTATACCTACGATGTGGATGGCACCAGAAGCGTGAAGCGTGTGGGGGATGTATCCCACACCTATATCTGGGAGGATGGCAGGCCTTTGCAGGAGTGTGTATCCGGCAATACGGGCATTCACAGTGCAGGCACCATCATGTACTTCTACTATGACATGAACGGTCGCCCCTACGCCTTACAATACAACGGCACCATCTACTACTACCTGTTAAATGCTCAGGGTGATGTCATCCGCATGATAGACAGCACAGGAGCCACCGTGGCTTCCTACGAATACGACCCCTACGGTAATATCGTAAGCGCCACGGGAACCATGGCAGAAGCCAATCCCTTACGTTACAGAGGATATTATTACGATAGTGAAACAGACTTTTATTATCTGAACAGCAGATACTACGATCCGAAGACAGGCCGGTTTATCAACGCGGACAGCTATGTATCCACAGGTCAGGGCATCATGGGCTACAATATGTTTGCTTATTGT